>JAZRKM010000134.1:0-3086 GCA_045646325.1 Akkermansia sp. | reverse complement strand
CCCCATCCGCGTCTACAACCCCCTCGACCCCACCAAGACCATCCGTATCATCGACCCCAAGACCGGCAAGGTCCACCCCAGCGGCAAAGTACTGAAGGTCAAGGGCACCAACTTCAAGTTCATCGTCCCCTAACCCATCATTACCATGAGCGAGCCCCCCTTCCGCACAGTCACCGTCTTTGGTCCCGGCCTGCTGGGGGGCTCTGTAGCCCTCGCCATACGGGATAACCTCCCCACCTGCGAGCTTCGCCTGTGGGCCCGCCGCGAGCAACCGTTGCAACTGGCCAACAGCCTGGGTATCACCCACACCTATACCGATGCCCGGGCCGCCGCCGACGGCGCCGACCTCATCATCTTTGCCACCCCCATCGGTGCCTTCGAAGAACTGGCCCGCCTCATCCTGCCGGCCATCAGCAAACAGGCCCTCGTCACCGATGTCGGCTCGGTGAAAGCCTACGTCCACCGCACCACCGGCGAATTGCTCACCGACCGCGGCCGCATGTTCATCGGCTCGCACCCCATGGCAGGTGCTGAAACCCAAGGGCTGGAGAACGCCACCCCCTCCCTGCTGCGGGGTGCAACCGTCGCCCTCACCAACCCCCACGGTGTAGCAGCTGAAATGGAGCAACGCCTCAGTGACTTCTGGCAAGCACTCGGCTGCCGCACCTACAGCATGCAACCCGGGCACCACGACCGCGCCGTAGCGCGCATATCGCACATGCCCCACATCATGGCAGCCCTCGGTGCCCGTAACGCCCTGCCCGGCGATGTCCCCCTGCCTGACCTGCAGCGACTGGCTGCCAGTGGCTTCCGCGACACCACCCGCGTGTGTTCAGGTGCTGCCGGCATGTGGGCCGACATCTTGTGGGAAAACGATGTTGCCGTGCGCCAGGTGCTCACCAACTGTGTAAACGACCTACACCGCCTCATCTTCCTGCTCGAAGACCAAGATCGCGCCGGCGTGCTCCGCTGGCTCACCGGTGCCAAAGAAACCCGAGAAACCATTCTCAACCACGAGCAAAACTAAATCTTTTTATCACTTATCACAAAAAAATACCCGGTTTCAAGAAAAAAAGCTTGCAATCCGCCGCCGAATACGCTAAAATCCCCTCGCACTCATCCCGAGCAAACGAAAACGCGCAGTTAGCTCAGTGGTAGAGCACATCCTTCACACGGATGGGGTCATAAGTTCGAATCTTATACTGCGTATGTGAGCCGCCTCAATTTCAACATTGAGGCGGCTTTTTTGTATGTACCCCAAGACCCGATCACCATGCTCAGCAGGTGCTCCTCGGCATCACCACGGCAAGGGCCTGCAGATAGCAGCCTCATTCCCCTCTCACGCCCCGTCAAATGCCATGCCACCCAATATATCATAACATATATACAGTCATAGGGAGAATACCACCCGTGCTTTCACCCACGCACCTGAGCTTATAGCACTATATAATATGATTGCCGACAGTAACAATCACATATAATAATATATACAGACATAATGCCGGAACATCCGGGAAAAGCATCAATCAGCAACGTCAGTTTTACTGTCTCTCTTTTGCTCGGCGGGCGTCAGCCGCAGCGCGATAACGGCAGATATCCGCCTGCGAGGGTATCATGCCGTAGGGAGTGGCGGTTGAGAGCCCCTCTGCCACGAGATACTCGTAGCATAATGCTGCCGTAGCCCACGGCCCTGCGTTTTTCTTTACCTCAGCTCCCTGTCCGGCATTCGCCACACAGCAGACCACCGCACCCAACATACCCCCCAAGTGAATAGAGTCTCCATATAACACTCTTTTTACTTTTCTATCCATATAAACGCCCGTAGGTGGAAATTTTATGAAGCATTATCCACTTTCCTGAACACCAAGCGTCTTACTTGCGGCGACGGCGCAAGTAAGGAACAACAACAAGTTCGAGTAGGGTAACCAAGCCCTGCATCGCGCGACCGACCTTGGTTTCATAGCCAAGGTCGGTTTCTTTTATCCACATCTCCCACTATTCCTTACCAATCGGAGTAAATACATAATGATGAGTTGCATACGGTCCGAGTAAGCAAGGGAACATCACCAAGGAGTTCAATCCTGTGGCTAATCTCAAACCTGCCAAGAAGAAAAAGGATGCTGAACCTGAAATTCTGTCCGTGGATGAAGTGAAGCGTATCTTCTCCTTCGTGAAGTCCAATCCGAAGTATCACTCATTCATCCCTGTGCTGGCAGTAGGCTTCTTCTGTGGTGCTCGTGTGGAGGAAAGAGCCAAACTGACTTATGGTGACATCTACATCGGCGGTCGTAATGAAATCTTTGTCTCTGCTGCTGTTGCCAAGAATGGTATCGCACGCTTTATCTACCCCACCGAGAATGTGAAGGCTTGGATGGACTTTGCTCGTGCTCATGGCGTGAGTATGAATGCGACTGATACGCTCATCCAAGGTGATACTCTGAAACAGCGTAAGACGGCTCACAGTTCTTTCCTCAAAGCACTGGCTACCGAGACTGGTATCGTTCTTCCGAAGAACTGCATCCGACACACGGCTGCTTCATTCATGGCAGAGCAACAGGGCTACACCGAGACTGCGAACCAACTCGGTCATGACATCGGCATGTTGTTGAAGCACTATCGCCGAGCCATCACTAAGACGGAAGCCGAGGAGTTTTACAGCATCTGCCCTGATAGCGTGTAAAGGGTTGGATAGATAAGGAGACATCAGCATTGTCGATGCTGTAGCAAGCATAAAATTCGTAAAAGATTAGAATTTTGCAAGTTAGGACATTAGAGAGAATGATAAGCAGAGCGTGTGAGAGATGTCTAATCACGCTTAACAGACAGAGTTTCAATACAAAGATAAGGGTTAAGCATCGACAATGCTGTATTGTAGGTCCGTTGGATTGTAGCAAGTTTGTATAGTTCTCATAGCGCCAGAGGATGAATGACTTGAGCAGTCTAACCTAAACATCTAATAATCAATTCTTACAAACATGAAAAAAACTCTGATTACACTGATAGCTCTGGCTGGAGTAGCCTTGGGCGAAACAGTAGTGTTTGATTTCGGACGCACTGATAACGATGCCTACAAAACTAGCGGAGCC
>JAZRKM010000133.1:0-2509 GCA_045646325.1 Akkermansia sp. | reverse complement strand
GCATGTAGCCGGGGACAGGGGGTAAATCCTCATCGGCGGCATCCTTGGGCACGGGTGGCAGGGGGAGCGCCGTTACACCGGGGGCAGGAGCCGGCACGGGCGGCAGCAGTTGCCCGCTGGCTGCGAGCAGGGGGGCCAGCGCTACCCAACGCTTGTCACCTTCGGCCGCCACTTCGGTGGTGGGTGACAGCTGCCCGTGCAGCAGCATATTGCTCAGCTCCGCCAGTGAATGCGGACCCAGCGGCGCCGTGCGGGCGGAGTTCAGGTAATAGTAGCGCTTTTCCATTGTTTGCCAACATTCTACCTGCACCCGCGCCAATGTCAATCAAATTTGATGATGGAGGTCGACAAAAAAGCCGTTTGCTGAAGGCTTATATTCGGAATCAGTAGCTTGTCGGCGAGTTCGGGTGCTCTTGCTGCCCTTGCTGAATGTTGCGGTACATGCGGCTGTACTGGGCGGAGCTGCGCGCTAGGTTTGAGGAGGATATGAGGTAGCGGCCGTCATCGCAGCGCACGCTGAACCAGTGCTCTGTGGGGTAGGTGTGCCCTTCGTAATAAGTGCCGGCCAGCATATCGCAGATTTCGGGCAGGTCTTCCCAGTCATCCTGATCCAGCTCGGTGGCGGGGTCGACTTTCAGGCGACCATTCCACATCCAGGCATCGAGCACCATGGCCTGTGGCCAGAATTCGCCGGCAGCGGCGATATAGACACAGTTGTGCTCCGTCAGTTCGGTGTGGTCGCGCACGCAGCAGCCTATGCGGAAGTGGCTGAGCTTGCGGCGGCGCAGCTCGCGGTACATGTCGTGCTGATAGTGCCAGCAGAGCCCGCGGTCTTGCAGGTAGGCGTTCACGAGTGCATTGCCGGCCCAGCCGGGGAAGTTCGAGTCATTCACTCGGGCGATGGCGGCGGCGGCCTTGTATGCGGTGTCGGCCAGCCAGCGGGCTTCGGCCTGAGCGGTGGAGAGTTTTCTCTCGTGCTCGGGGAGCAGCTGGAGCAGCTGTTCGTGCAAGGTGCTGCGCCGTTCGGTCACCAGTGGGGTGTAGGGGTATTGCGGCGGCGGCGGGTAGCAGCCGCTCATGAGCAGGGCTGCGCTTGCCAGTGTGACGCGAAGAAGACAGGTAACAGTATTGCCGGACATGTTCAGGGGTATATTAGCACTCCGCGTGCGAGTCGGCAAGCGTATTCATCAGTGCCTGTCGAGCCATTGCTCAATGTGGAACTCTGCCGTGGCGAGCAGAATTTGCAGGTACCCAATCATTTCGATGGGTTCCTCAAGAGCGCGCCGGACGATGGAGGCATTGATATCAGGGTCGTTGATGAGGTCGTTCAGGAAACTGCGGTGCCCCAGCAGCTGGGCAACGGGTATGATGATGGTGAGGGCGGTCATCATCATGCCGAAGCTGTTGGAACGCAGGAACTCGGTCAGCTGGCGCAGGCAACCGCGCCAGTCACGCATGGCATAGCAGGCGGCAGAAATCGGGAATACCCAGGCGAACTGCCAACCGACGTAGGGAATACACTTGTCCAGCCAGGCATCTTGCTCGCGAATGCAGGCCGCCAACGTAAGCGAGGCGAGCAACAGCATCAATGAGCGGTAGGAACGGTTGAGGCAGGCTTGTGCGAACAGGCTGAGAGCTGCCAGTAACAGAATGCCGCTTTGCGTACTTTCGATGACGCCGTGTTCGATAATTAAATCGGATTTGTAAATATCCGCCAGTTTCCATTGCAACAGGACGGCAAGACAGAGAACAACAAGATAACCAACTTGCCGAGCCTGAGTGAAGAGTAACTGCCGACGATTTTTGATGAGTTCGTGCGTCATGATTGTTATTTTGTATGGCGGGTGAGCGTGGAAATGATGAAAAGAAAGCTGTAGTTGCGGCTCAGCAATAGCGCGTCAATTCGAGTTCACGCAGCATGCAGCAGTTGAGCTTGCCGTTGGTGTTGGCGCAGGTGGCGGGGTTGTAGCGCAGGGCGAAGTTGTGACGACCGCTCTTGAGCTGCACGGTGACGGGGGCGGTTTGGCTGTAGTGTTCCCAGTTGCCGGCCTCGGTATTGTGCGGCAGGGGAATAACGGCTACAGGTTCGCCGTCTACCATCAGCTCACGCAGGGCGCAGCTGTCGCCATCGCGCAGGGAGGCCGTGGCGTTGCAGTAGAGCAGGCGCAGGTGATAGGTGCCGGCAGCCAGGGTGGCGGAGCCGTAGTCGAGCAGGGCGGTGCAGGGTTTGGTGTCGAGCCAGGCCTGGTTGTTCTCCACATCGTATTCGGCATTCTCGCCCACACGCAGGGGGGGCAGGGTGAGGCGGGTACCCTCGGGGCAGCTCAGCCAGGGCTTGCTCAGGCAGCCGGCATTGCCGGTGCTGATGGCCTGCACTCGGTACTCGGTGCAGTAGTTGCCGGGGCGTGCGACGGCAAATGAGCATTCGGGGGTTGCACCCAGCGCGGAACCGTTGGCAAAAATGTAGTAACCGGTGGCTCCCGGTACGGGGTGCCAGCGCAGCAGGGTG
>JAZRKM010000132.1:0-31829 GCA_045646325.1 Akkermansia sp. | reverse complement strand
GTCTGGTGGCAACAGTGAGCGGAAAACGGCTGCTGGGGCCGCGCAGGCGGATAGGCAGGGGGCGGAGCCGGACTTCATACTCGTTGAACTGCCGCAGTACCTGCTGCCCGAGGGCTGGCTGGATGTAGTGGACCGCATACGTGCCTGCGGCCTGCGCCCGCTGCTGGCCCACCCCGAGCGCTACCTGCGCACCCTCAGCGAGCATGACCTGCGCGACCTGCATACCGCAGGTCTGCGCTACCAGGGCAACCTCGGCTCGCTCGCCGGAATCTACGGCCCGCAGGTACAGCGACTCGCCCGCCGCCTGCACAAAGCCCGACTCTACACCACCTACGGTACGGATGCCCACTCCGCCGGTATGATAACCAAAATGGAACTCAGCGCTTAATTTTAGTAACTCGTAAATCCAACTGTGGAAATAGCCAAGGAAATAGACCTGCTGCACAGCACCCCCAGCAAGCACACCTTCTACCGGCGGGCAGGCAAGCGCGTGTGTGACTTCTGCTTTGCCGCGCTGCTGCTACTGCTTATATCCCCCCTGCTCTTGTGCATTATCATACTGCTGCTCGTCTTTCAGGGAGGCAACCCGTTCTTCCTGCAAGAGCGAGTGGGGCGCGGCTGCCGAAACTTCAACATCATCAAGTTCCGCACCATGACCATGGCGCGCGATGAGGCCGGCAATCTGCTGCCCGATGAAGAGCGTACCACTTGGGTCGGTAAGTTCCTGCGCGCCAGCTCGCTGGATGAATTGCCCGAGCTGCTCAACGTGCTCACCGGCGATATGTCCTTCATCGGCCCCCGCCCCTGGATTCCCGAGCAGATGGCCACCTTCGACCTCGCTACGCGCCGCTACCGCATGCGGATTCGCCCCGGTATATCCGGGCTGGCACAGGTGCACGGGCGCAATAACCTCACCTTCCGCCAGCGTGTTGCATACGACCTACGCTATGCCCGCAAACTCAGCGTGTGGCTCGATATGCAGATTCTCTTCCTCACCTTCTGGAAAGTCGCTGTCAGCGAAGGCATTACCCAACGAGCGGATGCCCTCAGCCCCTCCCCTGTTACCACTCCCCGTGACCCTGAAACCAAGGGTCTGCGCGGGAATAAACCTCGTCATTTTAATAAGAGAGCAACAAAATCATGAAAGGAATAGTACTCGCCGGCGGCTCCGGCACCCGTCTATACCCCATCACCAAAGGGGTCAGCAAGCAGCTGTTGCCTATTTTCGACAAGCCCATGGTGTACTACCCCATCTCGGTGCTCATGCTGGCCGGGATTCGGGATATCCTCATCATCTCCACACCACAGGATTTGCCCGGGTTCAAGCGCCTGCTGGGCGATGGTTCTGACTACGGCGTGAACTTCACCTATGCCGAGCAGCCCAGCCCGGATGGTCTGGCGCAGGCGTTTATTATCGGCCGCGAGTTTATCGGCGACGATACAGCCTGCCTGGTGCTGGGTGACAATATTTTCTTCGGGGCTGATTTCCGTAAGAAACTGAAAGCGGCTGTTGACGATGCCCAACAAGGTAAAGCTACGGTGTTCGGTTACCGCGTAGCCGATCCAGAACGCTATGGCGTGGCCGAGTTCGACGCTGAAGGTAACTGCTTGTCCATCGAAGAAAAGCCCGCTGAGCCGAAATCAGATTATGCCGTGGTCGGCCTTTATTTCTACCCCAACAGTGTGGTGAATGTGGCCGCCAACATCAAGCCCTCTGCCCGCGGTGAACTCGAGATTACAACGGTTAACCAGCATTACCTGCAAGAGGGCAACCTGAAAGTGCAGACTCTGGGGCGCGGCTTTGCCTGGCTTGATACCGGAACACATGACTCGCTCTCCGAAGCCTCCACCTTTGTGGAAGTTATCGAAAAACGCCAGGGGCTTAAGATTTCCTGTCTCGAGGCTATTGCTCACGAAAACGGCTGGGTGGATGCGGATAAACTCGAGCAGCTCGCTCAACCCATGCTAAAAAATCAGTACGGCCAGTACCTCATGCACCTTGTCCGCAAGGCCCGCAAAAAACAAAATCGTCAATCGTAAACCACACAATCTCAATTTAACCAAATGAATGTCATCGATACAGCCATTCCCGGCGTGAAAATCATCGAGCCCCGAGTCTTCGGCGATGCTCGCGGGTATTTTTACGAGTCTTTCTCTGACCGGGAATTCCGGGAGAAAGTGTGCGATACCGTTTTCGTGCAGGACAATCAGTCCATGTCATGCTACGGTGTGCTGCGTGGCCTGCACTACCAGCGCGCTCCGCATTGCCAGAGCAAGCTGGTGCGCTGCGTGAAGGGGCGCGTGCTGGACGTGGCGGTAGACATCCGTCAAGGCTCGCCGACCTTCGGGCAGCATGTGGCTGTGGAGCTCAGTGAGGAAAACCACCGTCAGCTGTTCATTCCCCGCGGTTTTGCACATGGCTTTGCCGTGCTGAGTGAGCAGGCAATCTTCCAGTACAAGTGTGACAATTACTACGCCCCCGATTGCGAGGGCGGCATTGCGTGGGATGACCCTGCTCTTGGCATTGACTGGCAGCTGCCTGCGAAGGACGTCATCCTCTCCGCCAAAGACACCGACCGCTGCACGCTGGCAGACGCCCCCAAAGATTTCGATATCAATATCCCGCTGTATTGATTCCGCCTCATTCTTCATCAATCGTAAATCGTAAATCGTAAATCATGAAGGTTCTTGTAACAGGTTCCAACGGTCAGCTTGGCAACGAAATGCGGCGCGTCGCAACGGAGTCATGCTGCGAGCATGAGTTCATCTTTACCGATGTGGCGGAACTGGACATCACCAACGCCGCCGCTGTTTTGGAAGCAGCTAAGGGCGTGAGTGCCATCGTCAACTGCGCGGCCTACACCAACGTGGATGCCGCGGAGGACAACGAAGCCGTAGCTCACCTCATCAACGCCACGGCCGCCGCCAACCTGGCCGCCGCGGCTAAGGCAGAGGGCGCACTGCTCGTGCACGTAAGCACCGACTATGTGTTCGGCGGCGACGGAAACACGCCCCGCACAGAGGATTTGCCCACCAATCCGCTGGGTGCCTATGGGCGCACCAAGCTGGCAGGTGAGCAGGCCATTCTCGACAGTGGTTGCCGCAGCGTTATCATCCGTACGGCCTGGCTGTACTCCATTCATGGCAAGAATTTTGTGAAGACCATGCTCAGTCTGATGGCAAGCCGCCCGAGCCTCAACGTCGTATTCGACCAAGTGGGCACCCCCACCTATGCCGGCGACCTGGCAGATGCCATCGGCACCATACTGAACACCCCCGCTCCGACAGAGGGTGTGTATCATTACAGCAACGAGGGCGTGTGCTCTTGGTACGACTTCGCCGTAGCCATCGCTCAGCTGGCCGGCAGCCCCTGTGTGGTCAATTCCTGCCACAGCAACGAGTTCCCCAGCAAGGTCGAGCGCCCCGCCTTCTCCGTGCTCGATAAGACCAAAATCCGCACCACCTTTAACCTCTCCATCCCCCACTGGCATGCATCCCTCAAGCGCTGCGTTGCCAAGCTTCAGGGATTTACGAAGGACGATTTACGATTTACGAATTCTAATAATGGCGGCTCCGCCGCAGGAAAATAAGAAATCCGCAATCGAAAACGCCACTTCTCTTCGTAAATCGTAAATCCGAAATCGTAAATCCCCCCCGTTCCTCTTCGTAAATCGTAAATCCAAAATCGTAAATCCCCCATGTCTGTCGAGTTCAAAGAGCGCACCTTCCAATTCAGCATGCGCATTGTACATTTGGTGGAAAAATTACCATCCAATGTTACGGGCGATGTGTTTGGGCGCCAATTGCTCAGATGTGCGACATCGGTCGGTGCTAATTACCGGGCAGCCTCACGGGCTAAATCCGATAAGGATTTTCTCAACAAAATGAAGATTTGCGAAGAAGAGATAGATGAAACACTGTACTGGCTGGAATTAATCAAACATTCTGAGCTCTTTTCTGAATCAAAAATGCAGCCAATCATCACAGAAGCTGATGAACTCTGCGCCATCATCACCTCAATCTGCAAAACAACCGCAGTTAAGCTCAGAAAAGCGTAACCAAACACATAAATTCGTAAATCAAAAATCGTAAATCCACCATCGTTCCTCTTCGTAAATCGTAAATCCAAAATCGTAAATCCCCCCATCGTTCCTCTTCGTAAATCGTAAATCCAAAATCGTAAATCATGAACATTCTCATCACAGGCGGTGCCGGCTTCATTGGCTCCCACGTTGTACGTCTCTTCGTCAACAAATACCCCGAGTACAAAATCGTTAACTTGGATGCCCTTACCTACGCCGGCAACCTCGCTAACCTCAGGGACATCGAGGACAAGCCGAACTACACCTTTGTGAAGGCCGATATCTGCGACTTCGAGCGCATGTGCGCCATCATGCAGGAGCACGACATCGACGGCGTGATTCACCTCGCCGCCGAGAGCCACGTCGACCGCTCCATCAAAGCCCCCTTCACCTTTGCCCGCACGAACGTGATGGGCACGCTCAGCCTGCTGCAGGCCGCCCGCCAGTACTGGGGCGGCAACTGGGAGGGCAAGCGCTTCTACCACATCTCCACAGATGAGGTTTACGGCGCGCTGGAGCTTGACAAGCCCGAGGGCTCCGCCCCCTATGGTAGCGAATTCTTCCTGGAGACCACCAAGTACAATCCCCACAGCCCCTACAGCGCCTCCAAGGCCGGCAGCGACCACTTCGTGCGCGCCTATCACGACACCTACGGCATGCCCACGCTGGTGACCAACTGCTCGAATAACTACGGCCCCTACCAGTTCCCGGAAAAACTCATCCCCCTCTTCATCAACAACATCCGCCACGGCAAGCCCCTGCCCGTCTACGGCAAGGGTGAGAACGTGCGCGACTGGCTCTATGTGGTCGACCACGCCCGCGCCATCGATGTGATTTTCCACCGGGGTAAGACCGGCGACACCTACAACATCGGCGGCTTCAATGAGTGGAAGAATATCGACATCGTGAAGGTGGTTATTAAGACCGTCGACCGCCTGCTCGGCAACCCGGAGGGCACCAGCGAGAAGCTCATCACCTATGTGACCGACCGCGCCGGCCACGACCTGCGCTATGCTATCGACTCCACCAAGCTCAAGAACGAGCTCGGTTGGGAGCCCTCCCTCCAGTTCGAGGAAGGCATCGAAAAGACCGTCCGCTGGTACCTCGACAACCAGGAGTGGATGGACAACATCACCTCCGGCGAGTACGAGAAGTACTACGCAGAGATGTATCAGGGTAAGTAAGATATGGCCGGGCCACTGCAGAAAAAAGCCTTCTGGGGCATGATTTGGTCTGCTGCGGGAAACTTCTCACTGCAGCTCATCGGCTTCGTTGTAGGCGTGCAGCTGGCCCGTATCCTTTCGCCGGATGATTATGGTCTGGTGGGCATGCTGACCATTTTCACCGCCATTGCCTCCTGCATGATTGACAGTGGCATGGGCAATGCCCTCGTGCGCAAGCCCGACCGCACCGAGGTGGATTGCTCCACGGTCTATTACTTCAGCATTGCCACGGCGCTGCTCATGTATGCCGTGCTGTTTGTGGCGGCGCCCTATATTGCCGCTTTCTATAACCAACCGGCTCTGTGTGACCTCACGCGTGTGCTCTGTCTCACGCTGGTGATTGGCCCTCTGGCCGGCGTGCACGGCACGAAGCTCTACATCGACCTGCAGTTCAAGAAAAGCTCGGCTATCTCAGTAGCCGCTGCGATTGTGGGTGGCGTAGTGGGTGTTACTTGCGCCTACATGGGCTGTGGTGTGTGGTCGCTTGTGTATATGCAGCTGGCCTCGTCAAGCTTCCGCGTGCTGCTTACCTGGCTTGTCGTGCGCTGGGTGCCACAACCGGTGTTCTCTCGACAGTCCTTCCGCGAGCTTTTCGGCTTCGGCTCCAAGCTGCTTGCCTCTGCCATTCTGGACCAGACCTACAATAACATCCGCCCTCTGCTTATCGGCAAGGTCTATTCCGGTGCGGACTTAGGCTATTACACGCGCGCCAACCAATATGCCTCACTCCCGGCCACCTCGGCCACAGGACTTCTCGGCGGTGTAACTTACCCCCTGCTCTGCAAACTGCAGCACGATGACGATATTCTGCGCGAGAAATATCGTCTTCTTATCCGCCTGTCGGCCTTTGTCGTGTTCCCCCTGCTTATGGGGCTTGCGGCTCTGGCCGAGCCATGCATCGTGGTGCTCATTACCGAGAAATGGTTGCCCTGCGTTCTGCTACTGCAGATTCTCTGCTTCTCGCTCATGTGGTACCCCGTGCATGCACTTAACCTCAACCTGCTGCAGGTCAAGGGGCGCTCGGACTTGTTCCTGAAATTGGAGGTTATTAAGAAAATCATGGGTGTCACCATGCTACTCATTACTGTGCCGATTAGTGTTACCGCTATGTGCTATGGTGCGGTGGTCACATCGCTGCTCTGTCTCGGGGTGAATACTTACTACACCGGCAAGCTCATACAGGTCGGGGTCTTCCGACAGATGGGTGACCTGATGCCCATTTTCTTACTTTCTCTGGCTATGGGGTGCACGGTCTGGAGCCTCGCCACGTTCCTCCCCCTGACTCACGCCCTGCAGCTCGCTGTGGGTATTCCCACCGGCGTGATACTCTATGTCGGACTTGCCGCCCTTTTCCGCATGCCCGAACTCACCGAAGTCAGGAACCTCATCCGCAACAATCTCCGCAAATCCTAAATTGCGAATCGTAAATCAATTTTCCTTCGTAAATCGTAAATCCAAAATCGTAAATCCGAATGTCTTTCATCACCGTCACATCGCCCTTGCTTCCCCCGCTGGAGGAATTCCACGAGCTACTGGCCGATATCTGGCAGCGCAAGTGGATTACCAACAACGGCCACTACCACCAGGAGCTGGAAAAAGCCCTGGCCGAATACCTCGGTGTGCCGTATCTCAGTCTCTTCACGAATGGCACCCTGCCTCTCATCACCGCCCTGCAGGCTCTGCGCATTACCGGCGAGGTTATCACCACCCCCTACAGCTTTGTGGCCACTACTCACTCCATCTGGTGGAATGGTATTAAACCCGTCTTCGTGGATGTCGACCCAGTTACCGGTAACCTTGATCCGGACAAAATAGAGGCAGCCATTACTCCCCGCACCACGGCTATCATGCCCGTGCATGTCTATGGCACGCCCTGTGATACGGAGCGCATTCAGGCCATTGCAGATAAATACGGCCTCAAGGTCATCTACGATGCCGCCCATGCCTTCGGGGTGAGGGTAAATGGTGAGAGCATCCTGAAGGCCGGTGATATCAGCACCCTTTCTTTCCACGCCACTAAGACCTACAACACCGTGGAAGGTGGCGCCCTCGTCTGCCACGACGCCGCCATGAAGCAACGTATTGATTACCTCAAGAACTTCGGCTTCGCAGGCGAGACCGAGGTGGTCGCCCCCGGAATCAACAGTAAGATGGACGAAGTCCGCGCCGCCTACGGCCTGCTCAGCCTGCGCTATGTGGACTCCGCCATCGAAGCCCGCCGCAAGGTAGCAGAGCAGTACCGCTCCGCCCTGCGCGGCATCCCCGGCCTGCGCATCATGGAAGATACCCCCGGCGTCACCCACAACTATTCTTACTTCCCCGTTTTCGTGAACGAAGCAGAATACGGCGAATCACGCGATTCCCTCTACTTCCGCCTCAAGGAACAGGGTATCCTCGGCCGCCGCTATTTCTACCCCCTCATCTCCACATTCTCCACCTACCGCGGCCTCGAGAGCGCATCCCCCGCTAACCTGCCGGTGGCTACACGCATGGCAAATGAAGTCATCTGTCTGCCGCTGCACCATGAGCTGAGTAATGAGGATGTTGTGCGTATTATCAGTATCATTAAAACTCCGGCATGAACAAAGAAATATACATTTTGGGCGTTGGGCATAGCACTCCGCTCACTATAGAACTTGCAGAGGCTTGTGGTTATACCGTAGCAGGTTTGTACCACTATGCCCCAGGTAGGACAGGAGAAGAAGTGTATGGTACAAAGATTCTCGGCACTCATGATGATTTACTTTCTCAGGAATCTCTTGAGGGCAGAAACTTTGCACTAAGTATGGGTGATAATACGATTCGGGAAAATCTCTATAACACCATTTCTGCCAAGGGGGGGGCCTTTCCCACCTTGGTGCATCCCACCTGCATTGTATCCAGGTTTTCATCCATTGGTGCCGGCAGCCATCTTGATGCGTATTGTTGTGTACAGGCCAATAGTCAAATAGGTTGCAACTGTATGATTAGGCCCTATGTCGTTATATGCCACAATACCAGTATCGGTAATCATTCTTTTGTTGCCGCGCATACTTCTGTGGGGGCGTATATATCCATCAGCGATAGCGTCTTTATGGGACTCTCATCCGTTCTTTTGTCTGCAAAAGTCCAAAATGTTGGTCCCAAAGCCATCATTGGTGCCGGTGCTGTCGTGAACAGGGATGTAGAGGGAGGCGCCGTAGTTGTAGGCAACCCTGCAAAGAGAATTAAGTGATATGGAAACACCCCTTGTCAGCATCTGTAGCATCACCTATAACCATGCGGCATTTATTCGGCAATGCCTGGATAGTTTCTTGATGCAACAGTGTAATTTCCCCATCGAGATTATCATCAATGATGATTGCTCAACCGATGGCACCACGGAAATCATCCGCGAATATGCTGAAAAATACCCGGATAAGATTTTCCCTATCTTCCACGAGGAAAATCTCTATTCCCAAGGTGTTCGCGGTATGTTCCAGAAGTTCGTTTTCCCCAAAGCCCGAGGCAAGTACATCGCCCTCTGCGAGGGCGATGACTACTGGACCGACCCGCTCAAGCTCCAGAAGCAGGTGGATTTCCTTGAAAGCCACCCGGACTATTCGATGTGTTGTCATGCCACAACAATTAAAACTCCGACTAGTGAATATGTAAAGACGCATAATCCATGTGAAGATTGTGATTTGAGTACGAAAGATATTTTATTGAAAGGTGGGGATTATATAACGACTGCAAGTATCTGTTTCCGTTCTGCTTTGTTGAATGGGTTTTCGGCGTTTTCAGATGGATGTCCGGTTGGGGATTATCCCTTACAAATTTGGTGTGCAATGTTGGGAAATGTTATGCATTTACGAAACGTGATGTCTGTATACAATTATGGGCACGAAGGCTCATGGTCAAAATCTCATTGCTATATAGATGTTGTGAAAAAAATGATACAGTGGATTGTTACTGTTCGTAATGTTCATAATGGTAATTATAGAGATTATTTTAACAAAGTACTTGCCACCTATTACGTCCTATATTTGAGAAGTTGCAGAAGGTATAGAGATATAATAGGCGTGCTTAAGTGCGCTGTATATGCTTTCATATATTGCAGAAAGGAATTCATTGATATTTTACATGATACAACTTCGAGTAATGCGATTCGCTGTTTTTGCTGTATGTTTTGTGCCATTTTTAGAGTAAAATCCTAAAGGTTAGTATGCATATTTGTTTTATAAGTCCCTGCCAATTTAATGAGTTTACCGGAGGTTTAGACAGAGTGTGTTGCCTGTTGATACGGGAGCTTTCGAAGGTCGGCGTCCGGATGAGCTCTGTTTATCTCCGTAAGAGTGTGGATACTGGTGTGTCAGGTGTTGCTCACCATTTGTTACCCTGCTCAGACAATGTGATTGCACCTCAAAATGTCGAGTTTTTGCATCAACTTATTTTGTCGGAGAAAATAGATATTGTATGGCTTAATACGTATATGAATGGACAATGGGTGTGTGCTAAAAAGGCCGTTAGAGATACGCCTGCTAAACTTGTTTATACCTTTCACAAGGATCCTGTCGCGCCTCTGATAGACTTAATTGATTCTCGGGATTACTATAAAACATGCCATGCGCTGAGTAGAAGCTGGTCGAGTTTTGTTAGTTACATGCGCAGTGTGGTTAAATATCCGTTTGGGTATTATCTGAGACGTAAGCACCTTCAGCGTTTCTACAGAGATATAGCCGAACATTGCAATCTTGTGACGTTTTTGTCAGTTGATGCAAAACAATCATTTTCCAATCTAGCAGGAAATGAATTGCAGTCTGCGTTAGCAGTTGTTCGTAACCCCATAGAGCTTTCATACAGAGGGTCGTTCTTGAAGAAGCAGAAGAGCGTTTTGTTCGTTGGACGATTGGTATGGCAAAAACGAGTTGATCGCTTGTTAAGAGCGTGGAAAGAGTTGCAGGAGAAATGTAAAGATTGGGAGCTTGTTATTGTAGGTGATGGGCCAGATAAAGCACTTTTCTGCAAAATAGCAGAGTATTTGCAACTTGAACGTACGACTTTTGAGGGAGAACAACACTCATTAAGATATTATAAAGCAGCCCCAATTGTTTGCATTCCTAGTAGCCATGAGGGGCTTCCGATGGTCGCGATGGAAGGCGTGTCTAATGGATGTATACCATTTTTTTATGATTCTATACATTCGTTGCTTGAAATTTTCGGGGATGAATATGCAGCAAAATCGTGGGTTATTAATAGTCTAGTGCAGGCTATGTTGCCTGCAATGTCGCAAATTAATTTAACGCAATCCATACATGCCGGGAGAATAGATGCATTGAAATCTCTGGCTCCAGATGTGGTAGCAAATGAGTATATTAAACATTTTGATAGCCTGATGAAATGAATATTGCCATTGTCGTACAAAGGGAATTAAACCCGATTATTGGAGGAATAGAAAGAGTTTCTAACGATTTAGCTTATCAGTGGATGAGTATGGGTCATCGAGTAGTAGCTGTATGTTTACGTTGTGAAAAACAAGTGCCTTTTTCCTCTGATATAAGTCATTATTACTTGCCATTGGCTGATAAAATCCATGATTTTTCTAACAGCGATTTTTTTGAGGCTGTTCTAATTCAAAATAATATCAATATTATTCTAAACCAGAATGCAATGGATCTTGAGTTTTCTGAATGGTGTATTTCGGTTGGAAAGAAAAGAGGAATTAAGGTGGTGTCAGCTCTACACCATGATGTATACCATCTCGCGGCTGTTGCTTCGTCTGGTTTTTTCATAGTAGAAAAAATGGGAACTAGCCCATTATCTTGGATGAAAGAATTTGTTCTATATGCTCGTTTTTGGCTGTATCGAAGACAGCTACTTATTAAAAAAGCCCAGAGAGTTCAAAAACATATTGGAAAATTGAGTGATGCTCTCGTTTTTCTGTCAGCCCATTCTGTGCAATCTGCATCAAAATGGATGAGTGCGGATAAATTGCATTACATTCCCAATGGAATAAAGATTCTTGAAGATGTGGGAAGTTTTTGGATGAAGAAAAAACAAGTTATATGCGTAGGACGGCTTGAATATGGGCAAAAACGAATAGATCGATTCATCCGTATATGGGCAAGCATAGAAAAAGAACACCCCGATTGGTCTGCTGCCATTGTAGGCGATGGTCCGTATCGATTTCTATACGAGAAGTTGGCTCGTTCATTGGGATGTGTGAATCTGGAGTTTACAGGTTTTCAGAATCCTGAGCCGTTCTATAAGGAGGCTGCTATCTTATGTATGACAAGTTCAACGGAAGGATTTGGTATGGTCTTGGTGGAGGCGATGCAGCATGGTTGTGTTCCCATTCTGTTTGACAGTTTTCCTGCGGCCTCTGAGATTGTTGACGATGGCGTTAACGGCATACTAGTGAAAGCATTTGATAAAAAGGATTTTGCCGTTAAATTGACTTTGCTGATGAAAAGACAAAGTCTAAGGGAAGAGATGGGGCGCGCTGCGAGAAAAAAAGCGCAGACGTATGATATTCGTTTAATTTCACAGAAGTGGATAAAATTGTTTACTAAATTGATGAATGGAAAATAATATGAATAATCGTATCAAAGCTTCATTGAAGGATGGGTGTAGGCTGTTATTGTCACATAAGGTGTGGTTTGGTGGTAGTATTGCAAGTAGTATTACGATTGTATATTTTATCTCAAATTGTTTTGAAATTTCGTTGAAGCTTGCTTTATGCGCACTTATTGTTTTATATATTCTAACCTTTATAATAATTGTAATTTATTGTTATAATAACTATTGTTCTGAATCTGATAATAACGCAAATCCGCTTTTTATTGTAATGAACTTTGAAAAGGATGTACAAAAGGTTCTCCTGGGTACTCAGTCCATTGACAAGGCGTTGCAGAGGATATGTGATTCGACAAAATGCTATTTTGATAAAGTATGTGGGGTTCATAGCTCTGTGTCTATTAAAGTTAATGCCTGTGTCCCAGAATGTGCAAAGATAGAAGATGTTAAGGTCGAAAATGTATGTAGGGATTGGGAGAGCGCAAATCAAAGAGATATTAAACAATATTCACGGTTAGAACATTATGTTGTCAAAAATACAGCATATATGCACATTGTTAACATGCTAAACGAAGGAAAAAACGATGTGTACTATATTAATAATGAAATTAGTAAAACTGTAGGTTATAATACAACAAGTCGAGAAGCATATCCCAATCATGTATTACCATATGAATCCGAATGGGTTTTTCCGATAATATCATTATATGAAACACCTGATTCAGAGTGGAACATGAAAGGATTTTTTTGTATAGATTCCAAGGAGGCGAACTCATTCCACCGCAATGAGGAAGTAGCAACTTTTGTTAAACTTGTTTGTAGTGGATTAAATAGAATCATATAGGATATTATGGCTGAAATAATCGAAATACGGAAACAGTGGAAGATAAAACGAGAACCAAATTCGGAGTCGTGCAACTTTCGAATGCGGCTTCGTAATCCAAAATCGCCACAGGCCGCCCGCTCGGTGAGGCTTGTGTGTTTCTCTGAAAGTAGAATTAAAGAGTTGCGAGGTGTAAAAAATATAAACTTGTAAATCATGATTGCGAGTATTGCATAGGCAAGATTACTCAACTGCTTAGTATAAAATCTGAAGATTATTCATTATGAAAATCCTCTGGTTCTCAGTTACTCCGTCCATGTATAGCCCCCACAGCAATGGTCACAATGGGGGCGGGTGGATTGCGTCCTTGGAGCAGATTGTGCGCGGTATGGAAGAAGTAGAACTTGGTATTGCGTTTAACTACGCAGCTGCTGATTTCAAATGCGAGAATGAAGGTGTAACATACTATCCCATGCCTACACCTCGTAGCGGCCTGCTGAAATCTTTGTTCTGTGGGAGTGGGGTAGGTGGTAAACTAGCGCATTGGTTGCGGGTTGTAGAGGATTTTAAGCCGGATATCATCCAGATATTCGGTAGTGAAAACGAGTTTGGTCTAATGATTCCCCATGTGAATGTGCCGGTGGTTATCCACATGCAGGGGTGTATGCCTCCATACGAAAATGCCAGTATGCCCGTAGGCTTGTCGCGCCGGGACTTCCTGACGGTTCCGGGGTTGACTCTTCGCGAGCGTTGGATGGGCTGGCGTACCTCACCTGCATTCAAGGCTACTGCAGAGCGAGAAATTCAGGTGATTCAATCCTGTCGCTATTTCATGGGGCGTACAGCATGGGACAGGAACTTAGTATCAATGTTTAATCCTGCAGCAAAATATTATCACTGTGAGGAAGCGTTGCGAGATTCCTTCTTGCAGATGAAGAAGCGTTGGCAGTATCAGGAACGTGAGAAGATTTCTATCATCAGTGTTATTTCTCGTCCTTGGTATAAGGGACAGGATTTGATTCTGAAGACGGCTGCTCTGTTGAAACGATTTGCCAACATAAATTTTGAATGGAATGTATATGGTGTTCCCAGCCTTCGCTTTTTTGAGTCGAAGTACGGGATTAAGGCAGAGTCCGTGAATGTTAAGGTGCGAGGAACGGCAAGTAAAGAGCGGTTGGTGGATGCTCTTTGTGAGGCCTCTTGCTATGTTCATACTTCCTATATTGACAACAGTCCAAATAGTCTGTGCGAGGCCCAGATGCTAGGGGTGCCTGTTTTAGCAACACATGTGGGAGGCATTTCTTCGTTGGTGAAGGATGGCGAGACCGGCATCCTTTATCCTGCTAATGCCCCTTATGATTTGGCTTCTGCTATTGTGCAGCTGAGCCAAGATAAATCGGCATGTGAGCGTATGAGCCAGCAGGAACGCCAAGCCGCTGAATCTCGCCATAACCCCGTGGCTATTCGTGAAACCTTACACTCTATTTATCGTGCTATTCTGAAGTCATGACTAATCTTATATTGACAGTGGTGCGTTTCCTCGGCATTTTGATAGGTCTCATCACACGGCTAGCTCCTGAAAAGCCGGAGTACCTGTTGTATGTGCTTCGTCGCGCGATAATAACGGGGCGTTACAAGAGCCGGTTCCGCTCGTTTGGGGACAACTCGTGGCTGGCTCCGGGGCTTACGTTGGGAAATCCACAATTCATTTCTATAGGCAATGACAGTTCAGTGATGGCCCATTGTGTGCTCGAAACTTGTCCTGAAATTACTAAGCCTGATTTACAGATAGGTAATGGTGTGTCTTTGGGGGAATACACGCATATCACCTGCGCTACAAAGGTGGTCATAGGTGATGGCGTATTAACCGGCCGTTTTGTCCTCATTACAGACAATGCTCACGGCGCCTCCCTGCCAGAAGAATGCGACACGCCTCCTATCGTTCGCGAGCTGTCTTCCAAGGGCTCAGTTCATATTGGCAAAAATGTCTGGATAGGTGATAAAGCTACCATCCTACCTGGTGTGACCGTAGGTGCGGGAGCCATTATTGCTGCCAATGCTGTGGTAACAAGGAATGTTCCGTCTTATGCCGTTGTGGGAGGAAATCCTGCAAAAGTTTTGAAACAAATTAAATAAATATCAAACAATGAAAATAATACCTGTATATTTACCTCAGTTCCATGCCATTCCTGAAAATGACGAGTGGTGGGGAAAAGGGTTTACCGAATGGACCAATGTCAAGGCTGCTAAGCCTCATTTTGAAGGCCACAATCAACCGCGCGTACCACAGGGCGACAATTACTATGACCTTACGGACGTGGAGGTGTTGAAATGGCAGTGCAAGTTAGCCAAGGAACATGGAATCTATGGTTTCTGTATGTATCATTATTGGTTTAGCGGTAAATTATTACTTGAAAAGCCAATGGAAATATTGCTAGCTCACCCCGAGATTGATATCAAGTATTGTATTTCTTGGGCAAATGGAGAATGGCGCGATATATGGAATCCTAAAAATAGAGATTCTCAGATTTTGATTTTCGATGACTTTAATAATGAGCAGGGGTGGGTTGACCACTTCAACTACATGTTGCCTTTCTTTAAAGATCCGCGCTACATGTCGGAAAATAATAAGCCTCTGATGGTTATTTATTCTCCGAATTTAATCCTTAAGCTTAATAAAATGTTGGATTGTTGGACAAAAATGGCGCAGGATGCCGGTTTCGATGGTCTGACTTACATCTATCAGAGTGCATCTGCTATGCTTGACAAAAGTTGGGATCGTTCGAAGTTCAGTTATGGTGTTCAAATGAATCCCGGCTATGTGCAGGGAGTGTTTTCTAAACAGAAATCAGTATTGCCACAATGGAGCTTAAAATATATTAGAGAAATTAAGAGATTACTCAATATTCGGAAGAGTCTTCTGAAAACAAAGGCTGCAAGCGGTGTGACTACGTTTGATTATGATGAAGCGTGGCAGAATATGTTGCGCTTGCGACCGGAAGAAGAAGGAAAGATTATACCTTGTGCCTTTAGTGATTGGGATAATACGCCTCGATATAGGGATAAGGGATGGCTGTATACGGATGTGTCAACTCAACGGTTCAAACATTATCTTTCCTTGTTAGTCGAAAATACCAAGAAATATTACAAAGTTGATAAAATATTTGTGTTTGCGTGGAATGAGTGGGGGGAAGGAGGATACCTCGAACCGGATGAGTTGTATGGTGATGGATTCCTCAAGGCTATTAAAGATGTGATGGACGAACAGAAAACAATGTCAGACTGATGTATGGCTGCTGGAATAAAAAAAAGGGATGAGTCATTAGATCAGCTCAAGGGGTTGGCTATCATTTGCATTACTCTGCTTCATTTTGAAGCAGGGCTGATACCTGTCGGACTTAATACATGGATAGGTACATTTATGGTTACTGCTTTCTATTTCTCAATCGGTTGGTTGATGGGAAGTAGAGATAAAGAGAAATTGCCTAGTGTACAGGAGCTTGCCCGTAAGCGCTTTCGTAGTCTCTGTATTCCTTATTTTTATTTTTCTTTGCTTATACTTCTTTTTGACTTGTTATGGGTTAAGCTGGGATTTTATGACTGGCGATTGCTGGGGCGTGATGTATATAAAACGCTGTCTCTGCGAGGTATCGGTACCTTGTGGTTCTTGCCTGCTCTTTTCTTTGGCGAACTTATCTTCGTATGGATTATCCGCAAGAAACTTTACTGGCAGATAGGAGCCTTAGTGTTAACTATAGTTTGGTATTGGGGATATGGTTGGTGGGCGCAGGAATACGCGTTTAGAAATGATATGTACCGTATTATTGACTCGCCCTTCTGTGCGATGAATAGTGTGGCACAGGCTTGGCCCATCATTTGGCTGTCGTATTGGCTTTCTATACGAATGGCTACGCGGGTGGTGAGTCTTGGTAAATACGTTTTGTTTTCAGCAGGCGTTGTTGTTTCTTTATTGAGTTTTTATTGTGCCAATTATCTTTTTCGAGAACTCCCCTCGGTTTGTGGTCTTTTTTATCGCTTCTTTGCTCCACTGATAGGGCCATTGGGATTATACCTGATTTTTTTATCCATTCAGAAGTGGCGTGTTAATCTATTTTTCTCGTTCTGGGGAAAAAACTCTCTTATTCTGATGGCTACTCATTATTCTATTTACCAAGTGATGTGCGAGACGTTTTGCGAGCGTAGTCTCGGGATATCGGAGTTTAGCGGCTGGATAACCATTGCCTGCTTTGTTGTAACGATGGCGATGGAATATCCCACCGTGTATGTAATTAATAAATGGTGCCCGTGTTTACTCGGGAAGAAAAACAAAATATCATGAAATCGTATATTAAGATTCCGGTGAAAATGCTTCGTGAGTTTATTGCTCTTACGAGGTATTATTCCCTTTTCTATGCTTTTTACAATGTGATATGGTGGCTTTGTTTCTATGTTCGCACTCCGTTGAGCTGGTGCTTGTCATCTTGGGCATTGAGGAAGAAAACTCGTTGGCTGGATGCTCATATAGAAAAGGAGTATGCGGACATCATTCAACGCTATCGGTGCAAACAAGAGGATACACAAGCGGTAGAGAATCCCCGTATCTGGGTATTCTGGGGACAGGGGGAATCTGCCATGCCTCCTCTTATTCGATCCTGCTACCAGCAGCTTTGCAGGCATCATGATAATGTTATACTGGTAACGAATGATAATGTGCGTCAATTCCTCGATTTGTCTCCTGTCATTTATGAAAAAGTAGAGACCGAGAAAATCACTTGGGCTCATTTCAGTGATATTGTGAGAACAAGCCTGCTTGCGCAATATGGTGGGCTGTGGCTGGATGCTACGGTATGGGTACCCTGTAAGTTACCGATGGAGAGATTGTGTCAATATCGGGTCTTTTCGGCTAATGGAAAGGTTGATGTTACGAGTCGGTCGATTTGTTTTTGGACATCGTTTGGGGTAAATTGGAGCACTTGGTGTATGTTTGCATCTGAAAAGAACAATATAATGTATTCTTTTGTCTCGGACATGCTTCAAACCATAGCCAAGAAAAGTCAAGCATGGCCTGATTATGTGATTCAGGATTACCTCATCTACTATGCATACAGATTCCTGCCGGGGGTGGGTGAACAGCTTCAACAGGTAGCCACATGGCCTTGTTCAAAACGCAATACTTTGGCAACTATCATGAATCAGGAATTTAAACGTGCCGAGTACGATGAACTCTGTTCGTCCGATTATTTCTTTAAGCTGAGTTTCCGTTCTTCGTGGAAAAAGAAAACGCAAGACGGGAAGGTAACCTACTTTGGTTTTGTGCTTTCTAATCAATAACATCGCTTATGAATGTTTTCGTTTCTAATTTTCGATATCTATGGGATTATGCAAAACAGCACCGAGTTGTTTTATGGACAACATTGCTGTTGTTTTTCATGTGCACTCACAATGTGGCGATAGAGGGCGGTGCTATCAATCCCTTGAAAACCGGGGTGATGTGTTTAGCTGTATTTTCGGTGTTATTCATTAAAAATACATCAAAGGCGCTGATGTTGGGAGCCTTGTATTGGGGGTGGTGCTATCTAGCTGCGTTGATGGCCGGACCTGTACGCTTTTCCACTCTGGGCTTTTTGGCAATGCACATTTTTTCCTTTGTCGCTTTATATGGTCTGATCCGTAGCAAGTACTTCACACTCGATTATTTTGTGAAGTTTGTTGTTTTTCTGATACAGCTATATGCAATAGTTCTGATTCTGCAACAGCTATGTATCATTGTGGGGGTGAGAAGTTTTTTTCTTTTGAACTTGGTGAATCAGCCTTGGCTTTCTTTGACAAAATTGCCATCTTTACACATTGAACCAAGTTCTGCAGCAAGAACCCTGACAGTGCTCATGTTATGTTATTTGCGTTGCGAACCGTTGACCAGAGGTCGACGCTTAATTGGTATTAAGGAACTGTTTTCAAAAGAGCACAGGCTTGTTTCGTTCCCTTTTCTGTGGACTATGTTGACCATGGGGAGTGGTACGGCATTTGCCGGATTGGGGACCTTAAGTTTATATTTCGTGAGAGCTAAAACCTGTATTGTAGCGATTCCTGCGTTAATTGGCCTTGTCTATATTGGCGAGATGATGGAATTAGAACAAATGGGGCGGGCAACGCGATTGGCTACAGCCGTAGCGTCCGGTGCCGACATTCAGGAGATGGAAGAGGCGGATGGAAGCGGAGCTTCCCGTATCATTCCCATGGTGAATACCTTAACGAAAACAGATTTAACGGATTTAAGCTCCTGGATAGGAATGGGGACAGGGGAGCGACAACATGCTATTGTTATGGCAGATAAGACCCGAAAAATGGGTAATATCGTACAGTATGGTATTATAGGATTTGTCCTTTCGTTGATATTTGTATATTCGTGCATTATACCTAAGTTTATGTCGTTGGAAACGTTAATTTTTATTTTGTTATTAGGTTTTGGTGTGGGAAATGTAACATATGGATGGGGAATTTTGATGTTGATTGCTGCATCTTCTTATTTTGTTAACAAAATTAAGGGCGCGAGTGGAGTTTTGTGTAAATAATAGTTGTTTTTTTTGAAGCCGTTTCGTTTAATTAGAATATGAAGGTTAAATAAGCTAAAATATTATGAAGAAAGAATACAGTGGTTTTTCAATAGTTATCGCAAATTACAATTCCGGAAAATATCTGGAAGATGCCTTATTGTCGGTGATTTGTCAGAATTATCCCTCGGTTGAAATCATTGTAATGGATGCCGGGTCTACAGATAATTCTGTGGATATCATACGCAAGTATGAGCAAAATATTACCTATTGGGTATCGGAAAAAGACAAGGGGCAAAGTGATGCGTTTAACAAGGGATTTGCCAAGGCAAAGAATGAATGGTTGCTTTGGCTGAATGCGGATGACTTCCTCTGTAAAAACTCACTATATGAATTGGATAAAGCCATTAAGGCTAATCCAAAACATAGGTGGTTTTGCTTTGATACTTTCTATTCTGATGAAACTGGCAAATGCCTGCATTCATTCGTGGGCCCTGATTGGAACAATTTCTTCATGAAAAGACTCGGCCCGAATGTGTGCTCGGCAACAACTTGTTTTCATCGGGACATCCTGAGTGAATCTATGGGCTTTGATTTGGGTTTGTACTACGCTATGGACCTGGATTTGTGGTTCCAGTTTATGAATCTTGGGTATGCGTACAAACAGGTGCATAGTTTTGTGTATGTTGTACGCTTCAATGAGAGCAGTAAGACTTTCAACGAAGGCTTTAACACCAAGCGTTCTCAAGCTCGTCTAGACCAAACGGCATATTTGCTGAAGAAGAATCATTTTGAGGTGCAATACAGGTGGCTGAATGCTTTCCGCCTGTACAAGATGATTACCTCTGGTATCAGTCGTCTGTTGGCAGAATGGAAATACAGTAGCAAAAATCTGATATGGTGGAAGTAGTATTCTGCTTTTCTGTAGGTGCATCATTAACTAATGCAAGGTTTTATGGTTAGAAAGATTGTAAATTTAATTCGGTTATTGTGCGGAATCTATGACAAACTGCTGAACAAGGCGCTCCTTAAATATAGAGGTGTTCAGGTAGGAAACAATGTTAGGATTGTTGGTCGTTTTTGTATATATGGAAAAGGTAAAATATCAATTGGTCATAATTGTTTAATTAATTGTAAGTTCAGTTACAATCCAATAACAGGATGTGGCCAGAGTTCGTTCACCACAAAGGGTGAAGGGAGAGTTGTTGTTGTAAATAACGTTAAGATGAGTTCTGTTCAGTTGTATTCCGCTGCAAAAATTACAATTGAAGATAACGTAATGCTTGGTAGTGGTGTAAAAATATGGGATACCGACTTTCATTCTCTGGACTATGTAAATCGCATGTCCAATGATTCTTTTGTTGTTAATAAGCCTGTTGTTATTTCTGAAGGGGCTTTTATTGGGGCAAATTCAATCATTTTAAAAGGCGTTACGGTGGGAAAGCATTCTATTGTGGGTGCCGGAAGTGTTGTGACTAAAAATGTGCCGGATTATCAAATATGGGCTGGAAATCCAGCAACTTTTATTAGAAATATTGAGGAATGAAAGCAGATTTAACAGTTGCCATTTGCGCATACAACTGTGAGCGTTATATCGGTGAGACCTTGTCTTGCCTGATGGCACAGACATACCGTGATTTTGAACTGTTGATTGTGAATGACTGCTCGACGGATAATTCCCGTGCTGTGATGGAGCAATTCTTTGCGGAGCATCCATTCCCCCACCGGATTGTGGATTTCCCGGTCAATCAGGGCTTGGCAGGAGGTCGCAAATATGTGGAGGAGAATGTGCAGACGAAGTATATAATTTTCGTTGATGCTGATGATTGTCCTCAACCTACTTTTGTAGAAAAGTTGTATCGAACAATTACCTCGGACTCTGATTTAATGGCTGTGGGATGTTATCTTGAGTTCATTGATGAGGACGGGAACAAGGTACATGGCGGTCAGTATCTAGGCTGTAAAACGAAGGATGAGTTTTATGACCGCGCAGCTCGGAAGAAATTGATGTTTATGGCGAGCAATGCCATTTTTGACAGAGAATTAGCTTTGCGGGCAGGAGGACGCGCAGTTGTGGGCTTTCCCGACGGCAAGCCTCGCTATCAGGACTTGTGTGAGGATTTGGATCTGTGGACACGCATGAGTGATTTCTATACCGAAGGGAAAGCTATTGTGGTGGTACCTGAGGTGCTCATGCTGTATCGCAAGCATAGTTCCGGGCTCTCTGCCGGTTCGTTTAATATGCTCCTGCGGATGCGGCATGTGAAGACTAATTTGCTGCGCCGTCGGGCAGGTGAAAAGGAACTGTCCTTTATCGAGTTCCGGGATTCTCTGAGTGCAGAAGATATGCATCGTCTGGAAAAGGAATCGGCAGCGGCTGATGCACTGCGTCGTGGGTTCTTCCTGCTGAAGCAGAGGAAGTTTGTGCCGGCGGTCGGCAATATTTTGAAGTCGGTCTGGCTGCAGCCGGGCTATTTATGGCAGAAAGTTTTAAGTAATTCAGGAATATGGAAGAAAAAGTAACAGCAACAGTTGCACAAAAGTTATACGAAAGCGTATTTGCTCTGCTGAATGAGAAAGCAGAGTATGCCGTGCTGCGTAATTTCGATGGATTCCCTCAGCATAACACCAGCCGCGATATCGATATCATTCTCTCCCGCAAAACATGGAAACGCATTCACAGTGAATTGCTCAGTGTGATGACCGGGCTCGGCTGGCAGCTCATCACCCTGCTGCAAAGTGATAGGGTACATACCTGGGTGGTGGCTCATGAAACCGCGGAGCATACCGAGCTAGTGCAGTGGGACTTCTTCTTCGACACCTCGGTCTTCGGCATTCGTCTGGCCTCAGCGGAGGAGTTACTGCAGGGGCGTGTGTTCAACGGCTTCCTGTACCATGTGAGCAAGGAATGGGAATTTCTGGACAAATATCTGTACGATAGAGCCGTCGGAGCCCCCTACCCTGCGAAATACGCCGACACACGGACCGCGGCGGAGAACAGCGAGATGGTGCAGTGCAAGCTGAAACGCCTGTATGGCATGCCGAATGCAGCGACGTGTGACAAGGCGGGGAAAGTACGTCTGCTAATGCGTGCGCTGGGGTATAATATGCTGCGTCGTCCTTTCGGGCAGACGTGGGGAATCCTGAATTTCCTGCGCACCTTTGTGGGGAATTATCTGCGCTCACGGACGGGCTTTTCCGTCGGCTTTACGGGGCCGGATGGTAGTGGCAAAACAACGGTGATTGATATGGCTATCGAGCAGCTGGGGGCGGTGTTCCGTACGGCCCATGTACTGTACCACTTCCGCCCTACCCTGTTTGGCAATCTGGGCGAGGTGGCTCATGCGGCGGGCGTGAAGAAAGAGGTAGATAGGGACTACAGCAAGCCGCACCGAGGTGGCAAGACCGGCAAAATCAGTTCGCTCATTCGTCTCTGTTATTACTCTCTGGATTACATTCTGGGCTATTTCCTGCGGGTGAAGACGCAGACGCGCATCACGCGTCTGGTGATTTTCGACCGCTACTACACCGACATCATGGCCGACAGCCGCCGCAGCCGCATTTACTTACCCCTGCGCTTCCTTTACTGGTTCGGTAAGCTGTTTATCCCCTCGCTGAATTACAATATCCTGCTGACGGCGAGTGCAGAGCATATCCTTGCCCGCAAGCGCGAGCTGGATGAGGAGGGAATTCGCTCCATCAACGAGAAACTGGATTATCTGGCCGGAAAGCCGGGGTATAAGTTGTTCCTGAATGAAGGCACGCCACAGCAGGCGGTGCATGCCATCCTGAGCTACCTCTTTGCTGAGCAGCACAAGAAGAACCTGAAACGATTGGGCGTGAAATGACAAGTAAACCGAAAATCTTTATCTCGGCCTACGCCTGCGAGCCGGGGCTTGGCTCGGAGATTGGTGTGGGCTGGCATTGGGTGCTGGAGATGAGCCGGCACTTCGAGCTGTGGGTGCTGACGCGCAAGAGCAATCAGCACACGATTGATCCATGGATTGCGGAGCACCCCGAGTTTGCAAGCATCCACTTCCTGTACTTTGACCTGCCGCAGTGGGCGAAGTGGTGGAAGCGCGGGCTCAGCGGGGTGCGCACCTACTATGTGCTGTGGCAGTGGTTTGCCAATGGCTTGGTGCGCCGCACGATGAAGGAGAACGGCATCGAGCTGTTCCACCACCTGACATACGGTAATGCCCTGTGGCCGGTGAGCCGCTGGGGGCAACAGCAGCAGTTTGTGTGGGGTCCCATCGGAGGGGCTGAAACCATACCGCAAGATTACTCCCGCCACTATGGCCGCAAAAGCCGACTGATTGAGTGGGCCCGCCGCCTGGCAGTCGGCGCCATGCGCTGGAACCTCGGCTTCCGCCGCCGCTGCCGCCGGGCAGCACTGATTCTCTGCAAGACGGAGGATATGCGAACGGCCATTCCGGCTGCGTATCGCGATAAGGCCATCCTTTTCACCGATGTAGCGGTCGAGGAGCAGCCTGCCGTCGAGACTGCGACTGCGTTCAATGACAAAGTTGAATACCTGGCGGTGGGGCGTCTGGATGCCTGGCGCGGATTCGATGTGATGCTGGAGGCCTTTGCCGCCGCTGTGCGCCGGAATCCGCAGCTGCACCTCACCCTGCTGGGGCAAGGCGGAGACGGCGAGCGCCTGAAGGGAATCATTGCCCGCGAGGGACTGGCCGAACATGTGAGCATGCCCGGCAAGGTGGACATGGCGGAATATCGGCGCCGCATGGCAAGCTGCGATGTGGTGGTGAACAGCAGTCTGCGCGAGGGTGCGGTGACGGTTTCCTTTGACTCCATGGCAGCAGGAAAGCCCCTGCTCTGCGTGGATACAGGCGGCTTCACCCGATATTTCTCGGAGGAATATGCCATCGTTCTCCCCCGCAGGAGCCGTGCCGAGCTGGTCGAGCAAATGACCGCCGCCATGCTGCAACTGGCCGATGCCGCCACCCGCGAGCGCATGGGCCGCGCCGCCCTCGCCGCAGGCAGCCGCTTTACCTGGGCCACCAAGGGGCAGGAGATAGCCGAGGCTTTTAACGACCTGATTAAGAATGCTTGAACTCGAACAGATTCTGGTGGAGGATGCGCAAGCCCCCTGCTTTTACCCCCTGACCAATGCCGATGGCAAGTGCTGGGTGATGCCCGCGCGGGGCATGCGCACCGCCATGCACTTGTACCAACCGAGTGGACCCAAGGGCAAGCTGCTCAAGCTGTGGTTCCCCCTGCTGCACGCCCTGCCCCCGGTGCGCCGGGTACTGCGCACGCAGCCGGTGCGCTACAGGCTGGCGGATGATTTACGGACGCTGGCGGATTCCCTGTTCGGAGAGGGTGCAGAGTGGGCGCTGTTCGGCGGTACCCCCTGTGTGCATCAGAAGGCCACCCTGCAGTTCTGGCGCGGGGGTAAAATCCTGGGTTACCTGAAGCTGTGTAATCACCGCGAGGTGTTCCGCTTGTTTGAGCATGAGCAGTCGGTGCTGGATGAGCTGAACGCAGCCGGTGTGAGCGGCATTCCCCGTTGCTTGGGCTGTGGGGAACTGCGGGAGGGGCTGTGGTACTTCGCCCAGAGTACGGTAAAAACAGCGGGTTCTCGTGTGCCGCATGAGTGGTCGGGCTTGCAGGCGGGTTTCCTGCTGCTCCTGGCTCAGCAAACGCAGAAGGTATGCGCCTTTGAAGATACGGATTTCTATGCGTCGATGCTGATGCTGCAGGAGCACTTCGATTGGCTGCCGGACGGCGCGCTGCCGGTGGTGCAGGCGGCGCTGGATGAGGTGCTGGGCTTTTATGCCGGTCAAAAGGTGACCTTCTGCGCCTGTCACGGGGATTTTACGCCGTGGAATATGTTTGTGGAGCGGGGCGAACTGTTCGTATTTGACTGGGAATATGCCGGCCAAAACTATCCGCCGGGTATTGATTATTACCACTTTGTGACCCAGAGTGCTATTTTTGAGCAGCATGCGGATGCTGCGCAGATTTGGCAGCAGGTGCAGCCGCACTTGGCTGAGCATGCCGACAATAGGTTGAAGTACATGGGGTATCTGCTGGATATTCTGGGGCGCTTCACGATGCGGGAACAGGGGGGCGCGCAGGGAGATGAGCAGCGCTGCATGCAGATTTGGATTGAACTCTTAAAGCGATTGATGAAATGACGAAACGATTGGTTTGTTTTCACCTGTACAATGACTATAGCGGCAGCCCGAAAGTGCTGGCGCCGGTGCTGCGCGAGCTGGCTGCGCGCGGGTGGCGCATTGATTTGTACACTTCGCGCGGAGGGGTGCTGGATGCTCTGGCCGATGACGGGGTGCGCCTGCACCATTACCCGTACCGCTATTCGGACAACGCAGTGGTGACTCTGCTGCGCTATGTGCTGGTGCAGCTGTGGACGTTTCTGCTGGCTTGGCGGTATCTGTTCTGTCGGGATGTGGTGTTCTACATCAATACGCTGTTGCCGGCAGGGCCTGCGCTGGCGGGACGCCTAATGGGCAAGCGCGTGGTGTATCATTACCATGAGAATGCCTTTGTGAAGGGCGGCTTTTACCGCATGCTCAGCCGGGTGATGCAGCGGTTGGCGCACCGCATCATTTGTGTGTCGCACTACCAGTGCAGCTTCCTGCTGCGGCAGGAGAAGTGCACCGTGGTGCCAAATGCTCTGCCGGTGGAGTTTGTGCGGTATTTTGAGGGGCAACCACCTCGAAGCAAGGCTGAGGGCGATGTGCTCATGGTCGGTTCGCTCAAGGTATATAAGGGTACCTGTGAGTTTGTGCAGCTCGCGGGTATGCTGCCGGAGCTGCGCTTTGTGCTGGTGATAAATGATGAACAGTCGGCTATTGATACATTCTGGCAGGAGCAGAAAATGGAGCTACCGCCGAACATGACGGTATACCCTCGTCAGGCGGATGTGAAGCCGTTCTATGAGCGAGCGGCTGTGGTGTTGAATCTTTCGAATCCGCGTTTGTTCATCGAGACTTTCGGCATGACGGCGCTGGAGGCCATGACGGCGGGACTTCCTGTCATTGTGCCCCCTGTCGGTGGCATTGCCGAGATGGTGGAGCACGGTAAAACGGGATACCATGCCGATGTGGAGCAGCTTGCAACGATCGCTGCGCACCTGCGGAACTTGTTTGAGGATAGCGCGGCGTATGCCCGCATGTCCGCTGCCGCGAAGTGTGCTGCGGCTCAATATAGCCTGCAGCGTCAGGTGAATAAGGTTGAAACTATTTTAAAGAACGAAATCATTAACAATTTATGAATCAAAATATCAATTCTACCTTATTAAATGAGGGGATGAAAACTCAGATTGATAGTTTGTATGCATTAAAAGCATTATGTGCTTTATTTGTCGTGGCTATACATACGCCTCTCCTTGGTAAGCCATACATACGGGAAATATTAGATGTAGCAGTTCCATGCTTTTTTATGATTTCAGGATTTTTTCTCTATACAGGAAACAAGGTGAGAGAAAGAGATAAAGCGAAGAAATGGCTTAAAAAAGTACTAATTATATACGCTGTTCTCACATTTGTGTATTTGATAACTGGTATTTGCCAAGGTCGCAACTTTTTATACATGCCGGTTATATTAAAAGTTGTGTTATTTGGTGATATTATTTCGGTACATTTATGGTATTTGGCTGCTCTATGGCAAGCATTGATTGTATTTATATTTCTTCGAAAAAATGATAGGCTGTTTATTTTGTGTCTTTTGTTCTTCTTGTGGAGTCCTATTGTGCACTATGTATGTGTCTATTTGGGGCTGAGTAATATGCCTGAACATTTTACGAGAAATTGCTTTGGAGTAGCTCTTCCCTATCTTTGTGCTGGCTATGTTATTTCAAAATATAGGTATCAATTGAAAAAATATAAGCTGTATTTTTGTGCCGTTATAGCTTGCTTTATATTGATGAAGTTTATAAATTGGCCGTTTTTGATGTTGCAAGTTATCCTGTCGATATTTGTGTTTTTGGTGGCCTTGAATTATGAAGGAAGTGTTAATAAGGGACTTATATGGCTCGGGAAATATCATTCAGCTAATATATATTATTTGCATATGATACTTGTCCCAATTATTCAAATAATATTGGTGACTGATTTTTTGAACGAATGGTGTTGTACAATATGTGTGTTTGTACTAACTCTTTTGATGTCTATTGGCGTAAACAAAATTCTTGTGAGGCTTCAGAAACCGGCTTGTGTGTAATGCCTTGTCGAACTGAATGTGTATAGCAGTTAATAGAGAAATATTAGCATGAAAAAACGCGTAGCTATTATCGGCACACAAGGTGTACCGGCGCAGTATGGGGGATTTGAGACCCTGGTAGAGAATATGATAGGCGAAAACGCCTCGCCTGAGGTGGAGTACACGGTACTGTGCAGCAGTTGGGATTACAAGGAACGCCTGACGGAATACAAGGGAGCCAAGCTGGAATATGTGCCGCTGCATGCCAATGGTGTGCAGAGTATTCCCTACGACATGCTCTCGCTGCTGCGGGTGCTGGGGCGCGGCTATGATGTGGTGCTGGTGTTGGGGGTGAGCGGTTGCGTGGTGCTGCCCCTGTTCCGATGGCTGTACCGCGGGCGCCTGGTGGTGAACATCGACGGGCTGGAGCACCGCCGCGAGAAATGGGGGCGCTTGGCTAAGTGGTTCCTGCGCCTGTCGGAGGCCTGCGCCGTGCGTGCGGCCGATGTGGTGGTGGCGGACAACAAAGGGATTGCCGACTATGTGACGGAAACCTATGGCCGTGAATCAGTAACCATTGCCTATGGTGGTGACCACGCCGTGCGCGAGGTGCCACAGGAGCGCCAGCTGGAAATGCTGGCGGCCCGTGGGCTGACGCCGGGCGGCTATGCGCTTTCCCTCTGCCGCATTGAGCCCGAGAATAATTGCCATGTGATTCTGGAAGCCGCTCGGTTGAGCGGGCAGCAGCTGGTGTTCGTGGGCAACTGGAACCGCAGCGACTACGGCCGAAACCTGCGAATGCAATATGCCGATTGCCCGAATATCTGCACGGTGGACGCCGTATATGAGCTGGACGAACTCTATACCCTGCGCCGTAACTGCCGTGTCTACATCCATGGCCACAGTGCCGGCGGCACCAACCCCAGTTTGGTGGAAGCCATGCACTGTGAGGTACCGATTCTGGCCTTCGATGTGGTGTACAATCGCGAAACCACCGAACATCAGGCGCACTACTGGGGTAGCGCTGAAGAATTGGCTCACGCCCTGCAAAACACGCAGGCAGATGCCCTTTCCGCCAACGCCGCGGCCATGAAACAACTGGCCAATCACCACTACTGCTGGCAGACTATCGCCCGCAGATACGAGAGCACGTACGCATGATTTCATGGTTGCGCGAGGCACAGGGCTCGCGCAACCATGCGCCCTGCCTGTCTCAGCCAAACGAGGCGTGTCAATCGAGTTCAGCGGAATGTTTTACCGGCCGATTTGAAACTGCGGCCATTCCCCGGCCATTACACACTTTGCACTTGCTCTGTGGGGAGTTTGTGGCTAGAATAGAGGGCAGGATGGATTATGCACCGCTGATAGAGAAGCGCCGGGCGCGGCTGGCTGAGCTAGAGGAGGCCATAGCCGCGCCGGATTTGTTCGATGACCGCGCGAGGGCGGAGGAGGTGATGCGTGAGCACCGCCGCACGCAGGAGTTGCTGCGCAGCTGGCAAGAGCTCTGCACGGCCCGGCAGCACCGGGAGGAGGCTCAGGAACTCGCTGCGGGTGAGGATGCCGACCTGGCCGAGATGGCGGCACTGGAGCTGCAGGAGCTGGAGCCGCGCATTGTACAGCTTGAAGAGGCGGTGCAGTACAGTCTGCTGCCGCGGGATGCAACGGAGGATCGCGATGCCATTGTCGAAATCCGCGCCGGTACAGGCGGGGATGAGGCGGCACTTTTCGCAGGCAACCTGCTCACGATGTACCAGCGCTATGCGGAGAGCCGCGGCTGGCGCATGGAGGTGCTGGATGCCAGCCCGAACGATATCGGCGGGTTCAAGGAGGTAACAGCCCGTATCAGCGGTGAGGAGGTGTTCCGCTACCTGAAGTATGAGAGCGGTGTGCACCGCGTGCAGCGCGTGCCGGCTACGGAAACGCAGGGGCGAATCCACACCTCAACGGCCACGGTAGCGGTGCTGCCGGAGGCTGAGGAGGTGGACGTGGAGATTCGCCCGGAGGATTTGAGAATCGAAACCTGCCGCGCCGGTGGTGCGGGCGGGCAGCACGTGAACCGTACAGAGTCCGCTGTGCAGATTTTCCACCTGCCCACGGGTATCATGGTGCGCTGCGAAGACGGCCGCTCGCAGCTGAAAAACAAGGAGACGGGCCTGCGGATTCTGCGTGCACGACTTTTCGAGATGAAGCAGCGCGAGGCTCAGCAGAACTACTCGGCCCAGCGCCGGGCGCTCATTGGCTCCGGCGGGCGCGAGGAGAAAATCCGCACGTACAATTACCCGCAGAATCGCCTGACAGACCACCGCATAGGCTACACGGCGTACAATCTGGATATTGTGATGGCGAGCGGCGCGCTCGAGGATATCATCTCCCGCATGCAGCATGCTGAAATGCAGGAGCGTATGGATGAATTGAAATAACACCCCTGCTCTGCTCATGAAAACGATTCAGGATGTTCTGACCACCGGCACTGCCTATCTGGAATCACGCGGTGTGGAGGGTGCGCGGCACTCCATGCAGAGCTTGCTGGTGCATGTGCTGGGTAAGAACAAGACCTGGCTGTACCTGCACTATGATGACCCGCTGACGGAGGAACAACTGGCCCCGCTGCGAGAGTTGCTTCGCGAGCGTGGCAAGGGAGTACCGCTGCAGCACCTGCTGGGCAGTACGGAGTTCTACCGCCGCGAGTTCCGCACGGATGCCCGCGCGCTCATTCCCCGCCCTGAGACTGAGGAGCTGGTGGAGCTGGCACTGAGCATGGCGCGCCGCCGAGAGGGTATGCGGGTGCTGGATATGGGCTGCGGGTCCGGTATCATCGGTATCACGCTGGCGCTGGAGCTGGCAAAGCTCCGGCCGGAGGTGGTGATGGCGGATATTTCGGAGTCGGCGCTGTCGCTGGCGCTGGAGAACGCTACGGCTCTGGGAGCGCGTGTGAAGACGTACCGCAGCGATTTGTTCACCGCCTGGCAACCGGCTGAGGACAACGCAGTCATGCCGCCCGACGGTTTTGAGCTGGTGCTGGCAAACCTGCCCTATGTGCCTGATGGTGAGCAGGTGGCTACCGAAGTAACCTATGATCCCGCCACAGCCCTGTACGGCGGGCCGGATGGTCTGGATGTGGTGCGGAGATTCCTGAAAGAGGCACTTCCCCACTTGGCTGAAGGCTGCCTGGTGCTGCTGGAGGTCGGCCACGACCAGGGTGCCGCCACCTGTGCGGCCATGGCAGAACTGGGGTACACCGGCACGCGAGTACTGAGCGATATGAGCGGCAAGGCGCGTTTCCCCATGGGTTATGCCCCTGCTCCGCCCGTGCCTGCCCAACCTGCCGAGGAGAGTGAAGATGAGTGAGGATGCCTGGTACATTTACCCGCTGGTAAGAAAGACAGTGGGGCGCCTAGCCTCGGTGTGCGCGCTGCTGGTGTTGGTGTGCGCGCTGCTGGCGGTGCTGGAGTTTGTGCTGTTAAGCCATGGTGCCATAGTGCCGGGGCTGATGTGCGGCCTGGGGTCTGAGCTGCTGTATGCGCTGGTGTTGTGCAGCGGCGCCTTGCTGTATGCGTGGGGGCACCGTGTGTTGCTGGCATGCGGTGGTGTGCGCGGCTCATGGTTTTTGAGCCACCTGGCGGTGATTTTCAGTGTGGTGATGGTGGTTTGTATGGTGTACAGCCTGTGCGGAGGGGATGCCGGCGGGGTGAACTATTCGGCTCTGCCCTACCTCATCTGCCCGCTGTTGCTCACCGACATCTTGATCAATTTCAACAATATGGCGGCACTTTCTCTCAGTCGGCGCGTGCTGTTGCCGCTGGTAGTCGCAGTGGCGCTCGCGGTAGCGCTGACATCTCACCCGGAGCTGCTTCTCATCAATATCTTGCTCAAAATTGCACTGGCAGCGGCCGCGGCACCGTTGCTGCGTGCGCTGGCGAAGCTTGCCCCGCTCGTCATCAGCCTGCCGGAACCGCCCACGCCCTTCACCCCACCTGCAAAATGAGGGTTGCCGAAGGGCTCGGGGCGTGCTATAATATGCGCAACGTAAGTTTTCTACTGTCATGAATCCCCCACGCGAGAGACAATACCGCGCACTGGAGTACCCCGAAATTATTTCGGGGTTGCTGGCGCTGTTGGTAATCGGGTGGGAGGCCTGTTTCTCCGGCCTGGCTACGGGACCGTCTGAGCTGCAGATGTTCCTGCGGGGCACCCACCCGCTGCTCTGTGCCGTGGTGTGGTTCAACACGCTGACGGTGCTGCTGCACTTCATCACCAAGCTACTGCACCGCGAGTCGCCGGGGCGTTTTCTATGGTGGCAGCTGGGGGTGGGTTTAGCGGCCTCATTTGTTTTCTACGGCGGTATTTGGGGGGAAGTCGGATCGTAGCCATGTCGTTCTGTGAGCCAAGGAGTTGGTGAGTTTAATTGTCTTCCTAAGACCGCTTGGCC
>JAZRKM010000131.1:0-8585 GCA_045646325.1 Akkermansia sp. | reverse complement strand
CTCTCGCAAGATTGGCTTCCGCGATGTGCAACTGGTAGACGGCCGTTTCTTGGTGAATGGCCAGCCCGTTAAACTTAAGGGCGTGAACCGCCACGAAAGCCAGCACGCCAACGGCCACACCATCACGGAGGCAGAATGACTTCAGGAGCTTCTCATCATGAAGCGCGGCAACATCAACCACATCCGCAACTCTCACTACCCGCAGCCTGCCTTCTTCTACGAGATGTGCGACGAGCTGGGTATCTACGTCTGCGACGCGGCCAACATCGCGTCCCACGGTTACTACTACGGTGAGCTCTCCCTCTCCCACCCGCAGGAGTGGAAGGCTCAGCACGTATGGCGTAACAAGAACATGGTGGAGCAGAGCAAGAACCACCCCTGCGTGGTCATCTGGTCCTATGGTAACGAAGCCGGCCCCGGTGCCAACTTCGAGGCCGTGCGTGACTGGATTAAGCAGCGCGACCCCTCTCGCCTGACCCAGTACGAGCGCAACAACGACCTGGCAGACCTCTGCTCCAACCAGTACCCCAGCGTGAACTGGACCCGCGAGATTGCCGGCCGCAAGCTGCTCAAGCCCTGGTACATCTCTGAGTACGCCCACATTCTCTGCAACTCCATGGGTAACCTCGCCGACTATTGGGAGGCGATTGACTCCAGCGACTCCATCATCGGTGGCGGTATCTGGGAGTGGATTCACCAGAGCTATGACCAGGAGGTCACCCTGCCCGATGGTCGCAAAATAACGCGCCAAGCCTACGGTGGCGACCACGGCGAGTACCCGCACGACGGTATCTTCTGCATCAAGGGCGTCATCTACAGCGACCGCACCATTACCCCGCTTTACAGCGAAATCCGCAAGGTACAGCAGAACGCCGAGTTCAAGCTGCTCGGTTTGAGTGAAGACGGCAAGAGTGTTCGCGTCAGCATTAAGAACAAGCACCTCTTCACCAACCTGAGCGAGTTCAACGGCAACTGGCAGATTACCGAGGAGGGTACAAACGTTGTAGCAGCCGGTCACTTCAATGTGGAGGCCGCTCCCCTGCAGACGGTCGAGCTCACTATCCCGACCGACACCATACCGGCTGACCTGCTGAAGAACGACCGCATTTACTACCTCACCCTCAATCTCTGCCTGAAGGAGTCCACCGAGTGGGCCCATGCCGGCTACGAGATGGCCACTGAGCAGCTCGCCCTGCCCCAGAGCTTCAACGGCTTCACCGATAAAGCTCAGATTATGGAGATGCCCGAAAGCGCCGCCCCGACCGTGCGCAACACGGACAACAGCATCATCATCATCGGGCACAACTTCAGCATAGCCATCGACAAGAGCACCGGCGGCATGCGCAACTACATCGTCAACGGCCAGCAGCTCCTGGGTGACAAACCCACCGTGCTGCTCAACTCGTTCCGCGCGCCGCTCGCTAACGACAAGTGGGCCATGAACCAGTGGCTCGCCAACGGCATGCGCAACATGACCCACAGCGCCACCGCCATGTTGGTCGACCGCCTGCCCGGCGGTGCCGTGCGAATCGGCTTCGACATCACTTCTCGCGGTCAGCGCAAGGAAAGCCTCGACAGCCGAGACTACGACAACGGCGCCTTCAGCCTGACCGACAACGGCCCCGTGACAGCCAGGGATTTCCACTACACCACCCAGATGGTCTACACCGTGCTGCCCAACGGCTACATCAGCGTGGCAGCCGGTATCATCCCCAGCGAGAACAACATCGTACTGCCCCGCCTGGGCTACAGCATCAACCTGCCCGAGCGTTTCAGCAACGTCAAGTGGTTCGGTCGCGGCCCCGGCGAAAATTACCCCGACCGTAAGGCCGGTTCGCCCATGGGTATCTACACGCAGAGTGTCAAGGGCATGCTTGAGCGCTACCCCCTGCCCATGGAAATGGGTAACCGTATGGACACCGAGTGGGTCGCCCTGACGGATAACAACGGCGTGGGCCTGCTCATCGCCAGCACCCAGGGAGAGTCCTTCAACTTCTCCGCCCTGCCCTGCACGGCCGATGCCCTCTTCCACGCCCCGCACCCGGAGGAAATCAAGCCCGCCGGAGCCACCGTGGTGAACATCGATAAGCTCACCCTCGGTCTGGGTGGTGCCGCCTGCGGTCCCCGCCCGATTGACCGTGACATTCCGCTCACCCAGCCCACCACCTTCACCTTCTCGCTGCGCCCGCTGCTCTCCAGCGACAACGCTGCCGACATCGGCCGCAAGGGGCTGCCGCTGGTAAGCGCCGTCACCATCTCCCGCGATGAACTCGGCTACGTGAAGGCCTCCACCTCCACCATCGATGCCAAAATCCACATCACCATGCCCGATGGCTCCGAAACCATCTACTCCGAGCCCTTCCTGCAGCGTGAGGATGGTTTGGTGCGTGCCTACGCCACGGCAGATGGCTGCATTACCTCCCCGCTCACCTTCCAGCACCTCACCAGCTGGCGCCCGGCCAACCTCATGCGTATTGCAGAGGCTTCGAGCTCGGCCGGCCGTGCTGAGTCCGCCTGGGCACTCATCGATGGCCGCCGCGACACCTTCTGGCACTCCCGCTGGCATGAACCCTGCGCCGAGTACCCGCACCACGTCGTGATTGACCTGGGTGCCCGCTCCGAGCTCTCCGGGCTCGCCGTGACCCCGCGCCAGGCACGCAGCAGCTCCCGCGTACGCAAGCTGGCCTTCTACCTGAGCGATGACGGCCGCAACTGGCCCGCCGAACCTGCTGCCACCCTCGAAATGCCTGACACGGACGATGAGCAGACCGTCATGCTGCCCGAGCCGGTCATCACCAAGTTCGTGAAGATGGTTTGCCTGGAGCCCATGTCGCCGAGCGAGAAGTACGCCTCCATCGCCGAGCTCAAACCCATCGTAACCTCCATTGTGGGAGAGTATCCGGCACACGCCTTCTTCTCGGTCAACTACGTGAGCAGCGACCTGCCCGAGGGCGGCCCTGCCCGCAACGTGCTCGATGGCAACCCCGATACCTACTGGCACACGATGAAGGGTGTCACCATGGCCAGCTACCCGCACGAGATTCGCATCAACCTCGGCGGTGAGCGCAGCATCAAGGGTATCACCTATCAGGCTGCACCGGTAGAGGATGCCCGAATCCGTGACTACGAGGTCTATGTGAGCATGGACGGCGAGAACTGGGGGACCCCCGTTCTGCGCGGCACCATGGAGAACAACGTCTCGGTACAGCAGGCGCTCTTCTACAGCACGGTGCGCGCTAAGTTCATCCGCTTTGTTGCCACCAGCTCCCACAGTGGCGGCGACAGCGCAGCGGTCTCTGAGCTCGACGTCATCACCGCCGAGTAACCGACCCCGGCCCATTGCCTTTCCCACCCCCGCCCACCGGCGGGGGTGTTTTTTTCTTGCCAGTCCGTGGCAGACACGTTACAATGTGCGTGCCCCCATGTCCATCTTTCAACTGGTAACAGATTACAAGCCTTCGGGTGATCAGGAGCAGGCCATCGGCAAGCTCCTCAAGTCCCTGCAGGCCGGCAACAGGCACCAGTGCCTGCTGGGGGTGACCGGCAGCGGAAAGACGTTCACCATGGCGAACATCATCGCCGCGCAAGACAGACCGGTGCTCGTGCTCTCGCACAACAAAACTCTCGCGGCGCAGCTCTATTCGGAGCTGAAGAGCTTTTTCCCGCACAATGCGGTGGAATACTTCGTCTCGTACTTCGACTACTACCAGCCGGAGGCCTACATCGCCAGTACCGATACCTATATCGAAAAAGACAGCGCCATCAATGAAGAAATTGACCGCCTGTGCCTGAATGCTATGCGCTCGCTGCTGCTGCGGCGAGATGTGATTGTGGTGGCGAGTGTGAGCTGCATCTACGGTCTGGGCTCGCCGGAAGACTACCGCGAGCTGACACTCTCCATCCGCGTGGGGCAGGAGCTGGATCGGGATGCCATGCTGGCCTGCCTGACGGAGCTGCTCTTTGAGCGCAGTGATTTTGATTTCCGGCGCGGCACCTTCCGTGTGCGCGGGGACGTGGTGGAGATATACCCGGCCCAAAGCGATGGCGAGGCAATACGCGTGGAGTTTTTCGGGGATGAGATAGATGCCATCTCACTCATCGATGCCACGACCGGGCGCACCCGCGACCGCATGGACAGCTACCTCTTCTTCCCGGTCAAGCAGTATGTATCGTCCCCCGAAAAACGCCGCCCGGCCATTCTTTCCATTCGCAAGGAACTGGCGGAGCGCGTGGCCGAGTTCGAGAAACAGAACAAGCTCATCGAGGCCCAGCGCCTGAAAATGCGCACCGACTACGACCTCGAGCTCATCAACGAAATCGGCTTCTGCAAGGGGATTGAGAACTACTCCCGTCACCTGGCAGGGCGGGCGCCGGGCTCCACCCCCTCCACCCTACAGGATTATTTCCCGGCCGACCACCTGACCATCATCGATGAGTCACACGCCACCGTGCCGCAAATCGGCGGCATGTACGAGGGCGACCGCTCGCGCAAGCAGGTGCTGATCGACCACGGGTTCCGCCTGCCCTCAGCGCTCGATAACCGCCCTCTGCGGTTCGATGAATTCATGACCCGCCAGGCCCAGCTGGTCTATGTGAGTGCCACCCCCGGCCCCTTCGAGTATGTAAACTGCGTGCCGGGCAACAAGAGCTACATACCCGTGCTGAAGGCCAAACGCGGCAACACCCACGCCCGAAGTCAGAAAGCCAGCCAGGCTATCACGCAAGCGCCGGCCGATTTCCGAGGCGTCTTCTTCCACCGGCTCGATGAATTGCGCGTGCCGCCCCACCCATCCTCTGCCCCGGTGGAGCAATTCAACCCGCGCGGGCTGGGGCAGCCGCTCATTGTCGAGCAGCTCATACGCCCCACCGGCCTGCCGGAACCGAAAATCACCCTGCTGCCGCTCGAAGGGCAGATTGACAAGACTATCGAGCTCTGCCATGCCCGAGTGAGCGTGCGCGAGCGCGTGCTGGTCACGACCCTCACCAAGCGCACGGCGGAAGACCTCACTGACTACCTGCGCAATATCGGCCTGCGAGTGGAGTATATACATGCAGATGTGGATGCGATAGAGCGCGTGGAAATCCTGCGCAAGCTACGCAGCGGCTCTGTCGATATTCTGGTAGGCATTAACCTGCTGCGAGAGGGGCTCGACCTGCCCGAAGTGTCGCTCGTCTGCATACTCGATGCCGACAAAGAGGGGTTCCTGCGCAACGAAACCAGCTTGGTGCAGACCGCCGGGCGCGCCGCACGCCATGTGCACGGCGAGTGCGTGCTGTTCTGCGATGTTGTGACGGACTCCATCCGCCGTCTGGTCGAGGAAAGCGACCGTCGGCGCGCCATTCAGCTTGCCTACAACGAAGCTCACGGCATTACCCCCCACACCGTTGCCCGCGCCGACCAGAGCACCCTGCGACTCTACACACCCGACGATGAGGAGGATGAGGGCTCCGTCTTCATGGCCTGTGAAGATGATGAGGAAAGCGTGGCCGACACCATCCGCCGCCTGGAAAAAGAAATGAAAGAAGCCGCCGCTCGTCTCGACTTCGAAGTCGCAGCCGTGCTGCGCGACAAAATCAACCTGCTGCGCAAGTAACAGGCGCACCCGGCGCCGCTCGGGGATACTTATTGAAAATTGACCATACCGGCAGCTTTCAGCACATCCCAGCCCCCCTCCAGCACGTAGATGGGAGCCTCTGTCACCTGCAGTTCGCGCAGCTCGCGGGCGATATCTTCAGACGCTGTGCAGTCGTTCGTGCAGAACACCAGCACACACTCCCCCCGCTCACCGGCCTGCATCAGGCGCTCCACAGCAGCATCCACCTGCTCCTGGCGCCTGGCGCCGGGGCGAATGGGGAACATTCGGTTATCATTGAACATGAGGTGATTGATTTCAAAATCACTCTCACTGCGGGCATCAATCCACACCACCTTATCGCCGAACTTCGCCCGCACAGTCTCCAGGCACACGCGGCCCTCCGGCAGTTCCGCCTGCACACAAGCCGGTAAACGCTGTGGCGCAAACCAGGCCACCTCCACCCAATACAGCACTACAGCCAGGGCGGACATGATAACCCCCAGGCGAATCAGCTGTGTGAATGAGTCCTTCATATCGGCCACATTTGTACCACATCTGCTCAGCACTGTCAAACGCGTTTTTTGATTGCCATGCGCAGCGGTCTGTGGTAAATATAAGGCATGCAACGCTTAAACAACCGCGGGCTGAATGAAATGCGCCCGCTCGAATTTGTGCTCGATGTCGCCCCGCACGCCTCCGCCTCGGTGCTTTCGTGCTTCGGCAACACGCGCGTCATTTGTGCTGTCACCATCGAGGAGGATGTACCGCGCTGGATGAAAGCACAGGGAGTGCCCGGTGGTTGGTTGACAGCAGAGTACGCCATGCTCCCCTACTCCACCCTCGACCGCAAGCGCCGCGACAGCACCGCCGGCAAGGTCGATGGGCGCTCGGTGGAAATTCAGCGCCTGATTGGTCGCTCGCTGCGAGCCGTCATGGACTTGGAGGCCCTGGGGCAGCGCACCGTCTGGATTGACTGTGACGTACTGCAGGCCGACGGCGGCACTCGCACGGCCTCCATCACCGGTGCGGCAGTTGCACTCGCCATCGCGCTCAACCGCCTCATGGCCAAGGGCGCCATTACCACCAACCCCATGCGCCAACTCGTCTCCGCCGTATCCGTCGGCAAGCTGAAGGGTACCCCCCTGCTCGACCTCTGCTATGTGGAAGACCGAGATGCCGAGGTGGACATGAACATCGTGATGACCGAGCAGGGCCAGTACGTTGAAGTACAGGGCAGCGGCGAAGAAGCCGTCTTCACCGCCGATGAAATGGCCCAGATGCTCGCCCTGGCCGGCGAGGGTATTGCCGCCATCACCGCCGCACAGAAGCAGGCCATTGCTCGCGCCGATCAGCCTACGCCCGAAGATTTTAACTCCCTGCGCGACTTCTTCGCCAGATAAGCAGCCACGCTGCTCACGATAAACCCCGGGACCGATTCACAAACGGTACCCGGGGTTTTCCATTACAACACCGAAACTTCACTTACTCCCCTTTGGGCCAGCCCACACACTGGTGAGTAACAGCGGTATAATCCGCCGGCAGCCCCAGCTCCCGATTGAGCGAGGGAATGTCAATCATGGCGCGAATGACGGTCGAAAGCCCGCGAGAGGTGGCATACAGGTACACATTCTGGTAGGCAGAACCTACATGATTCTGGCCGCCGCGGTCATTTTTGATAACGTAGAGGAGGTGCAGCGGAGCGTTTTTCACGAAGTCCTGCCGCTCACAGAGGGGGATGAGGTTCTTGTCATTCACCTTGCGCAGACAGTGAGCGGGGCCGTCATACTGCCAGCAACCGGTGGGGGTAAGCACATAGAGAGCCATATTCTGCAGGTTGCGCGAAGTCGGTATGGTGCGCTTGCCATGCGAGTTCATCCCCCAGGCTACCCACAGAATCTCGCTGAGCGTCTGCTCATCTATCGCTTTTTCCGGGTCAAAGTCGCGGCGGCTCTGCCGCTGAGCAATGGCCTGCATCAGCGGCATGCCACCCGTCATCTCCGGCGCCGGCAGGGCCTTCACCTCACCCTCTGCACCCCAGGTCGGCAGTACCGCCCCGGCAAGCATACATATTTGAATCAGTTTCTTAACCATACAACCATTCTACCAGCACATTCGCCCGCTGCAAAGAAAAAAATCACCCTCTTTCCCATGTCGCCTGCCGAAATTCAAAATCATTCACTACACCCTTTCATTCGATGGCAAGCAATTGCTGGTAGAGACCTACCGCTTAGCTGCACCCTCGGCCAGCGTGAATATCTCCCATACCACCGAGGTTCTCCGCAGCGAAATCCCGTATCAGTTCCGCGAAGGTCGGGAATTGCTGCGATTCCGCATGGACGAGGAAGGCATGAAAATTCTTCGCTTTGAGCGTTATACCATCAACCCTGCTACTGGCGAGGCAACACTTAGCCTGACTCATTATCCCGTAGAGCAGCCTCAGTGAAGGAGCTCCCGGCTCTGAAAAAAACTGTAAACAACGCACAAAACACCATCTTGCAGCCTAGGATTCCTCCTAGGCTGCTCGCTTTCAGGCCGGGGCTCCATCCTACCCTTGCAGCCTGTCTCGGCGTAGCAAGAGCCCGATAGGGCTACGCGAAGACGGAGTGTGTTTTTGCGCTCCGGGGCAGCCCGGCACCTTGCCAGAAGGCTTCGGCATCCTTGCGGCGGGCGGGTACCATGTAACGCGAACGCAGCAGCGAGGTATCGCGATGGCCCATCTCCAGTTGCAGCTCCGGCAGATTCCGGAACATGGCGGCGTGGTACGTGGCGAACGAGTGGCGGCACACATCTGGCACCCAGTGGAGGAACCCGGCAGCACGGCGTAAGGCCTGCCACTTGCGCTTCCAGTTGCGGGGGATGTGGCGGTCTCGCTTGCGGATGCCCCTCACGCCACGCAGGGGAACCGCACGCCCGCCGCCCGTCTTGCTTGCGCGGGGGCGTATGATGACATGCCCCTCCTCCCAGTTGATATCCCCGGCTTGCAGGCGGCTCACCTCGGCGGGGCGTATA
>JAZRKM010000130.1:0-4012 GCA_045646325.1 Akkermansia sp. | reverse complement strand
CAGGGTAAAGACGGCGGTCGGTCCGGGTATGTTCAGCGCGGGGAAAATATAGTGTTTGATGTCGTTGCGGCTTTTGTTGGCCTGTTGAAGTCGCTGTTGGGAACCCACGGTGTATACTTCACATCTGTCGCGGCTGACGTAGATGTCGCCGGTTTCATCGGCATGAATGGGGGTGGCGCCGCCGAGTCGGTACGAAATTCGGCGTATTTGTTTGGTTTCGAGCGGCAGGTTCGGCGGAATGCCGGTGAGCATGTGGGCTTTGAGAAAGGATTTGCCCCGTTTGCCCATGCGGATTTCAGCGTACTCCACACGCTCCGTGCTCATGTCGAGTGTGATTTCGTAGAGCAGGTCGTTGTCATAATTGCGCAGGGATATGCCGCTGCCGTGCCAGTAGTGTGGGGTGAGGTTGCCGTTGTATGAATTGCAGGCGTTGTGCAGGGCTGTCAGGCGGTCGCAGCCTACGATTGCCCGGGTGGCGTCTTGCAGGGAATCCTTGTCACAAGGGTATAAGATGAGGGCTGAGTGCCTGTCGTCGGAGAGGCTTACTTGCGGCGGCCTATCGGTGTGGGAGATGAGTGACTGCAGGTTGTCAACCAGTGCTCTTATGTCGCTCCTACGGGTTTTACTGTGCAGCAGTACGGCCCCTATCTTGCCGCTTTTGTCGGCCAGCACCAGTACCTTGGCTTCATTGGTGTGGAAGAGCAGCGCATCCTCCTGCAAGGGGGTGCTGTACCGTACTTGTTCTTTGAGCTCGCTCAGGGTGGTGTGTGCCTGCAGCTGCGCAGGGCAGGCCAGTAGTATGGCCTGCCCCAACAGTGCAATGGCTGTGCGCCACGGGTTTTTCATGCTGTGGTCAGCGTTTTTTGCTGTATGCTTTTACCAGGCGGCGTATGAAGCGTTCCATGCGGGGCAGGTTGCTCTCAATACTGCGGGCGAGCGCCAGCTGGTTGCGGGCGCGGATGAGGTTGTGCTCCGGTTTTTCGGTGCGGAAGTATTTGTCACCATCGAGGTAGTCGGTGAGGAATCGTATGCCGATTTCGGTGGTGATGAGCCAGCCGGCGAAGGCAAGCTGGTCAATCTCTGACTGGGTCAGGAATTCGTGCGCAGCGTCCAGGTACCCCTCGGCCAGTGATTCGAAGAAGGGCATCTGCATGACCACTCGGCTGAGGTCTTCATCGTCTTCTTCGGCTGTACAGGTGGCGGTGCGCACCATGTCACCGAAGTCATAGAGCGACAGCCCGGGCATGACGGTGTCGAGGTCAATGACGCAGACAGCCTCATCCGTTTCCTCATCGAGCATCACATTATTGATTTTCGTGTCGTTGTGGGTGATGCGCGTGGGCAGGGTGCCGACGGCCTGCATGTCAATAAGCCTGCTGTACATGGGAGCCCAGGCGCGCAGCATGGCCAGCTCGGCCTCACAGTTTGCGGCTCGGCCTACAACATCGGCCTCGGCGCTTTTCAGCAGGGCCTCGTAGCGGCGCGGGGTGTGGTGGAAGTCGGGGATGGATTCGCGGAGGTCTTCGGGGTTCATGTCGGAGATAAGCTCCTGGAACGAGCCGAAGGCATAACCGGCCTGGTAGGCCTGGCGGGTGTTTTCCACCACATCATAGGTGTGGGTGCCCTCGATGTTGTTGTAGCAGCGCCACATGCCGCCCTCTTCCGGCAGGTCGATGTAGTTGCGACCACCGCGGGCGGGGTACAGGGTGAGGGGTTGCCCGGCGGTATTCCGGCGGTGGCGAATGGTCTTCCAACGTATGTGGCGGGTCACTTTTTCTACGTTTTTCATGACCATGACGGGGTCTTTGAATACGTAGTCATTGATACGCTGTAAGATGTAGCGTTCCTCCGTGCCGTCTTCCGTGCGGTAGCAGGCGCGGTAGGTGGTATTGATGTGACCGTTGCAGAGTTCTTCACCGTACAGGAATTCGCCGCTGATGGCGAACTGGTCGCCGATGCGTGCTATGCGCTCGGCGATGGGGCCTTCTGTCAGTTTCTGGGGCATGGTGGGAGAGAGTGTAAGTGTTCGGCGGGGCCTTCTTTAGTCGTTGGCTACCTGTATGCTCATGAGCTTCAGGGTGTCGTTGCCGGCTTTGACAACGACATTGATCTGCGACTGGCGGTCAGACACCAGGAACTTGCCCATCTTCAGCGGTACCTCGCGCACAACGTCTTTGCCGGCTACCTTCTTGGCCTGACGGTAGGTAATGCGGAAGGCCACCTGGTCACCGTGGTTACCGCTGGTGAAGTGCCAGGAGTTCTTGTCGCTCACGCCTTCATCGCGGCGGAAGGGGGCTACCTTCTTCTCTTTAGCATCGGTGAAATCGCCCTTGCCTGATACGCTTACCGTCACAGGGGAGGGGGAGAGGTTGATGAGGTGTACACCCTTGCTCGGGAAGGCTTCTTCGTTCAGGAAGAAGGTCTGAGACTTGGCCGGGGTATCACCGGGGATGACGATGCACACGGACTTGCTGCCGGCGGAGGAGGGGACGTTGATGGTCATGACCGGCTTGATGTCAGTCCTAGCCTCGGCTTTGGCATTCTTACCCTTCTTGCTGTCATCGGCAGCGGGGGCGGGGTCCTGATCATAGAAGTTGATGACCCCGGCAATGGGTTTAATGCGCTGGCTAGGTATGCGCCCGGAAATACGAACCTGCTTGTACTCTTTCTGCCCGGCCTGGTAGTACAACGGGCTGGGGAGTTTACCGCCGGAGGGTGCGCAGATGACGAAACGTACACCGGATTTCGGGGCAGCCGCCTCTTCCGTTGCTGCAGCGGCAGCTCCGCGAGCGCCGCGTGCGCTGCGAGTGGACTGGGCAAACGCCGGACTGAGCGCAAGCAGCGCTCCCAGTGCAAGAGAAAGAGCCTGATATTTCATGATGATTTTATGCAGTATTTTACTGCCTGAATTTACCATCATCTTCCCCTGAGCGCAAGAAAAAAATGATGTGCTTTTATGATAGGGCTTGAAATAATGATTGGCGGGGGGGATAACCGGTGGCGGTTATCTGGAGTAGTCGCGGCGACCGAAGATGGCGGAACCCACACGCACGATGGTGGCGCCTTCTTCGATGGCAACGGCGTAGTCATGGCTCATGCCCATGGAGAGCTCAGGCAGCGGCAGCGGGCCCTGCTCGCGCAGGGTTTCTGCGAGCTTGCGCAGGGTGGCAAAGGCAGGGCGGGCCTCCTCGGGGGCATCGGTGGGGGCGGGTATGCACATCAGCCCGCGGATATCGAGGTTAGGCAGGGCGGTCAGGTCAGCCCACTGTTGCAGCAGTTCATCGGGGGAGAAGCCGTGTTTGCTGGCTTCACCGTCTACATTTACTTCCAGCAGGATACGGGCGGTGGTGCCCAGTTCGCCGGCTATACGCGATATGGCCTGAGCGAGCTTGGCGGAGTCCACAGCCTGGATGAGGGCTATGTTTTGTTCGAGAGCTTTGCGCACTTTGTTGCGCTGCAGCGGGCCGATGAGGTGCCAGGTGCAGTCAGCCGGCATGGCCGGTATTTTTTCCATCGCCTCTTGCAGGCGGTTCTCGCCGAAGAGTCTCTGCCCGTCGGCATAGGCCTGCATGATGTCGCTGACGGGGAAAGTCTTGCTGACGGCCAGCAGGGTGGTGCTGCCGGCTGGGCGGCCTGCGCGTTGCTCGGCGGCAGCTATGTTGGCTTTGATTTCCTGCAGCTGATCTTGTATATACATGGCGGTGGTGGGGGGCTTATTCCCGGTTTTTGCGGCGCACGGGTTTCTTATTTTTTTCCGTTTTGTGGTCGAGGGTTTTACCTTCGTGGTTGCGCAGTTTGGGGGAAATGGTTTGCTTGTGGCGCAGCTTCACGCGGTGGCGGTAGCCGCCGGCGTTGGTTCGCACGCGCACGGTTCGGTAGGTGACCTTGGCTGCTTGGGGAGTGCCGACGGCGGGGGCTGTGTTGGCGTTCTGCAGGCGGGTTACTTTCTCTTCAAAGGCCTGACGGGCTGCGGTCGCGGCATCTGTGGGGGACGGTTCGGCGCCGGTTGACT
>JAZRKM010000129.1:0-11961 GCA_045646325.1 Akkermansia sp. | reverse complement strand
TGCGGAGCACGGTTTTCACCTCCGGCGCAGCCGGATTTTCACCGCTCGCGCAGCGAGCTTATATCTAAGTTCGGCCGGTTGGCCTCACGGTGAAAACTGCGCGTTGCGCAGTGTGAAAAAGCCCCCTGTCGGGGGCTGGTGGAAAATGCCCATGCGGGCATGGTGAAAACAAGCTCTGTCGAGTTTGTGATTTAAAGGTCGTCGACAAGCGAAGTACTTTTGGCATAGGCCGTGCTACGCGCCTCGAAAAAGTCTGTCTTTATCATATTGGCATTGCTGTATTGTGCCACCCAACTGCAGTCGGCGGGCTCGTGTTCGTGGCCGGGGTAGACGGGCTCGAAGCCGAGGTTGCGGCAGCGGAGGTTGGCCAGGTAGCGGATGTAGGCGGTTATCATCTCGCTTGACAGGCCGGCGATGTCATCGCCGATAACGTAGCAGCCCCAGGCTATTTCCTGCTCGGCTCCTTCGCGAATCATGCTGCGGTATTCCTGCACCAGCTCCGGGGTGAAGAGTTCGGGCTGTTCGTTGCGCAGTTCGCGAATGATATTGCTGAAGAGCCAGAGGTGGGTGTTCTCATCGCGGTTGATGTAGCGGATTTCCTGCGCGGAGCCGGGCATTTTGTTATTGCGACCGAGGTTGTAGAAGAACATGAAGCCACTGTAGAAGTAGATGCCCTCCAGTATGTAGTTTGCCACCAGAGTGCGAGCGAATGCCTGAGGGGTGCGATTTTGCTGAAAGTCGTTGTACAGGTTGCCGATGAAGGTGTTGCGCCGCAGGAGGTGCTCGTCCGTTCGCCATTGGTAGAGCACCTGCTGTCGCTGCTGGGGTTCGCAGATGGTGTCGAGCATGTAGCTGTAGCTCTGGCTATGCACGGCCTCTTGAAAGGCCTGGATACACAGGCAGAGGTTGATTTCGTTGGCGGTGACGTATTCTCCCACTGAGGGGAGGTTGGCGGTCTGTATGCTGTCGAGGAAGACGAGGAAGGAGAGGATTTTATCGTACGCTCGGCGCTCAGCGGGTGTGAGTCGCGGGTAGTCCTTCACGTCGGCGGCGAGGTTGATTTCCTCGGGAATCCAGAAATTATTCATGGCCTGCCTGTACCACCTGCTGACCCAGGCGTACTTCATGTTGTTGAAGTCGTTGAGGTTGGTGGTATTGCCGCCGATGATACGGCGGGCGTTGAGGTCGGTATCGCCCTGAGGGTTGAACAGGGGCTTGCGGGTTAACTGCTGCATGATTCGCATTCTTCGGTTTCGAGGCTTTGGGAACGGATGTAGTAGATGGTCTTCACCCCGCTTTCCCAGGCGAGGATGTAGAGGTTGAGGATTTGGCGCAGAGTGTAATCCTGCGTGATGTAGAGGTTCATGCTTTGGGCCTGGTCAATGTGGCGCTGGCGCAGGCCGGCGGCGCGCACGGACCACTGCTGGTCGATGTGGTGGGCGCTCTTATAGTACCACAGGGTCTGTAGGGAGAGGTCGGGGGCCACGCGGGGCATGAGTCCGTTCTTTTTTTCCTCCAGATAAAAGAGCTTCATGACGGGGTCGATGCCGGCGGTGGTTCCGGCGATGGTGCCGGTACTGCTGGTGGGGGCTACGGCCATGAGCCAGGCATTGCGCAGGCCGTGGCTGGCCACTTGCTGTTGCAGTTGCTGCCAGTGCGGGGCGGTGTAGCCGCGGCGGCGGAAGTATTCACCGCTCTGCCATTCGCTGCCTGTGAAGTGGCGGTAGGGACCTTTCTGCGCTGCTATTTCACAGCTGGCGGCAATGGCGGCGTGGTTAATCTGCTCGAAGAGGGAGTCAGCAAGTTCCAGGTGCTCGTCGCTTTCCCAACGTATGCCCCGCTTAGCCAGCATGTGGTGGTAGCCGCTCACTCCCAGGCCGATGGGGCGGTAGGCGCGGTTGGTCACCTCGGCATAGGGCAGGGGGTAGAAGTTCAGGTCGATGACGTTGTCGAGCGCGCGTACGGCTGCACGGGTGATGCTTGTGAGCTCCTCTGCATTCGTGGTGTCAATTCGCCCGAGCGACAGGCTGGCCAGGTTGCAGACCACGAAATCACCGGGGCGGGTGGTGGTGACCACCACGGTATCGCCGTCAACGGTTTGAATCTCGCGGCTGACGGTTTCGATAGCGCTCATATTCTGGGCAATTTCGGTGCAGAGATTGCTGCAATAGATGGTACCGGTGTGTTTGTTCGGGTTGGCGCGGTTGACCAGGTCGCGGTTGAAGGCGAAGGGGGTACCGGTTTCCACGGCACTCTTGAGTATCAGTCGAATGATGTCTTTGATGGGCAGGCTGCGCTTGTGAATGCGAGGGTCGGCCACGCAGGAACGGTAGCGTTCTTCCCATTCCTCACCCCAGAAATCTTCGAGCGAGTAGCCTTTGACACAGCGGATTTCGTGCGGGCACATCATGTGCCACATGGCGTTGATGTTATCGCGCGCCTGTTGCCAGAACAGGTCGGGGTAACACAGCGCGGGGAAGACGTCGTGTGCCTTGAGCCTGTCGTCGCCATTGTTCGTGCGCAACCCCAGAAACTCAGGTAAATCGCGGTGCCATGCATCCAGATAGACCGCTACGGCACCTTGCCGAACCCCCAGCTGGTCAACGGCTACAGCGGTATCATTCGCGAGTTTAATCCACCGTATGACCCCGCCTGCTGCCCCGGGAAAACCACGTATGGCACTGCCGCACGCGCGTACCTTGCCGAAGTACAGCCCCATGCCGCCGCCGTATTTGCTCACCTGCGCGAAGTTGTCGATGCAGCGGTAGATTCCCTCCAGACTGTCCGGCACGGTGTCGATGAAACAGGAGGACAGTTGGTGGAAGGGCTTGCGCGCATTCGCCAGGGTGGGGGTGGCCATGGTAACTTTCAGCGTGCTGAGCATGTCGTAAAACTGGCTTACCCAATAGGCGCGGTTATCTGCCTCGTGCATGGCGAGGTGCAGGGCTATACCCAGGAACATCTCTTGCGGAGTTTCGGCTACGTCGCCCTCGCGGGTACGGATGAGGTAGCGGCCGGTGAGCATTTCCAAGCCGGAGTAATTGAGCAGCTTGTCGCGCTCCGGGCGCAGTAGCTGTTGGAATGTGTCTATTTCCTCCCGGCTGTAGCTCTCGGTGATATAGCCGCCATACAAACCGTCTCGCGTGAGGTGCAGGAGCTTGTCGTACAGGCTGTTCAGCGAGTGAGCGTGTTCGTAGTCGCTCACCTGTTCGTGGAAACTCAGCAGCCGTATGCGGGCGGCTATCATCTCCCACTTGGGGGCGTCGCGCGTGGTGAGTTCGGCCGCCGCCCGGGTAAGTACCCCCAAGGCGGCAGCCCTTGCCATTCCCTGCCGGTAAAAATTGCGGAATTTGACAGTGATCTGACTAAGCGGGTAGAGCTCAGCGTCGAACTCCTGCTGTAACTCTTTGAGCAGCCTATCAAGCACAGGGCAGTTGTTGAAATATACCAGCAGGGCTCCTCGGGCGGCCCGAAGGTGGCGCCGCTCATTCCGGTATACGATGAAACTTCGCGCGGCCTCGTAGTACCCGCCGACCATCAGCACCTCTTCAACCAAATCTTGTATGCGCTCTACGGCTACAGCTTGCCCATCACTTTTCAGGCGGGCTTCTACGTCGCTTGCCAGTTGCTCCGCAGCAGCGGCCTGACCGACACTCTCGAACGCCAGTCTGATGACCCGCTCTATTTTCTCCCGATGGTACGGTGCCTCTACTCCGTTGCGCTTGCGTATGTTCATTCCCTTTATTTCCTATATGTGGTGTATGCTTAGGTATAATAACGCAATATTTGCTGATGTCAATCCTAAAATTAGAAAAATTCTAATTTTAGGATTGACTTTGTTTTGTCTTGCGGAGCGTGGGTGCGTGTGTTACACTTCGGGCAGAACCAACCCCGAGATAACTACCATGATACGCCATTACGTGTTGCCCTTTGTCTTGTCATTTGTCGGTGTAGCCGGTGCTGCTGATATGCCTGCGTCGGAGCGCGCCTGTGTGGAGACATTGCTCTGTGATGAAGTGAAACCTGAAGATGCCGCTCTTTTTGAACAATACTTCGGCCGGGATATGCAGCCGGTAGAGCAGGGGTGGGATTCCGCTGCGCTCACCGAATATTCCTCGTCATGGGGGTATAACGAAGCCCGCCGGCGCGTGCTCCGGGAGAGCATACTGCAACTGGCGGAGGATGGCAGTACCCTGCGCCGACTGAGTTGTGTGCGATTTGAGAATTCCGATGGTCGGCGCGTGAATTATAAGGAATGCGTGCAGCGGGCGGTGGTGCCCTTTGTGTTCGTGAGCAATCTGGTGGATATTGTGGATTTTAACGATGAGCGCATTTATTTCGACATCGTGAAGTTCAATCCCGAAACTCGTCGGATAGAGGGAGTGGAGCAGAAGAGCTGGTCGCGCCGCGAGCTCACCCCGGCGAAAGAAGCGCTTACGGAACAGGAAAAAGCGCTTTTTGCCGAGTTGTTCCCGGCTGAAAAATTGCGCCGCACCCCGCTGAGTTGGGATGCCGCTCAACGTGTCATCTACACAGCCGAAGGTTGGGGGCGTGGCAACCGCTATGAACTGAAGGGGGTAGTTAAGACGGTGGCTCCCGATGGTTCAGCCTGCCGCATAGCGTGCAAGCCGCTGGAGCGCCGAGGGCATTTCAAGAGCAACTGGCAGAGTTCTGCCTATTCTCCCAAGATGGTCATACCCTTCGTCTTCGCTCACTCGGAGGGACAATTCCTGGTGGTGACGATAGAGCAATTTCATCCGCAGAGTGGTGATTACCTCGGAAATCGTATGTTGTACTATGATTTCCGCACTTTGTCCCCGATGATGGAAGAAGAATCTATCCTGAAAAACACCCCCTGACAGGGTGGCCAACAGATAATTTAGTAGGGGGACTTTCGTCCCCCTCTCACACCACCGTACGTGCCATTTATGGCATACGGCGGTTTCTCGGCGTGTGATTGGTCCCGGAACTAATGTTCCTGCCGCAACTCTTAAGACTACCCCGCCAATTCAGGAGTCTATCATATTGCTTGTAAGAGGTCAGGCTAAATGAAATACAGCATTCGAGAAGAGAGGAGTATAAATTGTGATTACTCCGCACATGTGAAAACGGGCTTATGAGCCTTCTGTATCATTCTCTTTTTTCTGCGTTCGGCCAAGGCGAATCCATGCCGATATTTCCTCCTGGTAGAGACAAAAAAGCAACAGTCCCGCGAATACGCTGAACAGGAACAGGGCAGCTCGGGCTAGATAGCCATAAAATCCATCGCGATATAAAGAATAGGAGGTCTCCAGCTCGCCCTTCCGCGTCGCGATGGCATAGGCGAAATTATAATTTTCCGTATCATACTCATCAATTTCCAGCACATTACCTCGTTTCTTCCCGGAATAATACACCGTTGTCTGCTGCGGCAAGTAAGAATAGGTGTAGCTGACTGTACTGCCGTCCTCGTGCCGGAGTTTTACCACATTCTCCTCCAGCAGCTCAACGCTCCATCCCTCCTGGGGATGTACCGAATCCGCCACCAGCGGGAGAGGGCGAAGATGTTCCTGGGCGCAATGGCTCAAATCCCTCCCGAAAAAGAATGATTTATTGGCGAGGACAAGAGTGTCAATCTGCGCATCTTCTGCCAGATATCCTTCCGTTCCCAAGCTGCTATAGCGATTTATAACAAGACGTTCCTCCACCTCCACACTCAGGAAAGGAGCATCAACCGATACCCCTGTTGCCGGATGCACCGCGGGTGTTGTGCTGCTCAATAAACCTTCATGAACAGGCCATTGCACAGGGGTGAGGAGCACCACCGCCAGAAGGGATACCCACACATGGCCGATGATACAGGAAAGGATGCTGCGTTTGTTCATGAGCCTTTATTTATTCGTATTCCGCGGTAGCAGGAGCATAATACCAATGCGTCTCAATTTCCACCCCCTCGGGAGTATACAGGAAGAGCTCGCAATCGTCCGGCAGCTTATGGAAACGGCCATTTTCCCGCTGCGGCAGAGCAGGTTCGCCCTCATCGGCAGGACGAATGATGGCAACATGCTTCTCCTTCACCTCATAGCAAAGCCTGCGGCCGGGTGAAAAATCGAGGAGTTCATGCTCAAACTCACTCGCAGCCCGCCCGATGGACACGCGCACCAACCCGCTGGCATGGGCATGTCTCTGGTGGTGGCTTCCGGCATACCAGGGTTCGAGCAATAAGCGGGCTTCCTGCTCTTGTACCTGATTCTGGAGCAGGCTTACCTCATCAGGATTTGAGCTACGAACCTGAACATTGCAGGAATAGCAGTAGTATTCATTCACCAGCGGTAGCAGTAGCTCCATACTATCCGCATCGTGAATGGATTTTACCACTGATAAGGCCCGTTGCGCATACATCTGCGCATAGCGGTCTATCACCTCCTGCGGCACTTCTTCAGCAGGCTCATTCTTCAAAACGCCGAAGAACGATGGCAGTTCCGCTGCCTTCAGCGTGTGCAGGCGCACATAATCGGTGTTGCCTGTGGCTGCTTTCAGATTCAGATGCGGCAGGGTCAGATTGCCCTCCGCTTGGGCAGGCTCGACCAACACATACTGCAAGGGATTGCGGAATGAATAAGTACTGGGGCGCAGCGCCTCATCCTCCGTCAGCGCACGGAGCACCACATCCAGCCGCATGTTATGCCTAGCATGCATCTGTGCTATCTGTTCCTGTACCGGTAAATGCCCGATGCGCATTTCCCACCCCTCATTGCATCTCCACAGATAGAGCCAGGTTCTGTATACCTTGTCTTCCTCTTCGTTCTCGCTCGTGAGGGAGTAGAGATACTCCGGCTTGCGCAGCAAACGCTCCCGCACCTCCTCCGGAGAGCATGGCAACTCCACTCCGAAGTAGTAATGTTCATCATCCGGCAAAATAAGATTTATAGGTACCGACATAACTCGTCTGGTTGACATATTTATACCATTGTACAAAAATGAAATCAAATCTAATCACTCATCATTTTTCGTCACCGGGGGCGGCTGCATGTGGTACACCTCCATCCGGTGCAATATAGAACAGGGGTTAAACTTTGATGTAAGCGGTAGTACGAGAGGCTCCGATTTTGCGAATTTCACCACTATCGAGCATCTGTTTCAAGGTGCGTTCGATGAGGGAAACACTGATATCCGGACAAGCCGCCATGATGTCAGCTTTGCTGATTTTACCCGGTTTTTGTTCAAACATCATTCTGATGCGTTCCATCTTATTAAGCTTTGCCGTGGCAACATGCTCCACCCGGCACTCAAACTCGCGATACGCTTTCAGGATGATGCTCAGCAGATACTGCAAAAAGGGAAGATAGTTATTATTCCCCGTATCCCAGCCCGCGCTACTCTCCTGCAAGGCTTCGTAATAGGTCTGCTTGTTTTCTTCAATCAACTTCTCCAGACTGATATATTTGCCGACAATGTAGCCATGCTGATAGAGCAACATGAGCGTGAGCAGCCGACTCATACGCCCATTGCCGTCATTGAACGGGTGAATGCACAGAAAATCAAAGACAAAAAGCACCAATAATATCAACGGATCACAAATCTCCTGTGCAACAGCCTGCTTATATGCATCGCACAAAGAACACACCGCCTCAGGTGTTTCAAATGCCGGAGTCGGGGAGAAACGGATATGCTTATTGCCGGCGGCATCTGTCTCCGCTATCAGATTATCCACATTCTTCCAATGTCCCCCCATGCCGGAGGGGTGGAAAGAGTATAAATCCCTGTGCAACTGCAAGATGGTATTCGGATTCAACGGAATATACTCGTAATTCTCATGAATGGTTCGCAGCACATCCCGGTACCCGGCAATTTCCTTTTCATTGCGGTTGATTGGCTCTACCTTCTGCAATACCAAATCCTTTAATCTCGCATCGGAGGTATAGATGCCTTCGATTCTATTGGAGGCATCCGTACTTTGAACCACAGCTATTTCCAGCAGACTCTGCAGAACATCTTTTCTGGCCGTGATAAACAGCGTCTGCTTGCCCCGGTATTCATGTATAGCCGACAGCAGATTGCTTATTTCCGGCGTAAGTAAAGGCCCGGGTAAATTTAAATAATTGAAGGTTCTCATGTCTGATTGCTGTTTCTCTGCCCACACTTTAGCAGCTTTCTGCCCACTTTCAAGCCAAAAGTAGGCAGTAACACTATTAAAGTGGGCAGAAAAGTCCGGTGGTGACACCGCAATATCGCGCAAACTGGCCAAGCTGCACTTGGGCAGAGCGTGGCAGGAACAAGCCGGGCTGGGGTATCGCTATTTCCTCGTGTTCCAGGACAAGGAAATCAGCATGACCGGGGCGTACCCAAAAATCCCGCTTTTCCTCATTAACTGCTTGACGAGCCTCCCGGATTCTGCTAACATGACACTGTAACATATACGCGCTTTTGGTAGAATCCCCCTCGGATTGACTGATAATTCCCACAACACGATGAAAACCACATTATTTACCCTAATCCTTACCGCTGTGGCTGCCCTTGCCGCAGATATGCCCGTGCTGAACGACCGCCTGATTCTCGACCTCCCGAAGGATGCTCAGTATGGGCAACGCACCACCGCGCTGATGGCAGCAGGACCCGGAGACGATGAAACACTGATATGGATAGGAGAGGAGGGCGACCGAATCGCTGTGTATGCCAAGGAACTCGATGTACTGGCCGATACTGATTTCGACAAACAGGCGCGCGAGTTCCTCGATACCTACAACGAAAAAGCCCCGCTGTACGAAATCAAGGCACTGAACGCCGATGTATACTATGCCCTGCGCAAAAAAGCCCCCGCTCGCGCCACAGGGGCAGATTTGTTCGGAGTAGCGCTCGTGCGGCACCGTGACGGCTCGCTCATTCGCATGCAGATTCTGTTTGCCACGAACCACGTCAGCAAGCCGGAAGAATGCCGGACATGGGCAGAAAACGCCTTCCGAAGCATGCGCTTTGGCACAGGCTCTCGAAATTCCGCAGAGCGAACAGATGACATCAACTTCTTCAATGAGCTGGTGCTGGAAGTACCCGTACCGCAGGGATACGTGCGAACCACCAACCCCGGGGTCGATTTCACCTATACCACCTACACTAAGCTGACTACCTGGGACGCCCCCACAGATTACTTCGGCATCTACCTGGGAGGCCATCCGAACTTCGAAGAGCGAAAAGATGCCCAAATAGTAAAAAGCACCGCTGCCGGGAAAAAGGTCACATGGTTCTGCTTTTCGCCCAGACCGGGAGTTTATGCCGCCGAATGCTGTGTGCGCATGTCCGGGCAGCTGAACTTCAGCGGGCCGCCGCTGTACATGCACCTCATCATTGTCGCTCCTTCGCCGGAGGAACGGGCTGCACAGATAAAACAGCTTGAACAACTGAAGAAAAAAGACGTGCCCGCCAAATCGAAAAAGTAATCGCGAGCGCCTCGGTGGCTCGCCCCTGCGATGCAGCATGGATCCCATGGCATACTTACTGCAACGGTCAGGGTGTGAGAAGCCCCGGAATTGCTCCATAAAAAAGGCACCCGAAATGGGTGCCTTTTTCTATGGAGTTAACGAGCCATCAGCTTGGGAAACTTTTGACCGGAAACGCGTTTTTTGCTTTTGGTACGTTCTCTCTAGGCAAATGAGGGAAATATTGTAATGTGTCGGATAGTAGTCTTTTGTGAAAGCGTCTCCATAATTTAAGAGGCTGTTACCTCGCTTGTAAGAGATTAGGCAAAATGAAATACAGCATTCGCGGGTGTATTATAGCTATATAATGAAACAACATGTCAAAATTACGTTGTCCGGATTACGTGAAAGAGCCTCTCTTATCTGGTAGAATACATCCGCTCTTCCGCTATCAGTTCGGCTGGTAGGTGGCCACGTCACCTCTCAGCGGGGAGTATACCAGCCCTGTCCGCTGAAGTGATGTGTCCGCAAGGGGACGGAACAACAGAGAACTAGGTTGGAGGAGAAGCGACTATGAACTACCGTATCATGGTTGAGCTGATTATGCTCATCTTACAGGCGATATTGTTTGTAATGAACTTTATTCGCTGAGTCTAATCGGCACCGTCCGGTGGGGGTGACTCCCCCACCGGGCACCTCCATTCATACATCAAAAGGATTTTTTCAAAACAAAACATTGACTTTTTAACGAAAAGTCCTATAATGAGGTCATCAGGAAACGGTAGTTCTGATAAACAATTCTCCTGAAACGCTCCCGCCTAGTCACCGGGGGCGTTTCTATTTATTCTGCCCGCTTGACCACCGGACGCATTCTGTGCCGCCCGTCCTACAGCTTCCCGGCCAGCATCTCGCCCATCGACAGCACTGCCATCTACGACAAGAGTCTGTACGAGGCTGAGGAATCCGGCAACAAGTTCGAGACGGAGCTCATTCAGTCAATCACCGGCTTACCCAATATCCGGTGGTGGCATCGCAATATCGCGCGAACGGGTTTCGCCATCAATGGCTTTATCAATCACTATCCGGATTTTATCGTGCGGACGCGCTCCGGGAAGATAGTCATCATCGAGACCAAGGGCGACCATCTGGCCAATGAGGAGACACTGGCCAAGCTGCACTTGGGCAGAGCGTGGCAGGAACAAGCCGGGCCGGGGTATCGCTATTTCCTCGTGTTCCAAGACAAGGATATCAGCATGACCGGGGCTTACCCCATGAGCGAGTTCCTCAAGATACTGGCTGAACTGTAAACAACGCACAAAACACCACCCGCAAGACCATGCCCCGCTCCCGGCAGTCCAAGGGCTCCACTTCGAGCAAATCCTCGGCTTTTGGCTCAGTTTTTCGCGCCATCGGCAACAAAATTGCAGGAAACTCGCAACAAAATGCCCGCCGCGAGCGTCTATTTATTAGAAAATCTGCACTTTTCGCAATTTTTTGTTGCGGATTCGGTGCCGGGATGTATTATCATAAGTAAAGGAGACAGAGAATGAAACTCTTAACAAAGAAAAACGCAGCGCTTGTTCTGCAATTGCTCACGGTAGGTGGTATCCTTACCGGCATGGGTGCGGGGTTTTGCCTGCTGTGGGAAATAACGGATATCGCTATGCTGGATGGTGTTTTGTATACCATGCAGCCGGATGAACAAATACGGGTACTGCGTGAGGCGTTTGATGAATTGGAAGATGATGGTATAGAGCACGGCCTTATTGCCGCAGCGGCATTGACTGCATCTGCCATTTCAGGAGTGGCATCTTTCATACTGACTTGCCTCATTAAAACTTCGCCACAACAGACAACAAAGGAGATTTAATCACGCATGCCCTCCATCCCCAGAATCCTTGCCACCACAGCCCTGTGCCTTGCGGCGGTGGGGCTTTGCTCGTGTAATGCTTGCTGGTGGCTGACGGTACAATGTCAGCAGCAAGCATCATACGTTTGTTACTCCTTTACTGTACCCGAGGTTGCCGCCGTGAGATTTGTGGACAAACAAGGGAAAGTCATATTGGAGCCATCCATGAATCGACCGGAAGTTCAGGAATTTGCGGATGACTTGCGTAATCTGGTGAAAATTGCCAGTTCTGTGGAATACGCCGGCGGGGAGCTGATGTCACGCGAAGAAGAAAATGTTGCATTGTATGTGGACCTTGTTGATACGGAAGGCGCCGCTTTTTGGCGTTTTCCGTTGAGAAAGGAATCCGGAGATGTTAACATTTTTTATTTCCTGCCCCCGTGGAAGGTAATGGGGCATGGGATACCGCTTGAAATTGGTTTGAGCGAGAGCGAAGTGGCATTATTACGCAAGTATTCTTCCAAATAATCACCTATGACCATGCCCCCGTTCCGTAAAATCCTTGCCACCACAGCCCTCTGCCTTGCGGCGGTGGCCGTAGCACCGCTTCATGCTGAGTGCTCACTTGAGTATCTGCAACCGGAGCAAGCGCAGGAAGTCATTGATATCTATCGCCACACTCCGGAGCTGAGCGCGACGTACGAATCGAGCCGTAATTGG
>JAZRKM010000128.1:0-3361 GCA_045646325.1 Akkermansia sp. | reverse complement strand
CGGCGGAACAGACGGAGTCGGCGGAACAGACGCAGCCGGTGGAACAGGCGGAGCTGCCGGAACAGACGGAGCCGGCGGGAGGGGCGGCAGGGGCTCAGCGGTAGCGGGCTGTGGGCGCGGTGTTGCCGCGCCGGTTCCCCGGGCGGGGAGTCGCACCGGTTCGATGCAGACGGTAGCAAGTTCGGGCGTGGCGAGGGCAGGTGCCGGTTGTGCGGGCTGTTGCTTGGCCGGTGTCACCGGCATGGGGGCACCGCCGAGGGCTTTGAGCCACTCGGCCGCGCTCTGCCAGCGATCTGCCGCCCGCAGGGCATACCCTTTGTCGATACTCGCAAGCAGCTCACCGGAGAAACGCCCCTGCAAATCGCTACGCTCCCGCAAGGGGGGCGTAGATTCGGGGTCGAGCATGCGTTGAATGGTATCTTCAGGGTTACGGCCGGTTATCAGGTAGTGGCAGGTGGCTGCCAGAGCGTAGATGTCACTGCGAACCTCGGCGCATTTTTTGCCGCTGAGTTGCTCGGGCGCCCGGTAGGACGTGGTGGTGATTTTACTGCCTATGCGGGAGGCTCCGGCGGACTCTTGCGCGGGTGCAAAGTCAGTGAGCACGGGGGTGCCTTCGGGGGTGATGTGTATACTTTCCGGGCTCAGGTTGCAGTAGAGCATGTGGTTGCTGTGCAGGTAGTCCAAGGCACTGAGCAGCTGCCGGAGCAGGGCCAGCAACCGGGGCTCGTTGAGTTGCCCCGGCGAGGTGAACTCCCGGCTCAGTTCCTGCCCGGGTATGACCGGCATGACATAATACGCTGTACCCAGGGTGCTGAAACTGTCAGTCACCGGTGTGATGCAGGGGTGTTTGAGCTGCATGAGCTGTGCAGCCTCGCTGCGAAATGACTCCAGCGTTTCACCGAACCTCTGTCCCGTTGCACCGGGCTCAACCTGTAGGGTAGCTGCGCTCCGTTGGGCAATCGCTGCCGGCAGGTGCTCTTTAATTAACACGTCACACCCGGTGTTGCTGTCCTTCGCCAGGTAGGTGATGGCGTGTTTTCCCTGTTTGTATGTGCTGTCGATGCAGTAATGTTTCAACATGGTTCCCGGGGGCAGGGATTTGCCGCCGGTTTGTTGGTTGAAGTGCAGTCTAGCCATGGTTTCGTTTCAGCGTCAGAGTTCTTTCCGCAGAACTCTAGCATATTCTTTGCCTTGTGGCAAGAGAATTTTAAACCGGCCTCTGCCGGAATTCCCTCTTGACCTTCGAGCCACGGGATGGTAGATTGTCAGGGTAATGACGAACATGCGCGACAAAATGAGGTGGCCTGAGGCTGAGTGGGATGTCTCGGGAGCGTTTGCGAAAGATGCCGTGCTGATGCATTTTCATGATTTTTGTCGGGCTCAGCTGGGGTATGCGCCCTTTGCTGTTGTACATGGTTCACCGCTGTTCCGCTGGAACTGCGGGCGAGTGCTGAGCATGCTGCAGCGCAGTGAAACGGAAATCAACACCGCCGCCGCCGGTTATGTGAAGCGCGGCATTCCCGTGGACCTCACATTCACCAATCCCCTGTTGCGTGAAGAAGATATGAAGAATGTGCTCGGCAACCGCCTGCTGAGTTTCTTCGCCGCTCAGTCCACGCCCCGCGTGCGCCATGCCGTCATCATCGGCTCCGAGCCGCTCTACGCCCACGTGAAGACGAATTACCCGCAGCTCGGAACGGTGTCTTCCATTCTGCGTATTACCTGCGATGGCGGCAAGGGGAAGCTCGATTCCTACCTGCGCCTGGCGGAGCGCTACGACAAGGTGATGATTCACCCGGATGATGTGGTGAATTGGGATTTGCTGGAAAAGCTGGAGGATAAGGGGCGCTATGAACTTATATTGAACGAATATTGTATGCGCAACTGCCCCATGCGTGCCTATCATTACACTACGATGGCCGAGCAGGCATACGACATAGATGGTTACGATACCTCCAAATTCTACAAGGCGCTTGAGCGCAATGGCTGCAGTAATCTGCCCGCCATGCTCACCGATCCGCGCGTAGGGGTGGCGGCGCTCAGCACACCTGAAATTGACCGCTTGTATGATATGGGGTTCCGTAAGTTCAAGCTGCAGGGGCGTGCCCACCCGAATGCCCTGCCGCTCATCAATGACCTGCTGCGCTTCATGCTGCCTGCTGCCGGCAGCGCCGACCCGCTGTGGCTGAACCTGTCCACCGCCTTCCTTGAAAGTTTCACCCCGCTCACGACTGAGGCATGAACACTGATTTCCTGACACAAGATTTCCTTCCCCACGCCGCATGGAGTGTGGGTGGCGGCCTGCTGCACGGTTATACCATGTTGCAGCTCTGTGAGGGTATGGCCAAGGAGATGAAGGGTATACGCAGCCTGCGAGCTTTGCACCTGAACCCGGCCTGTGCCTGGTCGCTTGATTGGACGGTGCAGCGCTCCATGACCACCCCGACGGCTTACATGCGCTTGCTGGGGGAGACTGACCGCCTGAACCAGCCCCTTTGTCTGAATTTTGATAATCCCTATGTGCCCAAGGCCATGCTGGAGGATGGCTTCGGCCTGTACATGGTCGATGAATTGTTGCGCCATAACCCCACGGGGCTGAACTCCGTTGCCGTGGCCGATGACCGCGTGGCGTTTGTGCTGCGGCGTCAATTCCCGAAATTGCGGCTGATAGCCCACATGAACCGCAGTGTTTGTGAACAGGGGGAGCCGGATGCCGACTTCATCAACCGCCTGCTGCAGGTTTACCACGAGGTTCAGCTCTACCCCGGCAGTCTGCGCAGGGAAGGAGTGCTGCCTGCCATCAGTGCCCCTGAGCGCTGCACGGTTGTGGTGAATGACCTTTGCCGCCGCGGCAGCCGTGCAGCGCATGCACAGGTGCTGCTGCTGTTGGCACAAATGCGCGTGCGCCCGTACGATTTCAACTACAAGGTGCAGCTCAGCGAGCAAAACGCTGCCTTGCTGGCTCCGCCTGCTGCCCCGGGCAACACGTTATCGCGCGATGAATTGCAGGCGCTCTATGCACAGGGGTTGCGCTCCTTCCACGTGCAGGCCGAGCAGTACCGCAACGGTCTGACCCCCGCCTGGGTGCTGATGAACTACCTGCTCACGGTCGACCCGCGCTTCAGCCACAAAACCTCGCTGCTCATATACAAGGTACTCAGTTACCTGAATGGTGAGGTGCCGCCGCTGGCCAGCGGGCTGACTCCCTTCACCCTGCGCCGGGCATAACCCCACATGAACTGCCGCCGTCAGGCGGCAATTTCAATGGCTGCAACAGCAGCCAATTTCAATATGCGCCCGTAGGGTGCATAATTTCACTGTGGGCGGTACGCCCACAATTTCACCGGCCGCTGCCGGCGGC
>JAZRKM010000127.1:0-13020 GCA_045646325.1 Akkermansia sp. | reverse complement strand
TCCTGCCCCAGACGCAGGCCTGTTTCAATGGCCTCGGTGAGGCGCGGGGTTGACTCCGCCCTCAGTTTCACACGGTCCTGCAGCACCAGCCAGCGCTCCATACCCAACTGAGCTTCCGTCGCACAGTCCAGGCGCAACACGTCGCCCTCACAATACACGCGCAAGTACCCCTGCCCCTGCAGAGCCTGCACCATTTCCTCAAAAGTACCCACAGGGCGCACAGCAAAACACACCAGCACCTCGCCGCCCTCACTCTCCGCCAACAACTGTTCCGCCACGCCACGGGGGGTAGCCGGGCGCACAACACGCCCGGCGGAGTCACGCCCTACGGCCAGGCGGGAGTAGATGAGTTTCAGGTATTCATTGATACCTGTCATGGTACCCACGGTTGAGCGCGAATTCTTGACAGAGTTTCGCTGCCCCAGGGCAACAGCCGGCGGCACATTCTCCACCGCCTCGACATTCGGGCGGTCCATGCGATCCATGAACTGACGCACATAGGGCGAGAATGTCTCCACATATCGCCGCTGTCCTTCCGCGTAGAGCGTGCTCATGGCCAGCGATGTCTTCCCGCTGCCGCTCGGGCCTGTCACCACGGTGATTCCTCCCAGCGGAATATCAACATCGATTCCCTTGAGATTATGTTCTTTAGCGCCGCGTATGCGTATGCTGCCCTCCGCGTTTTCAGTCGTCATGCCCTTATATTACCTACTTTTTTGGCAGAGATAAAGCAAAATATGCAGCATACCCCCGGTACAGGCCGAGGGGTCTGTTTCAGATTTGCTGATGCCCAAGTAGCCCTTTGATGACAAAAAAGGTGGCAATCCAGACTTGCTTGTCTTTGTAACACCCGTTACAAAGAGTTTATGATAAAAGAAATATACAAGCAGAAGGGCTGGACTGCCACCAGAGCTATTGTCCACCATAATCGTGTTGAGGTCAAGCTTACAATTGACCATAGATACAATTTTTGTTGTTCCAAGTGTCGCACAATACTCAAGACTCACTCTATAAGAGAGATTTGCGTGCGTGATTTGCCTATTGCAGACAAAGATGTCATGCTGTACGTCGATACGATGCAAGGATATTGTGTTTGCTGCAAGCGGTACCTCACTTTGCGACCTGAAAGCTGCCATCCATCCTATGGCTACACCTGGAGGCTGATGAGACTTCTTTCTCGCTTTCTCGTGCATACACCAGCCCGGTTCCTTGAAGAAGAATATTCCATTTGTTACACAACTATACTCCGCATTGATAAGGAAGTACTTGAAAATGATATTCCTAAACCGAAGATGACGGATGTGAAAGGCGTATTGATAGATGAAAAGTTCCTTGGCTCCAGTCAGGGCTTTGTAACCGTTTGCCTGAATGCTACAACAGGTGAGCCTTTGGAAATGGTAAGGGGTAGGAACAGCCGCTGCCTTGATGATTTCTTCAACCGATTTGATGAGAAGGAGAGAAGTAAAATCAAATACCTTGGCATCGATCGTTCCAATGCTTACAGAGCTGCAGCTATCAAACACTTACCGCACATCAAGGTTTGTTATGATGCTTATCACTTAGTCAGTAGCATGAATCAGGTGCTTGATAAAATCCGACGTTTTACGATGAAACACCCCTCTTATACTCTCGAGCAATTCATGAAAGGAAAGCGCTACGTGTTGCTCAGAGGCAGAGAGAACATCAACCAAAACGCAAGGCAAACCTTGAAAGAGCTTAGCATCTTGAATCGCGATCTGTATATAGGTTACCTGCTCAAAGAACAATTCAGGCAGATATTCCAGACACGAGATGTAAATGCTGCAACCCTACGACTGATTCTCTGGATAAAGATGTGTATGAAAAGCAAAGTCAAAACATTAAGAGGCTTTGCAAGAAAAATCAGTGAGCAGTTTAACGAGGTGATAAATGGCATTCGCTACAGGATAAACTCGGCACGAATAGAATCGGCTAACGCTGCCATCAAACGGATACAGGCAAAAGCGTGCGGGTTGTTTGATGTGCGGTATCTGTTCTTGAAATTACGTCAGGTTTACTTCCTACGACTCCAACGAAAGCACAAAACCGGACATTCTTTCTACCAGCAAATCTGAAACAGACCCCAGGCCGAGTGCCATGCCGATTATTTAGCTTCACATCCACCCTGAGAGTGTGGTAAGATAGGCGGCAGAACAAGCACCTTGTACAGATGAGCGAAACAGACAGCAAAACGCTTCAGGAACTCAGCGCTGCCCTCAGCAGCAGCAGCTACGCACGTGTCAGCACCCTGCTGAGCAACGGACTCAGCCCCCTGACCCGAATCCCCTCGCATGCGGATGATTATCCCGGTCGCCCCGGGGAATACCTGAAGCGCACGAACCTGACCATGCTCCACTTTGCCGGGGCGTGGACGCTCAAGAAATCGCAGGTGAAACTCATCCGCCGCCTGCTGGATGGCGGGGCCGATGTTCACGCCACCGATGACCAGGGCTACACCCCCTTGCATGATGCAGCCGCAGACCTGCGCGGCAACGCGTTCGCCGCCTTCAAGCGCGGCTACGAAACCACCCCCGAACAGGCCACGGAACCCGTGGCGGTCATGCTCGATGCCGGGGCTGACGTCAACGCTTGCACAAAGCTGGGCTTCACCCCCCTGCACCTGGCTGCACTCTATGCGCCCACAGCCGTGGCCGATTTGTTGATAGCACACGGGGCTGACATGCTGGCCACCGCAGCCGAGGGCGAAACAGTTCTCCATTTCGCCGCCATGGCCGGCAATACCGAATTGGTACGCAAGCTGCTGCAGGCCGGTGCAGATGTGAATGCCCGCGAGGCTGACGGCATGACCCCGCTGAGCCGGGCTGCCTACTACTCAGACAACCCCGACCTGCTTAACCTGCTGGTCAATTCCGGCGCAGAGCTCTGCCCGTTGGTGGGTGAACAGGCCGCCACGCCCCTGCATTATGCTGCCATGAGCGGGCATGACGGCAACCTGCGCGCGCTGCTCAAGCTGGGGCTGGATGTCAATCTGCGCACGAAAACGGGCGACACGCCCCTGCTGCGCGCCATGATGTTCGGGCACATCAACTGTGTTCAAACCCTGCTGGACGCCGGAGCCACCACGGAAATGAACGGCGACGGCGGTGCTCTTTTCAGCCGCCTGGCCCTTGAAAGCGGTGAGAGCGCCCTCATCGAACAGGCGCAAAAACACGCACCCGCTTTTGCCGACATGCAGCGCAAGCAGGAGCAAAAGCGCCGGAATCGCATTAATTTGGCCGCATTTATCGTGGCAATACTCGTTTGCGCCCTGCTTCGCTGGCTGATGAACTGACAGTGGTCGCATTTCCTGCTTGTCATCACACAAAAAGATGGTAGAATAGCAGCATAGACATCCCTCCGAGGCTTATGAACAAGAAAATCACCCCATACCTTTTCGGCATATCCGCCGCCGTAGTCACCATCGGCGTGGCGGGAGTATTCTCGGCTATACTGCTGCCGGGTGGCGAGCACAAGAGTGAGCTGCCCGTGCCGACATCCCCCCAACAGGCAAAAGCCATGGCCAATGCCCTGTTGCAGAGCAAATGTGCCGACTGTCACGGTGCCACCCCCGCCTTCAACGGCTGGCGCAACCTTTTCTCCCTGGGGCAGGTCAAGCGCGATATCGAGGGCGCTCAGCGCGCGTTCACGCTGGAGCCCGATGGCAGCATACGCTCGGCCAACATTGATTTCCTGAAGATGGACCACGTGCTGCGCACCCGCAGCATGCCCCCGGTGCTCTATACCATGACCCACCCGGGCACGGACCTCACCCCGGCAGATATCGCCTTGCTGCGTTACCACTATGATGCTAAGGATGCCCTGCGCCGCGCCTTCTCCCCCATCCGCCCGGCCAACATGAGCAGCGTCGACTACGTTGCCTACGTGTGGGGCCTGCCCGAACCCACAACGCGCCCGGATGACACCACCATGCAGAAAGCCTGGGGCAAGGTCTACCTGGGGCAGCGCCTCTTCCATGACCCCCGCCTGTCCACCACGAACGAAGTGTCTTGCTCCAGCTGCCATGACCTGACAAAGGGTGGCACGGACAATCTGCCCAAATCCGAGGGCGTACCCGGCCCGGACGGCAAGCCGCAGCTCGGTGGCGTGAATGCCCCCACCGTCTACAACGCCGAGCACAACATCCGCCAGTTCTGGGCCGGCCGCGCCGCCAACCTGCAGGAGCAGGCAGGTGGCCCGCCCCTCAACCCTGTTGAAATGGGGTATGCCAAGCCCGAAGACTGGAAGGACATCGCCCGCAAGCTGGCAGACGACCCCGAGTACCGTGTGCTCTTCCCGCTGGTTTACGGCGAAAAAGGCATCACAGCCGATACGATTACCGATGCGATTGCCGCCTTCGAGCGCACGCTGGTCACGCCTGACAGTGCATTCGACCGCTACCTGATGGGAGATGACTCCGCCATGACCCCGCAGCAAATCAAGGGTATGCAGGCCTTCATGACCCACGGCTGCGCCACCTGCCACGCAGGCCCCACCCTCGGCGGTCAGAGCTTCGAGTATGTCAACACTCACGGCAAGCTCCGCGCCCATGCCAAGGGCTACACGGAGGGAGCCTTCGGCCTGATGGACTTCACCAAGAAGGAGCAGCACAAGGATATGTTCCGCGTGCCCAACCTGCGCAATATCGCGCTGACAGCTCCCTACTTCCACACCGGTACGGTGGATAAGCTGGAAGATGCGGTACGAATCATGTTCGAGACGCAGACCCGCACCGCCCCCGACACCACGCTGGTAGCGGACGTAACGGCCTTCCTGCAGGCCCAGACCGGTGAGTACAGGCATATTCCGCTTGATAAGCTGACCCCGAAGGACGTAAAGCCGGAGTTCGTTATTGAAAATCTGCCCGGCCGTACCGAGGAACCCGCTAAGGCTGAGTGATGATTCGCATTTCACCACTGGCCAGCAGCAGCAAGGGCAATGCCACCGTCATTTCCGGCGGTGGCACCCATTTGCTGGTAGATACCGGTATCAGCGCCACCCGCATTCGCAAGGGTCTGGCCGAGTGCGGATTGGGTGTGTGCGACCTCGCAGGCGTGCTCTTCACCCATGAGCACACTGACCACACCTGCGGTCTGGGTATCCTTTCCAAAAAAGACAGCCTGCGCATATACTGCACCCGCTATCTCGGGCAGGATTTGCGCGGTATGGCTGCACCCTCTGCCTGTTTCACCTACATAGAGCCGGGCACCCCTGTGACAATCGGGGCTTTCACCGTCACCCCCTTCGCCGTGAGCCACGATGCCACTGACCCCGTGGGCTATCTCTTTGAGTGTAACGGGGTAAAGCTCGGCTATATCACCGACACAGGGCGAATCATGCGCGGTATGGATACCCTGCTCTCCGGCGTGCACGGCCTCTACCTGGAGTCGAACTACGACAACGACATGCTCTACAACTCCGGCCGCCCCATGGCGCTTATCGAGCGAATCGAGAGCAACTGGGGGCACCTTTCCAACGAACAGGCAGGTGAGTTCGTGCGCCAAATCGCCCACCCGGGCCTACAGCATATCGTGCTCGCCCACATCAGCCAAGACTGCAATACCCCCGAAAAGGCTCACAGCGCCATGCAGCAGACCCTCCGTGAGCTCAAGCTCGATACTCAGCTTGTTTGTGCCCCGGCGGCCTATCGCCTGCCGTGGATTGAAATAACAGCAAATTAACATTTTTATTGAACAATCCGATTTTAAATAAAATCCCAATCCAACCATGACTACAAAAACCATCCTCACGATGTTAGCAGCCATGACTGTTACCAACCTCTCGGCGCAAGACGCCAAACAAATAGCAGACAGCCTGAGCGTCCCCACCACTATCAATATCGGTGATACGCTGCCGGTTCCCACCGCTGACGGTGCGCAGGTTGAATTCCTGGGCGCTGACTACGAGCAGATTATCAACCCTCAAGGTAAGGTGAGCCATGTGCTTAGCGACACCCCCGTCAAGGTCAACTACAAAGTAACGAAGGATGGCAAGGAGGCCTTCAGTAAGGATTACGAGGTTGTCGTGAAAGGCGCTGCCACACAGGGCAACGCCAAGCCGAAGACCATCCCCGCACTGCTGCAATGGTGTGGCGGTCAGGGCGAGTTCCGTGTCAGCGGCACCGTTAAGCTGTACTGCGATGGCCCCGATGAATTGCGCGACCTGATTGCCGCAGACCTGAAAGCCGTATGCGGCTGTGAAGTTGAAACCGTGAGCGAAAGCGCTCAGGGTGACATCGTGCTCGCCCTGATGAACGGCTGCCAAAGCGATTGCCGAAGCGAGGACTACAGAATGAACGTGGCCACCGACAAGGTGAGCATCACCGCCTCCTCTGCCCGTGGCCTGATGTGGGGGTCGCGCTCCCTGTTGCAAATTCTCAAGCAGACCGGCGGCAGCGTGCCCTGCGGCGATGCCTATGACGTACCCCGCTATCAGGTGCGTGGCGTGCTCTTCGACATTGCACGCACCCCGTACACCCTCGAAGACCTGCGCAAGGCCATCGACACCATGGCTTGGTACAAGATGAACGACCTGCACCTCGTCATCAATAACAACTACATCTTCCTGGAGGAATATGTGAAGGACGGCCACGACCCGCTGAAGGAGGCCTACACCGCCTTCCGACTGGAGAGCAAGATGGTCGGCAAGAACGGACAACCGCTCACCGCACAGGATGTCTTCTTCACCAAGAAAGAGTTCCGCGAGCTTATCGACTACGCCAAGCTGCGCGGTGTGAACATCGTGCCCGAATTCGACACCCCCGGCCACGCGCTCTCCTTCAGCAAGGTGCGCCCCGACCTCATCTACCAGGGGCCCATGGGTAACCCCGGCCGCCGCTCCGATCACATCGACGCCGGCAACCCCGAAACCCTCAAGTTCGTAGCCGAGGTGCTGGATGAATACCTGCTCCCGGACGCAGAGACCGGCAAGGCCCCGCTGGAGGGCTGCGTCATCCATGTGGGTGCGGATGAGTTCTACGGCGATGCGGAAGCCTACCGCAAGTACACGGACGGCCTGCTCAAGTACGTGAAGAGCCGCGGCTTCACCCCGCGTGTCTGGGGCAGCCTGACCCACAAACCCGGCAAGACGCCGGTGGAGGCCGAGGGTGTGGAAATGAACCTGTGGAGCTGCCAGTGGCAGAACCCTGTCGAGGCTATGGATGCCGGCTACAAGCTCATCAACACCAACGATGGTCACCTCTACATCGTGCCCTTCGCAGGCTACTACTGGCCGACGCTCAATAACCCCTTCCAGTACAACAGCTGGCGCCCCAACTATGTGGGTAACTACCACATCCCGGCCGGTCACCCGAACCTCATCGGCGCTACCTTCGCTATCTGGAACGACATGTGCGACCTCCGCCACTCCGGCTATGGCATGTACGATATCTGGGATATCTTCCGCACCTCGGCCGACGTGCTCAGCCAGCGCATGTGGAGCACCGAGCAGAACCCCGGCACCTTCGAGCAGCACCGCGCCCTGGCCGACAAAATCGGCGAGGCTCCCGGCCTGAACCCGCTCTATGTCCGCGCCGGCGATGCCCCGGTACAGGTCTCCCCGTCCACCCTGCCCCAGCAGCTCAACGAGAAAGCCGCCGGCCCGAACTACCACCTGACCGCAGAGGTCGAGCTGGCAGCCGCCCCCGAGGGCAGCGAACAGGTACTGCTCAGCGGGCCGGAGGGCAAGCTCATCGCCGTGATGAAGGATGGCACCGTGGGCTTCCGCCGCAATGACATGATGGAGTTCTCCTTCGGCGGCAAGCTGCCCGTAGGCAAAAAGGTTACCATCGAGCTTATCGGCAAGCCTCAGTCCACCCAGTTGCTCGTGGACGGTAAAGAAATCGGCACCCTCACCCTCATGAGCTACAAAGACCGTGAGGATGGCTGGAAGAACCGCACCAAGGGCCTGCGCTCCACCTTTATTCTGCCCCTGCAGACCATCGGTGAGAGCTTCAACGGCAAGGTTCACAGCCTCAAGGTCGAATTCTCAGCCCCGCAAAAGTAATGGACGCTGAACAGGAATACCAGCAGGCAGCCCTCGCCTTCAAGGCCGGCCAGGCAGCAGAAGGTGCTGAGCACCTTCGCCGCGCAGCCTTCGCCGGCCATGCCGAGGCGCAGAACCAGCTCGCCCGTGTATACTTCGCCCAAGTCAAAACCCGCGAAGATATCGCCAACCTTGAATCCGCCGCCCAGAGCGGTGACCATGTGGCGCTCTTCGTGCTGGCCATGTGCCTGATTCAGGGCACACTCCTGCCGAAAGACACGGAAAAAGCCCTCACCGCCCTGCGTATCGCCGCCCGCAGCGGCAACACCATGGCAGCGGCCATGTTGCAGAAGGAAAATTGACCGTTTGACACAGTACGGCTTTAACGTAAGGCGGCTCCCGTATTCGGCGCGAGCCGCCTTACTTGTTGCTGCTGAATCGCTGCGGAGGGTAACGTCGCCGCGAAGCCCTGTTTGTGATTGTCTGAGTGCAAAAAGTGTGATATAGGAAAGACATAACAAAGTTTTACCTGTAACAACCACATAAAATAGCACCAACCATGGACTGGACTAAAATCAACCATTCTCTCTCTCGCTCTCCCGAAGTACACAACCTGACCCACTTATTGAAGATAAAAATCAACCACGCCCTGGGTATTGCCACGCGTTGGCTGTGCTGGATAGATGAAAACACCACCGATGGAGTCACCCGCATGCTCCCGGAGCAGGTCGACGATGAACTCAACGAACCCGGCAGCGGCCTGGCTCTCTGCAAAATCGGCTGGGCTGTACTCGATGAAGACGGCTGCCTGGTTGCCACCAACTTCGATCTGCACTGCGGCCGAAGTGCCAAACAGCGCGCCCTGGATGCACGCCGCCAGCGCAACCACCGCCTGAAAATAGCCGCTGCGGAGCCTCAGTACCAAGCTGTCACGCCGCCCCCGCCTGCACCTGTCACACCTGTGTCACGCTCGGAGCGTGACAAAATCGTGACCAGAAAAGAAAAGAAAAAAGAAGATATAATAAACAAGGGGGAGCTTAGTACCACGGTGTATCAAGCGGCCCCGGTGGTGCAGAGCCCGCCCCCGCCGATAAACGGCCCGGAGCCAGCGGGCTTTGGCCGCTGGCTGCAAAGCCTGGCCCCGGCCATTCCCATGTTGAAACGCCTCAATCTCGACGCGCCTTTGCCCCACCTGGTGGAAACCGAGGCCCGGCAAGCCTGCCGGCTCGTACCGCTCGACCCCGGCACCTGCCTGCAGCTGCAGCGCTACTACGCAGCGGCCAAGGTGCCGACCTATCGTCCCGACAGCCTTGAGCACTTCTTCCGCAACCTGCCGGACGTACTGCAACACGCCGCCAACTGGTGCCGCGACGACGACATTCGCCGCCGAAAACAGGCTGCTACTGCACGTCGGCTTGCCGCCGAGCAAGCCCCACCCCCTCCCCCTGACCATCACCATACACTCAGCGACGCCGAAGCCGCCGCTCAAATTGCCGCCATGCGTTCCGAACTGCGACCGTGAAAAACAGCAAATATGATTGAGGATTTACCTCACATTTCGGTTGTGCAAGAGCCAACGGATTGGGAGTTTGAGTGATTCGGCGGAGAATTTGCTGCAAAAAGGCGTGACTTTTCAGCAAAATGTGCTAGAATATGTGCGAACGTTATGAAGTACCACGGACTTTACACAGCTATTGTCACCCCTTTCAAAGATAATCAAATCGACACCGAGGCCCTGAAAGCCCTGGTGGAAGCTCAGATTGCCGGCGGTGTAGACGGCATCGTGCCCGTCGGCACTACCGGCGAAAGCCCCACCCTGAGCCACAAAGAGCACATGGAGGTCATCCGTCTGGCCATTGAATACGCCGCCGGGCGCTGCCAGGTTATTGCCGGTACCGGTTCCAACAGCACCATCGAGGCTATCGAAATGACCCGCGAGGCCGAGGCCATGGGCGCTGACGGCACCCTGCAGGTCTGCCCCTACTACAACAAGCCCAGTCAGGAAGGCGTGTACCGCCACTTCAAGGCGATTGCAGATGCCACCTCCCTGCCCATCCTCCTCTACAGCATTCCCGGTCGCAGCGGTATCGAAATCGCGGTGGACACCGTGGCTCGTCTGGCTCAGGACTGCCCGAACATCGTGGCTATCAAAGAAGCAGGCGGCAGCGTGGAGCGCGTGAACCAGCTTGTACAGGCCCTGCCGGAAGACTTCGCTATTCTGAGCGGTGACGATGGTCTGACCGTGCCCTTTATCTCCTGCGGTGCCGTGGGTCTGGTGTCCGTAACCTCCAATGTAGCCCCCGCCGAAATGAAGGCGCTGGTGGATGCCGCCCTCTCCGGCGATGGCAAGAAGGCACTGGAGCTGCAGAAGAAGTATTACCCGCTGATGAAGGGGCTGATGAGCCTGGATGGCAACCCCGTACCGGTAAAGGCAGCCATGGCGCTGCGCGGTGACATGAGCTGGGAAATCCGCATGCCCCTCGTGGCACTGGCTGAGTCTAAGCACGCTGAGCTTACCGCACTCCTCAAGGACTATAACCTTCTGTAAATCAGAACTATGAAAATTCTTGTCACAGGTATTTCCGGTCGCATGGGTCAGGCGGTGAAACAGGCTGTAGAGCTTAACCCCGCCACCGAGATGGGCAGCACGCACGATGTGGGCCAGGATATCGCCGCTGCCATGCAGCAGGCGGATATCGCCATCGACTTCTCCTTCCACGGTTTCACCCCTGAGCTGCTGGCCACCGCCATCGCGCAGGGCAAGCCGCTGGTTATCGGCACCACGGGTCACACCGCTGAGGAGCGCGCCGCCATTGCCGAAGCCGCTAAGCAGATTCCCATCGTTTTCGCCAGCAACTACTCCGTGGGCGTGAACACCCTTTTCTGGCTCACCCGCAAAGCGACCGCCATCCTGAAGGATTACGATATCGAAATCATCGAAATGCACCACCACCACAAGCTCGATGCCCCCAGCGGTACCGCCCGTACGCTGGCTGAGGTGGTGTGCGATGTAACCGGTCTTGATTACGAGAAAGATGTGATGCACGGCCGCAATGGGCTGGTAGGCGCCCGCCCGCAGGCCCAGATTGGCATGCACTCCATGCGTGGCGGTGACGTGGTGGGCGACCACACCGTCATGTATGCCACCGATGGCGAGCGCGTGGAGCTCACTCACAAGGCCTCCAGCCGCATGACATTCGCCGGCGGGGCTGTGCGCGCCGCCCTCTGGCTGGCAGACAAGCCCGCCGGGCTCTACTCCATGCAGGACGTACTGGGCTTCACCGATTAAGATGAGCGACCCTCACACAGTGTTTCTGTCGCTGGGTTCCAACACCGGTGACCGTCTCGCTACGCTGGAAAGCGCCTGCGACGGTCTGGCGGAGGCCTTCGGCGGCTTGCGGCTCTCGCAGCTCTACGAAACCGAACCGGTAGGCTGTCCGCCCGGCTCACCGCTGTTTCTGAATGCCTGCGTGGCAGTCAGTACGAACCACCCCCCGCAGCAGGTGCTGGAGATTTGCCAAAACATCGAGCAGGCGTTGGGGCGCAAGCGTAGCGGCGAATACGGTGCCCCGCGCACCTGCGATATCGATGTCATCTGCTACGATGACAGCGTGCTGAACACCCCCGAGCTTACACTGCCTCACCCCCGTGCCCACGTGCGGGAGTTCGTGCTGCGCCCCCTCTGCGACATTGACCCGCAGCTTCGCCTGCCGGGGCAGGCTCTCACCGTCAGCGAGCTGCTGGCCACCCTGCCCGCCGAGCGACCGACAGTAACACCCTTTGACCTGTAACTGCCAGACCATGAACAGTAAAATTGCTGCCATCATTGCCCGCAAGGGGCATACCCCCGTTTCGGAACTGACTGCTTACGATTACCCCACTGCCCGTCTGGTCGATGAAGCCGGGGTGGATATGATACTCGTGGGCGACTCTCTGGGTATGATGATGCTGGGCTACCCCGACACCACCCATGTGACCCTGGCTCACATGCTGCACCATGTGGAAGCCGTGACACGCGCAGCGCAACACGCGGTGGTGATTGCTGACATGCCGATTCACACCTACGACACCCCTGAGCAGGCACTCGAAACCGCCCGCGCGCTCATGGCCGTGGGGGCAGATGCCGTCAAGCTCGAGGGCGGAGCCGCCATGGAAGCGCAGATTCGCGCGATCACGCAGGCGGGCATTCCCGTGCAGGGGCACATCGGCCTGCTGCCGCAGAAGGTAAAAGAAGACGGCGGTTACCGCATGCGTGGCAAGACGGATGAAGAGGCTGCCGCCCTCATGCGCGACATGGAGGCCGTGGTGCGTGCCGGGGCCTTCTCCGTAGTCATTGAGTGTACCAAGCACAGCGTCGCCAAGGCGATTACCGAGGCATGCCCCATCATCACCATCGGTATCGGTGCCGGGCGTGGCACCTGTGATGGCGAGGTCGCCGTGTTCCACGATTTGGTAGGCGGCTACCCCTGGTTTACCCCCTCATTTGCCCGGCCGAAAGCCAACATCGCCGGCGAAATCACCCGCGCGGTGAAAGAATACATTGCCGAAGTGCGCCAACCGGAGTAATTTACCCAAGTCCGGCAGGCCCCAACAACAACGCAGAGAGCGATATAAACCGCCCTCTGCGATAATGTATTGTAAGGAATCGTTAAAAGCCGGAATTATTCCGCAGACCAGCGAATCGTACGGGCGTATACCTGCCCGGGGCGCAGTTCGATGGTAGGGAAATGCGGATTGTGGGGGGAATCCGGGTAATTCTGGGCTTCGAGCGCCACGCCGCCTCGCTTGAGGGGCAGGTAATCGCCGGTGTAAACCTGCAGGCCGGGAGCATCTGTCGCAAGTTTCAGGGTACGCCGGCCATTCGTGAGCACAGCGACCTCTTTCACCCCGGGGGTGGTGGGCAGAACGTAGTTGTCATCGTACCCGCCGGCAATGGCCTCGGGCGCATTGCGCTCACCCAAACAGGCGGGCGCCGTCAGGTCATACAGCGTGCCCTGCACCGGCAGAATGGCACCGGTGGGA
>JAZRKM010000126.1:0-10734 GCA_045646325.1 Akkermansia sp. | reverse complement strand
CGGGCGTATACCTGCCCGGGGCGCAGTTCGATGGTGGGGAAATGCGGATTGTGGGGGGAATCCGGGTAATTCTGGGCTTCGAGCGCCACGCCGCCTCGCTTGAGGGGCAGGTAATCGCCGGTGTAGACCTGCAGGCCGGGAGCATCTGTCGCAAGTTTCAAGGTGTTTTTGCCATTCGTGAGCACAGCGACCTCTTTCACCCCGGGGGTGGCGGGCAGAACGTAGTTGTCATCGTACCCGCCGGCAATGGCCTCGGGGGCATTGCGCTCACCCAAACAGGCGGGCGCCGTCAGGTCATACAGCGTGCCCTGCACCGGCAGAATGGCACCGGTGGGAATGTTGGCCACCATGGGGGTGTAGGCCGTGGCATTCACCTGTAACAGGTGGTCATCCATCGTGCCGCTGCCATTGAGGTTCCAGTACGCGTGATTGGTGAGGTTGAGCAGCGTGGGCGCATCTGTCGTAGCCTGAAGCTCAAGAGTGAGCGCATTCCCCTCGACAGAATAGATTGCACGCACGTTCACCGTGCCCGGGTAGCCCTCATCGCCATCGGGCGAGCACAGTGTGAGCACCAGCTGAGTCGGTGTAGCGCTCTCCACAACCCAGGGAATATCGGAGAAACCGATGTTGCCGCCGTGCAGATGGTTCGGCCCATTGTTGACAGCCAGGGAGTACTGCCGACCATCAAGCTCGAAACTCCCGCCGGCAATACGGTTAGCCACGCGCCCGCACACAGCCCCGCAGTAACAGGTGTCGGCTGCAAGCTCCTCGGGCGTTTTCGGGCCGTAAAGCATATCTACCCCGGCATAGTCGAAACTCAGCACGCGCGCGCCGATATTGCACACACGCACGCTGAGCACATCCGTACTGAGCGTATAAATCTCAGCTTTTTCGATGATATTATTCATAAGTAAAAGTTCAGTTTTGAGCAGGTTTGCTACTGGCCCAGGCGGACACTTTGCCGTTCACGAACTCGACATAGGCGACATTGCGGGGGATGTAGGCGGTGGATGTGGTCGGCCAGCCGTAACCATACCACCCATAGGGACCCCAGGCCGGGTACGGTGAATTATTCATGACGGTGACAGGCTCGTAACCTTTGTAGACCCAGCGGGCTATTTTCTTGCCGTTCACCTGCCCGACCAGGGGCGGAGAATCCGGGCGCCCCCATGCCAGGAATACGGCATCTTCCCCCATTCCCTCACATATTTTACCCTGCTGTACCAGCGCCTGCTGCGCCACGGGCAGTTGGCTGAACATAGCAGAGTGAGCCGCAATGCGCGAGGCCGGCGTAGGGGACTGGCAAGCAACCGCCAGCACACTCACCAGCGCGCAAATAACTAATGTTTTCAGTGGCTTAATCATCACGGCCTTCATACGTGCATGACATTACCACGAAATTTCGTGCTTGCCAAGTAAAAAAAACAATGATAGATTAACAGTCACAGACATGAAAGCACTTTATACCATTCTTGCACTGATGGCAGTTCCGGCGCTGGTGAACCCTGTATACGGGGCTGAGAATGCCGTGCTGCAGGGACTGCTGCCGACAAACGCCACCATGAAAACCGGCGCAGCCGTTACCCCTCAGTTCAGCCCTGAGTTCATCAAGATGCAGCAGGAGCTGCTCACCCGCCTGCAAAAGCTCACTCCTGAAGAGCAGAAAGCCTTCATGGAAAGCTATGACCCGCTGACCCTCATCGCATATGATGCCAAGCTCTGGCCCAATAAAGATGATTACGACAAGTACCGCGCCGAGTGGAAGAAAGTAAAGATTGTACCCGCCCGCGAGGTGGCTGTGGGCCTGAAGAGCGAGGGTGAAAACAAGTGGGCTGTTCTTTCCCTGACGGCCGACCCCCAGACCAAGCGCACCGCTCCGCTGACGATCAGCGCGCTTTCGTATGATTCCGCCAAAAATGTGTGGATTTCCAACAACGGCGAGCTCACGGCAAAGGAATATCAGGCAACGGATGACAACATCTACGGTGCTCAGACCGGTCAGGAGTGGACGCTGGAAAAAGAGGACTCTCTGTCCAAGATGAAAGAGACCATCCGCATATCCCGCAACACTGACGGTAAGGCCTTCTACATCAGCTACAGCTTCAACGAGCGCTCCACCATTTCCAACGCTGTGATTGCTCAGGGTGGTTACATGCTGATGTTCCCCCTGCGCAGCAGCCAGGTGAACATGGGTACCCCCGGCAGCCGCTGATAGCGCACCTCCCTATCCATCTTTTTACCCGAGCCGCGGTTCTCAGAACCGCGGCTTTTATGTGTATTCCGCTTCCCCCTGCGTGCGCTATGTTCCTGTTAGCGCCATTCGAGCGAAAGCCGCTGCCCTGTATAGACGCAGTGGGTACTTGACAGCGTGAGCGATTTAGCATATCATACACTCAACAGTTCATACCCACCTCATGCAGAAGCTCACCGAATCCATCAGCAAATACCTTCTCGCCGTTGTCAGCCCGCTTATCAAGCACCCTGATAAGGCTCAGCTGCGTGTAGCCGCCAACGAAGAAGAGCGCCTGCTGCGCCTTCGCCTGGTGCTGGAGCCGGTGGACATTGCACGCATCATCGGCCGCAACGGCATGACCGCCTCGGCCATCCGCTCGCTGGCCAAAGCCGCCGGTGAGAAAGCAGGTGCCAAGGTAATCGTGCATATACTCTCCCGCGAAGAACTGGAAGAAGATAGTTGAGCGCAACGCAGCCCACCATCTATCAGGCCATGCAGCAGGCCCTGTTTCAGGATGTTACCGTGCGTCCCGCCGCCCGAGTGCTGGTGGATGGGCTCAACGACATGGTGCTCGACTACGCCATACCCGACGGCATGCAGGGGGTGACACGCGGCAGCCGGGTGGAGGTACCGCTGCGCAGCCGCTCGACCACGGGAACGGTCATCAACCTGGTTTCGCCGGATTCCGAGTGGGGGCACCGCCTCAAGCCACTGACGCGCCTGATAGATGACACCCCGGCTGTCAGCCCCGAATTGATGGATTTGGCCGAGTGGGCCGCGCGTTACTACGCCGTACCGGTGGAGCAGATGATTCGCTGTATTGTGCCCGAGCCGGTTCGTCGCGAGCGCCACGAGGAGAAAACGCGCAAGGTTGCCGTGCTGCTGAAGTGGCCGGATGACGACGAACTCAACAAAATCAATGCACGGGCTCCGCGCCAGGCCGCTGTGCTGCGCTACCTGCACAACGGCGAGAGCAAGCGCGAACCCCTGGCCGACCTGGGCGGCACGGCGGCCCTGCCCGCCTGCCGTTCTCTCGAAAGCAAGGGCTACATACGCATAGAGGAAGAAGCCGTCCACCGTGACCCCGCCGGCAACGAGGAGTTCGCCCCATCTGCCCCGCTGGCGCTCAATGAGGAACAGGCTGCCGCTCTCGCCGCCATCATCGCCGCTTACGACAGCGGCTCCGAAAGCAAACCCATGCTGCTGCAAGGGGTCACCGGCTCCGGGAAGACGGAGGTCTACCTGCAGGCTGCCGCCCACGTCATGAAGAGCGGGCGCGGGGTGCTGATACTGGTGCCGGAAATATCGCTCACACCGCAGACAATGGCGCGCTTCAAGAGCCGCTTTGCCGACACGCCCGGAGCCGTGGCCATTCTGCACAGCGCCATGAGCGATGGGGAGCGTTTCGATGAATGGCACGCTATCCACCGCGGGCGTGCGCGAATCGCCATCGGCCCTCGCTCCGCCCTCTTTGCCCCGGTGCAGAAGCTCGGTCTCATCATAGTCGATGAAGAGCACGACTCCTCATACAAGCAGGAAAACGCCCCCCGTTACCACGGCCGCGACCTGGCGGTACTGCGCGCCCGATTGGAGGGCGCTACCGTAGTGCTCGGCTCAGCCACGCCCTCGCTGGAGAGCCTGCACAATGTCAATACCGGCAAATACACCATGCTGCGTATGGAAAAGCGCGCCGACGGCCAGCGCCTGCCGCTCACCCGCGTGCTTGACATGCGCAGCGAGCCCAAGGATAAGCGCAACCTCGGCATACTCTCCGAGCGCCTTCGCATGGCTATCGAGGACCGCCTGCACAAGGGTGAGCAAACCATCCTGCTGCTCAATCGCCGCGGGTTTGCACGAGCCCTGCAGTGCCCTGACTGCGGGCATGTCGTCAGCTGCGAGCACTGCGCCCTGCCCCTCACCTACCACGCAACCGAGAATCGGCTTATCTGCCACCTGTGCGGGTTCCGTGCCATGGTGCCGCGCCGCTGCCCCGAATGCCGCGAAAACAACATCTTGCTCGAAGGCTACGGCACCCAGAAGGTGGAGCGCGTGCTGCGCAACTGTTTCCCGAAAGCCCGCCTGCAGCGGGTGGATGCCGATGTAACCGCCCGCAAGAATGCCCTGCGTGATATCCTGGCCGATTTCCGTGCGCACCGTATTGACATACTGCTGGGCACGCAGATGATATCCAAGGGGCTTGATTTCCCCGGGGTGACTCTCGTGGGCGTGCTGAATGCTGACCTGGGCCTGTGCATACCTGACCCACGCGCGGCCGAACGCACGTTCCAGCTGCTCACCCAGGTGGCAGGCCGTGCCGGGCGTGGCGACATCGACGGCGAAGTCATCATCCAGACCTACACCCCGCATGCCGCGGCTATTCAGTACGCCCGCAGGCATGATACTGACGGTTTTGCCGAAAATGAACTCGGTCTGCGCCAACAGTTTAATTTCCCGCCCTTCCGCCACCTGGCCGTGCTCACCGTGCGCTCCCCGCAGGAGGAACTGGCAGACTTCTCGCTGCGCACCTTACACAAGCGCCTGCTCAGCGTGCTGCCCCAGGGGGTGGAAATCACCGAGCCTGCACCCGCCCCCATTGCGAAGGCGCACGGGCAGTTTCGCTTCCAATGCACGCTCAATGCCCGCAGTGCCCGCACTATCGCCGATGTTGTCTCGCGCGAGATTGCCCGCCTCAACACCGGGGAAGATATCACCATCACACTCGATATAGACGCCTACAGCTTCATGTAAACGGGCCGCCGTAGGACTGAGATGGATTTTTCAAAGGATGTCTGCAAAGAACTTCACCGCAGCATCATGCACGAGCGGAATGGTGTTCTGCACACTGATGTGTGAGGAATCGAGCCGCAGGTGGGCGGTTTCAGCGTAGAGGGGGGTGCGCTGTTCGTGCAGACGTGTGAGGATTTCAAAACGATCGGGGGATTGCAACAGGGGGCGATTCTGGCTGCGCGAGGTGCGCTCCAGCAGGGTGGGCACATCGACATTGAACCAGACCGTAAAGCCCATGCGCCGCAGGATGTCGCGGTTGATTTTCTTCAGCACCACCCCACCGCCGGTGGAGATGATGACGTTGCCCTTACCGGCTGAAATAGAATCTTCGATGTAGCGAAGCAGCGCGGTTTCCAGCGCGCGGAAGTGCCCCTCGCCCTCGTCGCGGAAAATATCGGAAATCTTCTTACCGATTTGCTCCTCAATGATCGAGTCCATATCAATGAGCGGCAGCCCGGTCATACGGCTCAGTTCCTTGCCAATCGTGGTCTTGCCGCACCCCATCAGACCGATTAGGATGATAGGGCGACCCTTGGTATCAATGGGAAAGCAAGGCTCCATGTGTGAGGATTCGATTCGGTTGTTGACGAAACAATGTTCAGATAACGCGGCGGAGGGATTTTAGCAGATTTTTCGTGACTTGGCAAGACTGTAGTGTTGAAATGCGCGGCGTTCTGTGCTACACTGAGCGCGACATGAGAGAGGAACTCCCGAAATACGATGATATCATTTATGACCAGCAGGCTGCCAAAGTGGTGAACCGGCAGGGCAATACCTCGCGGCACCAGGTGAAGCCGGGGGTCATCATCGTGTGGTTCCTGCTGGCGCTTGTGGCCGTGAGCCTGTGGCTGCTGCACCTGATGGGCTATGTTTCCCTGCCTTATTGACAAGCTGAGTTCTGAGCGAATCGAACAGTGAGGGGTGATCGCCACCGCTGCGACTCATGAGCAGCGAAAGAGCATTGTCGTGTATGTAGTGGTAGCCGGCTTCATCTCGCCTGCGGCCGTCGAAGCGTAGATTGACATCTGCCGCGCGGCAAGCGTTCCAGCGCCCGCCCAGCACGGCGATGTAGTCGTGAGCGGAGCGGGATTCCACCACATAGGCATTCCCCCACCAGGTAGCGGATAAAGGTCGCCGCGGTTTGTAGCTGCGGTCAGCAGGGTCAAGTGTCAGGAGAAATACACGCCCCTCAGCCGGTTGCAGCAGGTGCGCCGTGCGCAAGGCCATGGCTGCCCCCATGCTGTGCCCTATCAGCACCACATCGGCTGCGGGGTTCGCCCGGCGATAGTCGCGAATATGCCCGGCAAGGGCTTCAGCCCCCTGCTCCGTGCTTTGCGGGTAGCCGGCATGCCAGTGGTAATAGGCGCGGGTTTCGTGCGCCCCAAGGGGCGGCAGCAGACGCTGTACCTGCGGCATGATACCGCTGATTTCATCCCCGAAACCGCCGATAAAGATAACCGCCGGCCCCTGCCCGCTACTGTCGAGCGGCTGCTGAGGGAGTGGCTGGCGCAGCTCGGCACTGGCCACCGCAGCGCAGACAGGCTGCCCTGCGAGTACCGCAGAACAGCCTGTAAGAATCAAAAAGTACCGAAAAATATCAGCGACCACGGCGCATGATGGGCATGACGGGGTGCTGCTCGGGCTTAGCGGCAGGAACGGGAGCCTTCTTGTCGAGCTTCTCGATTTTGGTCACCGGACGGAAGGGGGTCATGCAGTTGCCGATTTCACCGTAGTAGTGGTCCTGGGTCATGCGCACCACATCGCCGGGCTTCAGCGTGGAGATGAGGTCGTTGACAGCGGCCTCCTGCCCGGGGGTGTCGTTCTTCACATCAACCATGATGACAGAACCGGCTTCGGCCTTGTCGTCGCCGTACTTACCGGGCTTCTTGTAGTCCTCATTGTCGAGCACCTGGAAGTTAGCCACCTTGGCAGCGTGGTCGCAGCGGTCGGGGCACAGGGCGGTGCGGAACATGCAGGGGCGCTCCTGAGTGCCCATGTAAACGGCAGTCACAGTGTTGGTGGCCAGCAGGTCAGCCTTGGCAGGCATGGGGGCGGCGAACAGGCTCGGCATGGCAAGCGCGGCAATAGCGATGATGGCGTTGATGTATTTCATATTAGTTGTATGGTTGGATTAAGGAAAGAGTGATTTTGTTCAAAAAAAATTTAATTTTTTTTAATTTTTTTAAGCAGGCAGCAAAAACCACCTGCTCCGCTGCCATGGTGAGGCAGCATTCTGTAACAGGGGAAGTCTGCCAACGCAGAGCGATACTCCGCCAGCAGCGGCACCTCGACCGCCTGCCAACCGGGCACGCGTTTGAGGATGTAGGCCATGACCTTTTCATTCTCATCGGGGTCATACGTACAGGTGGAGTAAAGGATGTGGCCGCCGGGGTTCACGCATTGGACAGCCGCCAGCAGGATTCCCTTCTGGCGCTTGGCGTTGCCGTTGACCATCTGTTGCCCCAGGCAGCCGGGGTTTCGTATTCCCTTGCACAGCAGGGATTGACCGCTGCACGGAGCATCCGCCAGCAGCAGGTCGAAGCTGCGCCCCTCCGCAGCCCACTGGTCAGGCCGCAGACCTGTCACCTCGACATTCGGCACGCCGCACTGCTGCATGTTCTGGCGCAAGATACCGCGGCGCTGCGCGTTCACCTCGTTGGCCACATGTTGCTGTGGCAGGTAGCGCGCGGCCATCAGCATGCTCTTGCCACCGGGGGCGGCGCATAAATCCAGGCTGCTGTCTGGGGGCGGCACCACCGACAGCGGCGCGGACTCCCAACAGGAGGACAAATCAAGCGAGTAATACAACCCGGCCGCATAATCCGCATGTGCCGTGGGGCGCTCGCCCTCAGCCGGAACATACACCCGCGGGGGCAGCCAGGGCCAGGCAGATGTGTCGGCGCAGGCAAAGGGAGGCCGGTAATCCGGCGGAGCCAGAGGTGAAAGAACGACTGCCGGACAGGCCGAGACGCCACTGCGCATGGCAGACACGAGAGCAATAGCCTGTTCCTCACTGAGTTTCAGTCGGGAACAGAGTCGCTGCTCTGCTTTGCTGGCTGCGGTCAGCGGCATTACGAATCTTCATTATTAGCCACACTGAGCGCCAATCTGGCAGCACCGATGATACCGGCGTCGTTGCTGAAGTAGGCGGGCAGAATCTTGATTTTCTCGTAGTGCGGCGGGTAAAGCTGTGCTTTCAGGTAGCGGCGGGTCGGCCCGAAGAGCAAATCACCGGCTTTGGCTACACCACCACCGATGATGAAGGCCTCCGGGTTAAGAATATAGTGGCAGTTCATCAGGCAGGCGGCCAGCTTGCGGCCTATGTCATCCCACTGCGCCAGCGCCACGGGGCACCCGGCCTTGGCGGCAAGCTCCAGCTCCATGGGGCCGCACTCGTCCAGCGCGCGAGACTGACCGGCAGCAGCGTATGCAGCCTGAGCTCCGGCAGAGATTTCACGGTGGCCGATGTAGTCCTCTATGGCGCCCTGATTGCCGTAGTAACCAATACGGCCCTTGTAGTCAATCGTCATCTGCCCCAGCTCACCGGCAGCACTCAGGTGGCCGCGCACGAAATGCCCACCGGCAATCACGCCTGAGCCGATACCCGTGCCGAGAGTCAGGCACACCAGGTCATTCATGCCACGCCCTGCACCGAGTTTCCACTCCGCATAGGCCATGCAGTTGGCATCATTGTCCACCGCGGCGGGCAGCCCGGTAGCCTCTGCCAGAATATCGCGTATGTGAATATCGTACCAACCCGGAACATTAGTAAGGGAATCCACCACACCGGCTTTGTGATCCACAAAACCGGGCAGGCCCATCCCCACGGCTTTCACCGCCGGGTAGAGCTCCATAATGTGGCGCAAGCGATTGCCGATTTCAACCACGATATCATCCGGCGAGGGGTAGTCCCCCGTCTGCATGGGTTGTCCCTTATAGAGAATCTCCGTCCCCTGCACTACGGCGAACTTGATAGTCGTGCCGCCCATGTCCACACCGATAGAAAGCTCATCTGCTGCCATACGCGCGTATTCTAGCACAGACCCTTCGGGAATGAAAGCACAAATCGCGGAGAACGCAATTTTTCTTACTGAGCCTGGAATTTGCGGGCGAGTTCGTTGAGTGAGATAGGCACCATAGTGGGTTTGCCGGAGGGTGTGCAATAGGGGATTTCACAGCTCAGCAAATCATTGAGCAAGGGGATGGGAGCCTGCAACCAGGGGCGCAAATCTTCGCGTGCGGCATATTGACGGGCAAGTACACCGGCATAGGGCTCGAAGGGGTTGCGGCTGCGCTTCAGGCGTAGCTCTCCACTGGAAAACGTGTGAATGAGATCGTGTACAAAATCTCCCACTTTGGGCAGGCTGAGCATCATGGGTACGGCATCGATGCGCAGCGTGCGCTGGCCGAACTGAGATATACGGAACCCGGCTTTCTCAAGCTGGCGGCTCACTTCAAGCGCCACGCCTACATCGCGGGCATCGAGGTCGAGCATAACGGACTGTAACAGCCGCTGGGAGTGCAGCGGGCGCTCATGCCCGGCAAGCAGGCGCTCGAAGAGTATTCGCTCACGAGCGGCACGCGGGGACAGCAGCACCAGCCCCTCGAGATTCTCGAACAACAGGTAACGCCCGCCACAGGTACCCACAAAGCGGAACTTGTTGGCTCGCGGGTAAGCAGCCGGGTCATAATCACCGCTTACCTCAGCGGCAGCTGTGCCGGTGGCAGATTGGTCGGGTTGGGTCGGCAGAGCCGGCTCACTGTCGGGCACAGGGAGCGCGGGTGACGGTGCGGGCGGTTGCTGTGGCAGCGGCAGCTCCTGCTGTACCGGCTCGATAACAGATTGCAAGGTGAAAGCCGGCTCAGCAGGCGTCTCCACCAAGGGGCGAAGTTCTACAGTCGGCAGCTTGGCCGGGCTGACCTGCGGCTCAGGGCGGGCGGGAGCGGACGATGGGGGAGAAACCGGCGTGACTTTTTTCGGCTCGGCCTCCACCGGGCGAGGGGTAAGCACCGGCCGTGCGCTATCGATTGGCAGCGGGGACTCCCTGCGGGGGCTCTCAGCCGGGCGCTGAGGTGCAGGCTGCACGGGGGGAGCCGTGTGCTCGCCGCGGGCGTGGTCTGCCAGGGTGGTAGCCACGGCATCGATAATCGTGTTCGTGATGTCTGACGGGCGCAGGAATCGCACCTCCTTCTTGGCCGGGTGAACATTCACATCCACCAGTGCAGGCTCAACGTCAAGGTAAAGGAAAAGCGCCGGGTGCAGCCCGGTGGGGAAACCGCCGTAACCATCGCGTATGGCGCGCGCTACAATTTTATCCTCAATCGGGCGGGTGTTCAGGAAAACAAATTGCAGTCGGCGGTTGCGGCGCGCCTCACTCAGCGGCATGAGATAACCGCTCACATGCACCCCCGGGCCGAGTTGAGGTTTGATGCGCAGCAGACCCGCGGCCAGTTCCCGCCCGGCAAAATCCGCTATACGCCGGCGCATGTCCGCCGTGCCGGGCCAGTCGAAAACAGTCTGCCCATCACGCACATAAACAAAACGCAGCGCCGGGTACGCAAGGGCATGCAGCTTGATTTCATGCTCAATGTGGCCGGCCTCCGTCTCATTACTTTTCAGGAATTTGCGACGCACCGGCACATTGAAGAAAAGATTGCGCACGCAGATATCGGTACCGGGGGCGCAACCGGCGTTAGCCGGCTCCTGGGCCAGC
>JAZRKM010000125.1:0-32541 GCA_045646325.1 Akkermansia sp. | reverse complement strand
CCGGTTCGGGGGTGGGCTCCTCTGCCACGGGTTCCGGCTGAGGTTCTGTTTCGTCGGCTACGGGCTCCTCTGCGGGCGCCTGCTCAGGTTCCTCGGCTGATTCCGGGGCTTCATCCTCAGTTTCAGCAGCAGCTGCGGCAGCTTCATCTGCTGCGGCGATAGCGGCGTGGAATTCCTTTGAATCGACCGAGGCGATGAGGGTCACGCGGATTTCGTCTGCCAGGTGGGGCTTGACGGTGGTGCCGAAGAAGATGTTGACATCTTTGTCTGCCAGACCGTCGCGCACTGTCTCCATGACGGTACGGATTTCGGTGATGGACATAGAATCGCCGCCGGCAACGTGTACGATAACCGTGCGGGCGAAGTCGAGGGCATTCCGGTGGGCGACCAGGGGGGATTCGAGCACGGCTCGTGCGGCAGCCGTGGCGCGGTCGGGGCCGTAGCCGCTGCCGGTACCGAAAATGCAGCGAGAGTCGTTGTTTTCGAGGGCTACGGCGAGCTCATCGAGCCCGAGGTTGATGAAGCCCGGGGACGAAGCGAGCATGGGCACAGCCGCCGTGGCACGGGCCAGCAGGCGGTCGACCTCTTCGAACACGGCACGGGCGCCCGAGCGGTTGCGGAAGAGTTCCTCCATGTAGTCGTTCTCGAAGCAGAAGACGATATCGCTCAGGCGGGAGATTTCATCCAGCGCGGCCTCCGCCTGTGTGCGGCGGCGCTCACCTTCGAAGCTGAACGGCATGACCAGCACCGACACCAGGAACAAGCCGGCCTCGCGTGCCATCTGCGCCAGTACCGGGGTCACCCCCGAACCGGTGCCGCCGCCAAGCCCTGCTACCATGACCAGCAGGCGGGCATCTTTCAGCATGGCCTGCAGCTCAGCGCGGCTTTCGCGCGCGGCTCGGGCACCCACCGTGGGGTCGCCGCCGCAGCTCAGACCATGGCTCATACCACTGCCCAGCGGCACATACTCCACATTGCTGCCGCAGGTGAAGCCCACGCGCTCATCCGGCGAGAGGGTGTAGAGCCGTACGTTGTTGGCACTCGAACCGGCAAAGCACTGCAGAATGTGTGCGCCGGCACCGCCAATACCCACGATGGCGATACCGCCTTCCATGGGCTGCGAGGTCTGGTAGGTAAGCATATCGGTGAAATCTTGTCAGGGTGAACAACCGGTATCAACCGCGGCGGAACATGCGCAGCAAGCGCTTGATGAACCCGGGGGAGGCATTGTGCAGGGCGTCATCATCATAGCGCTGGGCAAAGCGAATCAACCCGATAGCCGTGCAATAGCGCGGGTCAGCAAGGTAGGAGTAGTTCTGCCCCTCCGCTGTGGGGGCAGGCTGGTGCACGGGCACACCGTAGATGTGGTGGGCCAGCGAATCAAGACCGCGCATCAGGCTCGAACCACCGGAGAAATAGACACTCATGCCGCTCTGCTTCCACACATCCTCCGGCACGCGCTTACCCACGCGCACCAGGATATCCGCCATACGGTCACGGATAATGCGGTTGAGCTCGCCACGGGGTATGGAAACATCGTGCATGCCCAGCTCGCTCTTGTACTGAGCGAGAGAGCGGTCATTGACATCACCGAAGGCGTTGCCCTCCGTGCACTTGAGCACTTCGGCAGCCTTCTTGCTCACTCGCTGTTCGGTGAGCTTGACGATATCGCTGTTGATGGTGTCGCCACCGGCGGGAATACAGCCACTGGCCACGACATCGCCACCGCTGTAGCAGATGAAGTCGGACGTACCGCCGCCGATGTCAATCAGCAGGGCACCGGCCTCCTTCTGCTGGCGGTTAAGCACCATCTGCGCTGTGGCAAGCGGGGCAAATACCAAATCCTCCACCTCCAGCGGTACCTGGCGCACGCACAGCAGGGAATTCTGCAGGCGGGTACGTATGCCGTGCATCACGTGGCAATTCACATCGAGCGTGCGGCCGGCCAGCCCGATGGGGTGGCGCGAGGTTTCGCGATTGTCGATGGAGAAACTGCCCAGCTCGCGGTTCACGGCAAAGCGATCCGTGGGGATTTCAGCCTTTTCAGCCTTCTCTTTGGCGAGCTGCACGTGCTCTTCTTCGATGATATTCTCATCATCAGGCAGGCGGTAGGAGCCCATGCAGTTCTCACCGACAATGTGCTCACCGGTGACGGAAAGGAACACATTGAGAATATCCACCTCAGCGTGGTCCTGCGCGAGCTGCCAGGCATCGCACACGCATTGGCGTGCCATGCTTTGGTCCACTATCTCGCCCTTGCGCACACCGGCGCTGGGTACCTCACCCACGCCGATGATGGTTGCCGTAGCATCCGGGCGGATTTCACCCACCACCATGCAGGTCTTGGTCGTTCCGATTTCGAGCCCTACGAGAATTTTTGACTGAGCCATACTGTGCAGGAAAATTGATAACTGAGTGGAAAATTAGTAAGAGTAAGATTGTCTGGTCGCATTGTAGCACAGAAAATAAATAACTGCGCGACAAATGCGCGTCATATTAGCGATATTGCGAGCAGACTTGCTCCGTGGGCATGAGGGCGGGGCGCAGGGTCACGCGCTCCTCTTCATACTTCTCCGAAGGCACGAAAAGGAAGCCGGGCTGTCGATTGCGCACTTCAAACCCCGTGGGGCGGAATACGGGCAGCACCTGGTTCGTGCTGGGGTCGTATGCCTTCTTGCCGGTGAAAGAACCTTTGACGATGTACTCCACATTGTTATCCGTACCGTAAATGGCACCTTCAACCGGGGGCTCCATGCCACGGTCGGGCGTGCGGCACACGCTTTCATCCATCATCACCAGCCCCGATGTGCGCCAGCTTTTACCGGGCTCACGCAGGTACCCCCAGAACCGGGTGTAGGGTATGTGATAACGGCGGCCCACATAATACTGACCGGCGGGTTCACGGGCAATCTCAGCCTCTCGCAGGCGCAGGGCCTCGCAGTCAGACTGCAGAGTGTTGCACTGACAGAGAGCGGTCACAGCGGCGGTGATAATAAGTAATTTTCTGAACATGAACAGCATCTTTCTACTCTTTTCGCAGGCAGGGGTCAAGCCATTTTCGCGACAGACCCCTGCAATCGTGTTAATTCTTCCCGGTGCGCTCCCTGTCGCCGCGGCGCAGCAGCTCCTCGAATGCCGCTGTCTGTTTGGCACGGCGACGTGCCGCTGCAATACGACTCCAGATGATGAGCAGCAGGAGGGCACCGCCTATGTACATGAGCCATTTCTTAGTCTCTTCATTCCACTCAATCCCCAGCTTCTCGAGCGGATTGTTGACCTTCATCTGCTCACCGCGGGGCTGTGACGGGCTGTCAGCGGCCGGCTTCGTGCTCTGCTCAGGCGCTGGCGAAACTTTCACCGGTTCTGACGGCGTAGTCACTGCGGGGGTATCAACCACAGGGATATCAGCCGTGGAGGTATCAGGCGCAGGGGTATCAATTTCGGGAGAATCGTCTGCGGAAATATCGTCCGTGGGGGTATCAGCCACGGGAGTCTTCGTTATGGGGGCAACCGGGGGGGTTGCGCGGCGGCGATCTTCATCCTTAAACATCGCTTCAAATCCACCCCCTGCCGATGAATTACCCATGGCGGTTTTGCCGGTATTCTTACTGGCATGTTCAATGCTCATGCGGTCCAGGCGGGGAGCCTCCGCAAACCAGGAGAGGCGCTCACAGTTACCACTGCTGCCGGCGGACTCCCAGAAAAGGAAACTCTTATCCGTCAGCTGGCGGTGGCGGGCATTTTTCAAGCCGACGTTGGTGGCCGATTTCTCTTTGGTCTTCACCCACTTGGTATCTTCATCGCGCCCCTCGCACAAGTGGCGCATGTGGCGCATGGCCTCAGCCTTGGGCGCGGCGGGTTCGTAGTCCACATACAGGCTCAGCAATTTGCTGCTGCGAATATCGAAATCCAGCGTCAGTGTATAGCCCTTAGCCTTCCACGTGCGGCGAACGGAATAGTCCGAGAGTATATGGTACTCGTAATCCTTGCTGAAGTGGCTGTCAGCATAGTCACGCGTGAGTCCCTCCACTGGCAAATCCCCCACCTCCAGAGCACCAACCGCGCAGGCCAGTGACAGGCAACAACCGACTGTTCCGAAAAATTGTTTCATGTTTTGTTACGATATTTAAAATGCCCGGCACACTCCGCACCGTTGCTCTCTTTTAGCATATTTTGCCCCCCATCACAAGCAAGAATTACCGCGTAAGCGCAAAAATGGCTTGACATCCGCTCACACCAACGGCATAATCTCGCCGCAGCCCTGAGCTGCTCTCAGTGGAGAGATGGCTGAGTTGGTCTAAGGCACTCGACTCGAAATCGAGCGTGGCAGAGATGTCACCGTGGGTTCGAATCCCACTCTCTCCGCTTGCCCCCTGAAGGTACCGCCTTCAGGGGGTTTTTTACGTATGACCGACGCAATATGCGCACGGCGCTAAAAGTCTGCGTATCTGAAGCAGGGCTATAGCAAGTCTATCAGACTTTTCAAATACATTTGCCCGGGCCTGACAAAGTTTACACTTGCTTAAGAAAAGTTGAATGTTATACTTAATCGAAGCAAGTATGAAGAAACTGATTGTCAGCACAGCATACCTGATGACGGCGCTGACTGCCCCGGGAGCTGCCCCGACGGCAGCCGGGCCGGATATGGCTACAGCGCTGGAGCGCCTGCAGAGCTACGGCATCATCAACGCCGAAGCTGCGGAGGAGTTTGATGACTCAGTGGAAATACTGCAACACTACGCCAAATACGCCAATGGAGATGAGGGAATCAACGAATTCCCGTACTGCGTGCGGCTCATTGAAGCGAGCCATGAAGACAACCAACTGCCGGTGAGCTGCCTGCGCCCCTTTGTGGAGGCGGGCGCTACCATACAGGGGAAAGACGGCGACACCTCCCCCCTGCAGGCAGCGGCTGAAATGGGCAATCTGAAGGTGGTGAACTACCTGCTGGAAGCCGGGGCTGACATACACTACACGGATGCCGAGCTGCGCACGGCGCTGGACTACGCGCTGAAGGGCGAGCTGACCCCCGCGCACTGCGATGTGGTGCGCGAACTGTTGCGGCACCACGCCCTGCCGACCTCAGCCGCCATGTGCTATGCAGCGCGTTACCATACCGAGCTGCTGCGCGATATGTTGCAGAACAGCGGCACCCCGGCACCGGAAGTGGTGAATGCCGCCGTGTGGAACGCCGATTCGCTCGAATACCTGCTGCAACACGGGGCTAACCCCTTCGCCTGCACCGACAACGGCACCACCCTGCCCCGGGCCCTGCTGCAGCGAATCAGCACCGGTAAATGGCAAGTCGACGAAATCGCCCGCCTGACCGACCTGCTGGTTGCCTACCGCACCCCCTTCTATTGTGCCTGCCCGCGCGAGGAAATCGAGCTCATGCTGCCCGAAGACATGCAACCCGCCCTGCGCGAACGCCTGCTGGCGCTCTATACCACACGCCCCATGCCCACCTTTGCCGAGACGGATGAAAGCGATGTGGAAGAAGTGACGGAGTAACTTCGCCGCCCCGAAAAACTGTCACCGCCGCCCTGAATCACAGAGCGGCGGTTTTGAACAAGGTCCGTCCGGCAACACAGACCGGGGTGAAATCAGGCGAATGACTCAGAATGATTTCAACTTTTCAGAGCCGTAGAAATCGTTGTCCTTCAGGCGTTTTTGGTGAGCTTTCATTTCCTCATCAGAGAGAGCGGCAGCCTTAATAGCCTCAATAACCGTTTTGGAATCCATACTATTGAGAATCTCTCGCGTCTCTTCATCGAGACTTTGGCGCAGCTCCGGCAGTCGCTCGGCAGCGGCATCTGCTGTGGCTTTATCTTGTATCCCCCTTAAAATATCAGCCGCCTCGCGCACGACAGCAATGGCGCGCTCCAGCGCAGCCTGCTGTTGCTCAGGCGTATAGATTTTGACACCGGACGATACATCCACCCACACATCCCCGCGGTATTTGACGCCATCCACCACAAAATCCAACGTATACACGTAGTAAACCTTGTCGGCTTCGATAACTTGCTTCATACCGGCAGATGATGAAATGTTCGAGTATTTGTCGAGAAGAAGCATCTGAGAAAAACGCGCCGAGGCAGAATTCGTTGCCGAGCTCACCCAGGCTGTTTCACGCGTAAATCCCGGGCCACCGGAAAGAGTCGTTGACTCCTCACCATCTGACGATGATTCAAAGTCCACCCGCACGTTGTCCTCATTCTCGTCTTCGAGAAGAGCGGCCTGAATCTCCGGCGTGAGCGGCTGCGGCGTCAGGGCATCTTCCGCATCGCCGGAAACCGCCTCGGCCAGCGCTGCCGAGCCGTAATAATAGGTCTCCTTCAGCGCTGCCTGCAATTCGCTGCGCTGCCGCAGCAGTTCATAAACATCTGCAGGAATATCCACCCCACTCAACGCGCGCAAAACCTCATCCTCCATTAAATGCTCCTCATGCTCAGCATAAATCGGAGCAGCGGCATCTGCCGTAGCCTTGTCCTTCACCCCCTGCAGAGCGGTATTCATGCCACGCAGCAGCTCTGCGAACTTCTGCTCGGCAGCTGCCTTCTCCTCAGCCGTATAGGTGCGCTCAGAGGGTTCTTCGTAATCTTCGCCGTAGTCTTCTTCGTAGTCAGCATCAACATCTGCGGGCTCAGCCAGGCACAGCGGAGCAGCCAGGCACAGGGTAGCAAGGAATGAGTGTACTTTCATAGCAACAATTCTTCTAGCACATTACCAAGGGCATTTCAAGCTTAAAATCACTATGTACTGCGCAGAGTGTTTATTCTGCTTTACACGCGCGCGAAACAGGTGTATACTCAGGGGCAGAGAGATTTTTTACACAACACCATCTGACAAAGCGATATGATGACCGCAGCCCAGATTCGCCAGAGCTTCCTGGACTTTTTCCATGAGAAGCAGCACGCCGTAGTACCCTCCGCCTCACTCATGCCGCAGAGCCCCGGCCTGCTGTTCACGAATGCCGGTATGAACCAGTTTGTACCCTACTTCCTGGGGGTATGGACCCCGCCGTGGCAGCCCGCCCGTGCCACCGATACGCAGAAGTGCATACGCGCCGGCGGCAAGCACAATGACCTGGAAGATGTGGGGCAGGACAGCTACCACCACACCATGTTCGAGATGCTCGGCAACTGGTCCTTCGGTGACTACTTCAAGAAAGAGGCCATCGCCTGGGCCTGGGAGCTGGTGATTGAGCGCTGGGGGTTCCCCGCTGAGCGCCTGTACGCCACCGTTTACAGCCCCGACAAGAGCAAGGGCGACCCCGGCGAGTTCGACCAAGAGGCCTGGGACACCTGGGCACCCCTTTTCCGCAGCAAGGGGCTCGACCCGAACGTTCACATCGTCAACGGCGGTGTGAAAGACAACTTCTGGATGATGGGCGAAACCGGCCCCTGCGGCCCCTGCTCCGAGCTGCACGTGGACCTCACCCCCGAGGGCAACACCCAGGGCAGTCTCGTCAACCAAGACAGCCCCCAGTGCATCGAAATCTGGAACCTCGTTTTCATCCAGTACAATGCCGAGAGCGACGGCACCTTCCGCAACCTGCCCGCCTGCCATGTAGACACGGGCATGGGCTTCGAGCGCGCCTGCGCCATGATTCAGTGCACCAAGGGCTTCACCGACTTCAACTGCCGCGTGTCGAACTACAGCACCGACGTCTTCCGCCCGCTGTTCCGCCGTATTGAGGAAATCTCCGGCCGCACCTATGCGGACATCTACCCGCAGGACGCCACGGCCGACAACGCTGCCACGCTGAAGGAAAGCATCGCCTTCCGCGTGATAGCCGACCACATCCGCACGCTGAGTTTCTCGATTGCAGACGGTATCTTACCCGGCAACAACGGCCGCAACTATGTGCTGCGCCGCATTCTGCGCCGTGCCGTACGCTACGGGCGCAGCCTGGGGCTGGAAAAACCCTTCCTCAGTGAACTGGTGGACACCCTGGCTGCCGAAATGGGCTGCGTGTTCCCCGAGCTGGTAAGCCGTGCCGCCACCATCAAAGAGGTGCTGCTGCGCGAGGAAACCAGCTTCAACGAAACCCTCGACCGCGGTCTGGAGCTCTTCGACAAAGAGGTAGCGGCCACCGGCACCGTGAGCGGCGACTTCGCCTTCAAGCTCTACGACACCTACGGTTTCCCCATCGACCTCACTGAGCTCATGGCTCGTGAACGCGGCCTGACGGTCGACACCGCCCGCTTCGAGACCCTGATGGAAGAACAGCGCCAGCGCGCCAAGGCTGCACAGAAAAAGCAGGTCGTGCGCGCCCTGGAGCTGAAGACCGATGCCGTGACCGCCTTCACCGGCTATAAAGACAGCACCACCGCCACCGTCACCGAGGTGCACGAGGCCGATGACATGCTCTTCATCATCACCGACAAAACCCCCTTCTACGCCGAAATGGGTGGCCAGGTCAGCGATGGCGGCACCCTGCAGGCAGGCGGCGACAGCGCCCCCGTACTGGCTGTGCAGCAAATCGGCCAGGCCCGTGCCCACCTGATTGCCGTGGCAGACGGTGTGCGCCCCGCCGTGGGTGAAAGTGTGGTACTGAGCATTGACCCTGAGCGCCGCCGTGCCATCGAGGGCCACCACAGCGCCACCCACCTGCTGCACAAGGCTCTGCGCACCCTCGTGAGCGATGACATCGCCCAGCAGGGCTCGCTGGTGGATGCCGACCGCCTGCGTTTCGACGTCAACAGCGGCGCCATTTCCAAGGAAGACCTGCGCCGGGTCGAAGAACTCGTCAACCAGTGGGTGCAGGAGGACCTCGCCATCTGCTGCCGCGAGTACCCCATGACCGAAATCCGCAAACACCCCGAAGTCTGCCAGTTCTTCGGCGACAAGTACGGCGATGTTGTGCGCCTGGTACAGGTCGGCGGCGAGGCCGGTAACTTCAACGGCGTGTCGATGGAGCTCTGCGGCGGTACTCACGCCCCCGCGACCGGTCAAATCGGCTTCTTCAAGATTAAGAGCGAAGGTGCCATTGCCAGCGGTGTGCGCCGAATCGAGGCCGCTGCCGGTGCTGCCGGTCTGGACATCGTGAAAGACATGGTGAAGGCCCGCCTGCCCGAGTGCAAAGACAGCCTCGAAAAGCTCAGCCTCGCTAACAGCAAGCTCGAAAAACTCGGCAAACCCACCATCCCCGTACCCACCAGCGACAACCACCCCGGCGAAAAAGCTGTGCAGTCACGCGATATCCGCGAGGTGAACGCCCTGCTCGATGAGTACAACGCCTATTGCGACAAACTCAAAGAAGCCGCTCTCGAAGCCGACAAGAGCCTGAAGAAAGCCATCTCTGCCGCCGCTGCCGGTCTGGCAGATGCCCTGCTGGCAGAGCAGCTCACCGGCGGCAATGTCGTCATCGCTGCCGAAGGTGGCAATGACCTGCTCACCGAGCTCTTCAACGGCCTGCGCAAGCGCCACTACGAGGCCGCCGCCTTCCTGGTGGCCGATGACGGCAGCACCCTCTCACTGGGCGCCTATTGCGGCAGCGCCGCTCAGGCAGCCGGGCTGAAAGCCGGCGACCTCATCCGCACGCTCGCTCCCATCGTGGGCGGTAAGGGCGGCGGCAAGGCCGACATGGCTCGCGGCTCGGGTAAAGACCTGGCCGGCAAGGCAGACTTGCTCGCCAAAGCCACTGAAACTCTCTCTTAACCAAACAACCACAACTCACAACCATGGCTCAGAAATTACCACAACCCCCGGTTTACCCGGACGAACCGAAAATCCCCATTCTGCCCAACATGCTCACGGCAGGCAACCTGCTGTGCGGCTTCTTCGCCATCCTCACCATCTTCAAGGGTATGGCATTCCAGGACGGCTCACCCGAGGCCTTCGACTACTACCAACAGGCGACCTACCTCATCTTTGCCGCCTGTATATTCGACCTGCTCGATGGCCGTGTAGCCCGCATGTGCAAGGCAGACGGCCCCTTCGGCCGCGAGTTCGACTCGATAGCCGACGTGATTTCCTTCGGCGTGGCACCGGCCATGCTGCTGGCACGCGCCGTGCTCTTTGACCTGCCTGACGCCTTCGGCATGGGTATTGCCGTGCTTTACCTGCTGTGCGCCTCTCTGCGCCTGGCACGCTTCAACTGCATGGCCGCTGCCCCCAAGAAGCCCAACCAGAGCATGGATTTTGTGGGGCTTCCCGTTCCCATGGCTGCCGGTGCTGTTGTGAGCACCATGTACCTGGTCATCGACCTCACCTGCAACCGCAACTTGAACATTGAGCCGTTCTGGCAATACACCATGGGCGGCACCATGGCGGTGGTTTCTCTGCTCATGATGAGCCGGGTCATCTACCCCAGCTTCAAACACGTGAACTTCGAAAAGCGCGGCACTATCACCGCTATCCTGCTGGTGGCTGCTGCCATCTGCGCCTTCGTCTGCTTCCCCTGGATTGCCCCGGCCATCATCTTCCTGTGCTACCTGGGCTACGGTCTCATCATCCGCCCCTTCCTCACCCGCCGCATGCGCCGCACCATCGAGGTGTATGATGACGATGAGGATGACGACGACGACAGCACGACTGAAGATAAGTAATTCTAAAGGCGGTAGTTCATCTCGCCACTTAAAAAGCCGCAGTTCTTTCGGAACTGCGGCTTTTTGATTAAATGTCTTTGTAGAATTAAATCATTGTCACCCTACAGGGACTTACAGTTGCTTGATAAACAGGCATTGTGCCCAATATTCCGTCGGTGGTATGAGAGAACTCTTCACACATCAACCACTTCCCAGTCATCCAAGAGCATCTTCAATTGTGGCGCTCCCTTAATCCAAATTTCAGGAGCCCACACTTTCTTTTCCTTGTGTTCCCCTAAAACTGCTGCCCACCAACTGAATGTACTGTTTGCAATAATGAAGTGATTACACGCCATCATTAATCTTAACTCTTCATAATCCGGGTTATCCTGTTCTACATACTGAACATTGCCGTCAAATCGGTAATTCTCCCTAATCCATTGAATATCTTCATGAGTATTCGAGAAAACATAGAAAACCGGGTCAACAAGTGCATCTTTCGCTAACTTAAATGCCTGCTTGTAATATTTTTCCGTACATACTTGTAATTGGGGAAATTGATCGTAATCACCTCTGCGAATATGCACGCAAACAGCATTACAGCTCTTAATGCCTTCCAGTATGGCTTGATTCGCACTAGATGCAGGTGTTTTGACGGTAAAAGCCTTACGTAATAAATCCGTTATCCCTTTAATTACATCGGGATGCTGAAAATATCCGAACAAGTGAACATCACCACGCGTATTTCTTACAAGAGGTAATTTGTACGGATTGTCAATGCAATACAAGCCTGCGTCACACAGTGTTTCACTTTGAGCAGCAAGTTCCTTTTTGCCATTTTTGAGTATACTCAGTAATCTTTTAAAATTTATATTTTTTAATACGCTACATAAAAAATATAAATACATGAAATAGCCAGAGCATGTGCTGCAATGGCGGGTGTTCTCTTGCAGTTCAAAATTAAACAAGCTATTCAATCTCTTGTCTTTAGAAAAGGGGCGCAAACTTCCGTTAACACAAATTCGCTTATTCTTATTGAGTTTTTGAACTTGCAATGCATAGGCATATTGAAATAGCTGATTGCCAAGTCCCCCTTTTAATATGATATGTATCATGTTCTAATTCAAGTTACTTCAAATAATCCGTAAACTGGCGCCATTCTTTCGACTCTTAGGAAGCCAATTGAAGCACCCTCACTTGTGTGCATCTGGCGTGTACAACTTTTATATCATTCTATACCCACTGATGTCAATCCATTTTTGGCATGATTTTGGAGCGGGTAAGTTGTAAAATCAAATGCGCCACCTAAAAGTCCCCAACAGAACCCAAACTGCCTTTCAAGCTACGCTGTGGCAGGTCCGGCTGTTCTGCAAATCCTCGCAGGCTCTCAAAAAAAAATTGGGGGGAGATGCGGAACGTCCTGCCCGCGTCTCCCCCCGAACCCCTGTATTATGAAAAAACTGTTCGGTATGTGCTCTGCGCTGCTCAGCTCAGGTGCATGGGCATGAGCACGTAGAGGAACTCATCTGCCACGCGCATGACGCCGGGGCTGGAAGAGTCGATGAGGTCAAGTGCCACCTCACCATCGCCCACGGCCTTCAGCGGCGCAAGGATGAAGTCAGCATTGAAGGTAATGGCAATCTCACGGCCTTCGTAGTCGATGGGCATTTCTTCGTTAGCCTCACCCAGGTTTGCGGCGCTGGACTGCACCTCCATCACGCCGGGAGCGAAGCGGAAACGCACGGTGTTGGCCTTCTCTGCCGAAAGCAGGGAGACGCGGCGCACGGTTTCATTCAGCTCAGCGGCCGACATGATAATGCGCTCGTTCTTGCGGGTGGGGATTACCTGACGGTAGTTCGGGTAATTACCGTCGATAAGCTTGGTGACCAGCAGGGTGTCGCCGAAGTCGAAGGAAGCCTGGTTGGAGGTAATGCGCACCATCACATCACCGGCATCGCCAAGCAGGCGGTGAACCTCAGCCACAGCGCGGCTGGGCAGGTCGATAGCCACCTGCTGAGATTCCGGGAACTCGAGTTCGTTCTCGAAGAGAGCCAGACGGCGACCGTCCGTAGCCACGAGGGTGAGCTTACCATCCTGGAAGCAGGTGTAGATACCATTGAGAATGTAGCGCGTGCCGTCGTTGGAAATAGCGAACTCCGTATAGCGGAAACCACGGTTAAGCATGGCCTGGGGCACCTTGAACTCGCGAGCCTCTTTGAACACGGGCAGGCTGGGGAACTCTTCTGCCGGCAGACCGTTGAGCTTGAACTGAGCACGGTTGCAACGAATGGTGGCAATGGAACCCTTGGTATCGATAGCAACCTCGCCGTCACGCATTTCGCGGATGATGCTCTGGAGCTTCTTGGCCGGCAGGGTGATGGCACCGGGAGCATCCACATTGCAGGGCACCTTTGCCAGAATGGTGAGCTCCATGTTCGTGGTGGTGAGCTTCAGCACGCCATCGGCGGCCTCGAGCAGCACATTGGAGAGTATGGGCATGCTGGGGCGGGTGGATACCACACCGGCCACCTTGTTCAGACCATCCAGCAGTACTTGTTTGGCTAATGCGAATTTCATCTTGGTGCTCCTTCGGTTTTTCTGCATTTTACAGATTTTTTTTCATCAACGCAAGCACAAATGTAATCATATTCCATATTTTACACACTTTTTTTTGCACCACCGCCACATATTGTGCATTCCGGCTCCGGCCAGGCACATATCGGCACACAAACGGGCAAAAATGCGGCGATTCAGGACGGGGAGTTTTTCCCGGTGAGTAGCAACAGGGTAAGCTCCGGCGGGCAGAAGATTCGCACAGGGAAGGAGCTGGTGCCCGAACCGCGGGTAATGTAGATTTGCTGCCCCGGTACCTTGCCGGCGTGCAGGCCGGCGCGCATCATATCTTGTGCCCAGCGTCCAATCTTCTTCACAGGTTGACCGCCGGGCCAGCAAACCTGCCCGCCATGGGTGTGCCCGCTGAGCACGAGGGTCCCATGCAGTTCGTAGCGCATGAAATGGTATGGATTGTGGCTGGCTACCAGCAGCGGTTGGTCAGCAGGCAGGGCCTCTGCTGAAAATCGCTTGCGCTGAGCGCCCACACTCTGGTACTCCTGTCGGAAGGTGAATCCGCGCAGGAGAGCCCGGCAGCCGTTAGCAAATTGCAGCTGAGCTTCCCCCCCTTCCACCGAGGTGAAGCCCCGGGCGTCAAAATGTTTTTTCACCACGGCGGCACGGCCCCTCAAATCATGATTACCGAGTATATAATAGACAGGGCACTGCTCGCGCAGCGGGGCCAGGCGGCGGGCCAGCTCTTCCATGGGCATGTTGAGGGTATCATCCGCGCCCTTGTGGTAGTCGCCCAGCAGAATCACGGCTTCGGGTTTCAGAGCGCAGGCACTGCGTACCTGCTCGTCCACCCACTCCCCATCGGCTCGCCCGACATGCAAATCAGCCATCAGCACCACACGGGCGGGTGCTACATCGGCCGCCCAGCCGGGCAAGGGCACGGTGACTTCCTGCACCTGCAGGTTACGCGGTTCACCCAGCAGAGCGTACAGTACGGCGCCTGCCGCGCTGATGAGGGCTGCACTTGTTGCCATGAATCGTGTAAACTTCAGTTTCAAGCTGCTACATCAGCTGAGCTCCAGCGACACGGGGCAGTGGTCAGAGCCGGTTACATCGGCATGAATTCGCGCTGCCGTCACCCGGGGCAGGAATCTCTCGCTCACGCAGAAGTAGTCAATACGCCACCCCACGTTGCGCGCGCGGGCACCCCCACGGAAACTCCACCACGTGTAGGCCCCCTGCTCGTCCGGGTGCAGGCGGCGGTATGTATCCGCAAAACCGGCTCCCAGCAGCGCGCTGAAACCGGCGCGCTCCTCATCCGAAAATCCGGCACTGAAATGATTGGCGGCCGGGCGGGCCAGGTCAATTTCCTCATGAGCCACGTTGAGATCACCGCAGAGCACCACCGGCTTTTTCTCAGCCAGACCGGCAACATAGGTGCGGAAGGCGGTGTCCCACTCCTGACGGTACGGCAGGCGGGCAAGCTCGTTTTGTGAGTTAGGCGTATAGCAGTTCACGAGGTAAAAATCGTCAAACTCCATGGTAGCCACGCGACCTTCGGTATCGTGCTCCGGCACACCTATGCCGGTCGTGGTACTCAGCGGTGCCACGCGGGAGAGAATAAGCACCCCCGAATACCCTGCCCGCTGCGCCGGGTTCCAGAGTGCGTGCGGCCAGCTCGCCAGCCACAGGTCAGCCACCTGCTCCGGGCGGGCCTTAATCTCCTGCAGGCACAGCACATCGGGTGCCAGGGCATCCATCTTCTCCGCAAGCCCTTTCCCCAGAGTCGCGCGAAGTCCGTTTACATTCCAGCTTACCAGTTTCATCTTGCCACTCATACTACCCTATATCACCTCCCCGTGTCAAAATTTTTCTGCGACACGGCGGGAGGGAAATCAGGGATACCAGGTGGGGATATTCAACTTCTGACCTCTCCGGTAGTTCCCGGGCCGGAGAGCGTGGAGCGCCCACCACGCACGGGGCTAACCTGAATCCGGGCGGGTATGCGGTCACTCAGGCTCTCAACGTGGGAGATGATGCCCACCATCTTACCGTCGGCGCGAAGTTTTTGCAGGCTGCGCAGCACATGGGACAAAGTATCGCGGTCAAGAGTGCCGAAACCTTCATCGAGGAACAGCGAATCAATGCGCGTGCTGCCGGCCATGCGCGAAAGCCCCAGAGCCAGCGCCAGACTGACGATGAAACTCTCACCGCCCGACAGGTTGGAACAATCGCGGCCTTCTCCGTTGCCGAGAGCGGAATCAATGACCATGAGTCCCAGCCCATTATCACGCAGCGGATTGCGGCGCAGTTCATAGCGCTCACTCAGGTGACGCAGCTCGGCATTCGCGCGGTGCAGCAGCATGTCGAAGGTAATCTGCTGCGCGTATTGCTTGAATCCCTCCTTCTTGTCGCCCAGCACCCGCTTGAGCAGGTCATGCTGCGCGCGCTCGGCCAGCAGTGACTCCCGCTGAGCCTTTACCGCCTCATTTGCCAGCCGTGCGTTGTCATCCGCGATAATCTCGCCCAGTAGAGTGGTGAGCAGTTCCTGCTGCTGATTTCTGATAGAGGTGAGGGCAGACTCCCGCTCACGGAGACTCTCTTCCCCCTCGCCCTCAACCAGCGGGTTAGCCTCCAGGTGCTCGGCGCAGGATTTCTGCTCGCGCTCCAACAGAACCGTAGCGCCGGTCAGTTGGTCTTTCAGGCGATGATGTTCCCGGCGCAACTCATTCAACCGCGGCAGCAACTGCTCGGCAGCTGCACGATAGGCAGCTTCATCGGCAAATCCCTGCTCAGTCCATTTTTCAGTAAAATCTGCTTTACTTTTTTCGTGTTGCTCACTGAGCGAGGCAAGATTTTGCTGCAGAGCCTGCAAGGTAGCAGTTGCACCGGTTTCTTTTGTTTTGAGAGAGCGGAGCTTGTCACGCTCACGCTCCATCTGCTCATGGATGTTGTTCTGCTCGCGCGAAAACTCAGTTTCGAGCCGGGAGGCGGTGTTGTTACCCCAACGTTCTGTGAAGGATTTTGAGAGAGCCTGCACTTCATCTGCTGCGTTCTTAGCTTGCTCTTGCGCCTGCGCGAGAATTCGGGTCTGTTCCCCCACACGGATTTTCTGCTGCTCGAACTGCGATTTGAGCTCGGCGAGTTCAGCGCCGAGTTTTTCCGTACGTTGGCGGAGGTCAGTTGCGCTGCGATAGCGGGTGGTCAAGTGCTGTACCAACTGAGCAGCCGCCGCACAATCCTGCACCGGCGGCAAACTGCAATCAGCCAGAGCTGCGCAGAAAGCCGTGCGGAACTGAGCCAGACGGTTACAGTTCTCGAGCTTGATGATATGGGTTTCGAGCTGCTGAAGAGCTGTTGCCGCAGCAACGGCAGCCTGTTCGGCGGCCTGTACCTCGGCATCGGGCAGCACATGGCGTTCGCCGGGTGAGGTGGCACCGCAGCAGGGACAGCATGGCAGGCGTCCCTCACGGAAATCAAGGTAAAGCGCAGCCAACTGCCCCTCTATATCGAGCTGTCGGCGCCTGAGTTCCGCTATGCTGCGGCGCCGCTCCAGCTCCGTTTTCAGCGCAGGCAACTGCTCACTGGCAGCCGTAAGTTGAGCTGATATTTCCTCCGCCGGCGGCAAGGGCTCAGACGCGCCGCGCTGGCGCTGCCAGTCACCCAACCGGGCTTGCAGCAAGGTGAGTTGTTCGGGGGTGACGGAATCTTGCCCGAGGGCAGCCAGTTCTGCCTGAAGGGCTGCCAGCTTAGCCTGCCGGGTATTGATCTTTTCAGCGAGAGCGGCCAGTTGATGGGCCATTTTTTTGAGTTCACCGTCATCGTGCTCCAGAGCGGCAGCCAGTTTAAGTGCATGTTCGCGGGTGACATTCAGTCGCTCTTCCTGCGGGCGCATTTGCTCACGAACTTCCTTCAGGGCAGCGTCGAGCGTGGTGAGTCTCTGTTGGAAATCGGCGTGCTGGTGTTTGAGCATTTCTTCCAGCTGCATGCGCTCTTGCTGAGCCTGCGCGGCCTGTTGCTCAGCCTGTTGACGGCCTGCCTGCATGGCCTGAAGCTGGCCATGCAGTTGCTCGGTGGCTGTGGCCACCGATTGCACAACCAGCGCGGACTCCGCCCATTTCAAATCCGCCGCCGATTGATTGCCGAAATCCTGCCACTGCCCGGTGGCCACGGCCAGTTGCTGTTTGGCAGCGCTGAGAGCAGCTGAGCGCTTATCACGCTCGGCCAACCATTTCAGGCATTCCTGCGTGTGGGTGAGCTGCGCAACGGTATCTTTCAGTTCAGCAGCGGCGGCATCTTTCATGCGCACCTTTTGCTCCCGCAGTTCGTCATCCCACTGCGGCAGGGATTTCAGTTCGCTGAGCTTGCTGTCCACAGCGGCTACACGGGCATGCACCACCTCACCGATTCGCATGTAGATATCAGTGCCGGTGATGGTGCTGAGCACCTCCGCACGCTCGCTTTCATTCGCCCGCAGAAAAGCGGCAAACTCGCCCTGCGCAAGCATCATACAACGCGAAAAGTTATTAAAGCTCAGCCCGGTATATTGAGGCACCAGGCGGTCGAACTCGCGCTTGCTGTTAGTGAGTAACTCCTCTTTCCCATCGGCGGCCAGGCGGCGCAGCTCATAACGGGCCTCAGAAAAGGGGTTATTCGCACCGCGGCGGGCGCGTTTTTGCTCTGCACGCGCAAGATAATGCTGCCCTCCCTGCTCGAACTGCACCTCTGCAAAGCAATGATTAGTGCCATGGCTCATCAGCTCATTGCTGCCCTTGCTCACACCGCGCTGGCGGGGGGATTTACCGTACAGGGCGAAGGCTATGGCATCGAGTATACTTGTTTTACCCGCCCCGGTAGGACCGGTGATGGCGAAAATGCCCGGCCCGGCCAGTTCGGGATGGGTGAAGTCAATCTCGAATTTCCCGGCCAGGGAATTGATGTTGCAGAAGCTCAGTTTTTCAATCCTCATGGTCAGCCTCCCGATAGGCAGTGGCAAAGAGTGAGCGAAGGGTAGCGAGTTGCTCATCGCTCAGGGGTTCACCCGCCTGTTGCCAGGCGGCCAGCTTGCGCTCGAAGACTTCCTGCACCGTCGGCAGGGTATCAAGCGCGGGGTCTGTGAGTTCATGCACCCCGCTACCGGGGCGGTGCTGTGACAGGCGGCAGTGGGGTACCAGCGTGGCAGGCAGGTTTTCACTGACCCAGGCCCCCAAATCCGCCACCCCGCTGCCGGTATAGTGCAGCTGCAGGTACACCGGCGCACCGCCATGAGCGGCCGAGAGCTGCTGCAACTTCTGCGGCAGGGCAGCCAGTTGCTCATCGGTAGCGCAATGCTCGGCAGCATAGCAGGTAAAGACCGGCACCTCAATGGGCTGCACGCTCACGCCCTGTGCCGTAGCCTCCACCAGCAAGACATGGTGGGGGTAGGCTGCTTCATCCACCCCCATGGGGAGCGGGCTGCCGGAATAGCGCAACCTTTTATCACTCAGGGAATACCCCCGGTGAATATGACCGAGCGCCACGTAATCAAACACGTTGTCGAACACCCCCTCCGGCAGAATCTCCACCCCGCCTATGTAAACCTGCTCGGTGCTGGCGGTAGGCTCAGCACCATTCACGCTCATGTGAGCCATGCCGATGACGGGTTTACCGGGGTGAGCCGCACGCCATGCCCGGGCGTGCTCTGCAACGGCTGCCAGCACATCCTGCACGCCCAGGGTGTAGGCCTGCGCTGACTCCCCTGCACTACAACGCCGGGCAACTTCTGCAGGCCGCAAAAAGGGTATGGCACAGACCAACGCGGCCACCTCGCCATCTGCCCCGCAGAGCGGCAGCAGACAATCCGCTGCCGTGTCGACCGTGAGCCGGTAAACCAAATCGGCCCCATAGCGCTTCAACAGGGGTTGCACGGCCTCCAACACCGGCACACCATCGTGATTGCCGGCAGTCATGATAACCCGGCGGCAACCCGTGGAATCCGCCCGGCTGAGAAATTGGCTGAACGCCTCCAGGGCCGGTGCACCGGGGTCGCGATTATCAAAAATATCCCCACTTACCAGCAGGGCCTCTGCCCCCTGTTGCTGCATGACATCGAGCAACCACTCCAGAAAAGCCGCAAACTCGCCATGGCGGCTGCGCTCCATCAGGCGGTTACCCAAGTGCCAGTCAGAGGTACAGAGCAGCTTCATATCAGTGAATCAAACCGCGCACGATGATATCGCAGCCGCTGGGTATAAGCTCTTCTTGCTCAAAACGCCGCTCTGTAGGCAGGTAGTAGCCCGGCAACAGGAGGTCCGGCCCGCCGCTGATTTGCGGGGTCACAATCTGTACCCATTCATTTACCAAGCCTTCCTCCATAAAGGTGCGCAGCAGTCGCCCGCCACACTCAAGCATGAGGTTTACGATACCGTACTTCTCATACAGTTCCTCAAGCATCGCGCGCAGGTTGCCCACATCCTCACGAATGATGGTGCGCTCACAATCTTTGTCGGTAAACACCTTGGCATTTTCAGGCAGGGAAGTGCTGTCTTTCGTCATCACTACACGCCAAGGCTGCTGCTTAATGAGCGGCACCTCACGGTACGGGTGGCGGATAGTCAGCGCGGGGTTATCGGTGCGCAGGGTGTTGCCGCCCACGAGTATGGCATCGCTCTCCAGGCGCATCTGGTGCGCAAAGCGTACGGATTCCGGGCAACTCAGCCACTTCAGACCGGCGCGGGTCATGCGGCCATCCATCGTGCTGGCAACCTTGGCACGTATCCAGGGCCGACGGTGCTGCAACGACCACACCCACGGGCGCAGCAGCAGCTCACAGGCGGCCGAGCAGCACTCACTGCGCACACGTATGCCATGCGCGGTCAGAATTCCGTTTGCACGGCCGCTGTGGCGCTCATCCGGGTCAACAGCCCCATAGACCACACGTTTGATTCCGGCCTCGATGATAGCCTCGGTACAGGGAGGGGTGCGCCCATAGCTGGAGCAGGGTTCGAGGGTCACATACATGGTGGCACCGCGCAGGGCCTCCTCATTCCCGCGCATGCGTGCGTGATTCAGTGCCCGGCGCTCAGCATGCAGCTCACCTGCTTTCTCATGCCAACCCTCACCCAGCAGCTTGCCATCTTTGACGATGACAGCACCGACAGGCGGATTCGGGCTGGTGGTGCCCAGGCCCTTATGTGCCAGCTCCAGTGCACGTGTCATCCAGAGACTGTCCTGATCCATTCCGTACGTTTCCATGCCTCTATTCTATAGCTTTCGTTTCCTTTGTCAATAGGGGTGAAGACGCCGCGAAGGTCGCTGCTCTTTTCCCCGTTCAGTGAATAAGGAATAAATTTATATTTTAAAATTCATCATATTCAGCTATGTGAATAAGTCCAATAACTGTTCTATACTTTTAGAAGTCAATCAGTTAATCTAGCTCAGAATTGTGAATGATATCGGGAATAACCTGCCCTTTACGTGAACATCATCTTATTCACAACACTATTCACATACTTATTCACCGACTTATTGACAATTTTTGTGAATAACTTTCTAATATACTGGTTATCAATCTTCGGTTAAGAATTCCCAGAAGAATCGGAAGGGAGCTATGAAGGGTATGGCCACGTTGTAGACAATACTGCCGGCCACATCGACGGTGCACATGTCAATGCCGGAGACAGCCTTGACCACGCTGGGTGTTGTCTCCGGTGTGCGCGAGGTGACGATGATGGCAGGTTGGTTGCCGGCGGCTATTTCGGCCCGAATGGGGTAAGTGGCAGCTCCCGGCAGCTCGGTGATACCCGGCTTGCCCAGAGAGATGATTTCGGTGACAAGACCGTTAGTCAGGGCATAACCGTCTTTGCGCTGCAAGCTGGCAGCTGTGCCGTCGGAGATGGGGTAATAGTTTCGCCCGTCGCAAGACTGTTTCAGCTTGTAGGTGGGGTCGTTGTCGTTTTTGTTGAAGATGTCATCGTGAACGATGGGGTATCTCTTTTTGTAATCTCCCGCAGGTGCGCTGATGTACCACTGGCCGTCTTTGCGGTGCAGCGACAAATTGTCCGTTTTCAGTTCGCTGGCACGGTAGGTGTGGGCCATTTCATCGATGTTCTTGTGCGTCTGCATATAGGCGCAGGAAGACAGCATGCCGGCCGTGGCGGCAGACAGCATCAGCAGCGTGAGAGTGCTCTTTTTCATGTCCCCCACTCTAGCATATTTCTCGACCGGTGAAAAGCATATACTGCGTGCGCGCGCGAAATGTCTGTTTGACTCCCCTGCCGAAATGATGCATTTCTCCATCTATATGGTAGAAAGAAGTGATTATTTTAATAAAATAAGTTTTACTTTATACAAAAGAAACACCCCCTTCACGACCGAGATGGAGGTGAGGGGGTGTACGTTGAAAAGAACACCGCTGTACCGTCAGTGGTATGAGAGCCACGTTCCCTGAACGTAGGTGGGTGCGGAGCCGGGTTTGTCTGAGGTATCCCTGATGGACGGAACATTAAACCCATTTAGCTTTGATGCCCCTTGTGTATTTATAACGGTCCGGGCCTATAGAACCACGCGTCACGCGCACAGCAGCTGGAAATGTATATAGCACAGGGATGGCGGGCTTGCAAGATTTTTCGTGTTCCACAGGTGTGTGACACGCGAAACAGATAGATATTTGGCTATTCCGTATATTGAAATACAGTAGATTACGCTTCGTCTAAAAAATCAGCGTGCTCTTGTGGTACAAGAGCGATATGCTAAGGTAAGCTGAAATGTTGAATTCTGACGACAAAAGCGGGTTGCAACAGCGATTAAAGATTGACAAAACGCGTGTAAGAGTGTATAAAAGCCGCGAACATGACGATACCGACCCAACTTTCAGAGAAGCTCCTGGCCGCTTTGCAGAGCGTGCTGGGTGAAAACCTGCCGCAGGGATTTGCACCGGCTGTCACGCCGTCTCAGGATCTGCGCTTCGGTGACTACCAGAGCAACGCCGCCATGGTGCTGGCCAAGCAGGTGCGCACCAACCCGCGTGCCCTCGCCACGCAGGTGGTGGAGGCCTTCGGCGACAACGAGCTGGCTACGCTCGAGATTGCCGGCCCCGGCTTCATCAACTTCCGCGTGCGCCCCGAATTCTTTGCCGGTAAGGCAGCTGCCATGCTCAGCGATGAGCGCCTGGGTGTGGCGCTGACGGCACAGCCCAAGACGCTTGTTATCGACTTCTCCGCTCCGAATGTAGCCAAGCCCATGCACGTGGGCCACATCCGCAGTACTATCATCGGTGACACCCTGGCCCGTATCTCCCGATTCATGGGTCACACCGTTATCACCGACAACCACATCGGTGACTGGGGTACACAGTTCGGTATGATTCTGTGGGGTTGGAAAAATATACTCGATGCCGCTGAGCTTGAGAAGGACCCCATCGAGGCTCTGCTCGGCGTCTACAAAACCGTTAACACCAAGTGCAAGGAAGATGAGGCCCTGCTGCCCATCTGCAAGGCTGAGCTGGTGAAACTGCAGAGCGGCGACCCTGAGAACCTCGACATCTGGAAGCGCTGCATCGAGGTGACGAAAATCGGTCTTGAAAAAATCTACGCCCAGCTTAACATCTCCTTTGACTATTGGCTCGGTGAGAGCGCGTACAACGATGCGCTTGCCCCGCTGGTCGATGACCTGATTGCCAAGGGGATTGCCCGCGAGAGTGAGGGGGCTATCTGCGTGTTCTCCGACGGTTTCCATAAGCCGCAGAACGACCCCTTCCTGGTGCAGAAGAACGGCGAGTGGGTGCCCGTGCCGGCCATCATTCGCAAGGCGGATGGCGGTTTCCTGTACGCTACAACCGACCTTGCCACCCTCGATTATCGTACGCAGAACTTCAATGCCGATTCCATCTGGTACGTGGTGGGTGCCCCGCAGGACAAGCACTTCAAGCAGATTTTCGACATTGAGCGCATGCGTGGCGTGACGGGTGATTTCCGCCATGTGGCCTTCGGTTCGATTCTCGGTAAGGACCGCCGCCCCTTCAAGACCCGCAGTGGCGATACCGTCAGCCTGCAGGATGTTATCGATGAAGCCGTGGCTCGCGCCACCAAGGTGGTCGAGGAGAAGAGCCCCGACATGCCCGCCGATGAGAAAGCCCGCGTGGCTCAGATTGTCGGCGTGGGTGCCATCAAGTTTGCCGAGCTCTCCCAGAACCGCATGAGCGACTATATTTTCGACTGGGACAAGATGCTCTCCCTCTCCGGCGACACTGCTCCCTACCTGCAGAACAGCTATGTGCGCGTGCGCTCTATCTTCCGCAAGATTGAGGGCGAGTTCATCGCACCCGCTGAGCTGACCCTGAGTCAGGATGCCGAGATTCACCTTGCTCGCATGCTGGTGCGCTTTGCTGAGGTTGTGCCCGCCACGCTCGACGATTGCCGCCCGAACCTGCTGGCTGCCTACCTGTATGACCTTGCCCGCGCGTTCCACAGCTTCTACGAGGCTTGCCCCGTGCTCAAGAGCGAGGGTGCTGTGCGCGAAAGCCGCTTGGCTCTTTGCGAGCTGACCGCCCGCGTGCTCAAGCATGGTATGGGTCTGTTCGGTATCGAAATGCCTGAGCGCATGTAAGCCCTATGTTCCATGTGGAACAATCAGCCCTGTTCTTCGCAGCCGCTGCCCTTGTGGCAGCGGCTGATGTAACCCCCCAATCCCCTGCCCCGGCGCGCACCGAATACACCCTGCAGTTGCCCCTCGCCACGATGAATGACGAGGCCCAGCGCAGCATGCAGGCCGGTATGCTGGACCTGCTGCTCGGGTGGGAAGAATCTGCTCGCTTGCACTTTAACCGTGCTGTTGTGGCGGATGACATGTGCTCCCTGGCTTATGTCGGACAGTTGATGACCGAGCCCGACCCTGCCCGCCGGGCCGAGAGTTTGGCGGCGCTGACCGAGCGCATCAATTCCCTGCCCTCCACACCGGTGGAGACATTTTACCTTGCCACTTTCCTGAAGCTGCTCACCAACGATAAGCAGGGAGCGGCAGAGGATTTTTGTCGACGGGCTGAGCAGTACCGCCGCGATACTTTGTCTGCCTGCTGGGGTGCGCTGCTGCTGCACTGCGTTGATGTAGGCTATGAACTTGATGGTCGGGTGCGCCCGCTGCAGGAGCGTGCTTTGAAACTCGCTGAGCGCCTCTATGCCGAGTATCCGGATGATGCCCTGGTTTGCTTCGTGCGCGCGTACGTGGAGGAAAGCGCCCCGCAAATCAGCGAGCAAGCCCTGGCAGCCGCAAAGCGAGCGGCAGAGTTGCTGCCGGAGCACCCCATCCCTTCACACCTTTTAGGCCACCTGCTCTACCGCAGCGGCAAACCGGCGGAGTCTGTGCCGCATTTCATGAATGCCGCCCGCTACGCTACCCGCAAGGATATACCCGAGTGGGAAAGCAGCGCTCTCATGGCCGCGCGTTTGTATGTGTCCACAGCTATGTGGAGTGCCGGCATGGATGGCAAGGCACTGGCCACTCGCCGTGCCATGGCGGCTATGCCCCTGGACCGTGACCACCTGCATGAACCGGCGGTTATTCTGCAGCGCTGGGAGGCCCTTACCCTGCCGCTGCGTGTCCTGATTAAACGCCCCGAACCGGCCCGTGAAGGCGTGATTGCTGCCGCTGCCAAGGCCGCTACGGTATCCCCTGCTCTGCCCGGTAATGACCCTGTATTGTTGGTGCGCGACTGCCTTCGCGCAGCCCTTTATGCCCGTCTGCGCGCCGACCGTAAGCACACGGAATATGCCCTCAAATCCCTCAGACTGGCAGAGGAAGCCTTGCTGGAATTCGAGCGCACACGCGAAGATGTACTGGCTCAGGGTGCCCATTATATCACCCCCTGGATGCGCGCTATGGAGGCCTGCGAGATTGCACTCGCTACCGCTAGAGCGGAGGTTTACACAGCCACCGCCGATGTCTGGCTGGAAAATGCGCGTAACTCCGTGCGTCCTGTCACGCTCATGTTGCCGCCGGTTATTCCTGAAAGAATGGATTAGACCCGCAACGAAAGACAAGGTGGAGGATGTCCGAGGGGAGCCTCAACACCTGCCTCACGCGCGCGCGCGTGAGAAAATTACCCCCCTGCCCTCCCCTGCCCTGCCCGGTAATACCCCTGCGTGTTGGTGCGGGACTGCCTTCGCGCTGCCTTTTATGCCCACCCTCGCGTCGAATGAAAGACACGGAATATGCCATCAAATCGCTCAAAGTGGCAGAAGAAGCACTGCTGGAATTGGTGCGCGTACATATGTGAAAAAATGCCGCAATAGGGCATGAAAAAGCTCAAAAAGTCAGCCTGCCTTACGCGCGCGCGTGAGAAAAAACTCCCTGCTTTGCCCTCCCCTGCCCTGCTGTGAAAGGATGAATTTTGATAAATTTGGAGCTTTTGTGCGCAGGTTTCATGATTTATTTTTGTGACCGCGTATGTGAAATAGGCCCCCTGCCCTGCCGAAGCGGTAAGAATTTCAGAATTGAGCGTAAATATACTCTACACACAGACAGTCAACGGGTTATGTATATTATAGCAATTTTTAACTCATTTGTGCTCAATCATGCCGAGCATGAGATATAAAACGCGAATTGAGGCGGAAAAATTCAATTATCGGCCTTGCCGCGTACTTGGTGGACATAATCAAGAGTGCAGATTTTCATGTTCAAGTAAGCGTTAAATATTCACCCCTGCTCCGGCGTTATGCTCTTTAAGTGACGATGCTATTTCGTATCTTGAGTTATCTTGAAAACCCGTGGAATGTTCTACATGGAACAATGGTGATGACGGCGAAGCGGAAATAAGAAACCGCAAATGGAATAAATGCACGCTTAGATAATCACGCAAATGATCAACAGCGCGGTATCAGCTGCAGAATCTCGCTCATTGTTCTCAAGAAAAATTTAGAACAGAAAAATTTGATTTGCTGCTGCACGATATCTCACCCGTGTTGGTCGATGATGTATATAAAAATCATTCTCACAAATGTTCCACGTGGAACATGACTTCACTTCGATATTTAAGTTTTCCTTATTACTTGTACAGCTCTGCGCGATTCTCACGCGCTATTCTGAAATCCGATTTTTTCACCTGTTCCATGTGTCGTCCGAATTGTGGCGATGGTGAAAACACGAATTGACGAGAGTGGCAGCAAGCTGAAGCCAAAACTTGAAAAAGAAAAAAGCCGAAGAAAATCTCCGGCTTGTGAAATGTTCCACGTGGAACATGAACTCACCTTAAAATTTAACTTCTCCAAATAATCTGGTAAGCTGTATTGAATTCTCGCACAGCTCGCGGATTTCGTTTGGCGTATGCTAAGATGTCCGGCAACAAATTGTCGAGCGTGTGTTGTTTGAGTTTTTCAAAACACTCAGCAGTCATAGCCGGACACGCCCGATAAATACCGATGACGATAGTGCTTGAATCGCGCATTACACGCACGGGCCAAATTCGGCATTCGAACGGTCGTTCATCACGCGGCAGCGTGCAACCGGAGTTCGGATTAAGCATAGGACAATTAGCTACTTCATTGGAATCATCCGTACGGAAATCGAGAAAAAACGACGTTGTACCATCCGGGCGCTCGACAAGTGGCACGCAGAGTTCATGCATGAGAAACACCTGAGCCGGCTCTAAAGCCGGGGTTTCCCAAGCCGATGAGCGGTGAAAATTGCAGCACAATTTGCATTTTGCGCACTGTTTCGGGGAAAAAATGCCGGTCAGCATGGCGTGATAATTGCTGTGAGTTTATGGAGAATTCGGTGCGGTTTCCAGGATAATTTGGCTTGTCTGAGCCCGGGAATATTCAAATCTTCTTCGCGATTGATGAGCTCGCAATTCAGCATTCGAGCCATTTCGCGGTTGATGAGAGGGTAGGCATCGCGGTACTCAGGGGTGCATTTTTCGTAGTGTATATCGGCCACATCAGGGGTAATGTATGAGGCCAGACTGAGTGCGGCCGGGTGGTTTTCGACGTAAAGCAGACCGCCTGTGATGCCCAGTTCATTCCTGTGTTTGAGGGCATTTTCGATAGCTCTCAGCTCATGTTCATGGTTGGCTGATGGCTCTTGGCCCGATACCCATGCGCGGGCAATGGCGAGGGCATCCGCCTCATTTTCACCCGTCAGAACCGTGAATTTCCAGTTTGGAAAACTCCTTTCAAAACGTGCAATTTGGTTGCGTTTTTTGTGAAATGCCGTCCCGGGAAGTTCGGCGAGATGCTGCCTCAGATAGAGGTAATCTGCATTTCCCGGGTCATCGGAGAAGCTTACTTTATCCCCATATCGCTCGTGCAACACGCGCGCATTTTCCTCCGTTAATAGGGTGAAGAGCAGGGGAGTACCCGTGCTTGCGGCGTGTTGTTCCACATGGAACAATGCTTGCTCCATGTCTTTTTTATGACCCACCGGGAAGGCATATCCCTGCAAGCGACCGTTGCCGGAGAAGTGCCGGTAGAGCACGCCGTCGCGTATAGCGATGCGCGTATTGTACTTGTGGCGGAGCAGGTAGATATTGGGGAACGCCAAATCTGACTGTTCCACATGGAACAATGTTTCACGCACGTGATTAACATCGCTAAGTGTTGGAACACAGAAAGTTAGGGCGCTATGAGTCATCACGGATTAAGATTTCAGACAGGCTATATCGCGTTCAATCTGAGTTTTTAACATGTCGATACTGCTGAACTTTTGTTCCGGGCGAATAAAGCGAATGAGTTGCACTGCCAGCTCTTGGCCATAGAGGTTGCCGCTCCAGTTCGGGAAGTGAGCTTCGAGCCGGGTGGGTTTAAAATCCTCGCAGATGGTGGGCCGCAGGCCGATGTTAGCGATACCGGTACGGGGCTTACCATCGAGAGTGGTTTGCACTTCATAGACGCCCGGTTGGGGCAGGGCGGCGTTGCGTGGCAGGGTGATATTGGCGGTAGGGAACCCGAGGGTACGGGCGAGTTTTTGGCCGTGTTCCACCGTTCCGTGTATAGTGAAGGGACGTCCGAGCATGGTGTTGGCCTGTTCAATCTGCCCCTGGCTCAGCAGGGTGCGAATGCGGGTGGAGCACACGGTATCTCCGTTGATATGGAGCATATCGTTCACGCAGGCGGTGAAGTTGCGCGTCTGTGCTTCGGCGCGCAGGAAGTCGACGTTGCCGCTGCCCCCCTTGCCGAAGTGCCAGTTACTGCCCACGGAGATACCGGTCACGGCACAGTGGGTGCAAAGGGTGTTCAGGAACTCGTGGGGACCGAGGGCGGCCAGTTCGCGGGTGAAGGGGAGCACCAGCATGACATCGACTCCCAGCTTGCTCATGAGGTCGGCTTTCGCATCCGGGTAAGGGGTGAGCAGGGCAGGGGCCAGCTCGGGGCGGAGCAGGGCAAGGGGGTGCGGCTGGAAGGTGAGCACGCCGCGCAGGGAGCCGGGGGTGCATGCACTTTCGATTACTCGGCGGTGGCCCAGGTGTACGCCATCGAAAAATCCCATCGCCCAGTGAACGGGGCAGGGGACTTTGTTCAGCTCGGCGAAAGAATGGAAGATTTGCATGGTGTGGGCCCGGTCAGGCGGTGGGCTTATGGCATGTTGCGGTCGGCCAGTACTTGCTCCAGCGGCAGCAGGCGGGAGAGCAATTCATCTCTTCCGGCGGCTTTCAGCGTGGGCACATCGACCGCCTGAGATATGTCGAAATGGCCGGAGCGAATGCGGCGCAGGGCGGTCAGGTGGGCACCGCAGCCGAGTTGTTGGCCGATGTCATGTGCGTAGGTTCGCACGTAGAATCCCTTGCTGCAGTGCACGGTGAAATCGACTTCTGCGGCTGCGAGGTCGATTCGGGTGATATCGTAGCTGAGCACGTTCACATGGCGTGCCTTGCGCTCTACCTCCTGCCCCTTGCGTGCGAGCTTGTAGCAGGGCACGCCGTTAATCTTCACGGCGGAGTACATGGGCGGCACCTGGTCGAACTCTCCGTTGAAGTGCTCGAAGGCGTCGCGGATGTCTTGCTCCGTGATATGGTCGGTCGGCTTCACGGCCACTACCTCACCATCGGCGTCTTGGCTGTTGGTTTCGATACCCAGCTTCATGGTGGCGGTGTAGACTTTGTCTTCGCACATGAGCAGGTCTTGCACCTTGGTGGCCTTGCCGATGACAACGATGAGCATGCCCGTGGCCATGGGGTCGAGCGTGCCGCAGTGGCCGACTTTCTTCGTGTTGAGAATTCGCCGGCAGAGGGCTACGGCATTGTGCGAGGTGAAGCCCGGGTCTTTGTCGACGAGCAGTACGCCGCAGGGTTGTTCGGTAGGAGTGGTCATGACAGGCTGCGCACCACGGCGCGGATGGAGTTAAGTACTTTCTCACGAGCATCGGCCAGGGGGCCGCGCATGCGTATGCCGCTGGCCATGCAGTGCCCGCCGCCACCATGCATGCCTGCAATGGCGGATACATCCACCTGAGGGTCTTTGCTGCGGAGCGACACTCGCACCAGGCCGTTTTCCAAATCCTCAAAAATGACAGCCACCTTCACGCCCTGCATCACGCGAATAATGTCGACCAGGTCCTTGCAGTCCTCCGGGCCCACTCCCAGTTCGGCTTTCCGCCCGGCGGGCATGGAGTAGTGTGAAATGCTGCCTTGCTCTTCGACCACCATGTTGTTGAGCACCTCTCGCTGGGTGATGAAGCTGGTGGCCGGTACCTCTTGCCATATACGGCGGTTGATGTCGCCCACGTCCACCCCGGCTTCGATAAGCTCAGCCGCCGTGCGCATGACAGCGGGGGTCGTGCTGCTGTACTGGAATGACCCTGTATCCGTATTGATGGCCGTGTAGAGCGCCTCTGCCATGGGCCGGGTGAGGCTCACCCCCATCTCGCGTATCAGCGCGTGGATGAGACAACCGCAGGCTGCCGCTCCGCCGTCTACGATATTCAGTGTCGCGTAGCGCGTGTTGGTGTGGTGGTGGTCGATGTTGATAGTAAAGGGTGCTTTACCGAATAATTCCATGGCCTCATTGCCGATACGTTTGAGGTCGCCACTGTCCACACAAATGAGTACCTGAACTTCGGCGGGCAGGGCAGGGGGCAGGGGAGCTATATCCCCGGCAGCGGTCAGGAAAGCATATCGCTGCGGCACGGGGTCGGCATTCCACATTTGTACCTTCTTCCCCAGGTGGCGCAGCAGAAGCCCCATGGCCAGTGTGGAGCCAATGGCATCGCCATCGGGCCTGAAGTGTGAGATAACAGCGAAATGATCGTACTGTTTCAGTGCATGTATCAGGTCGGTGAACATGGAGTGGCTACCGTTATTTTCCGTCATCGGCGTACAATTCAGCGTGTTGGGATTGATTGTTCGTTTCGGGGGTCGGTTGAGTGAGCACAAGCGCGCCTGTGGGTTCAACAACCTTGCGGTACATGACGGCCTTCGCCAGAATGGCGATGAGCACCAACATGAACCCGCAGAGCTGCCCGGCTTGCAGGTTTTCGCCGTAGAGCAGGCAACCGATAATGGCGGCCTCGGTCGGTTCCAGGCAGGAGACAATGCCGAACTCCAGCGAGCTGAGCTTGCGCATGGCATAGGCCACCAGCAGCAGCACGCCCACCCCCTGGCATATACCGATACCCAGCAGCCAGGGCCAACCCTCGCTCAGGTTCTGCCACACGCCGGCATCTGCCGCGCAAAGCGGCACCAGCAGCACCAGACTGCCTGCGCAGGATTGCCAGAAGGTGCGCTGCAGCAGGGTGACTTCAGGTTTCATCAGGCGGTTAAGCATGATGTAGAGTGTGTAGAACAGGCCGGAGAGCAGGCCGTAGGCAATACCCAGCGCGTTGTTCTGCCCGCTGCCGCTGTGGCCGGCAAACAGGCTGACCAGCACGATACCCAGACCGGCGGTCAGGATGAGCAAGCCATCTCTCCGCGGGGGAAGGTGGCGCTGCAGCAGTGAAATCCACACCGCAGAGAACAGCGGCCCCGTGGCCGGCAGCAGTGCTGCTATACCGGCCGACGTCTGCTGTATGGCCATGAAATAAAACAAGATGCACAGGCTGATACCAATGCCGGAAATAAACGCTGCCGTGTTGAAGCGCAGGCTCTTGCCCTGCCGGCATATCAATGCCACACCGGCCGTACCTATCAGCAGCAGGCCTATGCTGAAACGTGCAAAGGAGCACAGCTGCGCACTGCATGCTGACTCTCGTACAAACACACACAACGACCCCATCAGTAGTGCCGCTATGACTGCTGCTACAAATGCCTGAATATAGCCCTTGTTCATTCGTTCGCGCTGTGCGCGCGCGGATTATAGCACTGCCAAACCGTTCTGGCAACAACTTTTTACGCCAATTCCCTCAAAGTTTACCGGACCGCCAAAATATCATAATATGCTTTTTGCTCAGCTGTTGTTTATGACGATGCTTATCGGATAGACAAAAATGCGGATAGAATGTACAAGGTAGGTATATCAAAGCGCAACGAGGTAGAATCTGAGGAGCGCAAGAAAGCTGGCCGGCGGGTGACATTTTATCCGGTTTTAAAACAACGAAATCGTGGGTTCCCGATGACAGTTCTCCGGAAAACATATATGCCTTACTCGATGATACAGGCGTTGCGCTGTGTTATTATGATACAACCTTAAATAAGGAAGGTAATTCTTTACACCGGCACCCGCCGACCCGCTCTCGGGCGGTTACGGATAGGTGGCGGGTAAGCCGAGCAGGGCGCGCATGAAGGCGGGTTGTTTGGGTGCCGGGGGTGCCGGGGGTGTGGGCTGAGTGGTGGTGCGGGTTGAGCGTTTGTGGTAATTGCGGCGCAGAATGTCGAGGTGGCGGGGGAGCATGGCGGGGTCGGCCGTGCCGAGCAGGCACTCGAACAGGGCGGGCGGTCCGCCGGCTGCTTTGAGTTTGCCGGCGGAGTTCAGCGCTTGAGTGAGTGATACGATGTCAAGCGGCAGGCCATGCTCCACACGGTCGGAGAACAGCTCCCAGAGCACAGCGTAGGCAGGGTCGGAGAACCAGTTGCGCTCCACACCGGCAGCGCGGCACTTCTGCAGTGTGGGTTCGGGAATCTGGCAGAGGTTGGCCAGCACGCTTATCTCGATATCGACAGGCTGTTCTATGGTAGGGGCGGGGGTGCTTTTCCGGGGACGGGGATTTTTTACTTTCATGAGGTGAAAAGATACGGTTAGTTATATGGCAGTACGTTACATAACCGATTTTTTCCGTTTTTTCCAGCAAAAAAAGGGCTTCGCGGCGACGTGTCATCCCCAGCCCGGGGGTAAAAAAACCGCCGCCTGCGGTTGGCACAGGCGGCGGTAAGGGGATTTGCTGTTAGTTTGAATTACAGCAGGGAGAAAGCGATGTTGAGACCGGCCGTCACGATGGAGACCATGCTCATCAGCTTAATAAGAATGTTGAGCGAGGGACCGGAGGTATCCTTGAAGGGGTCACCCACGGTGTCACCCACGACGGAGGCGTCGTGAATGGGCGTGTG
>JAZRKM010000124.1:0-8357 GCA_045646325.1 Akkermansia sp. | reverse complement strand
AGGATAGCGCCGTCCATCTGGGCAGCACCGGTGATCATGTTCTTCACATAGTCAGCGTGACCGGGGCAGTCCACGTGTGCATAGTGGCGGTTGTCGGTCTCGTACTCAACGTGAGCGGTAGAAATGGTAATACCACGCTCGCGCTCCTCAGGAGCACCGTCGATCTGGTCGTAAGCTTTGAATTCAGCCTTACCCTGCTCTGCAAGAACCTTGGTAATTGCAGCGGTGAGGGAAGTCTTGCCATGGTCAACGTGACCGATCGTACCCACGTTCACGTGGGGCTTGGTGCGCTGGAATGATTCTTTGGCCATAATAGTAATGAAATTAATTTGGGCTGCTTATTCTTGCATGAGCCGAAAAAAAGCTTCTGGCGGGATTTGAACCCGCGACCTCATCCTTACCAAGGATGCGCTCTACCCCTGAGCTACAGAAGCGTTATTGGCTCTTGTTGTCCCTCCTGGGACGTGAAAGCACGGAGAGTTTAATACATTTCTTCCCTAATGTCAATCACAAAAAATGATTTTTTTGAAAAAAATTGAATTTTTCGTTATTGACCAAAACGGCAATAATCCATAACAAGCTGAATATCAATTACTCTACCTGTGAGCAATTTTTCTTGAATCCGGTCCGAGTTGGAGCTACATTGGTGGCCTATGAAGAAAATTGCACTCATAACCGCAGTTGCGCTGAGCAATTTTGCTGCCATCGGCGCAGAATCTCAGACCCCGGCCAAAGCAGAAACCGCTGCCGTTCCTGCAACACCCTGTTGCGACAATTCCGCTGCCGCTTGCCCTGAGCAATGCACGGTGGATATGGAAACCATCACTGTTCTCGCAGAGAATGGTGATCCGATTGCCCAATACACCATAGCATGGATAGCCGACAACGGCACAAGCGCCACCCCCGCCGACCCTGAGAAGGCTAAGGAGATGTACGCCAAGGCCGCGCCCGGCCTGGAAAAAGCTGCCAAGGAAGGCGATCCGAAAGCCTGCTATGCACTCGCTCACATGTACGCCGAGGGTAAAGGGGTGGAAAAAGACCCCGAAAAGGCCAAGGCCATGATGAAGTGGTGCAAAGAATGCTGCGACAAGAAGGGCAGCGAGAAGCCTTCAGAGACCGGCGCAGCCACACCGGCTGCCCAGCCGTCTGAAATGTAAGCACAGATTGTCTGTACTGTGTGGTGTTCGCCCGCTCCTGCCGGTCGGCAGGGGCGGGCTTTTCACGTGCATCGAAAGGAGCGGGTTACAGCAGCGAGCCTTCAATCATAAATCACCTGCTGCAGATAGAGCCCCTCCGGCGGCGCACAGTGGCGCGTTTTGGGCGCTTGCAGGTCGGTGAGCATGCTGCCGAGCTGCTCCATGGTCAATTTGCCGATGGCCACCTGGTGTGCCGTCCCCACCAGCATGCGCACCATGCGGTACATGAACCCGTTGCCATGAAAACGCAGGCGCAACACATCGCCCCCCTGCTCTGCCCTGACCTCAGTGCCGTAAATAGTGCGCAGGTAGAAATCCGCAGGGGGGCACTCAGGCTCATTTCCGCGCCGTGCAGCAAAGCGCCTGAAGTCATGCTCACCTTCGTACACAGCCAGAGCGCGGCGCAAAGCCTCAGCATTCACCCCCAGGGGGCGGTGCCAAACCCGGCCGGCCAGAAAGGGACTCAACACCGGCGCCGTGCAGATGAGATATTCATACACCTTCCCCCGGGCATCAAATCGCGCATGAAAGTCAGCCGACACTTCCCGAGCCTGCAAGATGCGTATACTCGCCGGCAAGTGAGCATTCAGTGCGGCACGCCAGTTTTCAGGGCTCATGCGGCACCCTTCGGGGATATCGGCGTGAAAACACTGCGCCACGGCATGCACGCCGGCATCTGTACGCCCGGAGGCAGCAATACGCAGCGGAGCCCGCAAGATGGCGCAGAAGGCCCCTTCCAGCACATCCTGCACGGTTTCACCCCCGGCCTGGCTCTGCCAGCCATGCCAGGGGGTACCATCATAAGCACAGGTAAAAAGTACACGCGACATTATTTTACAATCTGCTTGGAAAAAGCACGAACCGCAAACACCCCATCAGGTGATTGCGGTTCGCATGAATAAAATCGGGGAACCGATGCTCGGGGTTACAGGTCGAGCTCGCCGATGTCGAGACCGGCATCATCGCCACCCTCACTGTCATCGATTGTGGGCTCGTCGCCGCTGTCATCGATGGAGGGCTCGTCACCACCGTCCACGGAGGGCTCGTCACCACTGTCATCGATGGAGGGTTCGTCACCACCGTCTACAGAGGGTTCGTCGCTGCTGTCATCGATGGAGGGCTCGTCACCACCGTCTACGGAGGGCTCATCGCTGCTGTCATCGATAGAGGGCTCGTCACCACCGTCATCCGTAGCGGGAGTTTCAGAATCGCTGCTATCGGCGGTGGGTTCATCTTCAATGGCGGGCACCTCTTCCTCGGACACCTCTACGGCGTCGGGAATAGCGGGTACGTCCTCATCCGAATCCATCTTGGTAATGGCTACGGAACCGGGAGCAGCCTTGTAAGCAAGGGCCTCGCGCAGCTTGTCGGAACCATAGTACTCAGGGAAGTTACCGGGGGTTTCGTGCGTGGAAGCAGTGTCCTTAATGTAAGCCATACCGGCTTTCTGACGGTCACCGGCGGCGGCTTCCGGAGAGGAGCCATTGGCAGCACCTACGGCAAGCAGGAGCTTGGTGCGGTCGACTTCAGATTCGGACTCCATGGGAGCACTGGCCTGAACACGACCGATTTCGGCGGCGAGCTGAGCCAAAGCCTCAGCATATGCAGCACCCTCGCTACCCTCAGAATCAACCATACTGCGTGTCAGAGCGGGGTCATTCAGAGCAAAAGCGCGCACACCGGCATTCTGCATGCGCTTGTTGAGCACCTCCACACGCGGGGCGGCGGCCTCAGCAGTGCGGTAGTCGGAAATCTTCTGCAGTTCTGCAGTCAGCTCCCGAGTGAGCTCAAGAGCGGTCTTTTCTTCCTTCTGGCATGAGGTAAGTGTGCTCATGGCCAGAAAGGCCAGCGAAGGGATGAGAAGAAAACGTTTCATGGAGGAAATAAGATAAGCTACTTTCTGAAATTAGCAGGATTTTGCGCTGCTGTCAAGGTAAAGTGTTCGGATTAAAGAAAAAAATATCACTTTTGAGTGTTCGTGGTCGGGTTGGGCAGAATATCTGCATAAATTCCCGGTGAAGAATCCTCAATCGGCGTAGCGCCCACGCAGCGGGCATAAAAATCAGCAGGACCCACCCCGCCGATAATGGCATAGCCATAGCCCAAGGTGCGCATGTGCTCCAGTGCCGTTACCAGCAACACACGGCCTACGCCACAGCCTCGAGCGTTCTCCCCCACACCCATGGGCCCTACAAAACCGCGAGCCGTTGCATCATAACAGGCGAAACCGAGTATCTCGCCCCCACGAGTGGCGATGACACAACCAATGGGGCTGTGGCTCATGGCAATTCGGCATTCACTCACCCAACGCGGGCTGAAATGGCGACCGACCCAGTCTTCGAGAATATGCGCCTCGAACGGATTGCAGGTTCGCACGGTGATGCCCTGCTCTGCCGCTGCGGCGCGCAAGGGGGAACCGTCGGGCAGGTTATACAGGCGTACAAGCATGTCTTGCATGACAGAAAGATAGGTTATGAGTTCGTGATTTTTCTTGAGATAATTAAAAAAAATGAGCGGGAGTGCAACCTCTGCACTCCCGCCCGTTGAGTGAAATATTACTCCTTACCGGCCTGCGTATTGAAGTACAGCTTGGCGGCGGTCTCTATCGTCTCATTCGAGGCGCCGAAGATGTTCTTGAGCATGTATGCCAGAGCAACGGCATCGCGGAAATTAGCGGGAGCAGAGCCCCACTTACCGGCATCCATCGCACCCTTGGCGGCATAGTCCTTCACACCGGGCATAGCCCAAAGCAGGGCCTGAGCACGGGTCATAGCCTCCACCGGCAGCTCCATAGCGCGGCCGTGGGAAGAGGCACCGGCCTGGCAATACAGGTCAATGGCAGCGTTTGCCGTGGCAAGATTGCCCTCGGAGATGGTACCGGCAAGCTCATCGGCGGTGATGGCTGCAGCCGTGGCATGAGCCTTGGCGAACATCAGCCAGCCGTAGCAATCGCCATTGACCATCGGGGCGGTCTTGGCGTCCGACAGCAGAGCCTGAATATCAGCCTCCACCTCAGCCAGCGGAGCACCCGTGCACCCCTTGGCCAGAATACGGGCGCTCATCACCTTGCGCTTGTCCATATCGCTCAGCCACTCGGCGTGCGGGAACCCACCGGCCATCACCTTCAGACCGTTGAAGTCCAGGCGACGCACGGCACACTCGATTTCGAGCAGAGCTGCGCGCTCAGCCGGGTTGCGGTTAAGCCCCAGGTAACCCTTGTACTTCTCCTTCACGGCAGCGAGTTTGGTGGCAGCCTCGCTGAGGTCACCGGCAGAGAGTGCACGCTCAGCTTCCACCATATCCTCCGGCGTGAGCAGGAAGAAGAGTTTCATCTTGGAGGCATCGCGCTGCACGTCCTGCTCAGAGCCGGCATCGTGGTACACGAACTTATCCTTGCCGGAGGCGCTTTTCACCTTCAGCTTACCGGGCTTGCTCTTGTCGCTCACCTGAACCACAGCCACAAGCCCTTCCTGCTTGGCGGGCTCCTGAGCCTGGCTGAGACCGGCCAGAGCAGCGAGACCTACTACAAATATATTACGAAGTTTCATTGTTATTTTTAAAGGGTTTGAGCTTACTTCTTCTTCTTACCGGCACCGACCTGCTTGCGGAAGTCCTTGCCTTCCTTATCTTCCTTCTGCACGCCGGCATCAGCAGCGTACTGGCTGAGAGTATTCACCACTTCGTTCCACTTGTCACGATCATCGGGGGTCATCTTAGCCTCCAGCTTGGACTCACGCACACGCGTCACGAATACCTGACCGGTATTCCATGCACGCCAGTGGTCAGAGGGCTTGAAGCTACCCTTCATGCGATCACCGGTGGCGGGGTTGTTGCGCTGCCAGTAGATGTCCATGAGAGCCTTACAGGCGGGAGCAGAGTAGGCGATGTTACCCATGTCCTGATACAGGTTGGTATAGGCAACGAGGGCGTTGTCCAGGTCTCCGCTCTTGGCAAGAGCCTCACCATAGAGCAGCTGCATATCCTTGCGGCCCACGCGAATACCGGCATCCTCGTAACGCTTGGCAGTCTTGGCAGCCTCGGCATAGTTGCCGGTAGCGAGGTGCAGCTTGGTAATACCCATGAGGGCCGGACCGGCGATGTTCGGGTCCTGATTCGAAGCGAGTTCTTCGAACATCTGGGCACTTTCAGCCTGCTTGCCCTTGTCGCTGGTCAGACCGAGAGCACCGGCCTTGCCGAGCTTGGCCTCGGCCACATACTCACCACCACGGCTGATGGCCTGGTCAAAGTAGGCAACGGCGGCGTTGGCTTCCTCATCACGCATCTGCTGGTTGTTCAGGCGGCGGGCGTACTCCACCTCGTAGTTACCCACCTGCACGCAAATGAAGTTGGAGAGGTCGGCGGGCTGGAACTCGCGGGTCATCTCGCGGAAAGCCTTACCGATGTCGTCCTGCATACGGGCAGCGGCCTCCTTATCCGTCTTGGCAAGTTTGGCCTGCTCAGCAGACATGGCGGAAAGCATAGCCATGCGCAGAATAGAGCGGGTGTACTTGTCTTCGGCAGAAATACCCGGGAAACCCTTGAGGTGCTCCGTAATCTGGTCGAGAGTGAGAGCGGAGCCGTTGAACTGCTGATAGCCTTCTGCGTAGGTGGAGACATAGCCGTTGATGGTGGCCTCCATATCCTCATTCACGCTGTTGTTAGCCAAGCCGTAGTTAGCCTCACGGGCAATCACCTCCTGAGCCTTGGCAACGGCGGCTTCGAACGCAGCCTTGTCCTTCTCAAGAGAGTTGTTGAGCAGGTGGGTGACCATCTTCAGGCTGTACACACAACCCTCGAAGTCAGCATCTGCCCAGTAGCGGGTAACATAGCCCTTGCAACGGGTGGCGATAGCGGCATCATCCTCACCCTCGAGAGCAATCTCGCGGCCGTAAGAGGAGAGCATATAGAGAGCGTTAGCGGCCACGTTCTTACCCTTCTCACCCTGAGCGAGAGCGGCGTCGACAGCCTTCTCCAGAGTGGCGATACCCTCGGGCTTACGAGCTTCGTCATCACCGTTGATGAGGGTGTTGCCGCTCAGCAGCATAATCTGGGGAGCGAGCTCGTGCTCGGGCCACTTCTTGCCGAAGTCAGCACAGTAGGTGAGCGCCTGCTCCATATCCTTGGCCATAGCCTCGGGGTTGCCGTTGCCCTGGCGCTGAAGCAAGGTATTGATACCCTGATAGTACACATTGGGCTGCAGGGTAGCCTCTTCGGGGAACTTGGCGATGTATGCAGCCACGGCCTCGATGAGCTTGTCGCGGTGAGAGACATCCTGGCGGGACAGGCGGCTGTGAGCGTCGATGATGAAGTAGCGGCACTGGGTTTCCTGTGTAATACCGGCAGCCTCTTTGAGCTTACCACCCTTCAGAGCTACGCCAACCACATCGTCTGCGAGCATAGCCTCGCCCAGGCGAATCACGTCCTCCCACTTCTTGAGCTGGTAGGCAGCAGCCACCTGCACGAAACGGCCGGCAACATAGTTCTGACTGGTCTTGTCTTCCTCCGTGGCTTTCACCACTTCGGCAGCGATGGAAGCGGCGTCCTCCCAACGATTCTCCTTGGTGGCACGTGCCATCTTGTTGATGATGATGGTGTTCTTGCCGCCTTCACCCATCTCGGCCATATTCACCTTGCCTTCGAGGGCATTGGCGCGCTCCTCCTCACCGGTGGCGCGGCAGAGCTGGGCGAGCTGGAAGGTGTTCTTGTCCTTCATGGACTTAGGACCTTCCTTGGTGTTCTGGTTCAGGCCGGGATAGCGGTCCATCAGGATCTGATAACCGGCCTTGGCCATACGCATAGAACCATACTGCTGAGCCACACCGGCAGCAGCAAGCAGAGAGTAAGCCTCGAGCTGAGTCTTGGTCTTGCCCAGTTTGTCGTAGTTCTTGAAAAGTGCGGCGCAGTCACCGGCGCGGTATGAAGCACCCGAAGCAGCATCGGGTACGGCTGCCTTGTAACCCTTCAGCGTAGAGTACATCTCGTGCAGAGCACGGCGTGTTTCTTCCACCTCAGGGGTAAGGCCGAGCAGTTCATAAGTAGTCTTGGCGGCCTCGTTAGCCTGCTCCATCTTACCGGCTTTCAGGGCTGCGGTCACGACCTTGGAGCTCTGCAAAGCAGGGTTGAAGAACTGAGTACCATAGCGAGCCAGACGCACCGGACCGAGGGCAAAACTCTGCGGATTGGAGCGCACTACCTTGTACACCCAGCCGACATTCTCAGGGTTCTCGATAGCCACCTTCATGATGATGGCGAGACCGCCCATGGCCATATCGTCAGGCAGGGCAGCTTTCGCGGTGCGGCTCTTCTCAAGATATTCCTTAGCCTTGTTGAAGTCAGGCTCGGGTTTGAGCAGATAGGCCTGCAGCAGCATGAAGCAGAGCTTGCCGTCCATCTTCTGGGCTTTTTCCATCTTGGACACCTTACCGCTCTGGTAGAGAGTCAGGTACTCTTCCATGTGCTTAATAGCATCGGGGAACTTGGTGGGATCGCCTGCTACCTTAGCCTTGGTATCACCGGCGGCCTGCTGGAATTTACTGTAGGCCATGTAGAACTTGGAGGCAGTCAGGAAAGGCTCATAGCCGTTGCCATTGTTCATGTTCTTTTCAGCCAGGGCGCGGGCACGCAGTTTCTGATCTTTGAATCGCTCATCGGTGTAGAGAGCTTCGAAAGCCTTGAAGGCCTCCTCATACTGCTTGGCGGCGAAGTAGATATTACCCTTCTGCCAGTGGAAGTACGGCTCATAGTGAGCAAACTGAGCAGCCAGTCGGGACTTATTGCTGCTGTAGGTCTTAATCATCTTGTCGCACAGAGCGATGGCATCGGCCACTTTCTTCTGGCTGACAAGTGCCTGCACTTGTTTGGCAGCGGTAGCAGGATCCTGCGCCTGGCACACCATCGGTGCGCTGAGGGCAGCCATGGTCAGCACTGCTGCGGCGGTTGAATACTTAATCATAAAACAGAATAGGTGTTTTGTTAAGATTATTAAGTCGGAGGCCAAGCGGTCTTAGGAAGACAATTAAACTCACCAACTCCTTGGCTCACAGAACGACATGGCTACGATCCGACTTGCCTGGCACACCATCGGTGCGCTGAGGGCAGCCATGGTCAGCACTGCTGCGGCGGTTGAATACTTAATCATAAAACAGAATAGGTGTTTTGTTA
>JAZRKM010000123.1:0-13367 GCA_045646325.1 Akkermansia sp. | reverse complement strand
CCGCTTGGCCTCCGACTTTCCTCTTCGCCGCGGCTGCCTGGATGCTCGATGTTTACCTCGCCTTCCTGCCGGAGGAGTTCAGCGTGGATCAGCCGTGGATTCTCATGTCGCTGGTTGTATTCTGCTCCGCATTCTGGGTGTATGGCCGCTGGTGTCCCATCTACCAGAACGCAACCACGCGTTGGATTGGTGGCGTCATTGCCGTGCTGCTGATTGCCGTGGGTATCTGGGGCTCCAAGCCCCGCCCCGTGAGCGAGGCGCCTGCTACCGCGCCTGTAGCCGCAGATACAGCCGCCAGTGGTTACGAGGTAGCTACCGGTGAACACCCCGCATGGAACACCTGGAGCAAGACTCTCATGGACAAAGCGCTGGCCGATGGTCACCCCGTGTACGTAGACTTCACGGCAAAGTGGTGCGCCACCTGCCAGATGAACAAGAAGACCGCCTACACGGCTGACGTGTGCGCCCTGTTCGAGAAAGGCAAGGTTGTGCTCATGCGCGCAGACAAAACACGGCCCGATGCCGCTATCGATGCCGAAATGCGCCGCCTGAACCGCTCATCCGTACCGGTGAATGTGCTCTACCTGCCCGGTAAGGAGCCGGCTATCACAACAGAGCTGCTCACCCCCATCTATATGGACGGGTTCCTCAACGAGAAACTCAACCTCAGGTAACATCCTGAATACACCAAATGACGAAGGACAAGTTGTGTGTCATCTGTACATTTCAACTTGTCCTTCGTCATTTTTTTAGGCTCTATCACCAACATCATGTGATTTTCAAACATTCCCCCCCAAAAAAATTACCCACTACCTTTTGAGTAGTGGTTTTTTGAATTTTAATCATTCGCCAAACGATTTGCCATTCCTGATTTGCTGAGTTGGCGACAGAGCTAATATTTTTCCGTGAGATACAAGCATTTTACTTGACTTAAACATCCACGCATGCTACACTCAGCGCGAACAAGTTCCGGTCTTATGAGATTGGAGCGGGTCATTGACCCGCTCTTTTTTTATAGCCGACTCACAATCAAACTCAAGCAGCAATCACTATGGCAGCCACAGACATCTCAGCACTGATCGATTTCTACGTTCGCGAAAAAGACCTTACCCGCGAGCGAGTCCTGCAGGCCCTTGAGGCATCCTTCCTCACCGCCTACTCCAAGATGGTAGATGGTGCAGACCGTATTCACCACATCAAGGCCGTCATCGACCCGCAGAAGAACAGCGTCAAGATTAAAGCACGCATGGAGATTGTTGCCGATGAAGATTTCAGCGACCCCTTCAACGAAGTGAAACTCTCTGAGGCGCAAGCCATGGCCGCCCGCAGCGGCAAGACTGTTGAGATTGGTCAGCGCATCAGCATGAACATCACCCCCAAGGATTTCGGCCGTATCGCCGTGCAGACTGCCCGCCAGACCATGCAGCAGCGTATTCGCAAAGCTGAGCAGGAAATGCTTGCCGACGCCTTCAAGGACCGTATCGGTGAGCTGGTGACCGGCACCGTGCGCCGCTACGACAAGGGCGACGTGATTGTCGAGGTTGATAAGTTTGAGGGTCTGATGCCGCTGCGCCAGCGCATCCCCGGCGAAGAGTACAACACCGGCGACAAACTGCGCTTCTACGTGGTGGAGGTGCGCGATGGTGCCCGTGGTCACGAGCTCATCCTCTCCCGCAGCCACCCGAACCTGGTGCGCCGTCTGTTCGAGAGCGAGGTGATGGAAATCTACGAACACACGGTTGAGATTGTCAACATCGTGCGCGAAGCCGGCTACCGTACCAAGATGGTGGTGAAGAGCGATGACCCGAACATCGACCCCATCGGTGCCTGTGTGGGTATGCGTGGTGCCCGCGTGAAGAACGTGGTGAACGAACTTAACCGCGAGAAGGTCGACATTCTGGAATACTCCGAAGACAAAGCCGCCATGGTGCAGGAATCCCTGGCCCCCATCGACCCGGTCAAGATTGATGTGGATGAAGCCGCTCGCGTGGTGACTGTCTACGTGGCGGATGATAAGGCCGCCGCGAAGGCCAAGGGCCGCCGTGGTCAGAATGTGCGCCTGACGGCACGCCTCATCTCCGGCCCGAGCGATCGTTGGGATGTACGCGTAGAGCCCTATGACAACATGACCCGCGCCAAGAGCCTGGCCAACGAGGCCGCCAGCGAAGCCGCCGGCGAGCTGATGACCGTACTGGGTATAACCCCGGAACTGGCAGGCAACATGATTGCCAACGGCTTCACCACCCTGCAGGTTATTGCCAACTACGTGCAGCCTGAGGACTTGGTTGACGCCCTGGGAATCAGCGAGGAACTGGCCTTTGCTATTGTCGACAAAGCCAAGAATGCCTGATCAATACATGACGAAAGGCAGCATAAGCCGCCACAGCTAACACACGATTTTTCAGATACACATGAGCGAAAGGAACAGCAAGAAACCCGAGGTGCTTGACCTGCTTGGCAACACCAGAAAAAAGAAAGCAGCAGCGCCTGCTCCCGCCCCGGCCGAGAAGGCTGCGGCCCCTGCACCGGCACCTCGCAACTCCAACAGTGCACAGCCCGCCCGCAAAGCCGCGCTCGATTTGCTCAGCCCCCAGCGCAAAAAAGCACCGGCGGCTGCCAAACCCCAGCCCGCCCCCAAGGCTCAACCCGCCCCTGCACCGGCACCTGTTAAGAAAGAAACTCCGAAACCCGCTGCTCCTGCTGCCGCCCCCAAGGCTCAGCCGGCGGCAGAGGCCCCGGCCGGTGACAAAGTCATCAACGTCAAGCCGCCGGTATCCGTTGCCGAGCTGGCTACCCAGATGAACCTGAAACCCTTCAAGCTCATCGCCGAGTTGCTGCCCATGGGCGTATTTGCCAACCCCGGCACGACGCTCGACAGCGACCAGGTGGCCGCCTTGTGCGAGAAGCACGGCTTTGCCTTCGAGCGCGTGAAGCGCGAAAAAGGTGCCGGCGTGAAAGCCCCGGTGGAGGTCGTGAAAGAGCCCGAACCCGTAGCCGTTGAAGAAGAACCCGAAGATTCGCTGAAGGTCCGCACCCCCATCATCACCGTAATGGGTCACGTTGACCACGGCAAGACCTCCCTGCTCGACTATATCCGCCGCACCAAGGTTGTTGCCGGTGAGGCCGGTGGTATCACTCAGCACATCGGCGCCTACTCTGTGGAGCACGCCGGTAACAAGCTGACCTTCATCGACACCCCCGGCCATGCCATCTTCACGGAAATGCGCGCCCGCGGTGCCGACGTGACCGATATCGTGGTACTGGTGGTCGCTGCAAACGATGGCATCATGCCCCAGACCCGCGAGGCTATTACCCACGCCAAGGCCGCCGGCAAGACCGTTATCGTGGCCGTCAACAAGTGCGACCTGCCCGCAGCTGACCCTGTGCGTGTGCGCACCCAGCTGATGGAAGAGGGGCTCATGCCCACCGACTTCGGCGGTGACATCGAGTGCGTGGATATCTCGGCTCACACCGGTGCCGGTATCGATGACCTGCTCGACCTGCTCTGCCTGCAGGCCGAAGTTCTGGAGTTGAAGGCCAACCCCCGCGCCAACTGCCGCGCCTCTATCATCGAGGCCCGCATGGAACAGGGTAAGGGCAGTTCCGCCACCGTTATCGTGCAGAGCGGTACCCTCAAGGTCGGCATGCCGTTCATCTGCGGCCCCTATTCCGGCAAAATCAAGACTCTCTTCAACGACCAGGGCAAGTCCATCAAGAAAGTAACCCCCGGCATGCCCGCCGAGGTATCCGGGTTCCTGCAGACCCCGAATGTGGGTGATGAACTCGTGGAAATGAAGAACGAGCGAGAGGCCCGCAAACTTGCCGAAGAACGCCAGGAGGAACTGCGCCAGCAGCGCCTGAGCGCCCCCCGCCGCTCCCGCATGGAAGACATTCTGGCCATGATGGGTGACGGCAGCCAGAAGGCCGTGCTGAAACTCTACCTGAAGGGTGACGTGCAGGGCTCGGTGGAGGCTATCAAGAAGGCGATTCTCGATATTGAGAGCGAGAAGGTCGAGTGCCAGTTTATCGGTGCTGCCGCCGGTCCGATTTCCGAGAGTGACGTGCTGCTTGCCTCTTCGTCCGATGCGGTGATTCTGGGCTTCAACGTGAAGGTTGAAAGCAACGCCGTGAAGGCCGTGAAGCGCGAAGGCGTGCAGGTCAAGATTTACTCCATTGTCTATGAGTTGATTGACCAGGTGAAGGATGCCATGCTCGGTCTGCTTGAGCCTGAGACTCGCGAGACAATTCTGGGTCATGCCGAGATTAAGCAGGTGTTCAAGCTGAACAAAGGCCGCGCCGCCGGGTCTTATGTATCGGACGGCAAGATGCTGCGTAAGGCCGAGGCTCGCGTGCTGCGCGATGGTCAGGTGGTCTTCGACGGCAAGATGTCGACCCTGCGCCGCTTCCAGGATGAAGTGGAAGAAGTCAAAGCCGGTCTCGAATGTGGTATCCGCCTGGCGGACTACGACGACTACGAGGAAGGCGATGTGATTGAGTGCTACTCACTCGAAAAGATTAAACAGACACTCTGATTCAGACACCCCATATGGCAAGCCGCCGACTCGACAAAGTCAACGAGCTGATGAAGCGTGAAATCGGCTCCTTCATCCAGAAGGAGTTTGAATGGAACGGCACCATCGTCTCCATCCTTCAGGTCGAAATCACCGAAGACCTGAAGGAGGGGCGCGTGTGGGTAGGTGTGGTGGGCCGCATGGCCCCCGCACAGGTCATCGAAAAACTGACCCGTAATCGTGCAGTCATTCAGAAAGCCGTCAGCAAGCGAGTGATTCTGCGCAACACGCCCAAACTCACCTTCAAACACGACAACTCTGCCCAGCGCGGGGTTGACCTGGTGAATCTGCTGGACGATATTGACAAAAACCTGCCGAAAGCTCCGCCCCTGCCGGAAGGGGAATACGACCCCGAAATCTGACGCATCACCTTGCAACAGAACGCATGAGCAGAAAACTCACCATCAGACGCGTTGGAAATCATTTACCGACCATCATTCTGGTGGGTTTTCTGTTTTTCAGTATCACGCTGGGCTGGCTTTCAGTAGAAGGTCTGCCTGATAGCCTGCTGAGAAAAATCGAAGCCGCAGCAGCGGAACAAGGGCTCCACCTGAAAGTCGGTGAGCTGCACTTGGAACCGACCAAGGGGCTGGCAGTGCAGGCAAACGATATCAGCCTGTATGTCGATGCTGCGGAGCAGCAACCGCTGCTGAAGGCGGATTCCGTGACGGCCTCTCTCCACATTGGTAGTCTGTTTAGCGGCGATGTCAAACTCAAAACGCTGCGCATAGACAAAGCCGCAGCCGACATACCGGTTACAGACACGCCGGGGAAACACCTCGAACTCAGTAACTTCTCACTGAGTGCCGAAATAGACAGGCGGAATAACCTGCACCTGACATCGGCAGCACTCAATCTTCAGGGCATAGCTCTGCGCCTGAGTGGCAGCGTAGAGCTCTCGCGCCTGCTGACAGAATCTCCCGCTACAGCAGACCCCGCACCACCCGCAGAGCCGGTCAATATATCTGACCTGCTCGCGCAATATGCCACCTATACGGATAAAGTTTACCATACCATCGAGGAACAGCACTGGTGCCCGCACGAAACCCCACTACTTCGCGCAGAGTTAAAACTCGATGAAACGCCGTATGTCACCCTCACGGGCGAAGTTCCTCGCTACGATTTCGATATTTTCCATATACGCGATGCCCGGCTCAACATCTGCTACAAGGATAATACACTCACCATCAACAATCTGGCATTCAGTACCATCGATCCTCCGTCCGAAGCCTCGCTTCAGGCGGCATTCCAACACACCAGTCGGGAGTTAGGGTTCCGTTTTGCGAGCACGACCTCGCTTGTCCCCATGCTGCGCTCTCTGCTCGGGACAGATGATACCCCCATTCTCAACAAAATCACTCATGCCCCCGAACACGCCCCCAGCATAGCGCTGAGCGGCACCGTGAGCTTCGAAGAAAACTTTTCCCCCCGCCACATCCGCCTCAATGGCGAGATGGAGCAGAAACACCTCATCATCGGCGAGCATAAAATCGACCGCCTCACGCTGGCCTTTTTCTACAAGGACGGTGATTTCAATCTGAATAAACTCGCGCTTGCTTACGGCACGAATACCCTCAATGTCTCAGCTGCTGCCAGTCAGGGTAAGGGGCAGGCTGAAATACAGGCAGACATAAATATACAGGAAACCCTGGCTCTGGTGAATGAGTTTACCTCCGAACCTGTCTCTCTACCGGCAGAGTTGACACTGGGTGACCGCATGCAACTCGCAGGCAAAGCTGAGCTCTCTACCCAGGCATTCGAAGCCGGGCAGACGGAATGGCAACAGTTCACCCCCGATATCCGGAACCTGCGACTCACGCTTAAACTGGATTCTCTGCAGACCGACGGCCTCACCCTGACCAAGCCGACTGTTACCGTGGCTCTCACCGAACTGGTGCAGAATGAAACCAAATTGCCGACCGGCGCAGAGACGGCCCAACTGACCTTCGAAGCCGAGAAGGTTGGCACGGAGACGGCTTGCTTAGCAGGTGCCCACCTCTGCATCGGAGCCGCAGATATTGCCTACACAGACGGCAAACTCAGCATCGAGCGACTCACCGTTAATCCGGACAAAGCAACACTTGGTAAGGAATTGAGCTTCGGAAGTGTGAATATCCGCGAACCCGAGCTACAATTAACAGCCGAGCAGCTCGTCTATGCAGACGATATGTTCACCATGAACCGGGCCGAAGCGCTTGCCGCACTTTCCGGGCTGACAAGCGGTGACATAAGCACGGGAAGAATCACGCTGAAGACAACCGATTTACAGCAAATCACGCTGGCTCAGCAAAACAGCGCCCCCCCCTTCTCGCTTGCAGATGTAGCCATTGAGCTGGCGGATTTCACCTATCAGGGGCAATCCATGTGCCATCTGAAAGGTCATATCCATGCCACAGGAGACAAACTGGGCTCTATCGACCTCGATGTAGCGATTCCCGACAGCACCCACCATAATACTCTTCGGGCAGAGCTAGATTGGCGAGAGTTACCACACATCGCCATCACCAACATCAGCGCCGACCTGGCCCCGGCTGACTTCTCGGCCATAACAGAGAACCTGCAAATAGACATTCCGCAAATTAAGCTACCTGAAAAACTGTCTGCAACAGGTCAGCTGGTTTACGATTCGGAAAAACAGCAGGCGAAGGATGTCAATATCCACCTGAACATCCCCGAATTGGTGCGCACCCCGTGCAGGGTGAAAGCCTTTGCCGGCCAGCAGGTGCCTATTGGACTGCAGGCAGATATCACCATGCAGCCCGCAAGCGGGAATGGCTACCGGTACACAGCCGACCTGAATGTAAAACACGGAACGGATGCCCTGATAGCAACGGTGAACGGCCATACGGATGGCAATTTGCATGTAACGGGCACCAACACGATACGGGCAGATGTCGTGGACAGGCTGATAGACTCAAGCACAGCACATGAAATCATACGCGACTTCGACTTCGGGCCGCAAAGTCGCAACATCGTAACCGGTATCGACGTGAAGGTCGACTATTCGGATGGTCTGAAAGTTGACTCGTATTGCGATGTTGAGCTTCGACAGGTGGGGTACCAACTCGGTATTATAAAAGAGGACGCTCAGGGAAATGAGAAAAAGGCAGAAATAACCGGGCGCCCTGCCTACACAACCGCCCATCGCGCCACCTGCTATGTGCGGGCAAAGGTTCGCTACGACCAGAAGAAAGACGGCAAAGCGCTGAAAGATGAATGCGTCATTACCATAGGGGACATTAACATGCAATATGACAATGCTCCCTGGCTGGCGCGCCAAAACTTCGAAAAGCTCGGAATCTCGAAAGAAAAGCTCGCCGACATCAAGCGCCGGTACCGCCATACCACGCTGCTGGGAAATGCCGTCATCATCGATGTGGAGAACAGCTTTGTAGAACTCGTCAACGTTCGTGGCAGTGTGTACCCGTCATACTCACTGGGTATGTACTACGCGCCGCTGCATGAGTTCCTGGCAGACATCTGCATGCCCTACCCCGCAGACATCGAGACGGTCAGCTGCGTGTTCCCCATTTACCACGACTGCACACGCCCCATGAGCGGCAATATCCGCGTGAAGTCACCTCAGGATTGCGGGTTCCGGTTCCTGGGTACCACGATACCGCTGAAACAGTTCAACGGCTTCATTCACCTGACGGATGACTACGTACTGCTTGACCGTATGAATGCAGCCTGCTGGCAGGGTGTGCTCGATGCCACGGTCAAGATAGGTTTTTCGGGCAAACGAACCTCATTTGACGGCCAGGTGAAGGCACGCAACATGAGCCTGAAATCCATATTGGAGTCCTACAACACAACCTACAGCGATGCGCTGTGCAACGCCGAGTTACGTTTCCGCTCTCCCAGCCCTGATCTCAACGATATTCAGGGCTATGGTGAGGCCAGTATCGTGAACGGTGATTTGATGGGTTTCACCCTGTTCCAGCCGATAGGTGACCTGGTATCTGACTTGCCGAGCAAGCTGCTGATGCTCGAATCCAGCGCCAAGAGCAAACGCCCCGGCTATGTAGCCAAGGTGTTCTCCGGCACCGGTAACGCGATTTCACGTATTGGTAACGAGGCAAAAATCATCCCCGGTTACAACCATATTTTCGCTTATGATATTCAGGATGCCCATGCGAAATTCGCTATCGCTGACGGCAAATTGAACATCTACGAGATGAAGGCTCTCGGGTATAACCTCAATGTCAAAATGAAGCTCAATATCGACCTCGAGACCCTTTATATAAAGGGCAATCTCTGGCCGAAAATCACCAGCTTGCCCACCGTCATACTTTCCCCCATTACCTTCCTTTCGGATTTCATGATTGATATTCTCATCTTCGGTGAGATAGACAGTCTCGATTGGAAATTCGGCCTCGACCGCCGCTTTAACGAAGAGGAACCATCTGCCTCAGCAAATGGTTCCTCCCAGAAATACAAACCGGTTTCAGAAAAAAACAAAGTGAGCGGCACTTAATCCGCCCCGATACCGTACTCGAGGATAACGGCTGTCTCGCTCTCCACGGAAGCGGCCTCTTGATTAAGCAGCTCTGATTTCATGTTGTAGAGAGTTTCTTCGTTACTGAGCCTATCGGCGGCAATCACGGCCGGAGATGCTTCGATATACTCTATACGCTTGTGCATATAGCTGCGCCAGCTCAGATAGTCCTGCACACTGCGTTTCAGCTGAATAAGCTTATGTTTATGTGAGATGATGGCGGCTTCAACCTTTCGGCGGGTGATTTCATAATCATCCTTACTATCCATGTATTCGTTCCAGGTATCGAGCTGGGTGTCGACGGTATAACTGGCACTGAGGTTGAGATTAGTGTCTTCTCCATCGAGGAATGCGCCCTCATACGTACCGCCGGTCGAAGAAAACAGCGAGGGACTGTACAGGTTGGTATTGATGGTAGGTAAGTACTTCAGGGCTACACCGTACTTTCGCAAGCGAGATTGCTCAAGCTGTATGGCAAAACGCTCCACGGAAAGGGTGGAAAGTTTATTCAGCTTCGGCAGGTACTTGCTCCATTTCACCTTGGGGAGAGACTCCGGCAGAATATACCAGCGCGCAGAGTAGTCTCCCAAAAGCTCGGCAACATTTTTCCAATACGATGAATCAGCAAGCCGTTCAGCACTGGCAGCCAGCATGCGGTCCTGTTCATCAATAGCCGGGCGCTGTTTCTGAAGCGCACGTTTTCTCAACTCAATCTCGCGATTTCTAACCTCTGCATAGAGTTTTGAGATAATGCCGCGCTCGGAAAGCTCCCTTGTCTTAATAGCAGAAAAGGTGTTGGCGTGGGCCGCATACACGCGGTAAGGGATGTTGGTAATCGTGGGCAGGTTAAAAGTCACATTAACAGAAGAGTTCAAATCGCGAGTGTCGATTGAGCGCACATTATTAATGGACTTGGTCAGATAACCGTAGTAAGACAGCCCGGGAATCATGTCGGTATAGACGCCGAGCCCCTCACGCTCGCTGCGCTCGATGGCAGAAGCCAGGCTTTTGAGCTCTACGTTATTTTGCTGCACCATGGAAAGAGCCTGTTGCCAGGAAATGGCGCGCAGGGGCAGCTGCTCCCAGTCGCGTGCGTTGGCAAACGTCGTTTCGATATCACCGGCTGACTTAGCCATGCGCTGCTCCACACTGCACCCGGTCAGGCACAGGCCACCGGCAACGATGCTACCGGCCCACAAAATACGGCAAACAGATAAACGCGACATATAAAAAAACAATCAGATTAAGAAGTATGGGCACGCATGCTGCGGAAAATGAAAATCGCAACAGCGGCACTGCTGACAGCGAGTAGCCCGCACTGCAACTGGGGGGAAAGCCCGGCAGCCTTCATACCGGCCTGCACGGCAACCGACATGATACCGAGGAAACAATCTACCAGATTACCGGCAGCAATCACATCACCACGTTTATCATTGTCCGCGCGGTCCTGCAACAGTGCATTGAGGGGTACCAGATAGCCGGCTGCCATGAACCCGGTCAGCGACAGCGATATATAAAAAACAGGCGTGCCGTAAGGTACGAGCGCCAACAGCAAACAGCCCAGCGTCATGCCCACGCCACCGACAGTTGCCACCTCCGTGCGTATGCGACGCGCACAGATGACCGAGGCCAGCACACCACCGAGAATAGACCCGCCGCTAATCCAGGCCATAAGCAGAGCGGAATCCTTCTGCTGGCCAAGCACCTGCATGAAATCGGACGAACTCTGTACGGGATGCGCCTCTGCCGCCATCTGCAAGGCGATGAGCATCATCGTGCCGGCGATAAACCAGAAATAGCCGATACCAATCTCGCTGTGGCGCAGCACAGGCACGCGCCACAACATGCGCAGCTGGGTGAAGTGCTCCCAGAGCAGGCTCCACGAGAACGGGCGGCTGCTCTCAGGCTTGTATCGCGGTATGAACAAGCTGAGAATCAACACCACCACGGCACCGCACATACACACAGCGCACGGCCAGGCGGCTGATTCCCACCCGGACTCAGGCCCCCATTTTTTGAGCAGACTGTAAACAATGAAAAGCGCCCCAATCTGGCCCAGCAAGATGGCCAGCATCGAGGTTATTTCAAGGATTCCGCTGGCGAAACCGATATTTTCGGAGCCGACAATATCTTTCACCAAGCCCTTCTTAGCCGGGCTGAAAAACATGGCCTGCACACAAAAAACGGTGAAAAAGCCAATAGCCATCGGCAGATTGTGCAGGAACAGCCCGGCCGTCATACCGGCCAGGACAAACACCTGCAGCAACACCATCGCCTGCAGCAGACGGGTCTTGCAATAGCGGTCAGCCAGCCAGCCGGCCAACGGAGAAAACAGCACAAACGGCAGCACAATCAGTACGGAAAGCGGATATTGGAGTTCCTTTGCCATCCATATCCCCAGCGCAATGAGCATGAACTGTACGCCCTTTTCGTTGAGCGAGTTCATGGACTGGATGACACTGAGACTCCAGAACTTTCCCCAAGGTGTTTTCTCCGTTGTCGAACCGGCCATAATGGGGCTTATTTCCAGTTATTATCCTCCATGAACGCGGCGGCGTTCTGGTGCCCCTGAGCAGCAGCGCGACTTACCCACAGACGGGCTTTTTCCATGTCCACCGGCACGCCGAGACCATGGTAGTAGCTTCGGCCCAGGTTATACTGAGCGTTAGCATTACCCTTGAGGGCAGCCTGCTCGAAGCACTGGGAAGCGGTGATATGGTCGGGAGCAACGCCCTCGCCGTTTCGGTAGCAAAGCCCCAGGTTATTGAGGGCATAAGCATTCCCCTGCTCAGCGGCACGCTTGTACCATACAAACGCGCGGGAAAGATCCTTGGGCACGCCATACCCTTCAGCATAGCAGGTAGCCAGGTTATCCTGAGCATCGGCATTGCCGGCCGCGGCAGCACGGCTGTACCAGCGCACAGCTTCTGCCGGGTTAGCCGTCACGCCACGCCCGAAATCATAGCACTTACCCAGTGCCAGCTGAGCTTCGGTAGAGCCGGCCTCGGCAGCGCTGCGATAGAGCGGCAGCGCTGCGACGTGATTGCCGGCCTCCGCATACGACTTGGCCTGTGCGAGATTCATCTCAGGTGTCTGGCATGCACTGAAAATCAGGCAGCTCGACAGCAGAGCGGATGAGAGAATGTACTTTTTCATGATATTTCTTCTCGTATATTTATTCCTGAGCCAGCAGGTAACGCTCGGCCTCGATAGCGGCCCAGCAGCCCATACCGGCAGCCGAAATAGCCTGGCGATATACAGGGTCAGCCACGTCACCGGCGGCAAACAAACCGGGAGTCTTGGTTGCGGCACCACCGTTGGTACGGATGATAAACCCGGCCTCGTCCACATCGACCAAATCGCCCAGGAACTTGCTGTTCGGGGTATGGCCGATAGCCATGAACACGCACTTGACATCCAGCAGGCGCTCTTCGCCGCTCTGGGTATCGCGCAGGGTCACGCCGCAGACCTCACCGGCTTCATCCGTCTTGTAGGCAGCAATCGTGCTGTTCCACACGGGCTCGATTTTGGGGTTGGAGAGCACGCGCTGCTGCATGGCCTTGCTGGCGCGCAGCTGGTCACGGCGGTGAATGAGGTAGACCTTCGAGGCAAAGCGGGTAAGGAAGGTAGCCTCTTCGCAGGCACTGTCGCCACCACCCACCACGCAGACGGGTACGTCGCGGTAGAAAGCGCCATCGCAGGTAGCGCAGGCAGTCAAGCCGTGGCCGATAAGCGCCTTTTCACCTTCCACACCCAGATAACGAGCCGTAGCACCGGTGGCCACGATAACGGCCTTGGCCTTGTATGCGCCACCCGAGGTTGTCACCACAAACAGGTCACTGCAAGCCTCTTTCGTGACCGAAATCACGTTTTCATAGGCATAGCGAGCGCCGTGTTTTTCGGCCTGCTGGCTCATGTTGAACATCAGCTCCGGCCCCATGATGCCCTCCGGGAAACCGGGGAAATTCTCGACTTCGGTGGTGGTGGTGAGCTGCCCGCCAATCTGGCCGCCGGTGAATACGAGCGGGTGCAGGTCGGCGCGGGCGGCATAGATGGCTGCGGTGTAACCGGCAGGGCCGGTGCCGATGATGATGAGTTTTTCGTCCATTTACGGTGATTGTATCATGTTTTGCGGATGGTGCAAGATGATATTGCGTCAAAAATACGACGCGGGGCGTGCATGCCAGCATTCGGGCTTGCCCGCGCGCGTGGCATGTGGGATACTCTGGCCACTGCATGAAATTGTTGCGTCGTAATCTGAGCCTGATGTTGGCGGTGAGGTATCTCAACCCGCTGCG
>JAZRKM010000122.1:0-9304 GCA_045646325.1 Akkermansia sp. | reverse complement strand
GGTCGGTACCGTCTGCCACGGGTACCTCGGTCACCGGGGTGGGGGTGGGTTCCGGGGCAGGGGGCTCGGGTTCTGCGGGCAGGGGGGTACCGCTTACAGCGGCATCGCACTCGCAGATGAAGCTGTTCATATCAAATACGCCGTTCTTGGAGTTGAACTCTACGTTTTTCATGTTGAGACTTTATAAAAGAGTTCGGCGGCTTCACTCGCATATTCTGCGGCGAGAGCCGCCGAACTTTTATTTTTACAGGTTGTCGATATTTACTTGTTCATCTTGGCCCACGAGTCGCGCAGGCCGACGGAGCGGTTGAACACGGGGTGCTCGGGGCTGTGGTCGTAGCGGTCTGCCACGAAATAGCCCGTGCGCTCAAACTGGCACAGGAACTCTGCCGGGGCGGCTGCCAGAGCGGGCTCGACCATGGCGTCTTTCAGCACGGTGAGAGAGTCCGTATTCAGCGAGGCCAGGAAGCCGTCGGGGTTGGCATCCGGCGCTTCATCTTTGAACAGTCGGTCATACAGGCGCACCTCGGCCTTTACACCGTACTGGGCTGATACCCAGTGAATAGCCCCCTTGCAGCGTATACCTTCGGGCGGGTTGGCACCGATGGTGCCGGGCAGCGCCTCGGCGTGTACCTCTGTCACGCGGCCTTCGGCATCGGCCACGTAGTCAGTGCATACCACGCAGTAGCCGCCACGCAGGCGCACGCAGGCGCCGGGGCTCATGCGCTTGTATTTCTTGGGCGGGTCGACCATGAAGTCATCCTGCTCAATCCATACCTCCTTTGTGAGGGTAAGCTTACGGTTGCCCAGTTCCGGTTTTTCGGGGTTGATGACGACCTCCACCTCTTCCTCGAAACCGTCCGGCAGGTTGGTGAGCACGAGCTTGAGGGGCTTGAGCACGGCCATGCGGCGCTCGGCGTTGGTGTTCAACTCCGCGCGTACGGCATTTTCCAGGCGTGCGACATCGGTGTTGCCGTTGAACTTGGTAATACCCACGCCCTCGCAGAAGTCTACGATAGCCGGTGCGGGGTAACCGCGGCGGCGCATACCGCAGATGGTGGGCATGCGGGGGTCATCCCAGCCGGCGACATAGCCCTCCTCGACCATCTGGCGCAGCTTGCGCTTACTCATGACGGTGTAGGTGATGTTCAGGCGGGAGAACTCGCGCTGCTGCGGGCGGGCACCGGCCGGAATGGGGCAGTTCTCTACCACCCAGTCGTAGAGCGGGCGATGGTTTTCGAATTCCAGCGTGCAGAGCGAGTGGGTGATGTACTCGTAGGCGTCCTCCAGCGGGTGAGCGAAGTCGTACATGGGGTAGATGCACCACTTGTTGCCGGTGTTGTGGTGGTGCTCGTAGGAAATGCGGTAGATGACGGGGTCGCGCATGTTCATGTTGCTGCTGGCCATGTCAATCTTGGCGCGCAGCACGGCACCGCCCTCGGGGAACTTGCCGGCCTTCATGGCCTCGAACTGAGCGAGGTTTTCCTCCACGGGGCGGTCACGGTAGGGGGAATGGGTACCCGGGGTGGTCAGGTTACCGCGCTGGGCACGCATGGTCTCGCGGTCTTGCTCGTCCACATAGGCCAGGCCGTTTTTGATGAGGTGCACGGCGCACTCGTAGTAGAAGTCGAAAATGTCTGAGGCCCAGTACAGGTGCTCGCCCCAGTCAAACCCGAGCCACTTGATGTCGTCTTGTATGGAATTGACGAACTCGACATCCTCCTTGCAGGGGTTTGTATCATCGAAACGCAGGTGGCACACCGCCCCTTGCTGCGCGTACTCCTTCGCCACGCCGAAGTCCAGGCAGATTGCCTTGGCATGACCGATGTGCAGATAGCCGTTCGGCTCGGGGGGGAATCGCGTGATGGGGGCCTTGCAATGACCTTCTGCCAGGTCTGCGGCTATCCACTCACGGATGAAATCCTTTTTGGTGGTGTTTTCTTCGTTCGCCATGCGCGAGATTCTACCCCGAACAGCGCCTGAAATCAAGCTCCATTGCGCGCACTGACGCAAATTCGGCATGTGCCCGACCGGAAAGACCGACACATGGGGGGATGATAGAACGATTTGCCGGCTTTGAAGTCAGGCCTTGCTTCAGTTGTATGGGTTATGCCTCGGCCTTGAAGCCGCGGCGTGTGGTCACAAAGATGAACACCAACCCAATGCAGACACTCAGCGCGCCGTAGAGCAGGAATGTCTCCGTCGAGGCGGGGTGGTTGACCAGCCCGGTGAGGTAGATAACCAGGAAGTTACCCATCGTGCTGGTGAGGTACCAGAAGCTCGATACAATGCTCTTGAGCTTGTCGCCGGCGGAGGTGTAGGCGTATTCCAAGCCGGTGGTGCTCACCAGAATTTCAGCGACGGTGATAACGAAGTAGGGGATAATCTGCCAGAGTATGCTCAGCTGCTCACCGGCATCGAGGCGGGTCTGCAACCAGGCAACGATACCGTACGAACCGCCGGCCAGCACGATACCCAGCCCCATGCGCTTGAGCGGGCTGCTCCACTTGCCGATGTAGGGGTACACCAGCAGGGTGAGGATGGGTACCAGGGTCATGACAAAGGCAGGGTTGATGCTCTGCATTTCTTCCGCCCCGAAGAAGAAGCTGACGCCGAAGATACTGAACTGAATCTCCTGCATGGTGCGCCCCTGCAGAATCCAGCTGGTGGAGGTCTGGTCGAACAGGCTCCAGAAGGGGATGATGAGTAGGAACACCGTGAGCACGCGCAGCATGTTGCGGGCCTCTTTACGCTGCTCGTCGCTGTAGAGCTGCTCCGTCACAGAGCGCTTGTTGAAAATCATGCTGCCGGTCGTGCCGAAGAAATTCTGAAGGCCGAAACTTGCAGCGGCCTTCAGCCCGGCGAGTATCAGCGCTGCCACATAGAGCAACAGGGCTGCCAAGCCGCAAAAACCGGCTGCTGTCTCGCCGGCGCCGCTCAGGGCCGCCAGAGTCACGGCACCGTCTTGCACCTGTGCGCCCAGCAGGAAGACAATCGGAGCGACCACAATGAAAGCCGCTATCTGTATGGCGGTGGAGGTGGAGCGGCTTACCGCTGCCCCGCCAAAGCGCTCGCAGGCTACCTTTGCACCACGGAACATACGGCACATGAGCGCCGGTACAAACTCCGGCTGGGCAGGGGCTTTGTGCCGGTACTGCCTGCGACCGCACCAGAAGATAAAGGTGGCCAGCGCCATGAAGATACCCGGTATCGCAAAGGCCCAGCTGTAGCCCCAGTTCTTGTGTACCCAGGGGATGACGAGGAAGGAGAAGAATGAGCCGAAGTTGACGGACCAGTAGAAGGCGGCATAGACGCGGGTCATGGTCTTGCTGTCGAAGCCGCCGACCTGGTCGCCTACAAAGGCCGATACGCAGGGCTTAATGCCGCCGGCACCCAGAGCGATGATGAAAAGGCCCGTCAGCAGAATCCAGCGCTTGATTTCCAAGCTCTGGGTCAGGTCGGCCGTGGCCAGTACACCGTGCCCCAGGCAGTAGAAGAGTGAGACGTACAGAATGGTGCGGTAGCGCCCCAGAAAACGGTCGGCAATCCAGGCCCCCAGCAGGGGCAGAATGTAGATGAGGGCGTTGAAGAGGTGTGCTACCTCCATGGCATCGCTCTCGCTCATGGCGAGAGCGTTCACCATGTAGAGCACGAGTATGCTCTTCATGCCATAGAAGCTGAAGCGTTCGCACGCCTCATTGCCCACGATGTATTTGGTCTGCGGGGGGAATGCCATGTGAGCCGCCTATTGTTATTTGGTGTTGGTTTCAACGTACTCCGCCAGCTGTACATTGTAGCGGATGTAGGCGGTGTTGAGCCAATCGAGCATGACCTGATTGCGCAGCTGGGCATTGCTCATGGGCAGCTGGTACATGAGCTTGGCCATGGTGTACTGCGGGTCATCGGGGATGGTGCGCTCCGTAACCATGCTGATTCGGGCACCCTCGGGCTGAATGTTGAGCGGGCAGAGCTTGCCGGTGGCAGTGGTCAGCAGCGCCTGGGTGGTCAGCCCGGCAGGAAGGTCGGCGTTGATGCCCAGAGAGCAGGGGCCGAAATCACTTACCTCGGCACCGGCTGCGGCAGCCTTGGCAAAGAGGGCATCCGTCCCCTCGCCGGCAGCGGCGGCATCGCTCATTTCCTTGTAAAGTTTCTCAGCGGCAAGAGCCAGGGCGTTGTCAGCGCGCTCAGCCTTCAGGTCAGCCAGGGCGCTTTCGCGGGCCTGCTCGAAGGGCAGCACGGCGGGCTGCTCGATGGCCTCGACCTTAATCAGTACCGCCTTGCCATCGCGGGTCGGGTAGAAACCGCGCATCTGCTGAATGCTGCCCAGCTTGTCAGTGCTGCCGGTCTTGGCAGCCTGCTCGTAGGCGGCCACCGTTGTGGTGGCTTCGATATCGTTGAAGGCAATCGCGGCAAGGGTGGTGGATTTGCCGTTGTGGTCAACCTCCGCCTTCAGGGCATCGCCGGCAGCGCCTTCGGTGCTCAGGGGCAGGGTGGTGTGAGTGCTGCCATCTTCATTCTTGTAGGTGAATTCCGCGTTTTCGGGGTTGTTTGCAGCGTTTTCGAGAATAGCGTCGACCCCGCCGCCATTCGCTATCGAGAGTTCCTGCATGATGACGTCGGCCGTGTTCATCAGGGCATCCATGGTCACATCTTTGCCGGGGGTAAGGGTGTAGATGGAGACGATTCGGCGCTGCTCGCTCTTGTACTTCTCCTTGTTGGCCTCCCAATAGGCCTTCAGCTCATCTTCCGTGGGCTCGGCGGGGGCCGGTACCTTGTCGGCGGGCAACCAGGCGGTCTTGCCCTTCATGCTCTGGTTGCCGGCGTCAACAATAGCGGCCTGGCTCTTGGTGTTGTAGGCCACATCGGTGGTGACGAGAGAGCCCACGGTTTCCCAGATGATGATGTCGGCAATCACGCTGCGGAAAGCCTGCTCGGCGGGGTTGTTGGCCACGCCGTCATAGAAACCGGTGAGGTTCTGGTAAAGTTTGCGGTCGAAGGTGCCGTCTGCCATGGTGAAAGCGGGCAGGCCGGTGATGTAGCTGTCAATCTGCTCTTTGGAGGGCACGATACCCAGAGCCTTGGCTTCCTCATGCAGCATGGCGCGGTTAATGGCGATGTTCTCCTCGCTGCGCTTGCAGAGCCCGTAGCACCAAGAATTCAGCACGTATTGCAGGCGCGACATCGAGGCCTCCACCTCCGGGTGCTCCTGAATCCAGGCGTTCATGGCGGCCTGTTCATCGGCGCTCAGCTCCTCATCGCCGTTTGCATCGAAACGTGCGCGCAGCTTGCTGTAGGTGGAGCTCACGAGGCTCTGGATGGTCTGCTCGGCGTTTTCGCCGAGGCTGTACACATCAGGTGTTTTATAATTGGTGCCGTTCACCTGGATGTGGAAATCGCGAGAGAATGCACTGCCCTGGTTGCTGTAGTCCATCATAATCAGACCGGCAGCAATGGCTACGATCACAATGAGAACTAACAGTGAGTTTTTGCGGATGAATTCGAGGAAGGTCATGGCCTGAGATGTGATGGTGGTTTCCGCGCCTGCGCGCCGAACTTGCGCATTCTACCCCATACTCAAGCGCCTGACAAGTTAAAACCGTGTCTTATTCGCGAACTCCGCTCTTAATTCCCCGCTTTCGGTATGCCAAAATCAAAACTCACCGACAAAAAAAGACCCGGGGGTATTCACCCTCGGGTCTTTCAGCATCCCCACGCGGATTCGAACCGCGGTTCTATGACTGAGAATCATATGTCCTAACCCCTAGACGATGGGGACATGTAGTACGCGGACCGGGACTCGAACCCGGGACCAATAGATTAAAAGTCTACTGCTCTACCGACTGAGCTATCCGCGCACTGTTTGCCGCTGTTACGCAGCGGCGACATACTACACGATTTTGAGCCGGCTGTCAAGCATAAAATGAAATAAAACAGAAAAAGTTTCCGGCGCATGGCCGTAAAAGGGAGCGAGCCATGTCGGTCATTACCGACATGGCTCGCTGAAACGGTTTAATGGTTAATGTCAATCAGGCCGCGCCGCGTATTACTTGGTCACAACCTTGGCGGCAGCCTCCTTGAGGGTCTTGCCAACCTTGAACTTCACCACGGAACGGGCGGGGATGGGTACATCCTTGCCGGGGTTCTTGGGGTTACGGCCGATCTTGGCTTTCACCTCCTTCACGGTGAAGGTGCCGAAGTTGCGGAGAACAACGCGGTCGCCGTTGCCCAGGGACTCGGTGATCAGGTCAACGGCCTTCTGGATAACCTCGAGGACGTCATTCTGCGTGAGGTTGCTGCGGGTCTCGGCGCAGATCTTGTTTACAAGCTCTCGTTTTGTAATCGTATTAGCCATAAGTTTTTTGCTTTGTTGAAGAAGCCGCACAGACTATAGCGCATTTTATCGCGTTGTGCACGCAAAAAAAGCGTGTTCTGCATATTTTTTGCGTCAACAGGGGCAATTTTGGACAGTTTTGAGGTGTTTTGGGTTGACGAAAGCACGGAATCGGGGCATTTTAAGGTCGCTATGGCCAATCAACACACCGTTCAGCTCAGCCCGGCAGAGGCAAAGGCGCTGCGCAATAAACTGCAGCAGCGCGCAGGTTATGAGGAAAGTTCGCGGGATTATGCCGACTTCTGTTTCGAGGGGCCTCGCGTGAATGTTGCCTACTACCCCAAGAAGGGCAAGCTCCTGGTGCAGGGGGCCGGGGCAGATGAGTTCATGGAGTTTGTCATGCTTATTGACCCCAAGTCCGGCATATCGGCTGTGACCGGCAAGCCTGCCACCCCCGAGGCCAAGGCGCAGAAATCCATGAGCGCCGCTCTTGATATAAGCCCTCATTTCGGGGTGGACGAAAGCGGCAAGGGCGACTACTTCGGCCCGCTGGTGATTGCCGGCGTGTATTCGGATGAGCGCACGGCGGAGGCTCTGGTGAAACTCGGCTGTCAGGACAGCAAGGCCATACCCGATGACCGGAAGATTGCTGCCATTGCGGCTAAGGTGATGGCGCTGCCCGGGGTGGCATATGAGGTGGTGTGCATAGGCCCCAAGCGCTACAATGAACTCTACACCGAGTTCGGCAACCTGAATAAATTGCTGGCGTGGGGGCACGCGCGCGTGATAGCGGCTTTGCACGAAAAAGTTCCCTCGTGCTCGCGCGCGTTGAGCGATAAGTTTGCCAATGAGTGGGTGCTGCGCATGGCGTTGAAGAAACGTGCCGTGCCCGTGCAGCTCGACCAGCGCGTGCGGGGTGAGAGCGATGTGGCCGTGGCTGCGGCCTCCATTCTGGCGCGTGCGCGGTTCGTGAAGTGGGTGAAAGATGCCGCCGCTGCCAGCGGTTGTGATTTACCGCTGGGCTGTGCCCCGCATGTTACGAAAGCGGCCCGCGCCTTTGTGGCCACGCACGGGCAGGAGCGCCTGTGCGATGTTGCCAAGCTTCACTTCAAGACCACGGCCAAGGTGCTGAAGTGAGTGCCGCTCGTTCACGCGGAGGGGCGGTTGTTTTGCCGTACAACGAGTTTCAAGAACTTCAGCAGGGCGGTGAGGGTGAGCAGTCCGAGACTGCAGCCGATGTTCAGCACGGCGATGAAGCCGATGTTGAACAGCGTCATCACGCCATCGTATTCCCCCAGTAGCACCGGCCCAGCCATGGCAAAGACTGCACCGAATATGCCCGGCAGAACCAGGCAGATGACAAAGGTCACCGGGGTGAGGAGGCGCTGTCGCTGAATCCACAGCCACCCCACACAGCAGAACAGCGCCGGGTAAAAGTAGATGAGCACTCCGGTCAGCAGAATGAGCGGTACCTCGAAGGGGATGGGTTTGCTCAACAGCTCCGGGTGAGGCGGGGTAATGACGACCGATTTCTGAGAGTCGTGGATGGCGGCGGGATTCCTGATGATGATGTCGACCCTGCCCGGGTAGGTTTCGCAGAGGCTTGGCGTCAGGCAGCTCATGCCGCCGTCAAGAAATCCGCGGCTCCACTCGGGCATGTCGGCATAGTAGCAGCCATTCGGCGAGCCGGGAAACGCGTGGGCGAATGCCGCGCGAATCTCGGCTGTGTCGGGCACATTGAAGGCGGTGTAGGGGGCTGCATCCGGTTCGTTCACGGTGCGTACTGTCAGACCGGCAGGGGCTTCGCCCAGCCAGGGCCCTGCCTCTTTATTCCACAGGGTTTGCGGGTCTTTCGAGTCCACGGTCACACAGACTCCCCACAGCAGCAGGGCGTAGGTGAGCGGCATCAGCAGGGTATATATAAGGGCATTTTTCATGATTTACGGCGGATAAGGCGCGCTGCGCCAATGATGATGGCGGTGATGATATAGAGGGTAAGCGCCCACTCGGCACACAGCTGGCATACCTTGAAGTTGCCGGTGATACTCATGATGTCCGGGTAGAGTTTAACCATGGCGACAGCCACACCGCTGAGCGCCACCGGCAGCAGCAGGCACAGGGCGGTTGTCTTGGTGCTGAGCAGGCGGCGCGGCTGCCGGGTGAACCACAGGCACGGGGCAATGCAGAGCAGCGGCGGCAGCACAACGGTGAATAGTATATCAGTAAACAGCGTGAATAAATCGAGCTGCTTGCTGTATGTCAGATGCTCCGGGAATTCCGGCGCTATGGCTGCGGGCTGATTTTCGTCATTGACATGGCGGGTGGCCCCTGACTCGTGGTAGTAGATGTAGCTGCCGTCTTTCAGGGTGATGAGCACGGGGTATGAGCGGGGAAAATAGCCGTTGTCGCGCGAACTTTCTTTTTCTGTGGGGCGCTCGCAGCGATAGACTGACGCGATTTCCGTGAGGGGCAGGTACTTTTTGTCCGTCAGTTGTTCTACGCTGACGGCTGTCGGTTCCAAGAAGTCCTGTATGGCCTCCGCACAGGTGCTGTCGGCGAAGGTAAACACGTAGGGGCCGTGTTGGGTTAATTTATCGGCCTCGGCATCCTCCGGCATAGGGCCGGCCCAGGGCGCGGCAATCTCCATCCATTTGTCTTGCACGGCGGCGCGGTAGGCGTGGTGCAGGAAAATCAGCCAGCAGGTCAGGAAAACCAGCGGCATGGCGATGTAGTATAATCGTTGTCTGTTCATAGGGGCGGTCATGCTGGGTGTCTTCTGATTGGGTGAACCTATGCTAGCATATTCTTTGCAAGTTGACAAGCCTGAATTGATGGGTCAACTCCAAAAAGTGTGGGAACGCTGTTATTTGAGTCATCGGCCATGTGAGCACTCTACTAATACCCTTAATTTGTAGTTTTGGAAGTTTCTGTAGCCATAACCTCGGCGTTGAATTCCTTTTATCTTACGATGGA
>JAZRKM010000121.1:0-11389 GCA_045646325.1 Akkermansia sp. | reverse complement strand
CGAGCCATGGGGAAAGAGTGGTTCAGGAAAATGGGGTTAGTCTCATTGCAGAACGTCGTCTGTAATGGTTAGGAAACCGCCGTATGCCATAAAAGGCACGTACGGTGGTGTGTGAGGGGGCGAAAGCCCCCTACACGATTTTGTTTGAAAAAAAAAGAAAATAAAGCTCTTGTCGTATACAGCGAGTAAAGTAGAGCTTTCATTCCGGGTAACCCCAACAGTCCTCAGCCGCGATATATTGCAACGAAATTGTGATTGCCGAAGTAGAAAGTGTATTTGGCTTGCAATTTCTGGTTCAGTTGGTACAATCTTGCGCGTACAAAAATGAAGTTCTATATCGTCACCCCCACCTTTAATTCTCTGGAATGGCTGCAGCGCTGTGTTCGTTCAGTGGCTGATCAGGTATGCGATGGCGTGCAGGTCCACCACCATGTGCAGGATGGTGTGTCGAAAGATGGCACCCCGGAGTGGCTGGCTCAGTGGCAGCAGTATGCCTGCGATATTCCGGGGTATACTTTCAGCTTTGAGAGTGCTCGTGATCGGGGGATGTACGATGCCATTAACATCGCTTGGAGCAAAATGCCTGATGATGCCGATGTGACGGCTCACCTTAATAGTGATGAGCAGTATTTGCCGCAGGCTCTGGCCCGATTGGCCGAGGCGTTCGCCGCTCGACCGGAGGCGGATATCATGCTGACTTCCCATATCGTGCTCGATGCTCAGGAGCGCTACATTTGCCACCGCTGGCCGGTATCTCCCTGGCGCTGGGTAAGTCAGAATGTGTGCGAAATGGTTACCTGTGCCTGTTTTCACAGGGTAGGGGCGTTCCGTCGCCACGGCCTGCGCTTCGGGGATAGCTGGCGCTCGATTGGTGATTTGGTGCTCTACCGGGATATCCTGTCGACCTGCCCTACGGTGTGTACGTTGCCTGGGGTATTTTCAACTACATTCACAGTAACGGGGAATAATCTGGGCTGGTCTGAGGTAACGGAGCGTGAGTGGCAGGTATACCGTTCCGGGCTTTCGCCCCTTTCGCGTTGCACGGCCGGTATTGCCCGCTTGGTCGGTAAGTTTAAGCGCCGATTGCCGGATTTTTTCAATGCCGCGCCCAAGGAATATGCCGTGTATCCGGTGGCGGCAGAATGCAGAACCCGTCATGAGATTAAGCACCCCACAAGTCACTGGGGGTGCCGCAGTGAGGGGCAGGCGGAATCATGATTTGAGAAAAAAGCTGTACAGGGCGGTGGTGAATGTGTATAATGGCTGCCATGAAGTCAGTATTTCGTAAAATCATGTTGACCGGTGCGGCGCTGCTGTGCGCGCTGCCTGTTGTTGCTCAGGAGGTAGATGTCGATGAGCTGCTGCGTGCCATGCGCGAGATGACCGTCAGTCAGGGGAACCGCGATGTGATGGGCTCTATCCGCAAGGGGCGTAACAAGGTGCCGTTCAGTTTGAGCGCCCGTGGGGAGACGATTGTTTTCCAGTATAAGCATGATAATGCCTGGCAGCGGTTTGACGTGCGAATTCATGAGCGCAACGCTGATTTGGTGCTTGTGAAGAATGGCAAAGCTCAGGTTATGGCTCCCTCTTCCTATGCTCAGACTATCGCGGGAACCGATGTGTGCTATGAGGACCTTTCTCTGCGCTTCCTTTACTGGAAGGGGGGCAAACTTGTTAATGACAGTTCTGCCTCGCGTATTAAGGGGCGCGATTGCTACATAGTGGAGGTGAAAAACCCCAGCCCCGGTACCGGGCAGTTTGCCTGGGTGCGTATGTGGGTGGACAAGGAGAACGGCACGACCTGGCAGATAGATGGCTATGGCGCAGACGGTAAGCTGCGCAAGCGTTTTTCCATTACCTCTGTTCAGCGCCTATCCGATGGTACTTGGTTCTTTAAGCAGATGAAGCTTGAAGTGCGCAATCCCCAGAATCCCAACCGTACGATGGCGTTGGATTATCTGGAGATGGATGACCTGCCTGAGCGCACTAAGTAACCTTAGCATCTTTTGGGCACCGGTGGCATGAAGCTGTTACTCAAGGTAGGTAATCTGCTGTTGCCGCTGGTGCTTTTTGCTTTGGTTATGCTGAAGATACGGAGCTTCTTCAATGAGGGAGAGGCTCTCACGGGGCTGTTCGTCATGCTGGGAGCGCTTGTGGTTCTGGTTGTGTGGTTGGGCCTGCTGTTGCGTTTTTGTTTTTTGCCGGTGTGGGGCCACATGATTAGCGAGCGCGTGTATATGGCTTCGTATTCCCCGGACGAAGACCCCTTGGTGGCGCTTGCAGGGCGCATACGCCGTGAGCATGACCGAGAGTTGCTCCCTCAGTTTGAGCTGCTCGTCAGGCAGGAATCGACGCGTCCTCGCGCCTGGACTGAGCTGGCCAATCTGCTGGCAGACGAGTTCCGTGACCCCGCTGCCGCTGTGCCGGTGTTGTTGCGTGGGGCAGAGCAAGTTCCCGGCAAGGAAGACCGAGCGCTCCTCCTTTACCGAGCGGCGCGTTTATGTGAATCTCGTTTGCAGGATTCCGCCCGTGCTGCTGAAATTTACGCAGAAGTTGCGGCTCGATACCCTGCTACTGCATACGGTCGACGCGCTCTGCAGAAATAGCCCCAGCGTGTAGTTGTTGTGACCACTTTGAAGGTTGCTTTTGACGGTATTTTTATTTTTCTGCAACTCAATATGCTCGGGCTCTCAGCTTATATGGCTGATAATAAATGGATAACTAACATAGCTCGGGCGCTGTTTGATTGATTATGGGCAATCATGTTAATATGCAACTTTTCGTTGCATATGAAAAAGATTCGAGAACATGGTGCAATCGGCTGTAATCCGCGGATTTTGTGTGGCTCGATGAGCAGCACCACGATCCCCCGAACATTGAAGGGTGTTGGCGGATTGAAATTGTTTGACATTCCCGGGGTGATGTACCCTGCACATATGCTGCCGGTGGACACACAGCGTAGGCTGGGGGTAGTCCCTTTGCTGAGCAAGCCGCCTTCCTGGTCAATCTCTGCTCGGCAGGCTGCTGAGATATTGGGGTGTCTTCCGTCGTCTGCACGTGATTTGTTGCACCGCGAGCGGGTGCGTTTTTGCCGTGTGTTTGATGGTACCTGTCCGCCGCGAACATACTGGGACCGCAATCGTGTTATGAGCCTGGCCCGGCGACGCCGACCGATAATCAACAAGAAATCCCCGCGCCTTATTTCAGCCAATGAGGCCGTGTGTATATTGTCCGTGTCTCGCAATACTCTGTCACGTTATGTTCGGGCTGGTTTGCTGCAGCAGTTTCGGCTGAGGGTGCGTGGGTCGGGTGGGGCGCGAATAGGTTGCTTTTATCTGCGGTCAGAGGTCGAGAAACTTAACCGGCACCGCAGGGCGATTTTGCGCCCCCAGCTCTCCGGGCTGCAAGAAAGGTCGTTTTATCTCGGCTGTTCATCGGATTCGGCGTTATGCTCTGCTGCCGGCAGCCCAACGAATAGCCTTGTAACGTGATTTTAGGCTTGCGCCTTTTGCTTTGTCGCGTTATTATAGGTCGAGCACATGAACGCCATGAATGAGCAGCAGAACGAGCAACCCGTAGAAGAGTTCACCACCGTGCAGGCTTTTTTCGTGCGCAGGCGTAACTGCCTGTTGCTGAAGGCTGATTTTTCGCCGATTTTTGTGGACTATTATCTGCACCTCATGCACCTCATGCAGCACAAGCAGCGCAATGCTGAGGCTGAAGATACCATGTTCAAGCAGTTGCTTGCCTGGTTTACCCTGCACCTGGTTTCTCGCCCATGGCAGGAGTACCACGCATGGACCCTCAATGTCATGACCCCCATGCTGGCGAATTATTTTGTGTCGGGTTCTTCGTTGACGGAGGATGTTATCGGCCGTGTGTTCACCGAGGGGGTGCGTGAGCCTGAAAAGAACATGCTTTTTGCCCAGAACCTGCGCACCGGCAAGGAGCCGCAGACTTCCGTTATCATTCTGCCCGGCACTACCGTAGTGGAGTGGGTGGAAGATTTTTACCGCCAGAGCGAGCAGCGCCAGGCGCGCGCCTTTGAGCTGGAGGGCGATTGCTATGCGCTCATTACGGCCCAACCCGGTGCTGACCATGACTGGCTCAGTGAGTTGACGGCGCAAGATGTGGCAGCCATTGCCGAGACGGAGGAAATTAAGCTGCTCGAAACCCGCAAGTTTACGTTCCGTTGCGGGTGCACGCTCGACAAGATTCTGCCCACCATTCGCACCATGCAGAAAGATTTTGCCGACCTGCTTTCAGAGCAGGGGTACCTGGAGGCCTCTTGCCCCCGCTGTGGTGCCACTTATCATGTAACGGCCGATATGCTGAAGTAAAGTTATGCGAAAGACTCTCAACAGCTTGATGTTCACTCTGGGCTTTTTGGCGGTTTTTGTATCGCTTGTCAGTTGTGCTGCACCGCGTGGCACGGCAGAGGGTCCGGTGGTACTCGACATTGGCCACTATATTGGCATGGGTGGGGCGCAGGCTCCCCGTGCGGTTAACGGGCAGCGTATACAAGAGGTTGACTGGTGGTACCGCTACGTGTACTACACCAAAAAGGTTATTGAGGATGCCGGCTACGAGGTGCGGGTCATCAACCGCGGCAATGCTCCGACCGGTGAGCCGCTGCGCAGCTGGGCTGCCCGAGCGGGTGTGCTGCACCAGGGGAAGCCCGACCGGGCTCGCCGCTATCCCTCTCGCTATTTCCCCGACCGTGTGGCCGGCGGCATTATTTCGGCGGATTATGCCATCTTCAGCAAGGCGGCCTGCGCTGTATTCCTTCACCACAACAGCACCGGCGGCTGGCGAAAGGGGGCATCGCCCTCCATCATCATTTGCAACAAATATAACGGCGGACGTCTGGCCTCATGCCTGGCTTCCACCCTCAACAAAGAAGTGCTGAACCACGGCATGCCCAACGGCGGGCGCGAGTGTACCGTCACGGTGCGCAGTGTGGACGCCGAGCGCTCTGCCGGGTGGATGAATGCCTGCGACGACGCCGGTATACCCGCCGCCGTTATCGAGGCCGCCTTCCTGAGCAATCCCGACCATGTGGCTTACCTGGCGAATGACGCCACGGCTCGCCACTATGCCGAGAGCGTGGGGCGCGGTGTGGTGCAGTACATGCGCAGTTATGGCAACGAGGCCCGCCACTATCGGGCCGACCCACAAGCCCCCGACAAGGGGTCGTTCGGCTATGCCGCGGAATCCCGCGCACTGAAGGTACCCGGTGCGTTGCACTTGTGGAAGCGTTGATTTAAGTCTGAATGTTTCATTCCGGAGCCCCGCAAGACGTCTCACCGTTTTTCGGGGCTTCGTATTTTCTTGCCACGACGTGGGATTTGTGATAAACTTTGCAGTATGAGGCCCGTCATATACCAACTTTTTGTGCGGCATTTTTCGAATTATTGTGAAAGCGGCGTACCCTGGGGCACGCGAGCGCAAAATGGCTGTGGTACCTTTGCCGGTGTGACGGATTCCGCCCTGGCGGCTCTGGCCCGCATGGGTATCACCCACTTGTGGCTCACCGGCGTATTGCGGCATGCCACGCAGAGTGACTATCCCGGTCTGCCTGCCGACCCTCCCTGTGTGGTAAAGGGGCTGGCCGGCAGCCCCTATGCGGTGACGGACTATTTTGACGTTGACCCTGATTTGGCGGAACAGCCCACGGAGCGCCTGGCGGAGTTTTGCGACCTGCTGACCCGCGTGCGTCGGCATGGTATGGTGCCGATGATTGACTTTGTTCCCAACCATGTGTCGCGGAATTATCGCTCTGCGCTGCGGCCGGAGCTCTGTTTCGGGGCAGGGGATGATACGTCACGCTTTTTCGCATGGGATAACTCGTTCTATTATCTTGAACCCTGCAATAGTGGGCAGCTCATGCAGCTGCCCGAGGGGGAATTCGCCCCTGAGCGCGGCCACCCCCGCGTGACAGGTAACAACGCCGCCACTTGCAACCCCGGCCCCTGTGATTGGTACGAGACGGCCAAACTTAACTACGGCACGGATTACCGCCAAGGCGCCGCAGCGGCAGAGACTTTACCGCGTGAATTTGCCCCTGCTGCGGTGGTGCCGCGTACCTGGCGGCTCATGGATGCCGTGTTGGCACACTGGCAGTCGCTGGGGGTGGGTGGTTTTCGCTGCGATATGGCACACATGGTGCCCATGAACTTCTGGCGCTGGTCGCTGGCGAATGCCCGCATGCGTGATGAAAGCGCCTTTTTCATGGCAGAGGCATACAATGACCACATGAAACTCTGCCGGGGAGATGCCCACACCGAGCTGCTCGCCGCCGGGTTCGATGCCGTGTACGACGGCGAATCATACCGCGCGCTCAACTCCATATTCGAGGGTTGCGCCTGGGCGAATGACCTCGACCGCTACAACTACAGCGAGCTGCCCCTGTATTCTCGCGGCGTACGCTACCTCGAGAACCACGATGAACCCCGTCTCGCCGCCCCGGGACACTGGGCAGGGCAGGGGAACATTGCTGCACCGGCACTCATGCTGGCGCAATATGCCACCACCTGCGGCCCGGTTCTCTTTTACAATGGCCAAGAGGTAGGGGAGCGCGCCGAAGGCCCCGGCGGCTATGGCGGTGACAATGGCCGCAGCTCTATATTCGACTATACCTGCCTGCCGCAGTTACAGCACTGGTCAAATGGAGGCAGGTTCGACGGCGCCCGCATGAGCGAGAGCGAGCGCAGCCTGCGCGATTTCTGTGCCCGCCTGCTGCCCCTGTTGCAGCATCCTGCGCTGAGCAAGGGCGAGTTCTATGGCCTGAACTGGGCGAACCAACAGACGCCGGGTTACGGGCGAGCTGAGGGCGAAACCTGCTCCGGGCACAGACTCTACGCCTGCCTGCGCCACAACCGGAAGGCGCGCGCCACGCTGCTGGTTATTTGTAATTTCTCAACCGCCGCTGCTGCGGATACCTGCATTCACATACCAACTTCGGCCTGTGAGTGGGCCGGTAAAAAGGGAAGTTCCGCGACTTTCTCCAACCTGCTCCATCCCACAGCCCCGGATTTACACAGCACCCTCGCAGAGCTCGCTTCCACCGGTTTACCCGTGCACTTGGAGCCCGGGCAGGGCTGCATTCTCGAATGGAAAATGAAATTGAATAAAAACGATGAAAAAGTATAGTTTGTTTTATTACTTGACGCGAAAAATCAGCTGCATTCTTTGCTGCCTGGTGCCGGTGCTGTTGGGGGCGAACGTAGCTTGGTCATATCCGGAGCAACTGGTGCAGCACCGGGTGGCGGCAGACGGCAGTGAGAGCTTGCTCACCCCGGTTGCGCGATATACGGATGCCGCCGGCCGCACCGTGGATTTGGTGGGCGCCATTCACTTGGCAGATGCCGCCTATTACCGTAACCTGAACCGTGCGTTCCTTCGCTACGACAAGGTGCTTTACGAGATGGTTGATGGCGAAGGGGTGCCGGAGCTGCTGCGATTGGCCCGCAAAATTGGGGATGGCACGGCTACAGAGGAAGAGGAGGCCCGCTTTGAGCAGCTGATAGATGAACAGCAGCAAGGGAGCGACAGTATGTTCAACCAGATGCTGTCACGCTACTATGTGCTCATGTCACAGACTCTGGCGCTGAGCCTGCAGAACGATTGCATTGACTACAGCCTGGAGAATATGGTCTTTGCCGACATGAGCAGCGAGGAATTCGCCCGTGCCATGCACCGGCGCGGTGAGAGCTGGTTCACCCTCATTCTGCGCTCCACCCTGGAGAGCGGTAGTGATTCCCTGGCACCGCTCGCCCTCACGCGTTCCGGCATGCGCCGCACCGTCATCCGCGCACTCGCCGCAGATAGCAACAACAGCAGTACCGCCTGGGAGCAGAGCGCCATTATCGTCTCGCGCAACGAAAAATGTTTCGCCGTGTTCGACCGCGAACTCGCCACTGCCCCGCGCGGCACCCGTATCGCCATTTTCTACGGCGCCATGCACCTGCGCGATATGCACTACCGCCTGCTTTCTCGCGGCTTCACCCTGCAGGGCGTGCAGTGGATTACGGCTATCAGGGGGTGATCACTTTGCCCCGTAGCGCATTCTGGTTAGCTCTGGCGTTACGGGCGCCCTCAACTACGGGCATGATGGAACCGATTTGAAAACGAAACGGGAGCCTAACAGTGCGCAAAAAAAAAGATGTTTAGTGCGCCCCAATATCAACAAGTTACGTATTACGGGCGGATAAGGTGGGCGTATGCAGCCTTGTAATCAATCACCTTCCGCCTGCTTTACAGATTCAGCCAGCGAACTGATATCTCCCAAGGCAATCAATTCCCGAATCTTCTCCGGGTCTTGGTAATGATGGAGAAGGAGGGCACCGTTATATGACGGGTAGCCGTCCCAGTGACAATAAATGACATCCAGACTTCCATCTTCGTTCCAGATGCCGATGTGCGATCTTGTACTCATCGTTTGGTCGTTGTTGGGTTATATATTGGAATGCTCACACATTCAATGCATGAGGAGATGGTGAAATAACCCGCTCATGCATATATAGCCCCAAGAACGACCGTTTTTCACCGGCATTCTGGCTGAAAAATGGGGAAAGATTCGCGTAAATCTATTTTTTTCGCGAGTTCTCTTTTATGACCCCTATGATGACTGCGATAACCGCAATGGTGACAACCCAGCCAAACACAGGAAAATCATGAAAACTGTTTTTTTTGAAAAAACTGCGGCCAAATACCGCTATGGAAACAACAATCAGGATACCAACGAACTTCATGAACGCAAGACCACTGTTGTTACCTTTTTCAGCACTGTCATTATTGTTAGCAGGAACGGCAACATGTGCAGGTGGGGGCGGCGGTATGAAGTTTGAAAACACTTCGCCAAGGCTAACCCAATCACCGCCATCGACATCTTTCAGCATGACAGCATCATTGTAGATGCCTTGGGCGTAGGCATGCTGAATCATCGCGACTGGAAATGGCCCCTGAACTGCTTCATTTCCCGGTATGTAGACGTAGTATTGTTTCATATTAAGCAAAATTGGCTTAAATAGGACGTAGCGGAGATGTGCCGTATGGATTGTTCTCGTTTTTGCTGGGCAGGAAGAAAAGCACCCAACCATAAATGGGAATGAGCATAAACCAGCCGCTTCGCCCAGTGTCATGGCAACGACGAGCAGCAACAGCAACCATCGGAACCAAGGTTGCAAAACGGAAGATGAGCTCCAGTAATACCCCCACCCCCTCTGCATCGCATTCTGCCAAAACAGCTTTAGCAATAACAATGGGGATATACAGTATAAACCACGCAAGTTGGAAGAACCAGTATTCCGAGCGTGAGGCACGCCCGCTGAACTGGGCATAGCGCTTCATGCAACTGACAAAAGCGGTGATGGGATTCCAGCTCTTAGCGTTGGCCCTACCTTGAAAATGCCCCACAGCCGATTTGACGCCAGAATGCAAGGCGGAGCCCAATAAGTTCTCGATAGGAATCCAGGTGCCTGTATCAGGCCCCCAGACCATTGAGCCGGCAGGATATGTTCCTTTGTAATAATCAGCCAATACTGTAGATTTGGTGTAAGGCCCCTGCGGCTGCATTCCGGGTTGAGCCACATAATAGACAGCTTCTTCTTGTGGAGGGGACGGAGGCGCCGGAACGGAGGTCTCCGGAGCAGAAGACATTGAAGAAGCTTGTCCCGACGTAGCAAAAACACTTTGAATAGGCATCCATTCTGCCGCACCATCGAACCAGATTAAAGTATCAACAGGGAAAATGCCTTGTTCATAGCAGCTACGCACCATTTCTTCAGGATAAGGGCCTTCTTGGTCGAATCCTGGTTTACATATGTAGAATTTGTCTGTTGGTGTATTGGGCAAAGGTACACCTGGTGTGGTAGATTCATCATACTGCGGAAAGGCATCAAAATTGTTTCCGTCAATTTTTTTTATTCTCCTTTTTTTTCGTCTGCTTACTTTTTTTCGTCTGACATAGTAGAACACGCCACAACCAACAGCGGACAAGATTGCTATGGGAATAAAGACGGGAAACTTCGATGAAGAAGGCTCCTGCTCGCGAAAAAGTTGGTTATACATTTCGATATCGTATGTATTGCCTTCTCTTCTACTTCGTTCCAAGTTAGATTGTGCTATTTCGAAGCTTTCGTCAGCCAGCATAGTATAATACCCAGCGGAACGTTCATCTCCTCTTCTCGCTGCTTCAGAGGCCTTTTCTTGGAAGTAAAGTGCACCACGCAGAGCATCATAAGCACTACCGCCCTTGTATACACCATGATTAGCACGCTCCCACGCTGCCGCTTCAGACGCGTCAGAGCGAGCCTTGGCACGCACCTGCTCATTCATGCTACGAATCCACGCTGCTCGATTGTTAGCCGGCGAAGGATTATCAGCGGCAGACAGAGAACAAACACTACATAGCAGCAATGAAACGGCTGCTAAAACAGTTTTCTTAAAACAAAAAAACATCGAGTCCATGTAGAAATATTGTTTCATTGTGAGTTAAGGAGGTTTTGGGAAGCTTTAAGGGGAGAATCGCGGTCAATAGCCCCCATCGCAGTGCTAAGTAGCTCCTCGCGAACATCCTTTCCATTCGCAAGAAGGTGCCGAATGGTTTCAAGAAGCTCGTTAACCGGAATCTGGAGAGAGATGACAGACATGTTCTAGTTTTGACTGGTGCGAATTTAGCACATTCCGCGGCCAAAAGCAAGCAGTATGTACGCACGCATGTTTGTATAATGCGCATAGTGCTAACTTTTGTGACTTGAATCGGTTTCATTCTGGTCATAAATGCGCGATTTTGGTACAATATGAGAGATGAATGAAGTAAACCAACGTCTGAGGTCTGCCGTTGAATTGGCAGGAATCCGTCGGCCTGAGCTTGCTTCATTGCTCGGGGTGAGTGTTACAACAGTGAATGGATGGTTCAGCTCAGGGAGAACGATTCCGAAGCTGAAGCAGAATGCCATTGAGGCCATTGTGAAACAAGCCCGCCGCCCGGAGCTTAAATTTGATGACATCGTGTCGATTTCTGTCCGACTCACTCCGCTTGAATGGAAACAACTGTGTGATATTGCCGGGGCTGAATCTCTTTCCCCGCATGAAGCAGAAGCAAAGGTGCGTGAGTTGTTGCAAAAAGCTTGGGGCAAGCTCAGTGCTCGTCACTGAATCCCGCATTTCAAAAAATGGGCATATACAGGAGCCATAAAGCGGGCATATGCAGGGCATATAAAGCGGGCGTATCTCAAATGTCGCACGATGTCCCGATTTGACGTCGGGCAAGCGGGATTCTACCCGTCCCCTGTGCCCCGCCATTGGCGGGGTGCCCGGGCAGAGGTGTCTGCCCGGCACAGGGTCTGCTCGTGCCACCGGCACTCGCAGCCCACTCACCCTTTGC
>JAZRKM010000120.1:0-3753 GCA_045646325.1 Akkermansia sp. | reverse complement strand
ACAGAACGACATGGCTACGATCCGACTTACAGGTGGTGCAGGATAAGGAAGTGGTGCCTGTTCAGCTTGATATTCACTCCGTGTGAGTGTAACAAACATGTGTTAGTGAAGCAAGATTAAAAACGGAGCTTTGCAAATATGCGGAAAGGCATACTTTGAGCTTGAAAATGTGGGGTAAAGGAGTAGAATAACGGTGTTATGCTAGATATCCGCGTTGTCAGGGAAAAGCCTGAATATGTCAAGGAACGTGTCCGCCTGCGCGGCGGAGACCACTGGATGCTTGTGGACAAGGTGCTGGAGTGTGATGTGAAGCGCCGCAATGCCGAGACGGAGAAGCAGGCACTCTCCTCCGAGCGCAACAGTTCCTCTAAGCTCATCGGCCAGATGATGAAGGAAGGCCGCCGCGAGGAGGCCGAGGAACTCAAGAAGCGCATGAGCGAAGTGGGTGACCGCATTAAAGAGCTTGATGCCGTGGCTACGGCCGCTGCTGAAGAGCAGGAGAACCTGCTGCTCAATATCCCCAACATGCCGCACGATGGTGCCCCCATCGGTTCGGACGAGAGCGCCAACCCTGAGCTGCGCGTGTGGGGCACTAAGCCCGAAATTGCTGAGCCGAAAGACCATGTTCAGCTTGCCACGGCGCTGGGGCTGCTGAATTTTGAGGATGCCGCCCGTATTTCCGGCTCCGGTTTCATCGTGTATCGTGGGCTTGGTGCGCGCCTGGAGCGCGCGCTCATCAACTTCCTGCTCGATACGCAGACCCGCGAGAACGGTTACCAGGAAGTAGGCGTACCCTTCATCGTGAAGCGTGAGTGCATGTACGGCACCGGTCAGCTGCCCAAGTTCGAGGAGGACATGTACGGGCTTGAGGGTAACAGCATGTTCCTCGTGCCTACGGCTGAGGTGCCGGTAACCAACCTGTGCCGTGACCGCATTCTGAAAGAGGCCGACTTGCCTGTCAAGATGACCGCATACACCCCCTGCTTCCGCCGCGAGGCCGGTTCCGCAGGCCGCGAGAATAAGGGTATGATTCGCGTGCACCAGTTTGATAAAGTGGAGCTGGTGGAAATCTGCCGCCCGGAGGATGGCTTTGCCGAGCTGGAGAAGCTCACCGGCCATGCTGAGTGCATCTTGCAGAAGCTGGGGCTGCACTACCGCGTGATTGAACTGTGCACGGGTGACGTGGGTTTCTCTTCCGCCAAGACCTATGATATCGAGGTCTGGGCACCGGGGCAGGGTAAGTACCTGGAGGTGTCGAGCTGCTCTTGCTTCACCGACTATCAGGCCCGCCGCATGAAGCTGCGCTACAAGGACGCCGAAGGCAAGATGCGCGTGCCCTACACCCTCAACGGCTCCGGCACGGCTCTGCCGCGCCTGTATGTGGCCCTGCTTGAGCAGTGCCAGCAGCCCGATGGTTCCGTGCGCATACCCGAGGCGCTCGTGCCCTACTTCGGGGCTGAAACCATAGCCCCCGGCTCATAAACAATCTCCGCAGCCGGCAGCAGCCCACAGCTGTTGCCGGCTTGCCTTGCAAGTCACTTACTCTCCTTTTTTCTCTCTCTCTACCAGTACTAACACTCAGCCAATCTCTCACACTATGTTCGACATGATAGCAAGCATGGGGCCTATCGCCTGGCTTATGATTATATGCGCCGTCATCGCCATGGCCGTGGTGGGCGAGCGCCTGTTCTATTTCCACCGGGTCAACATCAACTCCGAGGATTTCCTGCGCGGTATGTCCGCCCTGCTGCGTAGCGGGCAGTACAACGAGGCTCTGCATGAGGTGCGCCTGCTGCCCGGCCCGATGGCGCGTGTGGTTGAGGCCGTGCTCTCACGCCCGGAGCTCATGCGCAACGAGCTGCGCGACATCGCGCTTGAGGCCGCTGAGCTCGAGGTATTCCGAGTCGAGCGCTATATCCGCAGTTTGCTGGCCTGCACGACCCTGCAGCCGCTGCTGGGCATATTGGGCACGGTGCTGGCTCTGGTTGAGTTCTACGAGCAACCCGGCATAACGGATGGTGCCGCTACCATGCCTGTGGTGGCGGAGACTCTCACCCGCGCCCTGCTGCTCTCGGCAACCGGTATTTCGCTGGCAATCCCCAGCTACATTTTCTACACCTACCTGGTGGCCCGCGCCCGCAAGACAATCAACAACATCGAGCGCGCCGGCCTTGAGTGCGTGCACATCATCTGCGACGCCCGCGATCGCGACGCCCGCACCGCCGCCAAAGCCGCCACCCCCGCCGGCGGTACCTGCCGCAGCGGCAAGTGCTCCCTCGAGCGCGAAGAACCTGCCGCCGCCGAACCCGCTGCTACTGAACCCGCCGACGCCTAACCCCCTACCGCCAGCTGCCGCCGCCATGCGCCGTGTACGTTCCAAACTTCAGGACTCCGCAACCTCGACCGTTGCTCTGGCCGGTATCAATCTGGTGCTGCTGCTCTGCCTGTGTGTGTTGCTCAACACCCACCGCCTGCCTAAGTACGGGCTCAACATCTGCCCCGCCGAATCGCATTTCGTGCTTGCCCGCTATGACCGCTCATACTCGCACGTTATCACCATCACTCCCGGTGAGGTTCCGCGCCTCTACCTCGAAGATGCCGAGATTCCCGGCGGCGTGCAAGGGCTCGAACCCTTGCTGAAGAGCTGGGAAGACGGCTACCCCGGCCGCGTGTCGGTCATCCTCGTGTGCGACGCCGCTGTTCCCGTAGGCGTGGTGCAGCAGGTGGCAGACCGTGTGCTGATGCATGGCTATAACTTCTCCCTGTCAGCCCGCCCGGCTACTAAGTAATGCCTGAAGACGAAACCAGATTGGTGTACCACACCCGCTATGAGCGCCCGCTGCGCGGGTGCCTGTGCTTGTTTGTGGTCGCTGCCGTCGTGTTGGCTGCCGCCGTGCTGGTGCTGGTGCGCGTGCAGATGCCCGCCCCCCTGCCGCCGGCCAAAGTGGGCAATGTGCAGTACCGCGATGACGATTTGCTGCACCTGCAGGTGGTGCTGCGCAGTGCCATGCCGCTGCCCCTGCCGGCCTATGTGGACCCCGCCCGGCGCGAAGAAGCCGCCGCTCAGGCTCTCCCCGTCCGTTTTACCCCGCATTTGCACAAGGCCCCCGCTGAGCGAGTGTTCAACACCGCGCACGATTCCGCCGTGCTCGATGCCACTGACCTGCTTTCCCTGCCCCCGGAGGGCCTGCAGGATACCCCGCCCGCTGCGGATGGAGAGGAGGTGCAGCCATGATGGATTGGTTCGTGTGCTCGCCGTCCGAGTTTTTCATGTATTTTGCGCCTGCGGTTTTTGTGCTGCTGATGTGCGTGGTGGTGCCTGTGCAGCTCGCAGCTAAAATCCGCCGCATGCGCCTGGAGCGCGTTCGCATTACCTGCCGTATTTGCGGCTACCGCTTCCTGCGCACCGACCCCGAGGCTACCTGCCCCCACTGCGAAGCACGTAACAGGTAAGACGCGCACCATTCACTACGACAGCACAAGCCGTCGTAATCTCGCCTGTTACCGCATCAGGCAAAAAAAACGGCCTCGGCTTTCTACATGCCCGAGGTATACTAAAAAAAGCCTGCATTTCCCGAATGGTGGGGAATGCAGGCCGGTTCAATACTTGTTGTACGGGTTACGTCACCGAGGCTCTGAGCCAACAATCAGCGGTCGGTGATTCATCGTTTGCCTGTTGCTTGAATAATGGCCGTGTGGGGGCATTTCCCCCTGTTTACAGCTGCAAGTCGGATCGTAGCCATGTCGTTCTGT
>JAZRKM010000119.1:0-8662 GCA_045646325.1 Akkermansia sp. | reverse complement strand
GGCTGAAGTGGGGCGGCTTGCGGGGCAGAAGTTTGGGGGGCTGCGGCTGATATTTCCGGGCGCAGGCAGAGCACACAGTTACCTAAGCTGTATTCTTTGCCCGGCTCCATGAGTTCGCAGCTTATGCGGCGATCGGCATCGAATACTCCATTGCTGGAGTTGTTGTCGCGCAGCTCGACCCCATTTTCGCTTGCGGTGAGTAGGCAGTGTACGCGCGACAGGTGTATTTCATCCGGCAGGGCAATGTGGCAGTCTTCAGCACGCCCCAGGGTGTAGGGGGCTTCTGACGGGGCTAGTTTGTATTTACTCAGGTTGCCCGAGCTGTCTGTGATGAGAATAACCGGCATGGTATGGACGGTGGCTCAGAGTTCGATAGTGATGCCTTTGCTTTGTGCCTGTTCCTGCAGGGTTTCGAGAATTTGTTCGGCAAAATCGTTGAGGTTGGAATCCCGGTACCGGGCGAGCTGAGTTTCGCGTTCTTGGGCAGCTTTCCGTATGGCTTGCAGGGCCTGAGCATCACTTTTGCCGCGCAGGCTCAGGGGCAGGTTGCCCCGGCCACCGATGTGCTCCAGCGTGAATTGCTCTATTCCCGTACGGCGGCAGAGTTCGGCGGCGTCCCACTCAAAGCCCTCGATAAGTGCTGTACGATGGGTCATCATCCACTTGCTGAGTTGTTTTGGGTTTTTCGGCGGAGCTGTTGTGGGTTTGTGTGCCGAGAGTAGCTGCCGCTGAACGGCGGGCGAGCCTATGGGGTACATGGGGATGTGATAGAGTGCCGTCAGAACCTTATGTCGAAGTTTTTCCGCGTCTTTCGGGTCTTTCGGGGCTTGCTGAGGCTCGACTGTGGGATGGACGGGGGCAATAAAGGTGAGCCCCTTGCCGTTACCGAGATGGGCGGCCGCCTCCCACTGCGGATCCGGACCGCCGCAGTGTACGGTGTTGACAATAATGTTTTTAGCCTTTGCCAGTAGAATGGCTGATTTGTAGTTGACCTTGCCCATGTTGAAGGGCTCGTTGCCGCAGATGAAGATGACCTTGAGCATGTCATCGCGCTGGCGCATGTTCCAGGGGAATTTGCGGCTCGCCAGTTGGATGGCTTCTCCGCAAGGTTCGTTGGAACCGTCGCAAGCGGTTTTGGTGACTTTATTGCGTAGTTTGTCGACGTTGGTGGTGAAACGGGAGAGGATGAAGGGTTTGCCATTTTTGTCGTTCTGCCCATAGACAACTATGCCCACATTAACTTTGGTGGGTTTGCCGTTGAGTCTGGCGTTCCCCAGGGTGGTGAGCACGTCACTGAGTGAGTTGGCCACGGCAGTGAAGAGGGAATCCATACTGCCGGAGGCATCAAGCGCCAGTACCACCTGAATATCGTCATTGTACCCGCCGGCGCCGCCGCCGGTGCCTTTCCCGTGTCCATCGCCCCGACCACCCCCCTGACCGGAACCTTCGCCGTTTCCATTGCCGCCGTCACCGGCTCCGCTGCCATCACCACTCAGTCCCAGGCCGAAGTCGAACCCGTCGGCATCGTATACGGCCAGTCCATCGGCAAGGTCGAAATCCATCGGCTGCAGTTGGCTGTCGGTGCTTGCTGTAGTGCTAACGATGATGTCGGGGGTGATGCTCGCGGCTGCGGCTTCTTGCGCCGACCCGCCACCACCGAATGTGGGTTCCGGTTTTTTTTCCGGCTGTGATTGCTGTTCCTGCGGATAGACGTAGGTGAAAGCGGCGTTGCTTTCTTTTTCAATATAGATGAGGTGCAGGTAGAGAATGAGTGCGCTGATGATGATGGTGAGTAACGTCAGCCCCGCTGCTATCGCCAGCACCCGCCGCAGGTTGCGCAGCAGTTGACGGCGTGCCGGATATACGGGTTTTACATGAATGGCCATGGCTATCAGTTATTTCTCTTTTTTTTCAGGCCGGCGGTCTGCAGGGTCTTTGCGGCGTCCTCGTCTTTGGCCATCAGTGCGTAGTCCAGCGCGTTCATGCCATTTTCATCCACCGCCTGCAGTTCCTCCTCCGAGACGGATGGGAGCACGGTCGACAGCATGGACGGATTGCCGCTCAGGGCGGCGTGCATGAGGGTGGTTTCCTGCCGCATATTGCGCTCCGACGCATCGGCGCCCAATTCGATGAGTGTCCGGTATATATCGATTCGGCCCCGTCGCGCGGCTTCGTGCAGGGGGATATTGCCATCTGCATCTTCTTTACCCAGTTCGGCTTTGAATTCGCTGAATGCAGTACGCACGGCGTGCTCGGGTGCCAGCCGTACCAGTTTGCACAGGGCGGCAATGCGTGCCTGTTCATTAAGGTGGCGCAACCAAGCCAGCAGGCAGTTGTCTGCACCTTCGGCTGACAGGTGTTCGATGATGTCGCGACCGTCTGCCATGCGGTCTGGTGGGGTACCTCCGCGTGCCAGCAGTTGCTCGAGCATGTCGGCTCTGTTTTGTTCAACTGCCATTTCGGTGAGTTTGCGGCCGTCCGGCAGGCGGGTGTCGGCGCTGGCACCATAGGTCAGCAGCAGGCTGAACAGGGAGTCATTTTTTTGTTCGAGCGCATGAAGTAAAGGGGGGATGTTGTTGCCGATGGGCCAGTTGGCGTCAGCCCCGCTGTTAAGCAGCTGCTGCACATCGGTGTAGTTGCCGGCGTACATAGCAGTTTGCCACTGCTCGCGCAGCTGTTGCTGGAGCACATGTCCGTTGCCCTGTTGCTCATAGTCGCAGGCTGTCATGCCGTCTTCATCGGTAACGTCGAGTTGGGGGGATTGTTGCAGTACCAGTTGCGTAGCCCGGTCGTGACCGGTGGCTGCCACCAGCATGAGCAGGGTGCGGCCTTTGGAATCCGTGCAGTTGATGTTGCCGCTTTTTTCCGCCTCTTTCAGCAGCTCCAGGCAGGCATCTTTTGCATCTGCATAGGCAAGTCTGGCTGTTTCAATTTCCTGCTTTTTTGTTTTGATGGCTGAGCGGATGAAGCGGGAGGCGCCTTTCTCGGCTTCGAGTTCTCTCAGCTCAGTCTCCATCTCATTGATGGTCTGAGGGGTGGTGTTCAATACATCTATCACCTCGCGGAGTTGCGGCGCGGCATACAGTGCACTGCTGCCCAGTATCAGTTGCAGTAGGATGTATGGCCACGTTCTCATTATATACTACTATCTCTACCATATAGACGCACTGACTTCAAGCTTATAGTTGAGTTTTGCCACACTTTCCGCCGGGTCTTGACATTCGGTGAGCGCTACAGTATAATCGCTTTCGTGCTTTTCGATTCGATATCCGGGCTCAGGAGCGCCGCAGCAGAAGGTGCGGTGCAGGGGACTGTCTGTGCTCAACTTACGCAGAAACTCGACAAAATAACCAGAACCGGTAAACCCTATCTGGAACTGACTTTTGCTGATGCCACAGACAGTATCAGCCTGAAGGTGTGGGACAACGCCGCCTGGAATGCCGCCTGCCGCGCCTTGCAGGTGGGGGCTAATCTGGCTGTGACGGCTGACTGGCAGAGCTCTCAATACGGTATGGAGGCCGGGCAGATGGATTTCCGTCCGTTGAGTGCCGAAGAAGAGGCTGCGATGCTGTGTGGTGGCACGGAGCTGGCAGAGCGTCAGGCTGCGGACTGGCAGTGCATACTTGATTTCATCGAGGGGATGAAAGACCCTCGTCTGGCAGCTTTGTGCCGTGCACTCGCCACTACTTATGAGGCGAGGTTTCGCCGTGCGGCCGCCGCGCGCGGTATGCACCATGCTCGCCGTGGCGGTTTGGTAGAGCACACGGCGGGGGTTATGCGGGCAGCTGCGGCGATATGCAGCGCTTATCCGCAGGTGAACCGAGATCTTGCGCTGGCCGGGGCTTTGTTTCATGATTGCGGGAAGATGTGGGAAACCGGCTGCCCCGAGCAAGGCTTTGGGGTGGAATACACGGAAATGGGCGAACTGATGGGGCATATCTCAGTGGGAATTGAGGTCGTGAACAGTTTGTGGAAGTCTGTTTACACGCCTGAACAGCGCGCGGAATGGAAAGGGTTGCACCCGGCCAGTGAGCAGGTGCGCCTGCATTTGCTGCACCTTATTGCGTCCCATCACGGTGTGTTGGAGTTCGGCTCGCCTGTTGTGCCGAAAACGCCGGAGGCTCTCGTGCTGCACCATGCGGACAACATCGATGCGAAGATGGAGATGTTCCGCTGTGCGTATGAAACTTCCGTGGCTCTCAGTCCTACTATTCGAGAGAAGAAATACGGGTTAGGGGGTAATGCTGTGCTGCCGCTGGCGCATTTCACTGCTGAGGAGTGATGATGACGGAAGCGGTGTGGAGCCTGGTGGTGGTGTGCGGGTTGTTGGTGCTCTCCCAACTCAGCCCTGGGCCGGATGTTTTTTTTGTGTTTCGAACGGCGCTTGCGCAGGGATTTCGCCGCGGAGTAGCCGTGGGTGCCGGTATTAGCCTGGGTTTTTTTATTCAGGCGGTGGTAGCCTGCACGGCCGGAGCCTGGGTCATGGCGCAGAGTTGGAGTGTATATATGCTGTGGGCTGCGGCTGCTTGGTTAATTTACCTGGCGTATAAGATTTTTCCGTGGCGGAGGGGCAAAGAAGTGGAGCTGTCGGAGGAAGGGCAGGGGCGGCAGCGCTGTCTCGTGCTGCTGGGGCAGGGGTTCCTGTGTAATATACTGAACCCTAAGTGTATGCTTTTTATCCTGACACTGAGTGCCGGCCCGCTGAAGGCGCATGCCGGGCTGGCTTGGTATGCGCCGGTGCTTATGGTGGCGCTGACTATGGCCGGGTTGCTGGGGTGGTGCCTGTGGTCTGCCTTGTTACAGTGGGGGGCGGTGCGTGGCTGTTATGCACGCCATACGAATGGGATAGACGCTGTTTTTGCTCTGCTGTTATTTGCCTTTGCGCTACTGCTGTTATAGCCGGAGTTGATTTTTTAGTGTCCGAATGCGGATTGGTGCTTGCCTTTTCACTCGGTTTATAGTAGAGTATGGGGCGCAAAGACGTTATTGCACTTATGAACGATATTATCACGACAGCATGCAAATTCGTCACGTCCTCGATTGGCCGCAAAATCCTTGTGGCTCTCACGGGGTCGTGTCTCCTCCTCTTCCTGGTGGGGCACCTGGCCGGCAATATGACCATTTTCGGTGGCGCCGGCACGGCTGAGGATCCCTCCTGGATTAACTACTACGCAACGGGTCTGCACTCTATGCCCGCCTGGCTGCTCTGGTCCATTCGTTTGGGCTTGCTGGCCGTGGCTCTGGTACACATTGTGCTGACTCTGGTGCTCAAGTATGAGAACTACAACGCCCGTACTCACTACCAGAAGGAAGGTACGCTGAAGGCTACTCTTTCCTCTCGCACGATGGTGATTACCGGTATCATGATTCTCTGCTTCATCGTGTTCCACCTGTGGCAGCTGACCTTCAACGGTGACCCTGCTGACTGCTATGGCCACATCAAGGCTGCTTTCATGAATCCTTGGTGCTCTATCTTCTACATCGTGGCTATCTGCTGTCTGTTCATGCACGTGCGCCACGGTCTGCAGTCTGTGTTGCAGACTCTCGGCCTGTCCACCCGCAAGGTCCGCCCGCTTTACAACATCGTGGCCTGGCTCTTCGGTATCGCTGTGTGCGGTGGTTTCATCCTTATCCCTGTGTGTGTGATGCTCGGCATCATCTGATAACCTCTTACAAACTCCTCTTCAATTTATGAAAGAAATTAAGTTTCCCGTAAGTGATTACATGCCGGATTCCTGCATTCCGGACGGCCCTATCGCTGAGAAGTGGACCAAGTACAAGCGCGAGGCCAAGCTCATTAACCCCAACAACCGCCGTAAGTACACCGTGCTTATCGTCGGTACCGGTCTGGCAGGTGGCTCCGCCGCTGCTACGCTGGCTGAGCTGGGCTACAATGTGAAGTGCTTCTGCTACCAGGACAGCCCCCGCCGTGCACACTCCATCGCCGCTCAGGGTGGTGTGAATGCCGCTCACAACTACCAGAACGACGGTGACTCCGTGTACCGCCTGTTCTACGATACCGTAAAGGGTGGTGACTTCCGTGCCCGTGAGGCCAACGTATATCGTCTGGCTGAGGTGAGCTGCAACATCATCAACCAGTGCGTGGCTCAGGGCGTGCCCTTCGGTCGCGAATACGGTGGTTTGCTCGATAACCGCTCCTTCGGTGGTTCTCAGCTTAAGCGTACGTTCTACAGCCGTGGTCAGACCGGTCAGCAGCTGCTGCTGGGTTGCTACCAGGCTATGGAGAAGGAAATCGGCAAGGGGCACATCGAGATGTACCCCCGCACCGAGATGATGGACCTCGTGGTTGTTGACGGCCATGCCAAGGGTATCGTGGTGCGTGATATGGTGACCGGTGAAATTAAGAGCTACGCCGGTGATACCGTGCTGCTGGCTACCGGTGGCTATGGTCGCGTATTCTTCCTGTCCACCAACGCCATGGGCTGCAACGTGGGCGCTGCCTGCGCCTGCTGGAAGAAGGGTGCCTACTACGCTAACCCCTGCTTCACGCAGATTCACCCGACCTGCATTCCCGTGAAGGGCGACTACCAGAGCAAGCTCACCCTGATGTCTGAGTCTCTGCGTAACGACGGCCGTATCTGGGTGCCCAAGAGCCGCGAGGTGGCTGCCAAGATTCGCCGCGGCGAGATGAAGCCCTCCGATGTGGCTGAGAACGACCGTGACTACTACCTGGAGCGCAAGTATCCGTCTTTCGGTAACCTGGCCCCGCGTGATATTTCCTCTCGCGCAGCTAAGGAAGCCTGCGATGACGAGCGTGGTGTGGCTAACACCGGCCGCGGTGTGTTCCTTGACTTCAAGGACGCTATCGACCGCATGGGCAAGGAGTGGATTGACGGTCAGTACGGCAACCTCTTCGAGATGTACGAGGAGATTACCGATGTTGACCCCCACGAGCAGCCGATGATGATTTACCCCGCTTCTCACTACACCATGGGTGGTCTGTGGGTGGACTACAACCTCATGTCTTCCATCCCCGGTCTGCACGTTCTGGGTGAGGCTAACTTCTCCGACCACGGCGCTAACCGCCTGGGTGCTTCGGCTCTGATGCAGGGTCTTTCTGACGGTTACTTCGTCATCCCCGCTACTCTGCCGACCTACCTCACCACCCAGAAGCCCGGCAGCGTGACGACGGCAGCTCCCGAGTTCATCGAGGCTGAAGAGGGCGTGAAGGCCCGCATTCAGAAGATGATGGACGTGAAGGGTACCAAGACCCCCGATGAAATCCACCGCGAGCTGGGCAAGCTTGTGTGGGAGGACGTGGGCATGGGCCGCACGAAGGAGAGCCTGATGGACGCCATTGAGAAGATTCCTGCCATTCGCGATGAGTTCTGGAACAACGTGAAGGTTGTTGGCAGCACGGAGGGCATGAACCAGGAGCTTGAGAAGGCCTGGCGCGTGGCCGCATTCCTCGACTTCGCAGAGGTGCTCTGCTACGACGCCCTGAACCGCGAGGAGTCCTGCGGCGCTCACTTCCGTTTGGAGCACCAGCTGGCAGACGGCGAAGCCAAGCGCGACGATGCGAACTTCGCCTACGTGGCCTGCTGGGAGTACAAGGGTACGGGCGAGCTGCCGGTTCTGCACAAAGAGCCGCTTACGTTCGACACCGTGCATCTGGCTATCCGTTCCTACAAGTAAAGCACACTTAGTTCAAACTTCTGAATTTCATACACAATTATGGCTAATCTCAATCTTACGCTCAAGGTCTGGCGCCAGGAGAATGCACAGGCTCAGGGCCGTATCGAAACCTACAAGGCCAAGAACATCCCCGATGAGGCTTCGTTCCTCGAGATGCTCGACATCGTGAACGAAGAGCTCGTTCACGAGGGCAAGGAGCCCATTCACTTCGACCACGACTGCCGTGAGGGTATCTGCGGTATGTGCTCGCTCACCATCAACGGTGTGCCGCACGGTGGCAAGAAGGTAACTACCTGCCAGCTGCACATGCGCCAGTTCAAGGATGGTGACACCATCTGGATTGAACCGTTCCGTGCTGCTGCGTTCCCGCTGCTGCGTGACCTGGTGGTAGACCGTACGGCTCTCGATAAGATTATCGCTGCCGGTGGTTTCGTTGACGTGCGTACCGGTGCTGCTCCGAACGCCAATAACATGCCCGTGCGCAAGAAGACGGCCGATGCCGCCTTCGACGCCGCTGCCTGTATCGGCTGTGGTGCCTGCGTGGCCAGCTGCAAGAACAGCGCTGCCATGCTCTTCACCTCTGCCAAGGCCGCTCATCTCAATCTGCTCCCCCAGGGGCAGCCTGAGAAGAACAAGCGCGTGCTTGCCATGGTGCGCCAGATGGACGCCCTCGGCTTCGGCAACTGCACGAACCTCTACGAGTGCGAGGCCGCTTGCCCCAAGGGTATCAGCGTAGACAATATCGCCAAGCTTAACCGCGATTACATGATTGCCTGCGCCTCCGAGGCCGTGGGCGTGTACGCCTGATAGCGCCGCGTTTTAGCTCTTTCGCCGCCGGAGATAGGTTTTCCTTCTCCGGCGGTTTTTTCGTACGTCAGGCATGACACGCAACTGGGGTGAAAATCCCCAATGAACCGCTGACAGGGCGGAATCAAATAGCCAAGGGCAACTGCGTCACAGTAATGTGGGGTGGGGAGGAAGCCGGAGGCGAAACACAGACAGGATG
>JAZRKM010000118.1:0-2113 GCA_045646325.1 Akkermansia sp. | reverse complement strand
GGGTGGGGCCGCTGAGGGTGAGCTGCAAGGTGTGGTCATCTATCACTTTCACGCCTACCTGCTCCCAGTCACAGCGCCCCTTGTTGTATTCCTCAGCATGAAGCAGGGGGTAGAGCATCTCCGCATATTTGCCCGCAAACTGCGGGTGCAAGAGTCGCTGATAGGCATAGGCAAAATCTCGGGCTGTCAGCGGGGTGCCATCGCTCCATTTTGCGGCCCGGTTCAGGTGAAAAATCCATTCGTCGGCGCGCTCGTTGTGCTCCCAGCGCTCAGCCGTGCCGGGCAATACGTCGCCGTCTTGCATGGGGGATGGGCGCACCAGCCCCTCCAGCAGGGTGCAGATGATTTTGCCGTCGGCCACGGCTGTGGCCTTGTGCGGGTCCTGGCTTTGCGGCTCGGAATTGTTGCCCACGACCAATATCCCGCTCTCTGCAAATCGCTCCGCCGAACTGCGGCGCTCCCCGCAGGCGGTCAGCAGACAGCTTATGGCTATGGTCACTATGGCTCGCACATTCATATCGGCGCCGAGTCTAGCATATTTTGCCACTCTCTGCAATACTGATTTATGACTGCGCCGTGTACTCGCGCCTGTTCCGGTTTTTCCCGTGTTTCAGGCTAAAAACGCACCTTCATGCAGAACCTCATCGCGCGAGGGAAAGTCCGCCGAGCTCAACGCCCCGGCGGACTAAAGGCTTTCCCGCTCTACCGGAACCGCCCTTGTTACCGCCCACCTGCCTGCCGGAGAAGCTGAGCGCATTCTGAACGTTTATATTTTTCAGCTACTTTGAGGGGAGTCATGCCATCCTTGTTCGCTTTGTTGACATCGATACCGGGTGCTGCCAGCAGGAGCCGCACGCACTCGGTGCGGCCTATCCAAACCGCCCAGGAGAGGGGCGTCCAGCCATCCTTGATTGCCTTGTTGACGTCGATACCGGGCACGGCCAGCAGGAGCTTCACGCACTCGGGGTTGCCACTTTCGGCCGCACCGTGGAGGGGCGTGTAGCCATACTCATTCGCCTTGTTGACGTCGATACCGGGCACGGCCAGCAGGAGCTTCACGCACTCGGTGTGGCCTTTCCAAGCCGCCCAGGAGAGGGGCGTGGAGCCATCCTTGTTCGCCTTGTTGACGTCAATACCGGGCACGGCCAGCAGGAGCTTCACGCACTTGGTGTGGCCTTTCCATGCCGCCCAGGAGAGGGGAGTGTAGCCATCGTCATTCGTCGCATTGACATCAGCACCTGCGGTGATGAGCTGGGATAACAGCTCGGTGTCATTATTTTGGGCTGCATCAACGATTTTGTTATTATATTGATATTCCGAGATGCCTTTTGCTTTGAGTTTGCTTCGTGCCACTTCTTCGCTCATCTGCTGTCTGGCCTTCTCCTGCCCATGCTGATAGAGCAAGTAACTGCCGGGGATTCCCAAAGCGAGCACGAGGATGAGCAGAATGATTGCTGTATGGGGGCGTTTGCGTGGTGGTGGTTCAGTTGTTATGCTGATGCGTGTGGTATCGATTACCGCAGCTGTAGCCGTGGTCGCAATCTGTTGCGCCGATGTGGCGGGCAGGGCGGCGAGCCATTCATCGGTGCTTTGCCAGCGGTCTTTGCCACGGAGGGCAAGGGCCTTGTCGATGGTGGCGAGGAAGGCGGGGCTGAAGCGCTCGAACAGCTCCGCACGATTGGCCAGCGGGCGCAGCGGGTCTTCATCTTCATCCATGCGGTCGAAGGCCTGCGGTGTGCACTCACCGATGATAAGTCGGTAACAGGTGGCGCCGAGGGAGTAAATATCCGTCCACGGGCCGCGCTTGCCGTTAGCGCGCATTTGCTCAATGGGTGAGTAACCGGGGGAGCCCACCAGCGTGGCTGAGCGCTCACTGATGATGGCGCGCGCGGTGCCGAAGTCGATGAGCACGGGTGTGCCGTCCTCCGTCAGCAGGATATTGCCGGGCTTGACATCGCGGTGGTATATGTTGTTGGCGTGCAGGTATTGCAGCGCACCGAGCAGGGTGCGCAGGTGGGGCTGCAGCCAGGCCTCGGTGATAGTTGCAGGGGCCGGCGCCGCCTTGTGCAGCTCTTTACCGCCGAGCCAAGGCATCACATAATAAGCTGTGCCC
>JAZRKM010000117.1:0-14127 GCA_045646325.1 Akkermansia sp. | reverse complement strand
CCAGTCCCCCATCTTCGTGGGTGGAGGTGTTGTGTTCGGCCCCCGTCCTCGCGATTACAGCAAGAAGGTGAACAAGTCCACCCGCAAGCTGGCTCTGCGCCGCGTGCTCGGTGACATCATCTCCGGCGGTAAGGTCTGCACCGTTCCCTCCTTCAGCATTGAGGATGGTAAGACCAAGAGCTTCATCGCCGCTGTGGCTGAGATTGCCACCGGTAAGAAGATTCTCATCATCGCCGACTCCTTCGACGAGAAAACCAAGCAGGCCGGCCGCAACGTGCAGGACGTCACGCTCATGAGCGCCGCCGAGGTGAACGTGGAGCAGCTGCTGCACGCCAACAAGGTTGTCATCGTTGAGTCCGCCCTCGAAACCATCGCCAACCGCACCAAGTAATCATGAACGACATTTACGACGTAATCAAGAAGCCCCGCGTGTCCGAAAAGGCCGCCGTGCTGCACGAGACCACGGGTGAGCTTGTGCTTGAAGTGGCGGTAAAGGCCACCAAGCTCGAAGTTAAGCAGGCCGTAGAGAAATGCCTCGGCAAGAAGGTAGCCGCTGTTCGCACGGCTAACTATGACGGTAAAGTGCGCCGCAAGCGCACCAAGGATGCCGGCAATGCTCCGGCCTGGAAGAAGGCCTATGTGCGCCTCGCCGCCGGTGAGAGCCTCGACCTCGTCTGATACTGAGAACCCATAACGACAATAGAAGTAAGCTATCATGTCCCTTAAGTCATTTAAGCCTACAACTCCGTCCAACCGCTACAAGGTTCTGCCCGCGTTTGACGAGATCACCAAGAGCAAGCCGGAGAAGTCCCTGCTTGAGCCCATCCGCAAGAGCGGTGGCCGCAACAACAACGGCCGTATCACCACCCGTCACATCGGTGGTGGTCACAAGAAGCACTACCGTCTGGTAGACTTCCGCCGTACCCGTACCGAGGCCGCTACCGTGCTGGCTATCGAGTACGATCCGAACCGTACCTGCCGCATCGCCCTGGTGCAGTACCCCGATGGTGCCAAGAGCTACATCCTTGCCCCCGTGGGTCTGACCGTTGGCATGACCGTACAGGCCGGTGAGAACGTTGCCCCGAAGGTTGGCAACGCCATGCCCCTGAAGAACGTACCCCTGGGTACCGCTATCCACAACATCGAGGTGCGCCCCGGCACCGGCGGCAAGATTGCTCGTTCCGCCGGTCAGCAGGCCGTGCTCTCCAACCGCGACGGCGACTACGCCCTGGTCAAGATGCCCTCCGGCGAGGTTCGCAAGTTCCGCGTGGAGTGCTACTGCACCATCGGTCAGGTGGGTAACACCCAGCACATGAACGAGTCCTCCGGTAAGGCCGGCCGTACCCGTTGGATGGGCATCCGCCCGACCGTGCGTGGTATGTGTATGAACCCCGTCGATCACCCCAACGGTGGTGGTGAGGGTAAGTCCAAGTCCGGTGGTGGTCGTCAGCACCTGAAGTCCCCCTGGGGTCACGTCAAGGGTCAGAAGACTCGCCGTCTTCGCAAGCCCAGCGATGTGTTCATCGTACAGCGCCGCAAGAGCAAGTAATTTTTAACCTTCAATATCACTTAGAACAATGGGACGTTCCCTCAAAAAAGGACCCTTCGTAAGCCAGCCTCTTCTCGACAAGGTTGACGCCCAGCTTCAGAGCGGGGACCGCAAGCCGATCAAAACCTGGAGCCGCGCCTCCATGGTCATTCCGGATTTCGTTGGCCTCACTTTCCTCGTACACGCCGGTAAGAGCTTTACCACCGTGTATGTAACGGAAAACATGGTCGGCCACAAGCTCGGTGAGTTTGCCCCCACGCGCATTTTCAAAGCGCACGGCGGTATCGGCAAGAAGTAATAGTAACCCGCACTCAACCACATGTCCGCACCTCGTCTCAGCTCCGTTCTCCTTACCCTCGCCCTCTGTGGCTCGGGTATGGCTGCCGGTGCAGGCGAGGGGGGCAGTGGTGCTACGGACCACAAAATCGCACAACTCGAACGCCAGGTTGCCACGCTTCGTGAAAGCTACGCCCTCTCCCGGGCAGATGCCGATGAAGCACGCCGCCAGCTGCGCGACATCCGCGCCCGACTGGAGGCTCTCGGTGGTGCCGCTCTGGGCAGTGGCGAGGAGCGCCTGATTGACACGGTTGCTCAGCTCGAGGCAGTGAATGCCGAGCTGGAGACTCTGCGACAGGCCGCCCTCGTGCTCTCCTCCGCCGTGACCGCTTACACACGCGGCGCGTTGGTGGAAGATGCCGCCGCCCGTCAGGCACTTGAGGCTGCCCTTCGCGAGCTTGATGTAGCCCTCGGGCTGCGCCAGGCACCGCAGAGCGACCTCACCGGCACGCTGACAGATGCCCGAGTGCTGAGCATTGACTCAGAGAGTGGCCTCATCGTCATCAATGCCGGTCGTGAGAGCAAGGTGGAAGTGGGTATGCCCATGCAGGTAACCCGCGGTGACCAGGCAATCGCACGTGCCATTGTGACCGATGTTCGCAAGAAGGTGGCAGGGCTGCTGGTTCAGCGCCAGCTCAATCCCTCCCTCTCCGTTGCTGTCGGTGACAGTGTGTCCGTAACAAACAATGATTAATCTTCAACAAATACCATAACAATGGAAGTTAAAGCAGTATACAAGAACGCTCGCATCTCTGCGAAGAAGATGCGCGATGTAGCCGCTGCCGTTCAGGGTATGTCTGTCTCCCAGGCTACCGACGTGCTCAGCTACACTCCCAAGAAGGGCGCCTACCTCCTCAACAAGACTCTGAAGGCAGCCGTAGCCAATGCCGAGAACAACAATGGCCTTTCCGCCGATGAGCTCGTGCTCAAGAGCGTCATGGTCGACGAAGGTCCCACCTTCCGCCGTACGATGGCTCGTGCCCGCGGTTCCGCCAACATGATCCGCAAGCGCACCTCCCACATCACCGTCATCCTCGCCAACGCCGAGGCATAACCACAACACAAGCACATATACTAACACTATGGGACAGAAAGTAAATCCTATCGGCTTCCGTCTGGCCGTTACTAAAGACTGGCGCTCCAAGTGGTATGCTACCGGCAAGGACTACGCCACCAAGCTCCACGAGGACCTCAAAATCCGTAAGTTCATCAAGGACTACACCTCCAAGCTCAACAGCGACCTCAAGGGCTCCTCGCCCGCTATCTCCCGCATTACCATCGAGCGCGCCTGGAACAGCGTCCGCGTGACCATCGCTACCGCTCGCCCCGGTCTCGTTATCGGGCCCAAGGGTAAGAACATCGAGGACATGACCGCCGCCCTCAGCAAGCTCTGCGGTGGTGCTCAGGTCAAGCTCGACATCATGGAGATTCGCCAGCCTGAGCTCGACGCCCAGCTCGTGGCCGAGAACATCGCCACTCAGCTTGAGCGCCGTGTATCCTTCCGTCGCGCCATGAAGCGTGCCGTTCAGGTTGCCATGGACTTCGGTGCAGAGGGTATCCGCGTACGTTGCGCCGGCCGTCTGGGTGGTGCTGATATCGCCCGTGCCGAGCAGTACCGCGAAGGTAAAGTACCGCTTCAGACCCTGCGTGCCCCCATCGATTACGGCTTTGCCGAGGCTCGCACTCTCTACGGTATCATCGGTATCAAGTGCTGGATCAACAAGCGCCCGGAAGTTCCCGGTGCTGCTCCCTCCGGCCGCCCGAACCGCCCGGCTCGCCCCCGTCGTGACCGCCGCGATGCTTAATCCCCTACACATCACAAGAACCTTTAACGATTACAGGAGATATAAAATATGCCTTTAATGCCTAAACGAGTGAAGGACAACCACCGCAAGATGCACCGCGGCAATCGCGGCGGCAATGCTACCAGCGGTGATTATGTTGCCTTCGGTGACTTCGGCCTTCAGGTACTGACCCGCGGTTGGGTGACCAACAACCAGATCGAGGCCTGCCGTATCGCCATCAACCGTTACCTGCGCCGCCGTGGCCGCGTGTACATCCGCATCTTCCCGCAGAAGAGCTTCACCAAGCGCCCGCCGGATACCCGTATGGGTAAGGGTAAAGGTGCTGTTGAGGGTTGGGTAGCCGTCTGCCGCCCCGGCAACATCATGTTCGAGGTTGGCGGTGTTACCGAATCCGCCGCCCGCGAGGCTCTTCGCCTTGCTTCCAACAAGCTCGGCATCCGCACGCGCTTCGTATACCGCCAGGGCGTAGAGCCCCAGGCTTAAACCAAGTAAACCACAAACATTACACAGATTATGCCTGTAAAGAAAGCTAAAGACTTCCGCGGTATGCCCGCTAAGGAGCTCGCCGCCCACATCCGTGGCCTGCGCGAGGAGCTGTTCAACCTGCGCCTTCAGCAGGGTACCGGTCAGCTGGAGAACAACCAGCGCCTCCGCATCGTCCGCAAGGAGCTCGCCTGCGCCCTGACTGTTCAGGGCGAGGGCGCCGCTGCCGACCAGAACTAATAACGAAGTAACCCAAGGACTTATACAATGAGCGAAGAAACTACTACGACCACCAAGCCCCAGGGCCTTCGTAAGACCCGCGTCGGCGTTGTTGTCTCCACCAAGATGAACAAGACCATCGTTGTGGAGTATGTGGCCCGCGTGCCCCACCCCGTGTTCAAGAAGATCGTCAAGAAGAGCAAGAAGTTCTATGCTCACGACGAGAACGAGACCGCTAAGGTTGGCGATACCGTGCGCATTCGTGAGACCCGCCCGCTTTCCAAGATGAAGCGCTGGGAGCTCGTGGAAATCATCAAACACTAAACCGGAAAGGACATTACATACCATGCTCCAGATGGAATCCCTCGTTCAGGTCGCCGACAACACCGGCGCCCGCTCCGCCAAGATGATCGGCGTTATCGGCAAGTCCGGTACCGACCAGGCTCATATCGGCGACATCATTACCTGCCACATTCGCGAGTCTATCCCCACTGCCTCCGTTAAGAAGGGCAGCGTGGTGAAGGCCGTGGTTGTTCGCACCGCCGCCCCCATCCGCCGCGATGACGGCTCCGTGCTCCGCTTTGACTCCAACGCCGTTGTAGTCATCGACAAGGACAACAACCCCAAGGGCACCCGTATCTTCGGGCCCGTGGCTCGCGAGCTTCGTGAAAAAGGTTTCATGAAGATCGTTTCCCTGGCACCCGAGGTGCTCTGATACCCCTTCTTGGGTATTTGTTGAAACTTTGGCCCTGTCACCACATGGTGACAGGGCCGGTTTTTTCAAGCGCTCGGCAGATGGTGGCAGCCGGATGTTAATGCCCCGGTAATACGATTTACCGTGTGCAAAAAAATCCCGCACACCGGTGAAGATGTGCGGGCGGTAAAATGAGTTACAATCGGGGCAATCAGTCCTTGCGATTGATGGTGTAGTCCTTCCAATTGGCAATGACTTCTTTCACGGCCGAGGCGCCAACGGCAGACTTAACTACCTTGCCATCCTTGTCCGCTATACTTATGGCGGGGAAACCGGGCATGCCGCAGCCGGGCAGGCCCTGGAAACCGGTGGCTTTCACATCATCGAAGAAGATGCAGGGCATCTTGGCTTTGTAACCTTTCAGATATGCAGCGGCCTCTTCGCGGGTTTTGTCGCCGCCAATCACGATGAACTCTACCTTCTTGTTGCGGCGGATTTTCTTGTACTCCGCCACGGCATCAGGCATGCACTGCTTGCAGTAACCACACCAGCTGGCAGAGTACATGTAGATGTAGTATTCTGCCTTCATGCTGGGCTTGCCGCTCACGGGTTTAAACTTCTTGAGGGCTTGTGCTACTTTGCTCAGCTCATCTTTGCCGGCATCAGACTTGGCGTCGCCGTCATCGCTGTCATCAGCCTCCTGTTCATCAGTAGCTGCATCGTCGGCAGATTTGTCTTTCTTCTTAGAGCTCTTTTTGGTTTTCTTGCTCTTCTTTTTCTTCTTCTTGGTCTTGGGGGCATCGGCATCCTCCTCAGCGGTTTCGGTCATGGGATCAAGCCCGAATTCCTCTACGTCCTGAGCCTGCAGCGGAGCTAGGGTAAGCCCGAACCACGCAACCAACAGCGCTAATGTGTATTTCTTTATCGCCATGCGCTGATGTTAGCAAACTGAACATTCCCTGTCAATCACAAAAATCATACAAACTCGCTCGGAAAGATTGTTATTTTGAGCTATCCTTATGGCTTGGGGGCGCTTCGATAAGCACTTCATCTTTGGTATAATTTGTATTGAACAGAGCAGGGGCGATATGGTATGATGACGGCATGTCGATTTATCATCTTGCGGCTCTCGGTTTGCTACTGTCACCCGTCCCCGGTTTGTATGCACAAGCTGCACCTGCTGAAATTTCACCGCTGGAATTGCTGCAGCGAAGGAGTGCCGCGCAAGGGGCGATGGATGACCTCATTTCAGCTTTGCGCCGCATCCGTGCCACCGGTAAGGTCGAGCCTTCTTTGCCTACCCTTGCCGCCGCTGTAGAGCGTTATCACGAACAGATAGCCCCAATCATGGAGAGGGGGTGTGCTGAGTTGCCGCCGGTGACAGATGAGAACCTCGATTTTCATGAGCGTAATCGTGCGCTGTTCCGGCGCAGCCGTGAGCAACAGGCTGAGCTTTCCCGCATACTTGTCGTTGATTTCATATCACTGCTCTATGGCAGTGAGCTGCTGTGTTACCATCTGCTGTTGCAGTCACCCTACCTGGAACTACCGCTCTCTGAGGAGTGCCGGGAGTTGCTTACCATGCACCTGGCTATGACCGCTCAGGCTGACGTTGAGCAGCGGCAGCCGCAGGCTGTACTCGACCTGTTTGCCGAGGCCGCCGGGCGTCACTCTGACTTTCTGCGCACGCATGCAGATTGCTACTCCGGTGGCGATGGTTCCGCTGCTGCATCTCCCATTCTGCTGCGCCTCGATGGGGCGGCCGCTGCGAACGAGCAGGCTGAGATGGAGCTCATCCGCGCTTACCTTGGCGCCGTTTACCCCGGCACTTGCACGACCTATGTCACCTGCATGGCAGAGCCTGATGGTTCTGCTTATACCAAGCTCGTGCGATTCCCCGGTTTGTCTACAGCCCCCGATGGCTCGCAGACACTCCTGCGCCACGTTATCTGGTTCCGTGCGGCAAAATAACGCTGCACTCTCGTTGGACCGTTTGCCTTGAAGGAAGTCTCCCCCTGATCCGAAGACCAGGGGGAGCCCAACTACCCTATGAAATGGACCCTTTTGGACCCAAGAACCGGTTTTACGTCTGGTTCCAAGGACGGGCGTATTATAGCCACCTCTAGCTGTTTCGTCAAGCTCAAAATGTGCTATTTTGTAGCATTTTTTTGAAAGGAAATTGCAAATAACACATATTCAGTGTCTTGGCCGGTGGCGAGGAATAGGCCGCTGTCCTCCGCGTGAATAACAGAAGTGTGGCGCGTGGTTCGCCGCCCGCACTCTCAACACCCCGATATCTCACAGAATTATGTTGACAAATCGATAAAATAGTTTACCATGTGGTAGAGTCTCGTCGGTTTGTGCCGGGACTGAAGTTTTTTCTGTTGTTCTCTCATATTAACATTTGGTAATGAATACTCGCATACTTATCAGCATGGCGCTGGGGTTCATGGTGGCCGGGCTTCCGGCCTGGGGGGCTCCGCGCAAGTATAATCGTGGCGGCGGCAAGACCTTGGTCAAGGGGGCTGCCCGCCCGGCCAAAAAAGCCGCCCCCAAGCCTTTGCCCAAGTTCCCGCTTAATGCCTTGCCCGGGTTGCAGCAGGCATCAAAACAACTGGCTTCCGACACAACCCCCGGGCTGAAGGCTATACCGTTCACCATGCTCACCTATCCGGAGCAGGGCGTGATTTATGAATATAATTTCCTGAACTTGAATGGCGCGGGGTGTTACCTTATTTATGCCGGTGAGCGCATGATTGTTACAGCCGGCCGTATTTCCGGTAACTACATGGTGAACAATACGGCTATTCATGTATGGAATGCCGGTGATTTTTCTTACAGATATTCCGTGTTGGTGAACGGCTGCGGGCTGGGCGTCGCGCCTGATATCTGCGTGGATGAGCAGAGCGGTCAGATGGTTATCGGTATTGTGCCTGATCGCTATGCTGAAAATGGCGGCTATATTGGCTACAATCCGGAATCGGGCGATTTTGAAATCAGCAAGCACACAGGCCCTGTCACAAACTACTGGGACAACTTGGCACAGGAGGGGAAGCCTTTCCCGCTGAGCCTGCCTACGTTCGCATCGATGAAGGGTTTCCATGGGCTGAAAGTGCCTATGGATGACATTAAGGCGCTGCAGAAGGTGCCGCAGCTCCATGGCCTGGTGCACCACTTCGTCTCGGAGGGGGAGGAAACCATACGCCGAATTGATTTCAACACCTTACGCATGCGCCCGGCTGAGCGAATTCCGCACGCCTCCGAGGTCAGCCTGAGTGATATCGAGGGGCTGCCGGAACTCCCCGGCGATGAAGGCTATGCCACCGAGGTGAAAGACGACGGCAGCCGAGGTGCGCTGCTCATTTACCCGGAGCATTGCACCACTGTGATGGGGGCTTCCATGGAAAAAGAAGACAATCCCGAGCTGCCCTTCATGGTGTATGAGCCAAGCAGTAAAAAACTGATACACCACCCGGGTGAGTGCCTCATCGGGCAACCGAAGGGTTACCAGCCTTACTATCGATTCACGGAACGTGGCCATATCGTCCACAATGCCATGCACAGCATACGCGGGAGCGGTGGTTGGGTCGGTCCCATGATATTAGACCCCGAAACCGGGAAAACCGCCGCCATCGTCATCAATGGCAAGACCCCGGAGGGGGATTGCGAAGTCGCCTATCGCATCGAGGGTGATGTGCCTGGGGGCGAAAGCCTGGGAACCTCACTCTGTGTGTGGGCGCCGCTGCCGGGGGATGACACCAAATCTTACCTGCTGCTTGGTGGTGAGAATGTCTGCGCTCATATTCTGGTAGATGAAACCACCAAGACCGGTCGTGTGATAGGGAGCTGGTCCGGCACCTGGGGGCGCTCTCTCTGGGCAAAGAATATCCAGAACCCTGTATGGCTGCCCGACAAACAGTGGCTCTGCCTGCCAACGCAGGAGAACTGCTGGGCCGTGATTGAGATAAAGGATTTTACACAAGAGGCGGAAGATACGTACTCCATCTGTACCGGCGCCAATGGTGCCTGGGTTCTCATTCTGAGAGATGGCCGCTATGCCGGCTCGCCCGGGTGCGAGAAATTACTCTACGGCTGCATGGCGGACAACAATTGGGTGCCGATGAACATGCTTGCCCCGTGGCGTAATCGCCCGGCAGAGGTGCTGGAGGCCATCGGCGGCAATCCGGATGACGTGGCCGCCCTGCGCGAAACGACTAAGCGCTGGCTTGCCAAACAGAATCTGAATCCCGATTCCATGCCGCCGGAAAGCTCGGTACTCAATACACCGTTGTTCTCGTTCGATGCCCCATTTCCCTTGTGCGATACGCCTGAGCTTACCTTGAATCTCGAGTTGTCGGCCCGCCCCGGCAAGGCTGCCGCCGGGGTAGAGGTGCGCGTGAACGGCGCCCTGGTTCCGCAGGAGTGGAGCAACACGCTTGTGCTGCCGGCCGGGCGCAAGATGCCCCTTGATATCAAACTGCCGCTTAATTACGGTCAGAACAACATGAGCATCACCGGCGTAGACACCCTGGGCAACAGAAGCCGGGCGGTGAATGTGCGCTTTGTGCGCCCCGGTAGCGCCAACAGTCGCCTGTTTGTGGTGACTCTGGGCGTGTCGGACTACGATGATGACTCCCTCGACCTGCAGTTTGCCGCGAAAGATGCCCGCGACATGGCCGCTGCCTTCAGTGAACATGGCTCGGGCGAGGTGAAGGTGCTCACGCTGACCGATAAAGAGGTGTCTGATAAGAAGGTGCTCGACAGGGTCCAAGAGTTCTTGGCCGAGAGTACCATAGATGACCGTGTGGTCTTTTACCTGGCCGGGCACGGCATGCTCGATGACAAGCTCGAGTACCACTATGCTCCCGCTGCATTCGATGCAGAGAAGGTGGCTGCCACCGGTATATCGATGGATGCTCTGGTCGCTTGTATGCAGGATGTGCCGGCCCGCGAGCGCCTGCTGCTGCTCGATACCTGCCACTCCGGCCAACTGGGCGAGGCAGGTGAAGAAAAACTTGCCGAGGCGGGCGTGCAGCTGCCACATGGCGTGCGCGCTATTCAGACCCGCGGCATGAAGGTGAAAAAAGCTGTCGGTGCACTTACCACGGAGAAGCAGCAGAAACGCTATATCGAGGACATGTTCTCCCTGGGGCAGCAGTACCGCGGGGTGAATATCGTGGCCGGTGCCGCCGGTGCTGAGTTCGCCCTCGAGTCCGGCGAGTGGAACAACGGTGTGTTCACCGCCTCGGTCATGCAGACACTGGCTGATTTCTCTACGGTTGATGTGAACCGGGACGGCGTGCTCTCCGTATCGGAGCTGCTGCCGGCCATTCAGGCTAAAGTGCAGCAGTTGACCGGCGGTGCGCAGATGCCCAATATCGTTTCTGCTGAGAACTCTAACATGGTGATTGCTACCGGCGTGGGCGCTGAGCTCATGGGTGACAACTGGGGCTCTCTTACCAACCGAATCCGCAACGCAGCCTCCGCAGAGGAGGCCCTGTTGATATTCGACCGCATTATAGCTTTCCGCGTCGGAGCTGAAAGCGATACCAGAGAGTGGCAACAGGTGCTCTCTGCCTTTGAAAAGGCCGGGCGCACATACGAGGCAGAGAAACTCGCCCTGCTGAAGTCTGACTTTGGGCTTCAGCACCCCAAGAACGCCCAAGTCGAGGTTTACAGCCATTCGCGTATTCCCACGGAGCTGTGGCAGGCCCTGCTTGAAAAGGGAGTGGAACCCGCCAAGGTGGAACCTTGGTTAATGTACCATGCGGAAGATTCCGCAGCGGTGCTGGAGTCTATGCTGAAAGCCGGTTTAGCCCCCGAGGGTACAGGTGATAAACCGCTGCTGTTGGAGTACACAACTCCCGGTGCCGTGAAAGTGCTGCTTGCAGCCGGAGCCTCTCCTGACTCACGAGACAATGAGGGCAAGACTCTTCTGCAGAAGCTGGCGGATTCTGAGCTTGACCTCAGTGCAAATAGCCTCGAGGTCATGCTGCTGCTGCTGCAGAATGGCGCTTCGACCGAAGGTATCGGTGAGAATAGCAAGCGCTACAGCGAATTCTGCGAGGTTCAGCAACTGCAACAGGCTCTGGCCTCGGCCACTCCATTACCCGCTGTGCCTGAAGGTAAGGCCCCTGCAACTCTGGGCGACCATGTGTTGTTGCTCAACTATGCCGGGGCAGAAGCCTCCGTTCACTCATACGAAGAAGAGGAAACAGTTACGCCCTTCACCTCCGCTGCCGACAGGGCTGAGACCACCATCCTCGCCGCTCCCGACTTCAAACAGGGAACCGTGCGCCACTACTTGCGCACCGGGGCAGATACAGCCGTACTCTCGGTGTTCTACACTCCCCCGAACTGTGCCATGCCCGGGCTGGTGGCCCGCTATGCTGACCGCCTGAGCTCTGAACAGGTGTGCAACCTGCTCGTCAACTACATGGGCGATGGCGCTCACCTGCTCAGTCTTACCTTCGACTCTCCCACCACTGCGACAGCGCAAGAAACCCTCGGCGCCAGTTGCGAGGAGACCATCATTCGCAACGTAAACGTAACCCTGAAAGACGCAGATTTCAGGCTCCCGGAACCTCAATAACACGCCTCATTTCACACCAAACACATTATAACAATGAAACCCATTACTCGCTATACCCTGGCCACGCTGGCTTTGCTGTTCGCCTCCTGCGGGCAGGAAGAAGGTACCGACACCCCGGCCGCCGGCACTGCAGGTGAGCAAGCCGCTGCCACGCAGCCCGAAACGCCTACCCCCGCAGAGGCCACCACTCCCTCTGCAGATACCCCTGCCACCCCGGAGCCTGAACCGGCCCCCGAGCCCGAGCCTGAGCCGACTCCCGAAGAGCGCTACAACAACGGGGCAGACGCTCCCTCCGATCCCGTGGCCGCCATCGACTGGTACACCGAATATGCCGAGGCCGGTATAGTGGATGCCAGCTACAAACTTGGTATGAGCTACTACGCCGCCCGCTCCGTGCCCATGAACTTTGTCAAAGCCGTAGAGCACCTGCGCACAGCTGCAGAGCAGGGGCATCGAGAGGCCGCTATCAAGCTCGCCGAGTGCTATGAGTGGGGCGTAGGTGTGGAAGCTGACCCCGCAGAGGCCGCTAAGTGGCGCCCCGAGGGTGTGCCCGCCCCGGAGCCTGTTGGCGAGCCGACAGGTGAAGCCGCACCGACTGCAGAGCCCACCCCCGGCCCTGAGAGCGCTGACCCCGAGGAGAGCGACCCTGAGCCCACTCCGAGCCCTGAGAGCGCCGACCCCGAGGAAAGCGACCCTGAGCCCACTCCGGGCCCTGAGAGCGCTGACCCCGAGGAAAGCGACCCCGAGCCCGCCCCGGCAGTTGGCGGCGACTTGGCTCCGGCTGACCTCACCGGCTGCACGGTGGCTCTTAACTACGAGAGCTCGCAGTACAAGTATGAGGAGGACGGCGAAGACCAGAGCGGCTGGCAGTCGTTCCAGAACGCCAAAAAGAACAAAAACGGCTGTGCCGAGGCCTTCATCGCCTTCGACCTCAAACCCAAGGCCACGCGCAATCTCGTGCCCATCTCCACCCCCGCTAAGGGCGGTAAGTATGTGTACCGCAAGACCGGGGCCAACACCGGTGTGCTCACCGTGGGCACCGGCGGTGCCGACCGCACCTACACCATTACCTTCGATTCCCCCACCACCGGTACCGCAGTGGAAGAGGTGATGGGTGGCAGCATGATGGGCTATTGCCGGAATATCGTCGTCAACATCAGTGGCGGGGCTGCAGCAGCTACCCCCGGCCCCGAGAGCGCCGACCCTGAGGAAAGCGACCCCGAGCCCACCTCCGCAGTCGGTGGTGACCTGGCCCCGGCTGACCTCACCGGCAAGACTCTGGCTCTCAACTACGAGAGCTCGCAGTATAAGTATGCGGAGGACGGCGAAGACCAGAGCGGCTGGCAGTCGTTCCAGAACGCCAAAAAGAACAAAAACGGCTGTGCCGAGGCCTTCATCGCCTTCGACCTCAAGCCCAAGGCCACGCGCAACCTCGTGCCCATCTCTACCCCCGCCAAGGGTGGTAAGTATGTGTACCGCAAGACCGGTACCAATACCGGTGTGCTCACCGTGGGCACCGGCGGTGCCGACCGCACCTACACCATCACCTTCGATTCCCCCACCACCGGTACCGCAGTGGAAGAAGTGATGGGTGGCAGCATGATGGGCTATTGCCGGAATATCCGGGTCACCATCAAGTAAACGTCTCATCATACCCCCCCCGGGCGCTCATCAAACGGGTGCCCGGGGGCTTTTTTTATCGAACTCTCCCTTTGCGCTCATGAGAAAGTAAACACCCCAACAAGCCATTCATGCATACGAAAGGGAAAAAGTCCGCGGTAAAATAGGCAAAAACCGCCTGTTTTACCTCAAAAAAATGAAAAAAATACATTTTTTTACACTTTTTGCTTGCCAAACGCGCCGCAACCGTGTATACTTCGCCCGTCCCCATCAGGGAACAACAACACAACGGGGTATTAGCTCAGTTGGTAGAGCGCTTCAATGGCATTGAAGAGGTCAGCGGTTCGAACCCGCTATGCTCCAGGCTTCGTAGAACAGCGTATCAGGTCACCTGATACGCTGTTTTTCTACGCCCAGGCAGGCCGATTAGGCCTGACGGCGCGTAGACGAGTTGCATCTGAGCTACCGCTCAGATGCAACGAGAACGAAGCCTAGCCTCGGCGTCCCTGGGTGGGCGTAGAACGCGCAGCGGACGGAGCCCCCAGAAAGCGAGCGGTAGCGAGACTCGGAGCCGGGCAGGAGGCCGTCGCATTACCCATACCCAATTTTTGGGGTCAACTCCAAATATTGTGGAATTTGAATTTTCACAACGTTACATGCCCACACTTTATAACGAAGAGCCAGATGTTGGGTCAACTCCAAAAAGTGTGGGAACGCTGTTATTTGAGTCATCGGCCATGTGAGCACTCTACTAATACCCTTAATTTGTAGTTTTGGAAGTTTCTGTAGCCATAACCTCGGCGTTGAATTCCTTTTATCTTACGATGGA
>JAZRKM010000116.1:0-57828 GCA_045646325.1 Akkermansia sp. | reverse complement strand
ACAGCGGGAGCGGGTTCCACGGCGGGGGCGGGCTCAGCAGCAGGAGCGGGTTCCACAGCGGGAGCGGGCTCAACGGCAGGAGCGGGCTCTACAGCGGGAGCGGGAACCACTTCCGTCACAGGAGCAGCCTGCTCAGCTGTTGCCAGGGAGGACTTCTTCTGCTGGAACTGGCGGTTCATGAGCACAGCCAGCACGAAGCAGAGAATCATGAACAGTGAACCGAAAAACACTGTACCCTTCTTCAGCACGTCAGTAGTCTGAGCACCGAAGGCCTGGTCAGTCATCTGAGCACCGAAGGCGGCACCGAGGCCCTCCTGCTTGGGGCGCTGCATGAGCACGATAAGCAGCAGCAGCGCGCACACAATCATCAGAAGAGCGAATACTATATAGATGGATGCGTTGAGAATCATGGCGAGTATTGTATCTTAAAACTTGGGGTTTGTAAAGTCTTCAGGCGATTATTTCGTTAAGTTCGTTGCAAACGATACGCGTGGGAGTGATAGGCTTATCGTCAAGGGCGAAACTCATGATAACCACACGCTCACCTGCTTTGATGAGGTGTGCGGCGCCGCCGTTGATGATAATCTGGCCGGTACCGGGAGGGCCCACCAGCACGTAAGTCTCGAACCTGTTGCCGCTGGTTACGGAGGCAACCAGCACCTTTTCCCCGGGCCAGAGGCCTGCGGCCTCGACCAGGTCTTGTGGTATTTCGATGCTACCTTCGTACTCAACGTCGCCACGAGTAACCATGGCACGGTGAATCTTCGATTTAAGCTGAGAAACAAGCATAACGAAAAAAGTTACGGCCGGATATGAAACTACTTTTCACAGTAAATGTCAATCACAAACACATAAAAAATGACGTTATGCCACATTCCGGCGCGCGCTCTACTCACCGGAAAGCAACCGGGAACAGATGGCACAGGTCGGTCGGCACCCCCGTGCCGGGCAGTGTTCACGCCCCCAAAGCACAAACTGCACGTGCAGGCGGTTCCAGAGATGGCGGGGGAAACAACGCTTCAAATCGCTCTCGACTTTTTCGACTGTTTTACCGCGGCTGAGCCCCCACCGCCGGGCCAGGCGGAAGATGTGCGTATCGACCGGGAACGCAGGGTGGCCGAAGGCCTGAGCCATCACCACGCTTGCCGTTTTGTGCCCCACGCCGGGCAGCGCTTCCAGCTCTTCAAAAGTCGAGGGCACTTCACCGTTGTGTCGCTCTACCAGCAATCGGGCAGTTGCGACCAGTCTGCGCGCCTTGGTTTCAGCCAGACCACAGGTCGCAATATAGGCGCGTACCTGTGGCCAATCCATAGCGGCCAGAGCCTGCGGGGTGGGTGCCACCTCAAAAAGCGCCGGTGTTACCAGGTTCACTCTGGCATCAGTACACTGAGCCGAGAGCATGACAGCCACCAACAGGGTGAAGGCGTCCCGGTGCTGCAGCGGGCACCCGGGGTCGGGGTACGCACGCTGCAGCTCCTCAAGCACAATTTCTACTTTGCGGGCTCGCAACATTGTCGCGCAGTGCTAATCAGCGCCTCATGTTGCTCAGGGGGCCAAGTACGGCGTTCCCTTCCTGCTCCGTGACACGGCTCCACGACTTCACGCTGCCGGAGCTGCCCTCCGGGCCGATAACAGGTCGGGTGTTCGGCGGAACCATAGCAACAGAGCGTTGACAGGCCGTCAGCCCCAGGGCCGACATCAGTAGTGCATATATAATGGCTTTTTTCATCATGTTTTTCTTCTGTAGGAGATTCGGGATGTAAAGTCCGCCGCCATACCCGGCAGGGGGCAGGCGGCGGAGAGAGAGTCAGTTTCGGAACGTTTGCAGACGGCAGGTATGCATCAGGAGCCGATGGGCTTTTGCATGAACACGCGGTCACCAACCTCAAGCATCACACCGGCGGGCAGCTCTTCGGTCTTAAACTCGGCTACCACCTGACCGGAGGAAACGCTCACCACGCGCAGCTTGGCAATCATCACGTCACCACGCTTCACCAGCAGGGGGGCAGAATCACCGGTCACAATGCGGCTTTCCTTACCGGCATTGAACACCACAAACTTCCAGCGCGGGTCAACAGCCAGAATGGTGAACTCATCATCATTCTTGCGGTATTCCTCTTCGAAACGGCGATTGGCACCATCGAGCTTGCGGAGCTCCTCCGTCTCAGCAGCCACTTTCTTAGCGGCGGCATCGCGCACGGTTACCTTGCCTTCCAGCTCCGTGGTCAGGGTGGCAACCTGCTCCTTCTGCTCGTTCACAGCAGTTTCGAGGGTGGATACAGCCTCGCTCAGGTCGGAGACGGAAGAAAGCGCAGGCAGGGAGCGGAAGAAAGCCAGCAGAGCATCCAGCTCGGCCTGAATTTCAGCCTGACGGGCCTTAGCCTCTTTCACTTTTTCCTGCATGTCAGCCAGGGCGGACTCCTGCGAGGCCAGCTCATTCTCAGCAGTGGCAAGTTCTTCAGCCGAGCGCTGCAGCATGGTAACAGCCTCCGCCGTAGCTTCGAGAGCCTTCTTACGCTCGCCGGAGATGGAAGCAACATTCCCATCGAGAGACTGGTTAACAGCCTTCAGACCGGAGGTGCCATCGGGGCCGGCGGCAGCGCCGATAACGAGCTTCATCGTAGTCTGCTGCTGACTGGAATACATGAACCCGGCAACACCCAGACCGAGTGTGACAATAATGGAAACGAGAGGTGCGATTTTCATTTTTATGAGAGAAGAGTAAGATGTTACTTATTTATTGCGAACGGAAACAACGGAATCCCCCACTTCCACGCGCTCACCGGTAATCATGGTGCTGTATACAACATCGCAGCTGGCACGGGTGGACTCTACAAGAGTCACATTGAGTTCACAAATCTTCTTACCGTTGCGCATGACAGCCAGACGGGAACCGATAACAATACCCTTGTTGATACCGGCGTCAAGAATCACATAATCCCACTGACGGTCAGCCGTGAGCACGTTGCACTTCAGCTCAGGGGGAGAGAGACGGGCCTGGCGATCCTGAGCAAGCTTGCGAGCAGCGGCGATGAGAGCAGTGAGACGCTCGCTCTCGGCACCCAGGGCGGCAATACGGGCATCAGCCTCAGCGTTGCTGCGCTCGAGCTCCACCACCTTATCCATGAGCTCCTTCACAGCATCCCCGATTTCCTCTTCGGTAGCGGAATCGGCATCCAGATCCACAACGGGGGCAACCTTGGCAAATGCCTCAGCCTTCTCATTCTTAATAGCCTCAAGACTGCCGGTTATGGACTGATATTCGGACTCAGCAGAAGCGAACTCGCTCTTGGCGGTTTCAATCTTACCCTCAACCTCAGCTTTCTTGGCTTCATTTGCGGCCTGCTGCTCCTTCATGATTTCAGCACGATATTCAGCGTAGGCCTTAATGGTTTTATCGAGTGCGATATTCTTATTCTTCGAGATAGCCTGTTCAAACTGAGACTGAACAGCGGCAATCTCGCCATCGGGCGCGACCATGGCACCGTGATTCTTAGAGAAGAGGTACGTGGCACCCAAGAAGAGTGTGATTGAGCCAATGATGATGTATTTCCACATGGTGTAAGTAAATTTGCAACGGTTCGATATATCTTTTACACCAGAATTCGCCACTTGGCAATCAAAAAAGTATTTTCAGACTCATTTTTTCCGCTTTTTCCCAGTTCCCCGCAAGAATCCCGAAAAAAAGCGCCGCGTTTCTGCCACAACGAGGGCAAAAACGCGGCGCGAAATCAGCTGTTACAAGACGGGGCTATCAGTCCTGCTTTTCGGCAGCTTCGCGAGCCTTGCGGTCGCGGGCAGCAGCGCGCATGGACATCTTCACGCGCCCCTTGTCATCGATACCGATGCACTTGGCCGTGACAATATCACCCACCTTAACCACATCCTCCGTCTTCTGAGTGCGGCCCTCGGCCAGCTCAGAGATGTGAATGAGGCCATCCTTACCGGGCAGCACCTCCATGAAGGCACCGAACTCCTTGGTGGAAACAATCTTACCCTCGTAAGTCTCACCAACTTCAATCTCCTTGAACATGCGGTCGATGAGGTAGAGAGCACGTTCCACGCCCTCCTGACGGCTGCCGTAAATGCGCACGGTACCATCTTCTTCGATGTTGATGTCGGTGCCGGTTTCAGCCTGCAGAGCCTTGATGTTCTTACCGCCGGGCCCGATAAGCTCGCCGATGCGATCCTGCGGGATGGAGGTGGACTCGATACGCGGGGCATTCGGGCTCATCTTCTGCGGGGCGGAAATGCAGGCATTCATCGTCTCGAGCACCTGCAGGCGACCCTTGCGGGCCAGGTGAATAGCCTCCTCGAGAATGTAGAGGGGGATACCGGGCAGCTTCAGGTCGAGCTGATAGCCGGTCACACCCAGCTCAGAACCGCAAAGCTTGAAGTCCATATCGCCGTAGAAGTCCTCAGAACCGATGATGTCGAGCAGCGTCTCATAGCGCTTGGGCTCACGATCACCTTCATTCTCGAACTCTGTCACCAGACCTACGGAAATACCGGAAACCGGGCGCTTGAGCGGCACACCGGCAGCCAGCAGGGAAAGAGTGCCGGCGCAAACGGAGGCCATGGAGGTGGAGCCGTTGGACTCCATAATCTCGGAGCTCACGCGAATGGCGTAGGGGAACTCATCCTCGCTCGGTACCACGGGAGCGATGGAGCGCTCGGCCAGAGCACCGTGACCGATTTCGCGGCGATTCTGACCGCCGAAACGACCGGTCTCACCTACCGTGAAGGGCGGGAAGTTGTAGTGCAGAATGAAACGCTTCTCGTCCACCGAACCGGTGTAGTTGTCCAGATACTGCTTCTCCTCCATGGGAGCAAGAGTAGCCAAGCACATGGACATCGTCTCACCGCGGGAGAAAAGAGCGGAGCCGTGTACCACGGGGGGCAGCACATTCACCTCAGCAGAGAGGGGGCGCAGCTGCTTAATAGCGCGGCCATCGGCGCGCTTGCCCTGCTCCATGATGGAAATACGGAAAGCCTTCTTCTGAATGTACTCGAACACCTGCTCGACGTCGAAGTCGGTAGCCTCGGGATAAGTCTCCTTAATCTTGGCCTCCACCTCATCGCGCAGGGCACCTACCTGCTTCTGGCGCTGAATCTTGTTGGGGGCATAGATAGCATCCTCAATACGGTCACCGGCCACCTGATAGCCGATTTCGAGCAGCTCAGGCTTGGCCAGGGTCAGCTCATACTCGCGGGTGGGCTTACCGCACAGGCCGCGCAGCTCCTCCTGAGCGGCGCAAATCTTGGCCACATTCTCCTGAGCGAAGCGCAGGGCGGCAATAAAGTCCTCTTCGGGCAGCTCATTGGCAGAACCCTCAATCATGATCACCTGATCCTTGGAACCGGCATATACGAGGTCGAGATCAGACTCAGTGCGCTGGCTGTTGGTGGGGTTGATGACGAACTCGCCGTTGATACGGCCCACGCGCACGGCGCCCACGGGTTCAGCGAAAGGAAGGTCAGAAATGACACAAGCGGCAGAAGCACCGTTGATGCTGAGGATATCGGGCTCATTCTCACCATCGGCGGCCATCAGCAGAGAGATAACCTGGGTGTCGTAGAAATAACCCTTGGGGAACATGGGGCGCAGAGGACGGTCGGTCATGCGGCAGGTGAGAATCTCTTTCTCGGTGGGGCGACCCTCGCGCTTGAAGTAACCGCCGGGGAACATACCTGCTGCAGCGGCTTTCTCCTTGTACTCCACGGAAAGCGGGAAGAAGGTCTGACCGTCCTTAATCTTAGTGGCACTCACAACGGTGACAAGCACCACGGTATCACCACAACGAACAGTCACAGCGCCGTCTGCCAGGCGGGCAATCTTGCCAGTTTCGATTGTGATGGGGTTGGCGCCAACGGCGCACGATACGGAATGTATACTCATTATTTTCTTTTTTCTATCTTCTGTGCCGGTTCCGGTCTGCACCTCGGGGAGCCGGTACCGGCGCTTGCTCCCGTTGGTTAGGTGCGAGGGTCTCGAGCACCCCCGCCTGTCACCGCGCAGCTGCACCCCAACAGGCACAGCACACGTGGTCGCGGCCATTGTACACATTCTAAACTCACAGCGCAAGCCAAAAATTCAGAGCACACACCATACAGGCAAAAAAAGCGAGTTTTCGGTGTGAAAACTCGCGTGAATCAAGAAAAATCAGCTGATTTCATTCCCGCCCGGCACCGCCGGCAACTGTTCACGGGTAGGCATGCAGCATAGCACCAGTGTCACCAGACTCAGCATGGCTGCCAGCGAACCGACAAACGGTAACGGCAGGAACGATACCAGCGGGGGCAGCACCCACCAGGGGTTTTGACCGGCATCGCGCAAACGCCGCACCGTAATAGCTATGGTAGGCAGCAGCACAACCAGAGCCACGACACTACCGATTACCACACCGACCAGCGGGAGCATGAACTGCTCTACCCCGCCGGCCAGGTATTCTTCCCCCAGCTCCAGGGCCACATTTTCCAGCGCCGCGGTATCAAGCGCCGACAAATCTGACAGCATGGGGATGAGCACATCAAGAAAGCGCGTATCGTGCAGCATGAAGTCATAGAACTTCATGAACTCCACAACCGCCGGCAACAGGCACAGCAACACCAGCAAATGTGTGGCTACCACAAAATTCCAAAATCCTGCGCGCGCGGTACGCCCGCGAAAATCGGTATAATGACGAAAACCGTCTGCAAGAGCACTGAACATGATATGCAACAGGTATGATTAGATAACAGGTCGCACGGGTATGCCGCGCGCGGCGAAATATTCCTTGGCCTGAGCAACGGTGTATTCCCCGAAATGGAAGATGGAAGCCGCGAGCACGGCATCCGCCCTGCCCTGCAGCAACACGTCAACCATGTGGTCCAGATTACCGGCACCGCCACTGGCTATCACGGGTATACGCACAGCCTCGCTTACACAGCGGGTCAGCTCGATATCGTAACCGGTCTTGGCGCCATCGGCATCCATACTGGTGAGCAATATCTCCCCTGCCCCCAGGCGCTCAACTTCACGCGCCCACTCGATAGCATCCAAATCAATCATATTGCGCCCGCCGTGGGTGGAGACATTCCAGCCTCCTGCGCCGTTGCGCTTGGCATCTATCGCCACCACCACGCATTGACTGCCGAAAGCGTTTGCACCCTCACTCACCAGCTCCGGGCGGTGTATAGCCGCCGTATTCACGGATACCTTGTCGGCCCCGGCGTGAAGCATGCGGCGCATATCGTCCACGGTACGAATTCCGCCACCGACCGTCAAGGGCATAAAACACTGCGCAGCCGTGCGCTGCACCACATCCACCATCGTGGCACGGTGGTCGCTGCTGGCGGTAATATCCAGGAACACCAGTTCATCTGCCTGTTGACGGTCGTAAGCGATAGCGCATTCCACGGGGTCACCGGCATCTCGCAGGTTAACGAAATGCGTACCCTTCACCACGCGACCCCCGGTCACGTCCAGACACGGTATAATTCTCTTTGCCAGCATATTTACGCAAGTTATTGTACCAGCCTGCAGGCAGGTTGGCAACCCCTATTTCAATCAAATTGCAGTTCACCGCCCTTCATGCGCCACCGCACAATCTTGCTGAGCAGCTGCAAGTGCAGCTCAGGGCTCTCCGCCGGCACACAGAGCAACGCAACACAATCGGCATTTTCTTCCGGCCAGGGAACAGCAGCCCCTTTTGCCACATAGACAGCAGCCATCGGCAGCCCCTCCACCCGAGCATGCGGCACAGCAAGACCCCGCCCCAAGTAGGTAGGCTCAACCTGCTCGCGCTCCCATGCAGAGCTCACCAACTCAGTGGTCAGCCCCGGAAACCAGCGTTCCGCGACCTCTTGAGCCAGCATGCGTATGCAGCTTTCGCGCGTTAACCCAAGCGGCAATTCCACCGCTCTCTCTGCTATTCTTACCGTATTCATGATAAAGAGCGGGGCAAGGGTAGCAAATCTATATACCGCACACAAGCGGCAAGCGTGTCTTACTGCCGACATACACAAAAATATGAGATTGATGGAGATATCGGCTCACATCAGAAAAGTATTGCCAAATCGCCGCACTACTGCTACAATACCCTCAGCATGAAAATAGCAGTTATCGGAAAAGGCGGGCGCGAACAAGCGCTGGTAGAAACCCTCGCGGCAAGCCCCTGCAAACCGCAGATGTTCACGTACCCCGGCAGCGATGCCATCAAGCAAACGGCCACCCCCATACCGGCCGCCGGCTTCGATGAGCTGATTTCCTGGATGGTTGATAACAAAATTAACCTTTGCGTAGCCGGCGAAGAAAGCTACCTGGTGAAGGAGGACGGGCTGGCCAACCGTTGCGTGGCAGCAGGCATTCCCTGCTGGGGCCCGCAGAAAGAGAGCGCTCAGCTCGAAGCCAGTAAAGAATTCGCCAAAGATTTCCTGGTACGCCACAATATCCCCACCGGCAAGGCCACAGCCGTGGCTGATTACGATGCCGCCATCGCCGCCATCGGCGGGCAGTACCCCACCGTACTGAAGTTCGATGGTCTGGCAGCCGGTAAAGGCGTCGCTGTGTGCGCCGATGCCGCCGCGGCCGAAGAGTTCCTGCGCGAGGTTTTCATCGAAAAACGTTTCGGTGAGGGGCGCCTGCTGGTGGAAGAGTTCCTGACCGGCCCCGAGATTTCCATCTTCGGCGCCATCTGCGATGACAAATACCTCATTCTCTGCCCCGCTCGTGACTACAAGCGCCTGCAGGATGGCGATGAAGGCCCGAACACCGGCGGCATGGGCGCCGTAGCCTCTCGCCAGCTGGCAAGCGCCGAACTCATCAAGACCATCGAAGACACCATCGTTGCCCCCACCGTGCAGGGGCTGCGCACCGACGGCCTGCCCTACCGCGGTTTCCTGTATTTCGGGCTGATGCTCACCCCGCAGGGCCCCAAGGTGATTGAGTACAACTGCCGATTCGGCGACCCGGAGTGTGAGGCTGTCATGCCGCTGCTGCGCGGCGACCTGGCCAACTTCTGCCTGAACGGTGCCAAGGGCGAGTTCACCCCCGAGCTTATCTCCTTCGATGAAGGATGGAGCGTGTGCTGCATTCTGGCCAGCGCCGGCTACCCCGCCACCTCCCACAGCGGCGACCTCATCAGCGGACTGGATTCTTGCGGCGCCCGTGTGTTCCACTGCGGCACCAAGAAGACCGATGAGGGCTGGGTAACCAACGGCGGCCGCGTGCTCGCCATCGTTGCCCAGGGCGCTACGCTCGATGAAGCTCGCACACGCGCTCACGCCGAGGCCGCCAAGGTCGACTTCGACGGCAGCCAGCGCCGCAGCGACATCGCTTACAAAAACATGTAACAACAACAATTTACTGATGAGCGCGCCTCTTTCCCGGGCGCGCTCATTTCATTCATACACACTGATACCATGACTGAACAAGCACTCGATTTTCTTTCCACCCTACTCGACACCCCTGCCCCCACCGGCATGGAAATGGACGCCCAGCGTATCTGGGCCGAGTACATGAAACCCTTCACCGATGAGCAGCAGTGCGACGCCTACGGCTCCACCTGGGCCGTGCTGAAAAGCAAACACGCCGATGCCCCCACCCTCATGCTCGATGCGCATGCCGATGAAATCGGATTCTCGATTCGCTATATCACCGACAGCGGGTTCGCGCATGTAGAGCGCCTGGGCGGGTCGGATGTTGCCATCGCCCGCGGTCGCCGCCTGCGATTCTTCGGCACGGATGGCGAGGTAACAGGCGTTATCGGCAACACAGCTATTCACATTCGCGATGACGGTGACAAAGCGCCCAAGGTGTGGGATTTGTACGTAGATTTCGGCTGCGACAGCCGCGAGGAGGTCGAGGCCCTGGGGCTGCGCGTGGGTGACCGCGGTGTCTACTGCGATGGTCCGCTGATGCTCAACGATGGCAAACGCCTGGTCTGCCGCGCCCTCGATGACAGGCTCTGCGGTTTTATCTTAGCCGAAACCGCCCGCCGACTGAAAGAGGAAGGCGTGGAACCGGAATGGAACATCGTTTTCGCCAACACCGTACAGGAAGAAGTCGGCTGCATCGGCGCGGCTATGCTCACCTACCGCCTGCAACCGGATGCCGCCATCTGTCTGGATGTCACCCACGCCACCGACACCCCCGGACTGAACGCCGCCCGTTATGGCGATGTACGCCTGGGCAAGGGCGGCTGCCTGTGCTTCGGCCCCGCCTGCCACCCCAACCTGAACGCCCGCCTCGAACTCGTGGCAGACGAAAGCAACATACCCATGCAGCGCGAAACCAGCGGCCGCACCACCGGAACCAACACCGACCAAATTTTCCGCTCCCGCAGCGGCGTGCCGGCCACCAACCTATCCCTCCCCCTGCGCTACATGCACAGCCCGGTTGAAACCGCCGACATGGAGGATGTGCAATCCTGCATTGACCTGCTCACCGCTTTCATCAAATCGCTGAAAGTGACAGACAACTTCCGCCACAAGCTCTGAGCCCCGAACGATTCCTTTTCACCATGCGAGCCGCCGTTGACATGTTTTTTTCGTGTTACGGAAACTTTTTGCTTGACTCCTGAAGGCAGCATGATAGACTCGCGATACAGTCTTTACACAATTACATATACATACCATGAAAAAGATTTTCGGTCTCTTTGCAATGGCAGCCCTCGCCACCACAGGTCTGACCTGCTGCGGCGGCGGTGGTGGTGGCGGTGAGGATTCTCACGCATATCGTACCTACACGTTCTACGGCTCCAACATGGTTGGCGCCATGGTTGTACGCGTACTGGATCAGGTCGAATCCAATCAAGGCACATACCAGGCTGATATTACATTCTCCACCGATGGTAGCACCAGCCGTTTCCCGGGCACAGTCACCATCACGAAGAACAATTCTACCATCACCGGCACCATTCCGAATGCAGACGGCTCTATACCGACCATGCAGGCGCAGGAACACATCAAGGTCAACATCACCGGTAACATCGGCAGAGCCAGCGATGGCGATGATGGCCTCATTATGTTCTTCTCTGACTTCGTAGAAAACCTCAATCAGGACGAAGCCAATGAGCAGGACGTTACAGCCGACAATCCTCCCAGCCCTGACATCTATGTGCAGTACAGCGATGAGAGCCGACGCGGAGGTTACTACATGATGTCCTTCGTACTCGAGGTTGAACCCGAAGACGAAGACGAAGCCGAAGGTGGCGAAGGTGGCGAAGGTGGCGAAGGCGGTGAAGGCGGCGAAGGCGGCGAAGGTGGCGCCACCAACAACAAGCCCACCACAACCTACGTTCGCAACAACCAGGGCCCGCTGAAGTTCATCGTGAGCTTCAACTAAAGGAACCTACTCCCACACAAAACTTTCTCGGCGCATTTCCCTGGAGATGCGCCGAGTTTTTTTGCGTTGGTAACCGGACTAACTATCCCCCTCTTTTGTCACGCGCCGCCACCCTGCAAAAATGGGGCTTGCCAAGGGAGCCGGGGTAGTGTATAATGCGCGCCATGAGCGCTGATATTCAGGTATACACCGGCGGGCCCTGCATGTGCAACGGCTACTTAGTGAAGTGCGCCGACAGCTATGTAGCTGTTGATGCCCCGCTGGGCTTTGCCGACTGGGTCGCGAAAAAACTGCCTGTCGGCGCAACACTCAGCGACCTGCTCATCACCCACCAGCACTTTGATCACGTACAGGGAGTGGCAGCCCTGGTAGCAGCCACAGGCTGCCGGGTACATGCCTGCATGAACTACAGCCGCGAGCTCACACTTGAAGATTTGGCTGCGCGCAGCTGGGGTAGCAGGTTTGATGTAGCCCCCTTCCGGGTGGATGACGTCTTCGGCCCTGCCTGCTGCCACGCAGAATGGGGCGGCAGCCGCTGGAATATCCACCACATACCCGGTCACTCGCCGGACGGCGTGGCCTACGAACTGAGCGATACGGAAGATTTGTTCTGCGGCGATATTCTGTTCGAAGGCGCGGTGGGGCGCACCGACTTCCCCGGCGGCAGCATGGCAGCCCTCATACGCGGCATACGTGACAAACTGCTGCCCCTGCCCCACACGACAACCGTGCACAGCGGTCACGGCCCGGCCACCACCATAGGTGAAGAAACGCTCAACAACCCCTACCTGTAAACAGGGGCGACCATTTTACCATACAAGCAAAAGAAGAATAAGAAGATGACATTCGACGAACTGGGGCTCTCCGCCCCCATTCTGGAGGCCGTGAAAGATTGCGGCTACGAAAACCCGACCCCCATTCAGGAGCAGGCAATCCCCATCGTACTGGCGGGGAAAGACGTCATCGGCGCCTCGCAAACCGGCACCGGCAAATCAGCAGCCTTTGCTCTGCCGCTGCTCACCATGATTGAACCCAACGGTCTGCCGCAGGTTCTGGTATTAGAGCCCACGCGCGAGCTGGCCGACCAATTGGCTGAATCTTTCCGAACCTACGCGAAGCACACCCCCTTAAAAGTCGCCCTGCTCTACGGCGGCGTAGGCTATGGCAAACAGACAGACGAACTGAAGGCCGGCGCCGAAATCATTGTAGCCACCCCCGGCCGCCTGGTAGACCACTTCTACCGCGGCAACATGAAATTCAAGACGGTAAAGCACCTGGTGCTCGATGAAGTTGACCGCATGACCGACATGGGGTTCCTGCCCATCGTACGCAAGATTGTCAATCTGTGCCCCTGGGAAGGTCGCCAGACTCTTTTCTTCTCAGCCACCATGCCGCAAATTCTGCAAGGGTTTGCCAAGTGGTGCCTGACGGACCCGGTCGAGATAGCGATTGCCCGCCGAGAAGTGGCCGAGACTATCTCACACGCCTTTTACCCGGTCGGGCTCGACCAGCGAGACGAACTACTGCTCGCTCTGGTGAAAGCCACCGATTTCCGCAATCTCATGGTCTTCACCCGCACCCGCAAAGAGGCTGATACCGTCGCCAACTTGCTCTGCAATGCCGGCTGGGACAAAGAGGTGACCGTCATGCACTCAGACATCGCGCAGAAAGACCGCATGGCTGCCCTCAAAGGGTTCAAGGAAGACAAATACCGCATTCTCGTTGCCACCGATGTGGCCGCCCGCGGTATCGATGTAAACGGTGTAACCCACGTTATCAACTACCGCGTGCCCGAAAACCCCGAGGACTATGTACACCGCATCGGCCGTACCGGGCGAGCCGAGGCACAGGGGGATGCCTTCACCCTGCTCACGGCGGATGAGATAGACTTTGCCAAGAGCGTGGAAGGGTTCATCTCGCGCAAGATTGAGCGCCGCAAGCTCGATGGGTTCCCCTACGCCTACACCGCCCTGCTCGATGAGGGCGCCAAGCCCCTGCGCAAGCCGCGCCCGGCCCCCAAGCGCCGCCGCCGCTGATTTCGCCCCCCGCACCGCAAGCAGCTATGGAGCTCACGGATATCGACCTGAAGATACTGGCTGTGGCCGAAGATTGCCTGACAGGCTTTCACGCCCACCCGTTCGATGAGATAGCCGCGCGCTGCGGTGTGCCGGCAGATGTGGTACTCCATCGCCTGCGCACCCTACTGGCAAGCGGAGCCGTGCGCCGCATACGCCAAACCCTGCACACCACCGGTCTGGCCGACGGTGCCCTCATCGCATGGGCGCTCCCCCCCGAGCGCGAACAGGCAGCCTGCGAATGGCTGCGCCAGCATGACCCCTTCACCGGGCACATCGTGCTGCGCAGCTGTGATACCCCCGGGAACCCCGGTGCCCATTACCGCCTGTGGACCACCCTGAAAGTCCCTACCGGCTACGGCAGCGTAAGCGAACACTGCAACACACTTGCCCGCCACATCGGAGCCACGGCCTTTGCACCACTGCCGGTGGTCGGCATGTTCGCCCTGAGTGTGGGGCATGTACGGCGAGCCGGCCTGAAGCCCGGCGACAAACTGCCCGAACCGCCGCGCATGCAGCGCCCCACCCACCCTGTACTCTGCGAGCGTGAGTGGCAGGTGCTGCTGGCGCTCAAAGAAAGCCTGCAGCCCCACGAACTCACGCGCAGCCCCTGGGTTGCACGCGCTCAGGCGCTCGGCATGAGCCATGAGCAATTCTGCACCATTGCCACCGAACTCGACGCTCGCGGTGCCATCGGCCGTTTTGCCACCTTCCTCGACCACACCCGCCACCGCAGCGAACGGAGCGGTACAGGAGCCGCCGGCCTGTTCCACTGGGCTGTTCCCGCCGGCTTTGAAGAGCGCGCCGGTGCCGAATGCGGCCGCCACATCTGCATGACCCACTGCTACTGGCGCAGCGGCGGCGAGCCCTTCGGCGGGGCGCAGATTATGGGCGTGACTCACGCCCCCACCCGCGATGGAGTGCGCGCCCACAAAGCCGCTATCGACGCCCACCTTGCCGCCTGCGGCATACCCGTACTCCACACCGCTACCTTCTGGAGCGAACAGGCCGAAATCCGCCCCAGTGAAATCTCCCCGCTTCTTTACCGCGAATGGAAGGATAGGTTTAACATTTGAATCACCCTACCTTCCCTGCAAGGTTGCCATGGCACATAAGCCCGAGCAAAACGGTACTATACGCCATTCAACCTTCAAAAATCAACAATAAACATATCCCGGCCCCGTCCAGCCCTACTTTTAGGCTTGACAATGCTTCCCGTTTGGGTATAGTTGCGGTGAGGTGTAGTCACAATCCCTCACAGATAACATCATGGAACCGATTTACGAAGGCAAAGCCAAGAGACTGTTCACGACAGATAATCCCAATGTTCTGCGTATGGAGTACAAGGACTCCGCCACCGCATTCAACGGTGTGAAGAAGGAGGACTTCGAGAACAAAGGCCGCTTCAACAAGGCCATTACCCTCATCATCTACCGCATGCTCGAGGCCAAAGGCGTGGCCACTCACCTGGTGGACGATGTGGATGACATCAACCTGCTGGTAAAGAAGGTATCCATCATACCGCTTGAGGTCATCGTCCGCAACGTGGCTGCCGGCAGCTTCTCCAAGCGCATGGGCGTGGCCGAGGGCACCGCATTCAAGAAGCCGATTGTTGAGTTCTCTTACAAGGACGACTCCCTGGGTGACCCCTTCATCAACGATGACTACGCCCGCGAAATGGGTGCTGCCAGCGAAGAAGAATGCGCCGCCATTAAGAAGATGGCTCTGCTGGTGAATGAGACTCTGTGCGAGTTCTTCCTGAAAGCCAACCTGCGCCTCATCGACTTCAAGATTGAGCTGGGCCGTCTGGCTGAAGACCCCACCCAGATTGTACTGGCCGACGAGATTTCCCCCGACACCTGCCGCCTGTGGGACGTCACCACCGGCAAGAAGATGGACAAAGACCGTTTCCGCCAGGGGCTTGGCGAGTTCATGGAATCCTACGCCGAGGTGCTGGAGCGCCTGAGCAAGTAAACAGATAACCCCTTACGGCCACCGTGCAAGACTGTGCGGTGGCCCTTTTCAACTTTATGGCAACACTTACATTCGAGGTATTCAGCCGATTCCAGTCCGCTACGGATGCGAACAAGCTGCTCTACACCCCCATCAGCGACAAACTGACCTACAATCACACCCGCCTGTACACCGTAGAGTGCGAGGGTGACATCGAAGCCGCCGCCGACTACATGCGCCGTGTGCTGGTAGACCCCATCTCCCAGAAGGTGGAGGAAGGCGGCACCCCCGCCTTGGAAGGCGAGCTTTTCTGCATTTCCTACGGCATCAAGAAAGGTGCGCTCGACCTGGAGAAAGAAGCCATTCTGACCAACTATGCCGGTCGCAAGGGCCTTCCCTTCACCATCTCGACACTGACAATCACGCAGAAAATCTACATCTTCGGCGAGGGCGACAAGGCGGCTCTCTCCGCCCGATTCAGCAACGATGTGTGCAACCCCGCCATTCACACCTGGAGCGTAAAGTAAAAGGACGAAATACGAATTCCCAAGGACGATTTTAAATTATGGCAACATACCGTCACATACCTGTTCGCAACCTGAGCGAAGCTGAACTGACCAAGCTGAGCCAGGACATGAAGCTCTCCCTCTCGACGGAAGACATGCTGGTTGTGCAGCAGATTTTCAACGAGATTGACCGCGAGCCCACCGATGTCGAGCTTGAGGTAATCGCCCAGACCTGGTCTGAGCACTGCAAGCACCGCATTTTCGCCGCCACCATTCAGCACACCGTGAATGGCGAGACAGAGGAAATCAAGAGCATGTACAAGACCTTCATTCAGCGCCCGTCGAAGGAAATCATGGCGCAGAAGCCCGGGTTCGTGCTCAGCTGCTTTGTGGACAACGCCGGCTTCATTAAGCTGGATGACAAGCTCTCCGTCTGCCTGAAGGCCGAAACCCACAACCACCCGAGCGCCATCGAGCCTTACGCCGGTGCCAACACCGGTCTGGGCGGCGTGATTCGCGACATTCTGGGCGCCGGCAAGGGTGCCAAGCCCATCGCCAACCTCGATGTGTTCTGCTTCGGCGCTCCCGATACCCCGCAGAGCATGGTTGAGGGGCACAACATCATTCACCCCCTGGGTATCATGCGCGGCGTGGTACACGGCGTGCGCGACTACGGCAACCGCATGGGCATTCCCACCACCAGCGGTGCCATTCAGTTCGACCCCACCTACATTTACAACCCGCTCGTATTCTGCGGCACGGCCGGTGTCATCCCCCAGCAGGACATCGCCAAAGAGATGAAGCCCGGCCTGGCCGTGGTCGTCATCGGCGGTCGTACCGGTAAGGATGGCCTGCACGGTGCCACCTTCTCCTCTGCCGCCATGGGTGAGGAATCCGCCACCGAAGACCAGCAGGCCGTACAGATCGGCAACCCGATTGAAGAGAAGAAGACTCTCGACGTCATTCTCGAGGCCCGCGAGCGCGGTCTGATTGAGTTCGTGACCGACTGTGGTGCGGGTGGTTTCTCCTCTGCCGCCGGCGAGATGCTCTCCGAAACGGGTGGCAACCTGTACCTGGAGCGCGCCCCGCTGAAGGAAACCGGCATGCTCTCGTGGCAGATTTTCCTTTCCGAGTCTCAGGAGCGCATGGTGCTGGCCGTGAAACCCGAGAATCTGGCCGAGCTGCAGAGCCTGGCAGATACCTTCCAGACTGAGATGACCGTACTGGGTGAGTCCAATGACAGCGGCGTGCTGCGCGTGTGGCACAACGGCGAGCTCGTGGTCGAGATGGACAACTCGAAACTGCACGATGCCCCCACCAAGTACCTCACCTCCACCTTCACCCCCTGCCCCGCCATGCAGGGCGTAGCTCTCGATGACAGCAACCTTACCGCTGACCTCAAGCAGGTGTTCGGTGACTTCGCCATCGTCTCCCGCGAGCCCATCATCCGCGAGTATGACCACGAGGTGCAGGGCAACACGGTGCTCAAGCCCCTGGCCGGCGCCACGGCAGACGCCCCGCAGGATGCCTCCGTCATCGATATCGATGGTTCCGACAAGCTCATGTCGCTGGCTCTGGCCATTCTGCCCGAGTGGGGCAAGACTGACCCCTACGCCATGGGTACCGGCACGGTGGATGAAACCGTACGCCAGCTGGTACTGGCCGGCACGAACCCCGAGAAGATTGCCCTGCTGGACAACTTCTGCATGGGTAACCCCGAGTGCCCGACCGAGCTGGGTCGCATTGTTGAATGCGCCAAGGGTATCCGCACGGCAGCCCTCGCCTACGGTGCTCCCTACGTGTCCGGCAAGGATAGCTTCTACAACTACTTCGAGACTGAAGACGGTCCCGTAAACATTCCCGTGACCTTCCTCTGCTCCGGCTTCGGCGTGGTGGAGGAGCCCGAGCACGTGCGCGGCGCCAGCCTTCGCCGCAACAACAGCGCCATCTTCATGGTTGGCAACACCGAGGACGAGATGGGTGCCAGCGTCTATGCCCGCGTTAAGGGCGTGAAGGACTGCAAGGTTCCCCAGACCGACTGCGCTGCCAACTTCGAGGTATACAAGCAGTACTACAGCAAGGCTCTCACCCAGGGGCTGGTGCTCTCCGCCCACGACCTCTCTGAGGGTGGTCTGGCTGTAGCCGCCGCCGAGATGGCCTTCTCCTGCAAGGGCGGTATCAGCATCGACCTGGACAAGCTGCCCACCGTGGGTGGCTGGCAGAACAACGTCGTGCCCTGCTTCTCCGAAAGCACCGGCCGATTCCTGGTTGAGGTGGATGAAGACCTGGCAGACGACTTCGCCGCCGCCATGGCCGGCACTCCCTGTGCCCGTATCGGCAGCGCCACGACTGACGGCAAGCTCACCATCACCGCCAAGGGCAGCACCGTACTGCAGGCCGAGATTGCAGAGCTCAAGAGCATCTGGAAGAACGGTTTAACTCCCTTCTATTAATAACACGAACCTCGAATCACACAACTCGTCATTCGAAACTCATCATTTACTATGCCTCACGCATTACTTCTCAAATACCCCGGCACTAACTGCGATGTGGAGACAGAGCGCGCCCTGATGGCCGCCGGCTTCTCCACCCAGGTGCAGCCCATCGCCACCGCCACCCCGCAGCACGTAGCGAAGGCTCAGCTCGTCGTGTTCTCCGGCGGTTTCTCCTACGGTGACTACGTGATGAGCGGTCGCCTGGCCCAGCTGGAAACCGAGCGATTCCTGGGCGATGCCCTGCACAAGCACCACGCCAACGGCGGGTTCCTCTTCGGTATCTGCAACGGGTTCCAGATTCTCACCAAGCTGGGCATTCTGCCCAAGGCTTCCCTCATCTGGAACAAGAGCGAGCGCTTCGAGTGCATGTGGGACAAGCTGGTGAAGGTCGCCCCGAACTGCCCCTTCACCACCTACCTGCCTGAGAACTTCGAGCTGCCCTCCGCCCACGCCGAAGGTCGCCTGGTCTGCGAACCCGGCGATGCTCAGAAATACCTCGACAGCGGCTGCGTAGCCCTGCAGTATGCCGACAACCACAACGGCTCCGAGCTGCGCATTGCAGGCCTGCAGGACCCCACCGGTCGCGCCATGGGCCTGATGCCCCACCCCGAGCGATTCCTCAAACCCCGCCACCACTACGACCCTGACTGGTCCGGCGATCCCGATTGGGGCTGGGGTTACTACTTCTTCAAGGGTGCCTACGATGCCCTGAAGTAAAAGCAACGTCAACAAATTGAGAGGGGGCTTTTGCCCCCTCTCGCACCACCGTACATGCCATTTATGCCATGCGGCGGTTTCCCATCAGCATTTGAGGAGCTGGTAAAACGCGATATTCCCCAGCTCGCAACCATGCCTTGTCCATACAGATATTCGCGGGTTGCGAGCATGCTATTCTCCATAACTTCCGTTTACAGCCTAACAGAATTGCAGAGCCAAATGCGACAGTAAGCGATTCTTCTTCTATTTAGGCTGCTATTTTGATAAAATGGAGCTTTTCTGTGTGTGCCATGCGGCGTGCTGATTTTCCTTCAAAGGCCTCTTTAGAATCCCAAGAAAGTTTCTGATAAGGGCCACCGCCGCCACAAGGGGGGAATAACTCATTGTTGTCCTTCCCCTACCCCCATCCTGCTAGAGCAGTTGGGGAGCCTTTGGTATCTTTCAGGTGTCGTATTTGATTTTACAACTTACCTAGAGGCCACGAGTACACAAAATGGGATTGACATGCTATTTACCCTCATGTTATAACCAAACAAGCAGTTAACGATACCTTTCCATGAAGAGCAGCAATCCACTCGACACCAATTCACGCAAAGCTTGGTATATTGCCATAGTTCTCTGGCTAGTAGCTGTTTTAGCATTTTTTTCTCCGGCTGTTTTCAACAACAAAGTAATAGCACCTATCGACTGTCTGGAGTGCGTCTTTCGCCCCTTCGCCGATAAACCGATTGAAAATGTACACAATCATTTTGTCGTTGATGGCATTTCCCAGTACCTCCCATACAAGTGGTCAATCAAAACCTCTTTTGAAGAGGACGGATATGTGGGCTGGACCCCCTACACCTTTAACGGAAATCCCATTTCCGATAACACGATGGTAAGCCCCGGAGATCCGCTCAACCTCCTGTACGCCGTACTTCCGTTCTGGCTGGCATGGAACTTAGGAATTATCCTCCAGTTTTTCATTGCCGGCTGCGGTATGATTTTGCTGATGAGGCATTTCAAAGTACCCGTATGGGGCGCTCTGCTGGCGGCGGTGAGTTTTTCCTTTTACTCCCAATTCATCCTCTTCATGTACCACAAATGGTTGGGAGCCATGGTGTGGACACCGTTTCTGGTGTGGGCTCTGCTTCGATACAAACGCCACCTCATCAATGTGCCTGCCATTGTTTTCATGGCACTCACCTGGCGCACCGGCCACCTGCAGTCCTGCACATTTGCCTTCGTTCTTGTTGCCTGCGTGTGGGGTGCAAATGTATGGAAAAAAGACAACATCTGGCCTACCCGTAAGGCTTTTCTGAAAACAACGGCTTCATTTCTACTGACAGGGGTGCTGGGGGCTCTTTTATCATTGGATGTATTTGTAGACACACTGCAGCGAATGGAAGGGTGCAAGACCATGTTGTTCAGCTGGGGATTCACTAATATCTGCACGTACATTACATTGCTTTTCCCCACATCACTGGGCATACCGGAGACGTTGGATGCGGCAAAATTCTTCGATCAATCTCTGTTCGGCTCAAAATTCGGAGGAGGCACGGTATTCATTCTGGCACTTATCGCCCTCTTTAACAAACGAGCCCCACTCACAGCCAAAGTAATTTTCGTTGCTAGCATTCTGGCTTCATGCACACCTCTGCTTACATACCTATACAATCGTTCCACCATCATCATGGCGCTAGGTATGGCATGGCTAGCAACCTGGCAGCTGTTGGATTTCACTCGCGAACCCTTATCCTCCACGCTCAGGAAACGAATCTTCCTGGCACTTGGTTCTATACTAGGGATTTGGTTCTTGGTTTCCGTTGGCGTTTCTTTCTTCTCTGATGCGATTACCGCTTTATTAAACGATGCTATACACGACGTCCTCAATCATCACAGAGCCGGACGTGTCTCTTGGTATGAACAGCGGGCAGAACGGTTTGTCTCTCACATTCTTCTCTGGGATTGGAAAAACCTGCTGCTTGCCATCTGCCTTGTTCTGGGAGTATTCTGTTGCAGCAGAATTCGCCCCGGCGCCAAAAATCCCCTCTGGATGGCAGGAGTAGTGGTGCTAACATATATCGAACTGCTTGTTTTTTCCTCAACTTGGATTACTTATTCAGAAAAACCGGAAGGCCCCTATCTCTACAACACACCATCATGGTTGGCAGAGTTCAAGTCACATGTCAAGGACGGCTCCGTAAGGTCTCGCAATACAGCGGGAGATTTGGATTTCCTCTGTAACAACACATTCTCAGCATATAATATCCGCCTGGCCGGTGGCTATGAAACGTTCCGTCCGAAATACCTGGCCCCCTTGCATGCCGGCTATATGCCAGAAGACTACGCGCAGGCAGGCATTTCACACATCATGTCTGATACGAAATGGAAAGACTCCCCCATCCCCGGGTGGGATCTCGCCATGACCGGCCCCGATTTCAAGCTCTACGCCAACCCCGCCTACAAGGGGCGCTATTTTGCAGATGGCACTCCCATTACCCCGGATAAGCGCACCGCCAACCGAATCTTCCTCACCATTCCTCCTAACGCTCAAAACATCACCATTCTGGAAAGCTTCCACCCGGGTTGGAAAGCCTACGCCGGAGATGAAGAGCTTACCATCACTGCCACCGAACGCGGCGGCATGAGCATCGCACTGACACCCCAAGCCAGCGAACAAAAGTTACACTTGGAATTCCACATGCCGTACTGTAAATGGTACCATTCCATCATGCTGGCAACACTACTTAGCCTCATCGTCATAGCCATCCGTCAAAAACACAGCGAACGTAAAGAAAATATATGAATACCGCTGCAGAAAATCCCCCTTCTCCGAATACGCCAAAAGTAGCAGTACTCATACCCTGCTACAATGAAGAAGCCGCCATCTTCAAAGTCGTAACCGATTTCAAACAGCAACTGCCCGAGGCTGATATCTATGTGTACGACAACAACTCGACGGACAAAACCATCGAGCTGGCTACAGCAGCAGGCGCTATCGTACGACAAGAATTCAGACAGGGTAAGGGGAATGTTATCCGCTCCATGTTCCGTCAAATTGAGGCCGACTGCTACATCATGGTAGACGGGGATGACACTTATCCGGCGGAGGCTGCCGGCATGCTCCGTGACATGGTACTGCAACAGGGTGCCGATATGGCTATCGGCGATCGTCTCTCCTCCACCTACTTTGTGGAAAACAAACGCCCCTTTCACAATACCGGCAACCGACTGGTGCGCTTTCTCATCAACTGGCTTTTCAAAAGTAACGTGCGTGATATTATGACCGGTTATCGGGCCTTTTCACGTCACTTCGTTAAAAACTTTCCGGTTCTCTCCAAGCAGTTTGAGCTGGAAACAGAAATGACCATTTACGCACTGTCACGGAATTTCGCCATAAAAGAAGCCCCCATCGAATACCGCGACCGTCCCGCCGGCGGAGTCTCCAAACTGAACACCTTCCGCGATGGCTTCAAGGTCCTCATGACCATCTTCAGTCTTTTCCGGAACAACAAGCCGCTACTATTTTTCACCACAGTCAGTGCCACACTAGCCCTGATTGCCATTATTCTGTTCATTCCGGTTCTCATAGAGTTCGTCAACACCTCGCTCGTTCCCCGCACTCCCACTACCGTTTTGTGCTCTGCACTGGTCATCTGCAGTATCGTCAGCTTTGCCAGCGGCCTGATACTGGATAGCCAGGAAAAGAAACACGCTGAGGTATTGGAAATACTGATGAACCTCTCCTCTCGCCTCAAATAAGATACAGCATGCCGGTGAAGAAGGCCACCATCAGCGGTGAGTTCGCCCGCAGGCTGTTTCCCTGACCGCCGAACTATTACCTATCATCACGGAACCTGAAACGCTGCTACCACTGCTCGTTTACCTCATCGAGGTTCCCATGAACTTTTTGATGGCGCGCTACTTTCTCAAACACCCCCGGCAACTCACTAAAACCCCGAATCATTATGTCACGCTATAACGGAGAACAAGTACTGGTAGTCCCTCGCGCAGCTTTTGAAGCCGTGGGGGCATTCAACGGCGTACGCCTTAACCCGCAAGATTACCTGACCGCCTTCCTGCGCCCCGGCGTGGCTCAGTACCTCGACCGTGATATTGCCGAAGACAGCCCGGAATACAAGCAGATTATCGCCTATGCCATCTTCTGCTACCAAGGGAAGGTACTGGCCTATGCCCGCACCAAAAAAGGTGGTGAGAGTCGCCTGCATGACAAGATGAGCCTCGGCATCGGCGGGCATATCAACCCCATCGACGGCCTGGCAGAAAACCTCTCAACCTACCTGGCAGGCGTAGAACGCGAAATCCGCGAAGAAATCGCCTTCTCCGGTAATGCCACCCAACAGCTCTATGCCGTCATCAACGACGACACCAATGAAGTGGGCTCCGTGCACCTGGGTATCGTACACCGTTTTGAGCTGGACAGCGATGAGGTCAAACCGCTCGAAAAGAAGCTCACCGACCTGCGATTCTGCTCACTCGATGAGCTTTCCGGCCCGCTTTACGAACGGCTCGAAACCTGGTCAGCCATCTGTGTGGATGCTCTGAAAAACGAGCAATGACGCCCTCGGCCTAATGCCTGCCAATAGCAACCGTCACCCCCGTTGCGGTCATAATTCCGTCATTCCGCGGATGAAAAGCATACTCTAACCAAGCGGGCGGAATTTCTACCTTGACAGGCGGCGTACGCGCGCGTATAATTCATGCCATTACCGTGAGCAAGAAAACCAAAAACGAAAACTGGAGCAGTAACCTGGGTGTTGTACTGGCCGTTGCGGGCAGCGCCATCGGTTTCGGCAACTTTCTGCGCTTCCCCGGGCTGGCAGCCCAGTACGGCGGCGGTGCGTTCATGATAGCTTATTTCTGTGCATTCCTGCTGATGGGCATACCGCTCAGCTGGGTAGAGTGGGCTATCGGTCGCAAGGGTGGTCGCCTGGGCGGTCACAGTTCGGCCTCTGTCTTCTACCTGATATCTCAGACCAAGTGCTGGAAGTACCTGGGCTTGGTGAGCGTCATTGTACCGCTGTCCATCAGCATGTACTACATTGCGCTGGAAGGCTGGACCCTCGGCTATGCCTGGCACACTGCCGTGGGTGACCTCAACCTGAGCACAACTGCTGAATACGGTGACTTCTTTGCTACCTTCACCGGCATCGGCGCGGATGGCGCCGTCTTCACCGGCGGGCAAAGCACCCTGCTCATCTTCTTCCTGCTGGCCCTGTTTGCCAATTTCTACCTCATCTTCCGCGGGGTGAACAAAGGCATCGAATGGTTCAGCAAAGTGAGCATGCCGATTCTGGTTATCACGGCATTCATCATTCTGGCACGCGTACTGACCATGGGCACGCCGGATGCCGCCCACCCCGAACGCAATGTGAATGAGGGTCTGGGCTACATGTGGAACCCGAACAAGGTCATGCTGGTAGACAGCACCAACAACAAAACGATAGGCATGGTCCCGGCAGGCGCCACGGCTGAAGAAGAAACAGCCCTCGTCGGCCGTCTGCAGCAGGAGTACCCCCAGGCTAAAATCGAAAAACAGGAAATCACCCTGATGAAGGGCTTGCTGAACCCGGAAATGTGGATTACCGCTGCCGGCCAGATTTTCTACTCTCTTTCCATCGGGTTCGGTATCGTGTGTACCTACGCCAGCTATGTGCGCCGCCGCAAAGATATTGCACTGGGCTCACTGACAGCCAACGCTGCCAACGAGGTGGCCGAGGTGGGGCTCGCCGGCATGATGATTATCCCAGCCGCCGTATCTCTGCTGGGCGTGGCAGCCGCCGCCGGCACCAGCACCTTCGGTCTGGGCTTCAACGTACTGCCGCAGGTGTTCAACAGCATGCCCGGCGGTCAGTTCTTCGGCACGCTCTTCTTCGTACTGCTGTCCATCGGCGCCATCACCAGCGCCATCTCCATCACTCAGCCGGCCGTGGCATTTGTGGAGGAGTTCTGGAACCTGAACCGCATGCAGAGCGTGAGCATGATAGCCCTGCTGCTGGGCGTTGGCTCGCTCATCGTCATCTGGTTTACGGATGGCCTGTTGGCGCTCGACACGCTCGACTTCTGGCTGGGCACCATGAGCCTGTATGTAAGTTCGGCTCTTTTCCTGATTATCTTCCGTTTCGTCTGGGGCACTCCCGCGGGCCTGGCCGAGTTGCGTAGCGGCGCACTCATCCCCATCGGTCGCAGGATAGCGTTCCTCATCAACTGGGTAACGCCGGCCATCATGGTGGCTATTTTCATAGCCTGGCTGTACCAGAATCTCTTTGTCAAGCAGAGTTACCACATCACCAATCTGATGGAAGGCAAAATCGGCGCCATTCTTCCCCTGCTCTGGGTGGCTGTCGTAACCACCTTCTTCTGCTTCGTAGCCCATACCTCGCGCCGGTTCCGCCACAAGAATAAAGAACTCGAAACAAAATACGAACGCGAACCCTTCTCTTAATAACCCTCACCTCACCCACTGACAACCGTGTCAAAACAAACCAAAACCGAAAGTTGGAACACCAACCTGGGCGTCATGCTGGCCGTAGCCGGCAGTGCTATCGGGTTCGGTAACTTCCTGCGTTTCCCCGGACTGGCAGCTCAGTACGGCGGTGGCGCATTCATGATAGCCTACTTCTGCGCTTTCCTGCTGCTGGGTATACCCATCAGCTGGGTAGAGTGGGGTATAGGTCGCCGTGGCGGTAGCCTGGGTGGCCACAGTACAGCCGCTATCTTCTACCGCCTGTCGGGCTCACGCGCCTGGAAATACCTCGGCATCATGGGTGTGATTGCCCCGTTGGCTCTGGCGATGTACTACCTCTACCTCGAGGCCTGGACTCTGGGCTACGCCTGGCACACTGCCGTGGGTGACCTCAACCTGAGCACCACAGAGGAATACGGTGCCTTCTTCGTGAACTTCGTAGGGCTCACCGGCGATGGTCACATCTTCACCGGTCAGAGCAGTGCGCTTATCTTCTTCGGCATCGTACTGCTGGTGAACTTTTACCTGATTTTCCGCGGTATCAGCAAGGGTATCGAGTGGTTCTGCAAATGGAGCATGCCGATACTGCTGGTAACCTGCCTGCTTATCCTCATGCGCGTGCTCACCATGGGCACACCGAATGCCGAGTACCCCGAGCGCAGCATCAGCCAGGGTCTGGGCTACATGTGGAACCCCGACAAGGTTGTGCTCGTTGACAGCACCAACGGAGCCACGCTCGACATGGTGCCTGCCAATTCCACCCCCGAGCAGAAAGCCAGCTTCATCGCCAAGGTTCAGAAGGAAAACCCCAAAGCCAAGGTCGAGGAGCGCAAAATCTCCCTGCTGCGAGGCCTGCTCAACCCCGAGCTCTGGCTGGCAGCAGCCGGTCAGGTGTTCTTCTCCCTTTCTGTGGGTTTCGGCACCGTATGTACCTACGCCAGCTATGTGCGCCGCAGTAAAGACGTGGCCCTGAGCTCCCTTTCCGCCAATGCGGCCAACGCTGCTACTGAAGTAGGCCTTGCCGGCATGATGATTATCCCCGCAGCCGTAGGGTTCCTGGGGGTTGCCGCAGCGGCCGGTGCCAACACCTTCGGCCTGGGCTTCAATGTGCTGCCGCATGTGTTCAACAGCATGCCCGGCGGTCAGCTCTTCGGCACCCTGTTCTTCCTGCTGCTGTTCATCGCAGCTGTGACCAGTGCCATCTCCATGCTGCAGCCGGGTGTGGCTTTCCTGGAGGAATTCTGGGGGCTGCGCCGCATTCAGAGCGTATCTCTACTGGCACTGCTGATTACCTGCGGCACGCTGCTGGTAGCCTGGTTCACCTCTGACCTGCTGGCACTCGACACGCTCGACTTCTGGTTCGGCAACATCTGCCTGTACTTCACCACCGGGCTCTACCTCTACATCTTCAATGTTGTGTGGGGCTCCAACAAGGGCCTGGCCGAGCTGCGCCACGGCTCCTGCCTGCAGCTGCCCAAGGCTCTTACCCTGCTCATCAACTGGGTGACCCCGGCCATCATGATTACCATCTTCGTGGCCTGGATTTCGCAGAACATCATCGGCAAACCCTGCAGTTACATCACCAACATCCTGGAGCTGCGCCCCGGTGCCGTTATCCCGCTGGTGTGGGTGCTGCTGGTGGCCGTCTTCTTCGGCTTCGTCATCCGCACGTCCAACAAGTTCCACCACAACTGCAAAAAGCCCGAGTAACCTTTAACCCAATTTCAAACAGACATGACTATCGCCGGTATCATCACCATGCTACTCTCCTGCGGCCTCGTCTGGGGGCTCTTCATCGTCTGCTGCACCAAGCTGGTGCAGAGCGATAAGAAAGAAGACTGATAAAGCACACTATACAAATTCCCACGGCTGATTTTCTACATGAAAATCAGCCGTTGTCTTTTTGGATATATTGACATACAGTTTCAGTATGATAAAATGACCGTATGTTCAAACACCTGTTATGCCTGCTCACTCTGGCACTGCCCATGGCGGCAGCTGAAAAGCCGCGAGCTATCGTCATCTTCTATACCGATGATTTGGGCTACAATGACACCTCCACCTACGGGTGCGACAAAGTGCCCTGCCCCAACCTCGACAAACTGGCCGCCGAGGGCGTGCGGTTTACGGATGCTCATAGTACCCACTCTGTCTGCACACCATCACGCTACTCACTGCTGACCGGCGAATATGCCTGGCGGCGCAAAGGCACGGGAATTCTGCCCGGAGATGCCAAGCTGATACTCCCCACCGAGAACGAGCGAGCCACCCTTCCCACCCTCATGCGGCAGGCAGGCTACCGAACCGCAGTCATCGGCAAATGGCACCTGGGACTGGGGCGCGGAGACACGCCCACCAACTGGAACCGCACCATCACCCCCGGGCCGAATGAGGTCGGGTTTGACCACTCTTTCATTCTGGCAGCCACAGGTGACCGTGTACCCTGCGTGTACCTGCAAAACGGAGATGTGGTAGGGCTCGACCCCGCCGACCCCATTGAGGTAAGCTACGTAGCCCCCTTTGCGGGCGAACCGTTGGGCCGCACTCACCCACAGCTACTCAAGAAACACGCCCGCAGCAACGGCCCGCAGCACAACTGTGCGCTCATCAACGGCATTCCCCGCATCGGCTACATGAAAGGCGGCAAATCCGCCCTGTGGAAAGATGAAGACATGGCCGACCGCCTGACGGACGAAGCCATCCGCTTCATCGCCGAAAGCGCCCGGATGGATAAACCCATCTTCATGTACTTCGCCACAAATGACATCCATGTGCCGCGCGACCCGCACAAGCGCTTCATCGGCAAGAGCGGCATAGGTATACGAGGTGATGTTACCATACAGATGGATGACTGCCTGGGGCGCCTGCGCACAGCACTGACGCAGCACGGGTACAGCGACTGCCTGTTCATCTTTAGCAGCGACAACGGCCCGGTCATCAACGACGGCTACTTCGATGGCTCCATACGCGACTGCAAGGGCCATAACCCCGTAGCCCCCATGAGCGCCGGCAAATGGCGCGACGGCAAGCTGACAGGCGGTAAATACGGCATTATGGAAGGCAGCACGCGTGTACCCTTCATCGTCTGCTGGCCCGGCCATACCGGCGGGAGCAACAGCGCGGCACTCATCAGCCAGGTAGATTTAGCACGCACGCTGGCTGAACTCGCCGGGACAGAAGTACCTGCCGGGGCTCTGCGCGACAGCCGCAACCTGCTCCCTGCCCTGCTGGGGCATGATTCCGTAGGGGCTCCCTACATCATCGAAAGCAACAACGGCGGCACTCTTGCCCTGCGCAGCGGCTCCTACAAATACTACCGCAACGGTAAAACGGAGCACCTCTATGACCTCTCCGTTGACCTGCAGGAACAGAACAACATCGCCGCCAAGCACCCTGAACTGACGCAACAGTTGCGCAAGCAGCTCCTTCAACTCCGAAAATAAAAAACTGAAGGGCTGACTTCGGGGTAACAATACCCCCGCAAGCTTCAGTAAATATCCAACGCCCCTTGCAGCTGTTCCGTCAGCAGCAAGGGGTGCAGCATTTCCCGGTAACGTACAACAGCTGCTACAGAATCTTCTGCGGCACTGAGGCGGCATATAATTTCCCAACCACTCGTGCCGCATTACGAAAATAGCCCCCGGCAACATAAGCTGCCGGGGGCTGTTTTGAAAAGATGGGTTTAATACTTGTAGTCCACGTAGAACTGGAACTGGCCACTGCGATCGATAGCCTGCCCGGTCTTCACGGGGATAGCGTAGTCCACTGCGATGGGGCCCATCGGCAGGTTGAGTCGCAGACCGAAACCAACGTCAGCCGAATAGTTCGAGGTGGAGAAATCACCCGCATCGGCATTCACGAAACCGGCATCGGCAAAGACTGCGAAGCGCAGGGAATCCACCAAGGGCAGAGTCATTTCCAGCTGCACATACGCAGAGCTTCTACCACCCATGGTTTCATCGCCGGCGAGAGCCTCGTCAACCATACCCACGTCGCGGTAGCGGAAACCACGCAGGTTGTTCGGGCCACCCAGATAGCAGCGCTCAAAGAGCGGCACCTCTTCATTGCTGTCGAGCGTATCAATCGTTTCAATACCGAAGTTGACACTGAAGATGGAATCCCAGAACGAGTTGTAATAGTACGAACCGGTCAGACCACCGCTCACCGTCTCAACAGTGCTACCGGGGCCGGACCATGAACCGAACAGCTCCAAATGGCCACCCTTGCGCGGGGTAATCTGAGCATCGCGGGAGTCATACTCGTAAGCCAGGCGTATATTGCTGCGGGTATAATCACCGCCATTAGCCTCGAAGAAAATCGGTGCGCCGGCCTCAGGCTCGATTTCATACTGCTCGATACGATACTGAACCTTGAAGCTGCGATAGTCATCAAGAGCCTTGCGAAGAGTGAGGCAATAGCCCAGGTTGGCCTGCTCATAGTAGTCGCTCATGTAGGTAGAGCGAGAGTAGTAGAGCTCGTTACCCAGCGATATCTTGCGATCCAGGAACCAGGGGTCAAGCAAATGGATGGTTGCACCCTGAGTTTCCGTACCCACTCGCCCGGAAATGGACAGGCGCTGGCCACCACCCACGAACGAACCGTTCGTGAAGCCACCCAAATCGAAATTCGACTGCGTGACGGAGGCATACAGATAGACGCTTTCGATAGAGGAGAAGGCCACACCCACCTGGAACTGGCCGGTCATCTTCTCCTGCACGTTCACATTGACATCACGATAGCCGGGGGTAGCAGAACTCGTCTGCGAAACCTCCACACCACCGAAATAATTCAGATTATTCAGGCGCTTGCGAGCGGTTTCAAGGTCAACGGAGTTGAGGGGCTGGCCGGGTTTAAGCGGCAGCTCACGCAAAATGACATGGGGCTTGGTCTTGGTATTGCCGAGCACATTGATTTTACCCACGGCATAGCGACCGCCCTCGTGTACCTGGTAGTTGATATCCACGAGTCGACGGCCCTTTTCGTCCACACCAACCTCGTTGATGTCGGGGCGCACATCCGCATCGGCATAGCCCTTGGCACCATAGTAGCGGCGAATCATGACCGAGTCGTCGGACACTTTCTGCAGCGAGTAGATATCACCGCCAATCATGCTCATACCCTTCATGAGCTGGTCGGCCGAGTACACATTGTTGCCGGAGAAGGAGACATTGCGCACCTTGTACATAGGGCCCTCTTCGATAGAGACACGCATGGTAAGTTTCTGCGGGCCATCAGCTTTGCCGCTGTCAAAGTACTCCACCTTACCGACACGGGCACGCAGGTAACCGTAGTTACGGTACAGACGCACGACCTCTGCAAGATCATCTTCCACCTGTTCACGGTCAACACGACCGGATTTGGTGAACCAGGTGAACAAACCACGCTCCTTGGTCTTCATCACCTGGCGCAGCTGCACATCGTCGAAAGCAGTGTTACCCTCGAAGTCGATATTCATCATGCGCACTTCGCGCCCCTCCTGAATATCGAACACAACATCGCTGTAACCGGCACGAGCGGTGTTTTTGTAGCGCCAGCTTACCTTGGTATCGGGATAGCCGGCCTCTTTATACATCTGGATGATTCGGGCGCGGGCAGCGGCCAGGCGCTGGTCATTGAATGCCGTTCCGGAGCTGAGAGTGGAGGGCGATGTGTAGGGCTTTAAGCCACCTGCCGTGCTCTCGGTAAGACCTTCGCGCAACTCTTCATCATCAAAATACGTATTGCCGGTGAAACCGACACCGGCCATCACATTGGTGGGTCGCACCTCAAAAATAACGCGAACGCCGCCACCGGTGGGCTCTACGGCTACGCGGGCATCGCCGTCAATAAAGCCGTTCTTAATAAGGCGCTCAAGGTCTTCACTCACGCGCACGGAGCTGTATTTGGTGCCGCTGCGGGTCTGAACCACATCGAGCAGACGCTGCTCGGGCAGCACTGCCTTACCGGAAATATAGCGAATACGAACAGATTTCACCGTCTTGCCGTCATACACGTGATCATTGGCAAACACGGCGGTGCTGTCACCGAACTCGCGCTCCATCACATCGTTACCCACACCTACCAGATTATCCGTGGGGCGGGTGAGGTGAGCTTCTACTTTAGGAGCGGACGAATTCCCACCACTTACGGCCGGAGCCGTGGTGGAATCCCCGGCAGCGGGGCTCTTCTCCTGCGCCTCTTCTGCAGCCTGCTGATCACTCAGCATAGCGTCAAGGAAAGGGTCACCTGTCGAGTCTTGCGCCCGTGCGGGCATGGAAACTGTCATGGCCAGTGCCATCAACGTGGCGGACCAGCTGAGCGTGCGTGCATTCATACCCTTCCAGTCTACCTGACAGCTCGCCCCCTGTCAAGCATTTATCGGGGCATTTATTTTGTAGCACACGTCCATCTATGTAAAGAATCCGTACAAAGTTGAACAGCCGCACAAATTTGGCTTGCGCAGCAGGCAAAAATAAGGTATGCTGTTGCTCGACAGGGTAGCATGACACACCCCCTGTACCGTACGATATGGCAAGTGACAATCTTCAGGAAATCGAGCAGAATTACATGTGCGACCCGGATGCCGACGGCGGCTTCCTCTACACCACGGCAGAGGCTGCCATCAACTGGGTACAACAACACTCGCTGTGGCCCATGCCGATGGGTACCTCTTGCTGCGCCATTGAGTACATGGCTGCCTCCTGCTCACGCTACGACATTTCCCGCTTCGGCTCCGAGGTGAACCGTTACACACCGCACCAGGCCGACTTCATGTTCATCTGCGGCACCATCACCTATAAGATGGCCATGCAGGTGCGCCGCATTTGGGACCAGATGCCCGAGCCCAAGTGGTGCATAGCCTGCGGCGCCTGCGCCTGCTCAGGCGGCATGTTCCGCTCATACTCCGTGCTGCAGGGTGTCGACAAGATTGTGCCCGTAGATGTGTACATTTCCGGCTGTCCTCCCCGCCCGGAGGCCCTGCTGCAGGGCCTGATGACCCTGAAAGATAAGATTATGACCACGGAGCACCCGCTCAAGGGCTTCTTCAAGACCCACGAACCTCGCGTGGCTCAGAATGCGGATACCATCACCGCCAAGATGCCTATCACCGACTAATTTCCCCCGAGAAATACAACAAAAAAGTTTCCCTGTATCACCATGGCCGAACTCACCACCCTTCAAAGCAGTGCTGCCGAGCGCATCTGCGCCCGTTTCCCGCAGGTCAGCCGCAACGAGTTCCGCGGCGACATCACGCTTACCATTGCCCCGGCCGATCTGGCAGAGGTTATGAGCTTTGCGAAAGAGAGCTGCGGTTTCGACATGCTGCTGTGCGTATCTTCCGTTGATAACCTGGGGCAAGAGCCCCGTTATGAGGTGAACTACACCATCACTCAGGCTGAAACCGGCGCCAACCTGCTGGTGCGCTGCCCCGTCAGCGAGAGCGACTGCGCCGTACCGAGCCTGTGCAAGGTGTGGCGTTCCGCCAACTGGCTGGAGCGCGAGCAGTATGACCTCATGGGTATCGAGTTCGTGGGGCACCCTGATTTACGCCGCATTCTGATGTGGGACGGTTACCCCTACCACCCGCTGCGCAAGGATTTCCCCGTTGCCGGCAAACCCACCGAGCTTCCCGGCGTGGCATTCACCGAAAAAGCTCCGACCGCAGGTGGCCCCTTCACAACCCGCCCGGGTGTGCTGACAGCCGGCGAGCGAGAGCCGCGCGCACGCGATTAAGGCACCGAGTCCTGATTTACCGGTGAAACCGCGCACTACCAGTTACCTGAGCCTGGCGGCGGCCGTACTTACGGCAGCCGCCACGCTGTTTAGTTCATGCCAGCAAGTGGGGGTGCGAGTTGTGGACGATGTGCACCTCACCCGCGCCAAAATTGCCCCGAATCTGCTGCAACTGGGAGCGCGCAACTGGGTAGTGGTGGCAGATCCCGCCTGCCCGCTGCCGGCCGGAAGCGGTATCGTGAGTATCACCGTACCCGCCAACACGGTCGACACCTTTCGCGAGGTGCTCGATTTGCTCGAAATCGAAGGCGCTGTTGTACCGCGTATCTGGGTGAGCCATGAGCTCTCCGTTGTACCCGAAGAGCGAGCCCCGGGTATCACCCAGCACCGCAACGAACTGGAAAAACTGCTACTCGGGCGTTTTCACTACAGCGTCAACAATCGCGTTATCGACATGCAGTTGGCTCAGGCAGCCAAGGATTTCCGGATTCTCTACATCCGCACCTCCACCCGCCTTCCCTATAGCAACATAGCCATCGAGCTCGATTCTGGCTACTGGAACTCTGACGCCGAAACCGAGGTGCAACAGCGCCTTCAGCAGCTCATGCCGCCGGAACCGCAGCCGACTGCCCCCATTCAACCCGCGTCCACCACCCCCATGACAGGCACCCTTACCGCCTGATTACCACCTTTTCACGCCTATGTCCGCCCTTCCCCCTGATTTAGACCCCAAAACACGCGCCCAAGCCTGGGTGGGAGATGCCATCCTTGCGCTCTATGTACGTGAGTGGATTCTCTCATTCCGTGGACAGATAGACGGCAAGCTCTTCATTGAATTCACCAGCAACGATTTCCTGCGCCTCACCGGCAACGCCACAGGAGTCGAAGCCCAGATAGGCCGCATCTTCAAATCGGACGGTCTGGAGGCCGCCTATGCATGGATTGAGCACCACCTGCGCCCCAAAATGGAGCAGCGCCTGCATACCCTGCGTAAAAAGCACTGAGCAGCGCCACAACAATCTTCACATAAAAGCCGCGGCACCCTGAGAGGCGCCGCGGCTTTTTGTACAGGCAATCTAAGCCCTCGTAGTAAATCAGAACAGTTGTTTAAGGAAACCGATTTCGTCGAGATAAAGCTTAGACGAGCAGGTATAAGGGGATGCCAGGCTGGGGCCGGAAAGCACCACCCCATCTTCAGCTCCGCCATTCCCCTGTACACGGTAGCAGGGCAAGAGCAACCCACGCGTGCGGGGGCGCACACCCAGCTGTATCGTGCCGTCAGAAAGTTTGAAGACACTGTGTACTGTGCTCATGGAGATAATAGTACCGCCGGGTGTGGCATAACAGGGGCGCCAGCGCATGTTCGGCGTAGAAATATCGGGGCCATTGCTGAAATCGTAGAAGGGCATCTGGCGCGGCGGGATGGCCTTCAGCAGAATACGGCGCATGTGAGTACTGCCCACAATCTGGGAAATGCGGTTCTCTATCGGCTCATCAGCCGAATCGATAAGGTGTACAGGAGTACGGGTGATAATGGGCCAGAGCGTGCCGAGCACCATTTCATGCGGTTCTCCATGCCCCACCGTGGTGAGCAGGCGGTGGCGCCCCTCTTTGAGGGCGTTCACGCGGCGCACCTGTTCCACATTAAGCCACAGGCGGTGCAGCTGCTCCAGGTCACGCGTGGCCTCCAGCAGCGCCTCTATCCACTTGGCTGCAAGCGGCGGACAATTCTCAGGCACCTTGCGGGAAATAACCGCACCGGCTACCTGGAAACCACTCAGAGAACCACCCTTCCAGTGAACGACAGGACGGCGGCCACGCACTTCGAGCAGGCGCAACAACTCATCTCGGCTGCCGCCACCGGCTACCTCCAAACACCCGGCCGACAAACTTCGGAACGCCGCAAGCACCGCCTGAGAATTAAAATCCTCGTGCATGGGCTCCCCTACCATCACCGTGTAACTGTAGGGCACATGACGCGGCAATTTGAACGGCAGCGTGAAGAAGAATCGGTTTCTGTAGTAGGAGAACACGCTCCCCCAAAGCCCATCCATGTAAATGGGGATAATTGGCGCATGAGCGCGGCGAGCAATGATTTCCATACCGCGGCGAATGGGAGTCAGGCACCCGGTGCGGGTGAGCTGCCCCTCGGGGAATATGCAGATAAGGTCGCCCTTCTCAATCCCCTTGGCCGCCTTCATGATAGCCTCGCGCGGGTTGTGGCTCGAAATAGGCAGCGAGTTGAAAATCTCAAGCAACCAGCCCAGCAACTTGGCCGCCATGAATTCCTCCGCCACAACGAAGCGAATCGGCCGAGGGCAAATCATGGTCAGGAACAGGGCGTCCGCATAAGTCACGTGGTTACACACAATAAGCGCCCCACCCACCGGGGGTATGCGGTCAGCCCCGATAACTCGCGGGCGATAGAAGAAACGCATGCACCAGATACCCACCATGCGGATGAATTCCTGCGGAATCAGTCGCAGAGATGTCACCATAATGAAGGCGCTAAGCAGGAAAAGCACCAGGAACTGATCACGAGGACCGGCCCCGTAGTTGTTCATCAGCCACATGATAACCACGGCTACCAGCCCCATGAGGTTGTCGATGAGATTACCGGCTGCAATGATGTTACCACGGTTGGCGGGGTCACAGTTATCTTGCAGGAAGGCATTGAGCGGTACCAGATACGCCGCACCGAAAGCGCCCGTAAGGGTCAGGAAGATATTGCTGGCCAGGCTGTCGACCTCCAGCATGGTGAGCATGAACGTACTGATGGTGATACCAATGGCACCGAAGGGAATAAGCCCCAGCTCATTCTTACCACGGCACAGCAGCGAGGCCACGGCTCCACCCAACACCACGCCGCCACCCAGCCAGGCCATCAAGATGCCACACTGCATGGAGAAATCTATCGACGGGTCGGCCGCAGCCATTTCTTTGGCTATCTGAATAAGAATCAGGAACAGGGAGCCGGCTAAGCTCCAGAAATAAGCAATACCCAGCTCGCTCAGGCGCAATTCACGGTCTTTCCACAGGTACTTCACCTGCACAAAGTGCTCATAGAACAGGCTCCAGGCAAAGGGCTTGTTCGGCTTTACCGGATAGCGGGGCAGCAGGAATGAACACAGCGCCACCACACCGGCTATGCAAATAAATACTATCGTGGGGAATTTGACGGCACTCCAGCCCGACTCCTGATCCCCGATATCAGTACCATGCACCGCCACATATTCACTCGTGTAGGAATCAAGCAGATAGCTGAACCAGAAGAACACACCAATCTGCGCCAGCAGCAGCACAAATACCAGACTGATTTCTATGATACCCGACCCGAAGCCGATGTATCGCGACCCCAGCAGGTCCTTCACAATCCCCTTCTTTGCCGGACTCAATATCGTGGCTTGCGTGGCAAACACCGCAAACCAGATAATCGCCCCGCGCATATCCGTCTTGTAAAAGCAGAACAACATGCAGCTCATCACCACTATCTGCAGCAGGCTCATCACCTGAATGATACGAGTCTTACAGAAACAGTCCGCCAGCCACCCCACCAAGGGCGAGAATAAGATATAGGGCAACACGAATATCGCACCGAGGAAATACTCCAAATCACTGCCGGCCGTCCCCCACAACCACACCCCCAACGGAATGAGCAGGAACTGCACCGCCTTCTCATTAAAGGCATTCACCGCCTGCACGGCCACAAGAGTCCAGAACCCGGCCCACTCTTTGCTCGACGGCTCTTTGTAAAAGTTTTCAGCTTCTTCTTGCATAGCTTCTCCCACCAGTATCTCACACTTTAGTCAATATGCAAGCAAAAAACACGCTCACGCGCACAATACGCACGCGCGAGCAGCCTACAGGCACGAAAAAGCCTGCAATCCGAGGACTGCAGGCTTGTGAAACTTGGTGGTTCCGGGGATATTTAGCCCAGAGTGGGCTTCTTGGCGCGGCGCACGGAGCCGAAGCGCTTCTGGAACTTGTCGATACGACCCTCGGTGTCCACGAACTGGTTCTTACCGGTGAAGAAGGGGTGAGAGTCGGAGGTGATACCGCAGGAAATCACATAGTGCTCCACACCATCGATTTCCTCCTTCTTGGCGGAGGTAGCGGTGGAGCGGGTGATGAAGCGGCGGCCCGTGGTGATGTCCACGAACACAACAGGATTGTACTTGGGGTGCAGATCAGCTTTCATAGTCTTTCAGGCTGCGTTACCGTCGCAGCGCGGAGGGGATTATACAGATGGGCGGGCCCGAGTCAAGCATAATCGTTGAAAAATGTCGCTCTAGCACACATTTTACCCGGCTGAGCATGGATTTTTTCCACGCCAAGACCACAAATGCGGCTTGTCATCACGAACAGTGTATGGTAGAATCGGTGCGCAGAATAATCACGAATGCTTATGGCAACACAACTTGAGCAACTGAAACAGTACACCACCGTGGTAGCTGATACGGGTGATTTCCGCCAGATGGAGGAGTTCGCCCCGCAGGATGCCACCACCAATCCTTCCCTCATTCTCGCTGCAGCCGGCAAGCCCGAGTACCGCAGCATTGTGGAGGAAGCCGTAGCCCCCTACAAAGGCCGTGAAATCACCCCCGCGCTGATGGATGAGATTGTGGACAAGGTCGTGGTGGCCTTCGGTCTGGAGATTCTCAAGCGCGTACCCGGTCGCGTGTCGAGCGAGGTGGACGCCCGCCTGTCTTTCGACACAGAAGCCACGGTCGCCCGCGCCCGCAGCATCATGGGTATGTACGAGGCCGCCGGTATTCCCCGCGAGCGAGTACTCATCAAGATAGCCTCCACCTGGGAGGGTATTCAGGCCGCCCGAGTGCTGGAGCAAGAGGGCATTCACACCAACCTGACCCTGCTCTTCAGCCTGGTACAAGCTGTGGCATGCGCTGAGGCAGGCGTGCGCCTCATTTCCCCGTTCGTAGGCCGAATCCTCGACTGGTTCAAGGCGAACACGAAGGAGGAATACACCGCCGAGACTGACCCCGGCGTGGTTTCCGTACGCACCATTTACAACTACTACAAGAAGTTCGGCTACCCTGTGCAGATTATGGGTGCCTCCTTCCGCAATAAGGGCGAGGTGCTGGCACTGGCCGGCTGCGACCTGCTGACCATCTCCCCCGGTCTGCTGGCTGAGCTCGCCGCAAGCGAGGAGCCCGTGGCCCCCTGCCTGAATGAAGAAGCCGCCAAAGCCAGCGACATCGAGCGCATTCCGGCAGACGAGAAGAGCTTCCGCTTCCTCTTCAATGAGGATGCCATGGCCACCGAAAAGACAGCCGACGGCATTCGCCGCTTCGCTGCCGACATCCGCAAGCTGGAGTCCATGCTGGCGGCCATGCTCTAATTCCCTTAACCGTTATCCCCACATACAATCATGAAAGTACTCGTTACAGGTGGTTGCGGCTATATCGGCTCGCACACCGTACGTCAGCTGGTAAAAGCCGGGGCTGATGTGACTGTGCTCGACAGCATGGTCTACGGCCACCCCGCCGCTATTGTCGACAAAGAAGTAAAGCTCGTGAAGGGCGATTTGGGCGACCCCGCCGTTGTGTATCCCCTGCTCGTCAACGGCAAGTTTGACGCCGTGGTGCACTTCGCAGCCTTCATTCAGGTGGGTGAGTCGGTAACCGACCCGCTCAAATACTACGAGAACAACATCGCCAAACCCCTGGTGCTGCTGCGCGCCATGATGCTGGGCGGCTGCAAGCGCTTCGTCTTCTCCTCCACCTGCGCCACCTATGGTGAGCCCACTCAGGTACCTATCCCCGAGACAGAGAAGCAAGACCCCATCAACCCCTACGGCGGTTCCAAGTACATGCTGGAGAAGGTGTGCAAGGACTGCGAGCGCGCCTATGGCCTCAAGAGCGTATTCCTGCGCTATTTCAACGCCTCCGGCGCCTCGGTGGACGGCCTTATCGGCGAAGACCACGAGCCGGAGAGTCACCTCATCCCCGTCATCCTGCAGGCCATTAAGGGCGAGCGCCCCGGTATCACGGTGTTCGGCACCGACTATGACACCCCGGACGGCACCTGCATTCGCGACTACATCCATGTAGATGACCTGGCAGATGCTCACCTGCGCGCGCTGGATTACCTAATGAAGGGCGGCGACACCAACTGGTTCAACCTCGGCACCGGCAACGGTTTCTCCGTGAAGCAGATTATCGATGCCGCTGAGAAGGTAACCGGCATGAAAGCCCCCGTGGAATACGGTCCCCGTCGTGAGGGCGACCCGCCCCGCCTGATTGCGGATTCCCGCAAGGCTGCCGAAATTCTGGGCTGGATTCCCAAGTACCAGGATGTCACCCAGATTGTAGAAACAGCCTGGAAGTGGCACAACGGTGACCGCGGCGGTCACTATTAAAAATCCGATACACGAATATCTCAAAGCACGGCGGGCTGCGGCCCGCCTGCTTTTTCTCAACACTAATGTTTGAAATCATCATCATTGCCCTGGCACTGGCAGTAGATGCCACCGTGTACTCCTTTTCCTACGGCCTGGTACTGAGGTGCAGGCGCCTGTGGCACTCGCTGTGGTTAGCCCTGACTGTGGGCGGGTTTCAGGCCGGCATGCCGCTGCTGGGGTTTATGGGCGGCGAAGAGGTGCGTGCCAGCGTAGCACAGTGGCAAGGCGGTATTGTCGCCACCGTTTTCTGCGGGTTGGGGGCGTACGTTATCTACGGTGCATGGAAAGATGATGATGAATGCGAATGCTGCAAAAATTGCAACCCGCTAGGACTTTTTGCCCTGCTGGTAGTAGGCATAGCCACGGCCATCGATGCGCTGGCAGTAGGGGTGGCCATGGCTCTGGGCAATATCGGCGGCGCGGACCTCAGCACATCAGAGCTGCTGGTGAATGTGGGCATTATAGGCGGAGTAACGTTTGTATGTTCACTGGCGGCATTTCACAGCGCCCGTCTGCTGCACCACCTGCCCACCCGCTGGCTCGAAACCACAGCCGGCCTGCTACTCGTTGCCCTGGGTATTAAGAGCCTGCTCTGAGTCCAGCACCCTCGTTGCTTGTGGAGGGTGGGCTATCGCCATGAGCAGCATCTCCACCTGCCTGGACTCATCGCGCACATGAAGGAGTGGCAAGCGAGTCATTTTCGATTCCGATTTCTGCTCCGGTAGAAAAAACAGCAGAACACTACCATCTGCAAGTAAATCTTTGGTAAAGGGGTAACAATCAGCTGGCGGACATGGCTCCCACCCCGCCATATACACTCCACTGCTGCCGATGGCAAACGAATCCGGAGCACGGCGAAGCCTACGCACATAGGCACGCGACATCAGCACTGCCAAGCCCATCAACAACACAAACACCACCCAACCAAAGCCAGCATACCTCCCCGTCGGCGGCTCAACCAACGCACTCACCGCTACGGATATGCAGAAGATGAACAGCCCCGCAAGAAGGCTCCATTGCCGCCACGTAGGATGTTCCGGCTCCTCTACCCCTGCCCCGTACAGCACATCACCAACAGGCAACAAGGGGTGAGTTCCGTCTTGCGTCATCGGCCGGGGAAAAGGGAGATAGGCAGCCTGAGCCTGCTCGATGAGGGCCACGAGCTGAGCCGGTTCCGCCACGCCCCGGAACCTGACATCAGTCCCGAACCAACACCCCTCCAACCTGACATTTCGCCCGTCAACTACGGCAGTCAGCTTCGGCAGCGGGTAACTCGTCAGGCTGATTTGCCCACCTGCACGCTGCATGCAGATAACGCGATGCGACGTAACAGCCAGGCGAGCCCATTCCCTCACACGAGCGCCTATATAGCCGAGCAGTCGGCAGAGCAATACCACCAGCACCACAGTGAACCAGAACAACAGCAAATCCGGAGCCAGAGGCAAACAGCACCACCCAACCGGAAGCATCAACATGAAAAATATCGGTAGCGCACTCTCGAACACATCCGTCACCCAGCGCCACCACCATTTCCACCCCCGCTTCTGCCGGTGCAGGTAGAGCATTTGTTCGCCAGGGAGCAATTCCCGGTGCATATATTCATCCGGCGTCATAGAGCTTGTTTCATCAGAGTGTAGGGTTCTTCCCACGCCTCGGCGGGCAGATAAAGGAAGCCCTCGGGAGAGCGATTCCAGCAAATGGAAATACCGAGTTCCAGACTGACGGTACCATTCCGATGACGGGTGAAGGCATACACCATGTCAGCATGGCGGCGGAAGATCAACACCCGCACACCCCATGGGCGATAGCGCAGCACCAACGCACGCCTATCGGTCAGCACATACAAGGTGCGGCGCTGCCAGCTACGCCCGACCCAGGGGCTCACCAGAGTGAGCACCAGCAAGCCCAGTGCCGGCACCCCGACCAGCGCCTTCACTACGGCCGAAAAACCCTCCTGCCAGGCTCCGAAGGTAAACCAGCCCAACACCAGTGCAGGCAGCCAGAGATGGCCCACCATCACACACTGTCGCAAGGTCCACAGCATCGGCTGCGGGCGCCCCAGCCACAGTACCCGCTCGCCGCGCAGCAGGGTATTCTGTAGCATTTCACGCTCATTGTAGGGTAGTTCGTCGACCGTCATCATTTTTAACCTTTCATAGCAGGCCGTGGTTCGGTGATATCCATCAGCAGCTGCTCCAGGCGGCGAAGTTCGGGCAAGTTGAAAAAGCCCATGGGCACCGGATTGGAGTCTTTGTCACTACCGCCTTCGTAGCCGAAGATGAGATCCCCGCTACCATCAGCACGCAACACGCGCTCCTTCACCATACCGGGAGCAAGCGGCCAGGCTACCGTCTGCCACCCTTTGCGCCCCTCCGGGCGCAGCAACAGTGCCCGACGAGCCGTCAGTACATACACCGTGCGCCGCATGCGCCGACGGACCAAGAAAGGAGTCGCAGTCGGTATGGCAATGAAAATCAGCAGAAACGGCATCCCCGCCCAACCGGCAAAGGCCACAAACAGCGCCGAGAAAAACACGGCAAACACAGCAAAGAATATAGAGGGTACCGTCAAACGGTTCACCAGCGAAGGAATAGGCTGCGCAATCCACAGGGGTTCCTCCCCGGCTAACATAGCACGAACCACCTGCTCGTGCAATTCCTCCGGCAGTGAAGCAAGGGATTTCATAAGGTCTGTTTGCAGTACGGCCCGCAGGCACTCCGAGCACCTGCGGGCCGTGATGGGATTAGTGAATCTTCTTCAGCAGCCAGGGCAGCAGGTCCTTAATGGCCAGTCGCTCCTGCTCCATAGAGTCGCGGTGGCGAATGGTGACCGTGTCCTTCAGCGCAGGATCGCCCTCTTCACCCAGGGTCTCGAAGTCGACCGTAATGCAGAAGGGAGTACCCACTTCATCCTGACGGCGATAGCGGCGACCGACAGCACCGGTCTCATCGTAGAACACATTCATGAACGGGCGCAGCTCAGCCTCGATTTCACGGGCGATTCGCACCTGCTCGGCGTTCTTCTTGAGCAGCGGGAAGATTGCGGCCTTGATGGGGGCCATACGCGGGTGGAAACGCATGACGGTGCGGATGTCGCTCTTGCCGTCCTTGCCCAGTTCTTCCTCGTCGAAAGCCTCGCAGATGACAGCGAGCACGGAGCGGTCGCAGCCGGCAGAGGGCTCCACCACGTGGGGAATGAACTTCTCGCGGGTCGCCTCGTCGAAGTACTCCATCGGCTTGCCGGAGCCCTCCTGGTGGCGGCCCAGGTCATAGTCCGTGCGGTAGGCGATACCCATGAGCTCCTGAATACCGAAGGGGAACTCATACTCAAGGTCATAAGTCTTCTTCGAATAGAAAGCACGCTCATCTTCCGGCACGTCGAGGATGTGAATCTTCTCGCGGGAGATACCGATATTCTCGTAGAACTGCAGGCTCTTCTCCAGCCACTCATCCGTCAGGCGGAAACCATCCTCAGCGCGGCAGAAGTACTCCACCTCCATCTGCTCGAACTCACGAGAACGGAAGGTGAAGTTGCGCGGGTTAATCTCGTTGCGGAAGGACTTACCAATCTGGGCGATACCGAAGGGAATCTTGGTACGGGAGGAATCGAGAATATTCTTGTACTGGCAGAAGATGCTCTGAGCGGTCTCCGGGCGCAGCCAACCGGTGCTGGAGGGGTCATTCTCATCAGAGGTAGCACCGATGGTGGTCTTGAACATCAGGTTGAACGAGCGAGCCTCCGTCACCAGGGAACCATTGGCGGGGTTGTAGCGCACGCTGTCGGTCACGGTCTCGGTGCTCTCTTCAAGCAGCTCAAGCTCAGCCTGGGGAATATTCTTACCGGAAATCTGGCTGTAGTACTGCAGGGCGCTGCGGCGAGCATTCTTCACCTCCTTCTCGTTGCCCTCGACAGTCAGCATGGAAAACTCTTTCTTCGTGCTCCAAGAGCCATCTTTCGTGGTGGCTCCCTTCCACCAGAGAGCCACACCGCTCTGGGCGGGAATCTGGTCGGCACGCAAGCGCTCCTTGCTCAGCAGGCAATCGCAGAGCGGGTCGGAGAAACCACCCACGTGGCCACTGGCCACCAGCACGGAGTTGTGCGTGAGGATAGAACCATCCATACCCAGAATATCAGGGCGCTCCTGCACGTGAACACGCCACCAATAATCTTTCAGGTTGCGCTTGAGCTCAACACCCAGGGGACCGTAGTCCCAGCAGCCGTTGAGGCCGCCATAGATTTCAGCTGCCTGAAAAATGAAGCCCTTGCGCTTGCAGAGGCTGACGATTTTTTCCATTCGAACGGGGTCTGTATAGGTACGGTCTGCCATAACGCGGGTTATTTTACAGCATTTTGAGCCTATTGCAAGCCAAAACCCTTGTTTCACATGGATTTTACGCGGGAGCAGAGAGCGGAGGGCAGCGCATTCACCGAATGCTTATATTCTATCCCACTCTCATTCATTAACATATTTTTCTGTACATCAGCCTTAAAATAAGGTAGCATAACCCACGGAAACCTATCAATAGCGTCATGGCCGGGAAAATTAAACCATCTGCAATAATCACATCTACACTAGCAGCTGTTGCAATCCTTTTCATTGCCATAAAAAGCACTTCTGAACAGCGCCATTACTTTTGCGAACACTATAACTCACCGTCATCAGCCCGCTTTTACAACAACAACGGCCCTACCGCACAAGAAGGCTATATTGCACATGGCGGCGGCATTCATGAATTCCTCTATACTAATTCGCGGGAAGCTGTTATCGATTCGCTCAAAAGGGGATTTCAATTTATCGAACTGGATTTAATCGAGACCGATGATGGTCACCTGCTGGCCGCTCACGACAGAGACTATTTCTGCAAAATCACCGGAATTCCCAAGAACAGCAAACTCGATTCCGCCACCGTTAAAAAACTGAAAATTGATGGCCAATACTCTGTTCTGCTGGGCAGCGACATATACAAGCTCATGCTCGAACACCCTGAGATGATTCTGGTAACGGACAAAATAACGAACTACGACTTATTGATGCGCGAAATTCCGTTACCGGACAGAATGATACTGGAATGTTTCTCAACAAGCGGCGTGGTGCGAGCCAAGAAATGCGGGTTCCCTCACGCTGCTTACAGCATATTCAATGAGCCGCAACTTGAATTGGCAATAAAACACAACCTCAAACTGGTTATCATATCCGGCAATTATGCGTTTTCCTCCCCGAAAATCATTGACAAGCTTCGAAATATGCACAATTCCGGGGTTTGTATAATGGCATACAGCAGCATATGCAGTGACCCTGACATTATTCACCAACATTTGGGGAAAACGTTCAGTAAGTTTTATGTAGACAAATGGGCTCCGACCGCCTTACCACCTGCAAACACAGTTAATCCTTCAGAATAAATTCTTTTTCAATCGGTCGTTGTTCCAGCGGGAGGGTAAAGTTCCACTCTCTGGCCTCAGGCACGGCACACTCCACTCCACCCAGAGAAAGAATGGAGTAGTAAATATCATCGTGCGAAAGGTATTTGTTGCAATTACCCTGAATATTGGTAATCATTTCAGCACGTTTGGAACGATAAGAAGCGGACGTCCAGAGGAAGGCGAATACATGCCGTTGTTCTACGACTGAAAGCGCGCCTCCATGCATGTAATGCCCACCCTCACCAAACGATTGACCATGGTCAGAGGCATACAGCAAAACAGACTCACTATCAGAAAGATTTTTCACCAATCTACTAAGCAAATCATCCGTCTGTAACAGGGCATTATCATAGCAATCCACAGTACGTTGATTACCAAACAAAGCAAATTGCGGTTCGTGTTCGTAAGGAGCATGGCCTGTTCCGTCTTCGATAATGATAAGTTTCTTACCGGGCAAAGCGGCGAGTTCCTTGACTTTATTTTCAACCTCTTCACTATTTTTCGCTTCATAAACGCAGTCAAGTTTATTGTCCAGAGCTTCAAAAATATCAGGGGTGTACTCCCAATGGGTTGTTCGGCATAATACAAGGTAAGCACTATATCCATGCTTTTTAAACAATCCGATAAAAGAGGTAGATTTTGCATTCCTCTGTTTACACGTAGCATCTGTTAGCAGACCATAAATTGAAGATGCCGTAGAGGTAGCATACGAGGCAAAATAGGGGAAATTAATAATCTCATCACGATATTGAGAAAGTTGGGGCAATGTTTCCCGATGATACCCATTCCACGAAGCATGGTCACTACGGTAAGATTCACCGATGACAAACACCACGGACATATTGTCACCACTCCCCTCTTTTACGGAAGACGGAGTCAACTCCGATGGGACCAGTTCACTTGGCATATACCAATCAATAATCATGCAGGGAACTCCCAGCTGGCGATAAAAAGGCAACAGAACTCTACGAGCATATGCAGGACAAGTATCATTCACAATATTACTCTTCAAGTCTTCCCTTTCAGACTCAGACATACCAATAACACGAGTTCCATACAAGAACGGCAAAAGCCACCCCGGACATAACTCTGCACAGACTACGACAAAACCGGAAGAAAGAGCCACATATACCGCAAAGCCCCCCAAAATCACCCTCGAACGAACACCTTTTAACACCGACACAAATCGGCGCATACACCAAATACCGGCAAACAAAAGAACAACCAAAATCACTGAGCCAACCCAATGAGCCGGGCGAATAAGCCCACTCAACTCATGCCAAGTAGTGCCCATCAAGGCAGTAATCTGTTCAGCAAAGGCAACATAACCATACGCATAGTGAATATAGAGCGAAACCAGCAACAATATAACGACATATGGCAGAATAACATAGGCCACTATGCGGCTTCTCAGCGAGCAAACTAAAAGCAGTAGCATTGAGACCAGATAATGGGTAAAAACAAAAATAAACGAACAACACATCTCTGCTGACTTCAGAGACCGCACACTCCACCCCCCGGCATCTATTCTCAGCTTCACCATCACCAGCAGCAAGGCAACCAGCAACAGCACCCAGCTTCCCCAATATCTCACAAGATTCTTTAACTCTTTCATTTCAAATTATTCGCGATTAATTTTCCACAACTCAGGCATTCAATTGAGTCTCGCCACAGATTTTCCTGCTCAAAACACGGCTCAGAATGAAGCGACAAGTAAAACAACTGACCACTAACACACACAATTCACCCAATATTCCCAGCCAATACGACAGAGGGGTCGTATGCACATACGCTATCTTTAAAGCTACCAACTTTTCGTATAAATCCCCGGGCACAACAAATAGCTCATACGCGTCAAACAAAGCGCCGGCATGGAAAAGGCAGACGTAAGCTACAGGCAGCATCATATATGCGATCAATCGGCTTTTCAGAGCTCCATACATCATGATTACCACTGGAAAAAACAGCCACCAATCCCCACAACTCAGAGCTGTCGCCCATAATGCACCAAACATTACAACGAGCAACACAATAACAACCGTCAACCGAGAGGTAATTCCCTGTAATCCTGTGTCCATCATACCAGCACCGTTTCTTTACATTCTGAGGTTGAGATTCTACACTGATATTTCCTCAAAGTAAAGTCTAAATGTTCGAGGTCAAGCCAGAGAGCGCCCGAACAAGCCGAAACGCTGACACTTATTTCCACATATCTTCCGGAACTCCATGTCATAATCCGAACGCTTTAAGCGCCATCACTATGATTTCACTTGCCAAACGCTCACTTTACAGGTATGCTGTTGGGCAGAAAAATCGTAACCAAGCACACGTACCATGCTTATAGCCCCTTCCATGCTTGCCTGTGATTCCCGCCGTATCGGGGATGAAGCAGCCCACGCCCTCGCAGCAGGGGCGGACTGGCTGCACCTCGATGTGATGGATGGTTCCTTTGTGGACAATATCTCCTTCGGTCCCGACATCTGTGCGGCCATCCGCAACAGTGTACCGGCAGAGGCCTATCTGGACGCCCACCTCATGATAGATGCTCCCGATCACTACCTGCCCCGCTTCCTGAAGGCCGGCATGAACATGATTACCATCCACGTGGAGCGTGAAGGGCATGTCGACCTGCACGCTACTCTGGCAGCCATCCGCGAGGGTGGAGCCCACGCAGGCCTGGCCGTAAACCCGGCCACCCCCGTAGAAAAGGTGCTCCCCTATCTCGCTGAGCTAGACATGGTGCTGGTGATGAGTGTCGTGCCGGGCTTTGGTGGCCAGAGCTTCATGGGTGAAGTGCTCGACAAAGTGCGCGTGCTCGATGCTGCCCGCAAGGAACAGGGGCTGAACTTCATCATTCAGATGGACGGCGGTATAGGCGCCACGCAAGCTCCCCTGTGCGCCGAGGTCGGCGCCGACTGCCTGGTGGCCGGCAGCAGCACCTTCCGCGCGGCTGACATGGCCGCCGCCATCGCAAGCATGAAGTAAAAGCCCATGGATAAAGCCACCAAGAGCCTGCTTAACGTACTACTGAGCGTACTGGCCCCCGTACTCATTCTGGACAACTGCTCCGCTACCGGCGACAAGTTATGGCACCTGGGCACCACCTGGGCCATGGTCGTGGCACTGGCTCTGCCCATAGGCTGCGGTATCTATAGCCTGATTACCGAGCGCAAAATAGAGGCCATGACTGCCTTCGGGCTGCTTGGTACCATTCTGACCGGCGTGGTCACCATTTACGCCAACACGGGGGATGCCCTTGCCATCCGCCCCGACACGCCCTGGTGGTACGCCGCGAAAGAGGCTATCATCGCCCTGTTGCTCGCCGGTGCCACGCTGGTAGGTGGTGGTAAGGAGGGCTCCCTGTTGCGCGCATGTGTGTATTCTGACTCCATTTTCGACATCCGCCGAATCGAGGGTACCGTACGTGAGAAAGGGCTGCAGAGCAACTACAACGCCGTGCTGAACCGTGCAGCTTTCATGACCGCCGGTTCCCTGCTCTTTTCCGCCGCTATGAATTTCGGGCTTGCCCTCTACTTCCTGCTTCCCGTACCCGACATGCCCGCTGCTGAGCAGGCCGTGGAGTACAACTACGCCGTCAGCAAAATGACCTGGATGGGCTACCTCATCATCGGGGTTCCCCTGCTGGCAACCCTTTTCCTTGTTATCCGGTATCTGGGGCGCAAACTGGTACTGCTCACCGGGTTGACCAATGAGCAATTGTACATGCGCTGATACTAAAAATCACTTTTCTTACAGATGAGCCAACATTCTCAGTTTAAGTTCAGAATAGCCTGCCTGCTCCCCTTCTGGATAAGGGAACTGGCAAGAAAGCGCTCAGAAGCACGCAAACGCCGGAAAAGCGCTACACTGAAAGCAAGGCTGGAAGATATTCGTAATCTGCTCATCTACGCCAACCCCATCAACCAACTGCCTCCGGCGACAGGGAAGTTACGACTGCTGCAAGATGGCAATACAGTTTTGCTTGCTCTGTTTGCAAGAAAATGTGAAGAAAACGGCCTGAGGTACTGGTTGGATTACGGTACGTTGCTGGGTGCAGTACGCCACAAAGGCTTTATCCCCTGGGATGATGACCTTGACGTAAGCATGATGCGCCCGGACTATGAAAAACTGCTGGCCCAGCTGCCGACGCTTTTCCCCAAAGACGAAGGGTTCACATGGAAACAACACGCCTTCCTGCAAATTGGTTTTGAAGGCACTCCGCTGAATATTGACATATATCCGTTTCACTTTTTCTCTGCCCCTATTACTAGCGAAAACAAAGCAGAAGTTGAATCTCGTCTCACCCGATTCAAAAAAGGCGTTGTCTACCTGCCGCCGTTTATCAATCTGAGCGATGAACAGGTTCAGGCAAAAATTGCCGACGAAGTGCTGAACGGTAAATCACCACTACCGGAATGCGAACAACCGGGAATTTTCCTCTCACCGGCCATCGATTTCACCAAAAATACAGCCCTGAGCTACGACACTATCTTCCCCCTGCGCAAATTAAGTTTTGAAGGGCATGAACTCAACGCCCCCAACCAATCTCGCAGCTATCTGCAATTCTTTTACGGTGATTACATGGCTTACCCCCCAACGGTTGGATTCAAACACCCCTCCGTTGAACAAATGGTCAGAGAAGTTCCGTTTGAGGAAGCTGTCAACAAATTCATCGACACATACAGCTAATAAAACATGAAAACAGTCATCACCTACGGCACCTTCGACCTGTTCCACACCGGACATCGCCGCTTGCTGGAGCGTGCCCGTAAACTGGGAGACCGGCTTATCGTGGGTGTGACCAGTGACCTGTATGACCAGACACGAGGTAAACTGAATGTCGTGCAGAGTTGCGAAGAGCGCATAGAAAATGTCCGCCGCAGCGGTCTGGCAGACCAAATCATCATCGAAGAAGAAGAAGGCCAGAAAATACAGGATATAGAAAAATACGGCGCAGATCTCTTCGTTATCGGCTCTGACTGGGTCGGCACTTTCGATTACCTGAAAGAGTATTGCGAAGTCATTTACCTGGAGCGGACGAAAGGCGTATCATCCTCCGATTTACGCCAATTACTCGCCCCCATAGTCCGGGTCGGTATTGTTGGGTGCGGGCGAATAGCCGGTCGTTTCCTCAAGGAATCTCGCTTTGTGAGTGGCATGGAAGTAACAGCGGTTTTCGGACGAGACAGGAAAAAGGCCTCACAATTCGCCGCTGAATATGAAATAGCCGGGGCATATTCTGAACTGGCTCACATGCTTTCGGTTACGGACGCTGTTTACATAGCCACCCCGCACCACACACATTATGATTTCACCAAAGCCGCACTTTCGTCCGGCAAACATGTGCTGTGTGAAAAACCGCTTACTCTGACTACAGCCCAGGCCGATGAATTGTACCAACTGGCCGCTACAAAACACTGTGTACTGATGGAGGCCGTAAAGACAGCTTACGCTCCGGGGTTCTGCCAACTCACCGGCATAGCAAGGGGGGGAGCCATCGGTACCATAAAAGCCATAGATGCCGGCTTCACCAAACTGGTAGCAAACCGCGCACTCAGAGAATACGATGTGACACAGGCCGGAGGTGCGTTCACAGAGCTTGGCAGCTATCCCCTGCTGGCTATCACCAAGTTACTGGGCATGCAACCGCTGGAAATTTCATTCGTAACCGATATCGACCCTGCCACCGGGGTGGATACGTTTACACGCGCCAATTTTATCTATCCCGGGGCAACAGCTACAGCCACCGTGGGTATCGGTGCCAAGCGAGAGGGCGACCTCTGCATAGCCGGAACAGCCGGTTACATCTATGTGCCGGCCCCCTGGTGGAAAACGGAATATTTCGAAGTTCGCTACGAAGACAGTCGACGCAATCGAAAGTATTTCACCAAATTTGAAGGTGATGGCTTACGGTACGAAATTGCCGCTTTCCTGCGGGACATAAACGGCAACGACGCGCTTCCCCCACGGTTGACAAACAAAGAATCCATCTTCATGTCAACCGTCATCGAGAAGTTTCGCAACGGCGAACAAGTACACAAACTTTGACACAGCTCGTACGAAAATCCCCCGCACAGGCAGCAGTCCACGCGGGGGATTTTTTTCACGTGGGTCCACGCATATTGTCACGTCTTACTGCGCCCAACGCCCCCCCACTGAACGGATTTGATATACGTTCACGCGTACCGATGATCGGTGCCCCCTCCCCGGTACAACAATCGACCCGGTCACGCGGGTTGCGCGACCGGGCCGGGTGATTTGTACGGAGTTACCGTCAGGCGGTTTTACTCATCGATACCGACGGAGATGGTCTCTTCGGCAGCGGTGAACTCCTCATCATCTTCCCAGCGAGCGCGGGGGATGGCGGTTGCACCGGGAGCGGGTTCGACCACGATGTTGCGGTACTTGTCGAAACCGGTACCGGCCGGGATGAGGTGACCGAGGATGACGTTCTCCTTGAAGCCTTCCAGCATATCGACCTTGCCCAGAGTAGCGGCCTCGGTAAGCACGCGGGTGGTATCCTGGAACGAGGCGGCGGAGATGAAGGAATCCGTCTTGAGGGAGGCCTTCGTGATACCGAGCAGGATGGGCTCGCTGTCAGCCGGGCGACCGTTCATGCTCATCGTATCGCGGTTAATGCGGGCGAGCGTGGTGCGGTCAATCTCATCACCCCACAGCAGACCGGTATCACCGGGATCCTTCACGCGCACCTTGCGCAGCATCTGGGACACGATGATTTCGACGTGCTTGTCGTTAATCTCCACACCCTGCACACGGTAAACCTGCTGAACCTTGTTGACGAGGTGCTCCTGCAGAGCTTCCTTGCCGCAAATGCGCAGGATTTCGTCAGAAGCCTCGGAACCGTCGGACAGGGGCTCACCGGCGCGCACGAAGTCGCCATCGTGCACGATGATGTGGCGGTCCATGGGCACCAGGTGCTTGATGGAGATAGCGCCCTCATTCTCGTCATGCGTTTCGAGCTTGGAGGAGCGGCGGCGGCTCTTGCCGGCGGCCTCCTTAGCCTCAGCATCGCGATAGATGGTCACCACCTTCTTACCACGAATCATGGCGTCATCGATAGAGACGATACCGTCCATCTCAGCCAGGGTGCAGGTATCCTTGGGGCGACGAGCTTCGAAGAGCTCGGCCACGCGGGGCAGACCACCGGTAATATCGTTGGTCTTCTGCACCTTGCGGGGGGTCTTGGCGATGGGAGTACCGGCAGAAATCTTCTGCTTGTTGCTCACGGCGAGGTAAGCACCGGTGGGGATAGAGTACACGCGGGGCTGATCCTTGGCGCTGCCGGGCTTGGCAGTGTGCACGATGATACGGGGAGCGAGGTCCTGGCGGTGGTCGATGATGATGGTGGTACCACGGCCGGTATCGCTGTGACCGGACTCGGTGCGGCAGGTAATACCCTCAATCATGTCAGCGTATTCAATCTGACCGCCCACTTCGGCAATCACCGGAATGGCGAAGGGATCCCACTCAGCGATGATGGTACCGGCAGTCACCTGGTCACCATCCTTCACGTGCAGCACGGCACCCATGGTGAGCTGGTAAGATTCCTGCTCCTTACCCTCGGAGTCGTATACCTTCACGCTGCCGTTCTTGCAGAGTACGACGTTGTTGCCGTTCTCGTCTTCCACACAGCGATCACGCAGGTTTTCATCGTAGATAAGTCGACCATCAGTCTTGGCCACGTACTCGGGGCGGCTGGCAGAGGCAGAAGCCGTACCACCCACGTGGAACGTACGCATGGTCAGCTGAGTACCGGGCTCACCGATGGACTGGGCAGCAATGATACCCACGGCCTCACCCACCTTCACGCTCTTACCGGTGGCGAGGTTCAGGCCGTAGCACTTGGCGCAGCAACCCTTGGTCAGCTCACAGGTGAGCACGGAGCGCACCTTAACCTTCTCGATACCCACGCTCTCAATGCGCTTGGCGGCCTCGTCGGTGATAATCTCGTTCTTGGCCACGATGATTTCGCGCGTGGTGGGGTCATAGATATCATCGCAGGTCACGCGACCATAAATACGCATGGACAGGCTGGCGATTTCATCATCACCGTCATAGATGGCGGTCATGGTGATACCATTGTCAGTGCCGCAATCTTCATCGCGAACGATGACATCCTGAGCCACGTCAACGAGCTTACGGGTCATGTAACCGGAGTCAGCCGTCTTCAGAGCGGTATCGGCCAGACCCTTACGGGCACCGTGGGTGGAAATGAAGTACTCAAGCACGCTCAGACCCTCACGGAAGTTGGAGGTAATGGGGCGCTCGATAATTTCACCACTGGGCTTAGCCATAAGACCGCGCATACCGGAGAGCTGCTTAATCTGAGCCTTGTTACCACGAGCACCGGAATCCACCATCATGAAGAGCGGGTTGGCAACGGCGGAACCGTCGTTGTACTCCAGCTTGGTGTAGAGTTCCTTCTGGATAGCATCCGTCGTAGAAGACCAGATGTTCACCACCTTCTCGTAGCGTTCGCCATTGGTAATCAGACCTTCCTCATACTGCTCGGTCACCTTGGTCACCTCGTCGTAAGCGGCGGCAATAAGCTCGTTCTTGTGCTCGGGCACCACCATATCAACGATACCGATGGAGCAACCGGAGCGCGTAGCCTCCTTGTAACCCAGGGACTTAAGAGCATCGAGAGTCTCGACCGTCTTAGCCTGACCGCAGGTCTGGTAGCAACGCCAGATGATTTCACCCAGCTGCTTCTTGCCTACGTTGCGGTTGATGTAACCGATTTCGTTCGGCCAGATTTCGTTGAAACGCACACGACCTGCCGTGGTCACGATGGTCTTGCGACCGACGTTCTCGCGGTTGAAGGAAAGGCGGTCAAACTCGCGACCGGTCTTGCCGTAGTCGGGGTTCTTCAGGCGAATCCACTCATGGTAGCCAATCTTGCGAGCGGCAATAGCGAACTCCACCTCAGAGATGGACTCGAAGAGCGGCAGCAGGTTCTGATTGTCCTGGTTTTCCTTCACCTCCTTGGCACGGGTGTGAGTGAGGTAGTAGGAACCCAGAATGATATCCTGCGAGGGGGTGCTGATGGGCTTACCCGAGGCGGGTGAGAAGATGTTGTTGGGTGCGAGCATGAGCAGGCGGGCCTCAAGCTGGGCCTCAACACTCAGCGGCACGTGTACAGCCATCTGGTCACCGTCGAAGTCGGCGTTGTAACCGGTACATACGAGCGGGTGCAGACGAATAGCGCTACCCTCAATCAGCACAGGCTCGAAAGCCTGAATGGAAAGACGGTGCAGCGTAGGAGCACGGTTCAGGAACACGGGGTGGCCCTTGGTGACCTCCTCCAGAATATCCCACACGATAGACTCCTTGCGGTCAATCATCTTTTTAGCCGAGCGCACGGTGTGCACATAGCCAAGCTCCTTCAGGCGGTGAATGATGAAGGGCTCGAAGAGAGCAAGTGCCATCTTCTTGGGCAGACCGCACTGGTTCATGCGCAGGTTCGGGCCGATCACAATCACGGAACGGCCGGAGTAGTCCACGCGCTTACCGAGCAGGTTCTGACGGAAACGGCCACTCTTACCCTTCAGCATGTCGGAGAGGGACTTGAGCGGGCGGTTGCCGGCACCTGTCACATGGCGACCGTGGCGACCATTGTCGAAAAGGGCGTCCACAGCCTCCTGCAGCATGCGCATTTCGTTGCGCTTAATCACCTCGGGGGTCTGCAGAGCGGCGAGCTCTTTCAGACGGTTGTTACGGTTGATAACACGACGGTAGAGGTCGTTGAGGTCAGAGGTCGCGAAACGGCCACCGGGCAGCGGGACCAGGGGGCGCAGGTCGGGCGGAATGACGGGCAGGATGGTGAGCACCATCCACTCGGGGTGGCAACCGCTGTTCTTGAAGCCCTGGGCAAGCTGCAGGCGCTTGGCAATCTTGCGCTTGTTCTGCTTGGAGTTAGTCTTCTCCATCTCCTGGCGCAGCTCATCAATCAGAGCTACCAGATCGATAGTGGCCAGCAGGCGCTGAATGGCAGCAGCACCCATGGCAGCCTCGGGGGCGTCATCACCGTAGTCCTCCTGCAATTCGTCGTACTCTTCTTCCGACAGAATCATACCACGCTCGATACCGTTCACACCACGAGGATCGGTCACGATGTAGTCCTCATAGTAAATCACGCGCTCAAGGTCGCGGGCGGTAAGGTTGAGCATCAGGCCGATACGGCTGGGCATGCACTTGTAGAACCAGATGTGAGTAACCGGCACGGCCAGCTCGATGTGGCCCATACGCTCACGGCGCACGCGGGCGGAGGTCACCTCCACACCACAGCGGTCACACACCATACCCTTGTTCTTGGAGCGCTTGTAGCGACCGCAGGAACACTCCATATCACGGGTAGGCCCGAAAATACGCTCGCAGAACAGACCGCCCTTCTCGGGTTTGAACGTGCGGTAGTTGATGGTCTCAGGGTTCTTGACCTCGCCGCTGGACCAGCTCAGGATGTTATCCGGGCTGGCAACGGTGATGCAAACCTGGTCGAAGTTTTTAGGCTTCTCGTTGTTAAGGTCAATGTAAGACATATAAAGAAGTTAATGAGTGAAAGTTTGGGGTGCCACCCGCCGGCAGGGGCGGGTGGCGGTTACAGGTTTACATGTCGGAGTCGTCGTCTTCGTCCTCCGCGTCGTCGTCGTCAACAACGGTATCATCATCATCGTCGCTGAGTTCATCGTCGAAGTCGGAATCGCCGTCAAAGTCCATCTCATCGCCGAAGATATCCTCATCATCCCCGCCGTCAGCCAGCAGGTCGAAGAGTTCATCGGTCGTCTGCGGAGCATTCTCGCGGTCCTTCTTCTCGAGCGGCTGCACATTAAGGCAGAGTGCCTGCATTTCCTTAATAAGCACGTTGAAGGATTCCGGCGTACCGGCGGCCAGCGAGTTGTCACCCTTCACGATGTTCTCGTAAATGCGGGTACGGCCCTGCACGTCGTCAGACTTCACGGTAAGGAGCTCCTGCAGGGTGTAAGCGGCACCGTATGCCTCCATAGCCCACACTTCCATTTCACCGAAGCGCTGGCCACCATGCTGGGCCTTACCGCCGAGCGGCTGCTGGGTCACCAGCGAGTAAGTACCCACGGCACGGGCGTGCACCTTGTCGGCCACCAGGTGGTTGAGCTTAAGCATGTAGGTGTAACCCACCACCACGGGGTAGTGGAAGTACTCACCCGTCAGGCCGTCAATCAGGCGGCTCTTACCGGCCACGGAGCCATCTTTACCATCGCCCACCCAGGTGAAACCGGGTACCTGCTTGGCCTGGCTCATGTAGTCCCATATCTTAGACTCTTCGATACCGTCGAACACCGGGGTGGCGACCTTGAAGCCCAGGGCCTTGGCAGCCACACCGAGGTGAGCTTCGAGCACCTGACCCACGTTCATTCGAGAGGGCACACCCAGCGGGTTGAGGATGATGTCAACCGGGGTACCGTCCTCCAGATAGGGCATATCTTCGATGGGCAGCACGCGAGAGCACACACCCTTGTTACCGTGACGACCGGCCATCTTATCACCCACACCGAGCTTGCGCTTGGCAGCGATATAGACCTTCACCTCGGTCACAACGCCCGGGTCCATCTCAGCACCGGCCTCAATCTGGTCGAGCTTGCGGTCACGCTCTTCATCGAGTTCCTCGAAGCGGGGAGCGTAGGCGTTGATGATTTCGAAAATCTGGTTCTTAACCGGGCTGTCGCTCATTTCAATCTGGTCGTGGTAAACGGCCAGCTTGCGCAGCAGGGTCTTGGTAATCTTGCGATTGGCGGGGATGACGATTTCGTTGGAGCCGGCGCGAGTCACCTCGAGCGGAATCTTCTCGCCAAGCAGGCGGTCGGAAAGCTTGCTGGTGAGCTGATCGATGAGGGCCACCTTGTCGCGGTCATACTCAGCGTCAACCTTCTTGCGCTGCTTCTGGCTCTCCTTCTCAACATCCACAGTGGGAGCACCGGGAGCAGCCGAACGCACGATTCGCACATCCATCACCGTACCAACGGTACCCGGCGGCACACGCAGAGAGGTATCCTTCACATCAGCGGCCTTCTCACCGAAGATGGCGCGCAGCAGGCGCTCCTCAGGGGCAAGGTCAGTCTCGCTCTTGGGCGTAATCTTACCCACCAGAATATCACCGGGCTTCACCTCGGCACCAATGCGAATCACACCGTCGCTGCCCAGGTTCTTCAGGGCCTCATCGCCGACGTTGGGGATATCGCGGGTGATTTCTTCAGCACCCAGCTTGGTCTCACGGGCTTTCTCCTCGAATTCTTCAATGTGGATGGAGGTGTAGGCGTCCTCCTGCACCAGACGCTCGGAAATGATGATGGCGTCTTCGAAGTTGTAACCGTACCAGGACATGTAAGCCACCAGCACGTTGCGGCCCAGAGCCAGCTCGCCGCCATCCGTACAGGGACCGTCGGCCAGCACGTCACCGGCATTCACCACATCACCGCGGGAAACGATGGGCTTCTGGTTGATGCAGGTGGAGGCGCTGGAGCGCATGAACTTGCGCAGCTGGTACACGTAGATACCCTTGTCGGCATCGGTCTTGATGCTCTCCGGGTCGCTCAGCCAGGTATTCGGAGATACGGGGAGCTCACCATCGGGGGTGGTCACCACGTACTCAGCCGTGGCAGAAGCCACGATGCCGGGAGCCACGGCGCAGACCACGGCGCAACTATCGCGTGCGCACTTGGCTTCGATACCGGT
>JAZRKM010000115.1:0-9012 GCA_045646325.1 Akkermansia sp. | reverse complement strand
CCTGCCGGGCGCGGCGGTACGGGACGAGTGGTTGCTGCGGTGGGCGGAACGGGGGCAACCGGACGGGGCGCAGTGGGGGGCACCGGAGCCGCAGGCGGTACCGGACGTACAGTTGAAGGGGGCGGAGGAGGTGTGCTCATATCAGTCAGTAAAAGTCTGTGACCGCAATGCGGACTTCTTTTATATTGCACTTTTTTTTCATTATTGCAAGCGGAAAACGTGCGGAAGGTGCATTTTTTTGCTTTTTTTCTGTGTGGCGGGGATTAAGTGGTGTTAGTTCAGGTTATTTAGTTTGTTTTTGGTAGCGTTGATAGAGGGCCGGTTTACCACCCGGGGTGAGGGGAAGCTGCCATGAGTCGTCCGGTGGAGGGTTAATAGCACGCAGGGTCTGAAGGGTTGTTTTGCAGACCGATTGGTGCAGTTTTTGTTCCGGTGTGTTAAATCCCCAGGTTTTTATGCCGCCACGGTGCCACATGTGGGGGATGTAGCCTGTCTTTTTCGACATCTTTTCGGCATAGAGGAGTATGGAGAGAGCCATCCCGAGGTTACCCTTGGTGAGTTCGGTCTGTCCCCATTGCTGTAAGTTGGCGGTATAGAATGTGGCCCATAGGTTCAGGCTTGTGTTATCAGGGCCGTCCCCCGGATAATAGGTGCGGAAGACGATTTCCGCCTCGCGGTAGCGGGCTTGCTTGCCGAGGCATTGGGCTAACATGCTGGCGGTGATAAGTTGTCGTGGATTAGCTTGCAATACGGCGCGTACTCCCTGTTCGTAGGCGTGCCAGTCAGGGTGCGTTTTCGGGGCCAGGTTGATGTAGTGGTCGGCCAGACGGTGGTGGGGGTAAATGAGCATGGTTTGCAGCAGGTGGGCTCTGCGTTGCTCGGTGGTAGCACCCCGGGCTACCATGGCATCATATTGCCATTGTGCCAGCCAAGGGGGACAGAGGATGGTACTCAACTTACCCATGCAGGCAGCCAGGGCAAGAGCGCCGGCACAGATGATGACCCGCCCGCAGCTGCTCTCTGCGCGTACCGGGTGGGTGGGGGCGCTGCTCCAATTTTTGCGCTTGAACAATGCCCACGGGGCGACCGGAGTGGGTGAGGCCAGGGTGCCGCAGGCAAAGGCTCCCATGGAAAGCAGCGCTGCGCTGTGCCATACATAGTCTGTGATGGCAGCGCCGCAGAGAGCTGCCAGAGTGAGGAGAGCCATGGAGATTCGCACGCGTCTTTCGGCGGGTAGCGTATCAGCAGCCAGTCCGCGGAAGCCGGCGATGATGTGCAGTACGATGATAAGCAGCATGAGCCCTAGCCCGATAATGCCGTAGTCTGCCCAGACCTGCATGTATTCGTTGTGGGCATAGTTCATCAATTGATATTGATCACAAATCGTGATGGAACACCAGGTTGCCCCCGCCGGCCCATAGCCGTATAGCGGGGCCTCTCTAACGACACTATTGACCCACTCCCACATGGTAAAGCGCTGGTGCGAGTCTATGTCGACAATAGCCTGCAGCACGGTGTGCCCAAAAAATAGGTCATAGATGCCCATCATCACCGCTACCAGCAGCAATATGCCGGTACCAATCATGGCGATACTCAGTGTACGGCCGGAATAGAGCCTTTGTATGAACCAGAGCAGCCACCCCGCAATCAGGAGCAGCGGAAGTATGGCATAGGGTACGCGCGTTGAGCAGAAAAAGCTGCCGACTATGGCGCCGGCTGCCACCACCAGTTGCAGTAGGGTATACAGGTTTCGCTCTCCGCGCCATATACAGCGCCAGAGCAATAACCCGCCACCCAGGGCCAGAAACAGCCCGGCAAAGTTTTTGTAGGCGAACAGGGTAAGATTGCGAGAGTGAGGGCCAAAGAGCCCGATATCGGCTCGCCCGATGTAGTGCAGGCTGATTTGCGGGTCGCGCAGCAACCACAGGCAGAGCAGGTTGAGCAGCAGTGCCACTGACAGTACAATGACTGTTCCGCGATTGTTGTTCGCCTGACCGCAATAAACACCGGCCAAGTAATATACGAAAGCAAAGAGAATTAACCCGATATTGGCCAGATTGTCAGTGAGCGAAAAACCATTTGCTGCCCGCACCAGAAAATACACACCTGCTGCCAAGCTCACCCAGGACGTGAGCGGTAGCCTTACTATTTTGTAACCGCGCAGTATGCACAGTGCCGCGATGGCGATAACGACGATGAATCCCCACAGAAAAGGGGTGGCGGTGCAGGCATTCGCATCCACCGCTGACATGGCGGCTATCCACATGGCGGCCAGCGCTGTACCGAGTATGAGCCCGGGGCGGTTTTCTGCCAGACGTCGTGTGAGGGGGATGTTCGGCGTGTTGTTCATGCCTGACATTCTGCCTGCCCCGGGACGGGCTGTCAAGCGGAAATTGTCGGGCTGATTCCGGAAGTCGGATTTTGAAAATCCGGCTTCCGGAAGGGTAGAAGGGGTGCTACGTCAGAATTTGAATACCCCCTGCACCTGGAAAACGAGCTCTCCGCTGCGGTCGGTTTGCTGCACAGGGTTGAAGATGTACTGCAAATCCGGCTGGATGAAGAAGGTCGGGGTGATTTGAACGACTGCGCTGAGTTCGAGCCCATATTCATCTTTGTGACGGTGGGGGGATTGCGCTGCGCGTTCCCACAGGAACCCGAGGGCTACTTGGTCATAGTTGGCGGCACTTCCCCAGCCGCTGCTGCTGAACGGTGCCTGCAACACCAGCCCTGCTGTGGCTGCTGAGCGCACATTGCTCACCGTCGCGGCATCGGTATCCATGACACCGCAGCGCGAGAAGAAGCCGAGCTGTGAGCCGTGCCCGAGTTGCTGCTGCACGTTGATGGCGGCACCGCAGCCGGTTTTGCCTTCATTGCGCGTGATGGTGTACTGCAGGCGGTAAGTGCCTTCGCCGAGCCCCGCGAAATCATCCGTTATAAATCCTAACTCTGCGAGGTGGACCCAGGCGTCTGCACTGATGTACTGAAACGGATTATGGTTGATTTGCCCATTGCAGCCGGTTGTGGCATACATCGCATAGAAATTTTTACAGGGTTGCCAGGCGGTCAGGTAGCCCCAGTTGGCCCATTCGAGCGGCAGGCAGGGGTTGGAGCCGAAGGCGGAGTTGGTCAGGTTCCCGTTCCAGCTGGCGGCGTAGATATTCTGGTCGAGGTAGCTTGAGGTGTCGATGGTGCCGACCATGCCTACCCACTTACCATCGAAGGCGCTGTAACCGAGTGCCAGGTGGGGTATGTAAACACCGTTGCCGCCGCGCAGGCTGCCCTGCGGGTTGCTCAGGCTGCCGATGGTGTTTTGGGCGCTGCTGTTACGTTCGTTGAAATTGAAGCCGTGGCCCCAATCAGCCTCGATACTCAGGAAAAGCCCTTGGCTGTTGTCGCGCTTTTTGAGCAGGTACCAGGTGCCGGCAAATGAATTGTTCGTGGAGGTGAAGTGATTGCGCCCGCCATGAGATTTCGGGCTTATGCCGGTGTAGTTTGCGCTGAGTGTCAGGCTGTACTGCAGGCCAATGCGTGACAGTCGGGTTTTGAGGTGCTGTGCGGTGGTGGAAATCGCGTCGTGCGGTATTACGTTGCAGGGTTGCACACAGGTGTTGCCCGGCACGAAGATGGAGTCGAGATACGGCGCGAAGTGTTGCGGCGTGGAGGGGAAGAATTCCCAGCCGCTGCGCAGTTCTTTCACTGCGCGGGTGTAACTGCGCTCCAATACTTCCGGGATTGTGTATATACCGGGGTGGCGTTTGGGGTGCTGCTCATCGGGGTACATGGTCGGCTGCAGGCTGCCCGTGTGGCGGGGCTCCATAATGTAGGGTTTGCGGCCGAATGCTGTATCGAGGTAGCCGGGGGTGGTTTCTTGTGCTGCGACACTGAGCGCCGCAGCCATCAACATGGTGGCGGGTATGGGGTATTTCATAGCTGTGAGGTTCAGATGAACATCACAGCCATACTGTTGAATAACAGTTTTCAGGCGGCGATAATGCCTTGTTACAGGTAGAGCGTACGAGGGCGGGTGGAGGGGGCGTCGAAACTGGTGCACACGCAATCCGGCGCCTGGTGGCGCAGGTCTACCAGACGTATGGCGTTACGGGGGCATGCCTGTTGGCAAGCGGTTTGCGGGGTGGAGCCATCGCGTCGCGCGGCGTTGAGTCGCTGCACGCAGTAGGTACATTTTTCCATGACTCCGCGTGGGCGCAGGCTGACTTGCGGGTTGGCCGGGGTGGCTGTTGACGTTCGGGAGGTGGTGCTGTAGTCGCGGTAATTGAAATGGCGAGCACCGTAGGGGCAGGCGGCTGCGCAGTAGCGGGTGCCCCAGCAGCGGGGGTAGACCATGGCGTTGAGCCCTTCATCCGTATGCACGGTAGCATGTACAGGGCATACGGCCTCGCAGGGGGCCTGCTCGCACTGGCGGCAGGCTACGGGCAGATACATTGATTGCCCTTCAGGGTGACGGTAGCGGTCGATACGCAGCCACTGCAGGTCGCGGTCGTTAGCCAGGTCATCCGGGCCAACGGTGGGGATATTGTTTTCTGCCCGGCAGGCCAGAGTGCAGGCTGAGCAACCATTGCACAGATGAGTGTCGATAATGAGGGCCCATTGCGGAGTGGCTGCACCGGGGTGTTGCGGAGGGGGCGCCAGCCGGCGCTCCGGCCAGGACTTGCTGTCACGGTGCGGTGGGGCGGAAGTTGGTGCGGGCTGCGGGCAGATGGGGCGGCATGGGTACTGCAGGCCGGGAACCGTGCAAGTGGCTGCAGCGGTTGAGCTGCTGTGCTCCGGGGCAAAGGTTTCGGCCACGCCGACATAACCGGTGAGGGGGAACCATGTTTCGCGCAGCCAGGGGTTGTGTGCGTAGCGGCCGTCTACATAGAAGGGGTGCAGGTAATGCGCGGTATCGGCTGCTTGCCGGCGTGGCAATAGCCGGGGCCGGGGGGCTGTGCCGAGTTCAACCCCGCGGCGCAATATCTGCTCTGCCTGCGGTACTGCTCGCAGTAACCATTCGCGGGCGGGGGAGATGGGAGGGCGCTCACTCAGCGGCAGCGCTTCGTGGTGCAGCAGGGCGTGCAGGGCCTCCGTTTCGCTTACGGCCGGGCGCAGGGGCAGGGTGACCGGCTGGCGCAGGCACAGGTTGCCGGTGGCGTCAGCCTCCGCTCCCCATTCTTCGAGAAAGTGAGTGAGCGGCACAGTGTAGCGGCACAGCTCTGCTGTGCGGTCAGGTGTGGGTGGCCCCGGGGGGCAGAATCTCACTGTTTCGGCGGTGGTGTTTTGCAGCGCCGCGGCAAAATCGGGGTGCAGAGCCGCCGGGTCGGCCGGGGTGAAAATGAGCAGGAGTTCCAGCTCCGGCAGTGCGGCGGTCAGGTCGCTGAGGGTTCCTGCGCCGGTATCGAAACTCGCAGCCGGCCCCAGAGTTGAGTCTATCAGGGTGTCGAGTTCGGTAAAGCTTTGCTCGCGGGCTTCGGCAACAGGGTCGAACTCGTAGAATAAGGTTCCGCTGTATTGGCGCAGCTCGGCAATCTGAGCTGCCCGTACCGGGCTGTACCCGGCAGGGAACAGGCAGGCTACGCGCCGGCCCTCACGCAGGGCAGTGCACCAGGCACGCCAGGCCCCTTGCAGGGCACGCTCCGGGTAGGGACGCCCGTTGAAGGTTGCAGTACTCTGCCGGTGGGGGGAATAGAGGTCAGTTAGTGCAGCCTGAGCGAAAGCCGGTAAACCTCGGCGCACCGATTCATAGTGCGGGTTGGGTTGCAGCATGGTCGGCAAGCCCTCGTGGCAGACTGCCAGCATGGGCAGGGCTCCGCTCGCCCAGGGCATGGAAGTGGCGAAAGCTGTGCTCTGACCGGGTAGTTGCCACTCGGGGCACTCCTCGGGCGCAATGGCGAATTGTTGCGCCCGCCGACAGGCCGGCAGGGCAGTGAGAGCCAGAGCTCCCAGGCCTTTCAGAAAGGTGCGCCGCGACATTCTCCGGTCGTTTTGGTGCTGCATGGTCATATTGTAACGCTTCGGTTTGTCTGTGTAAATCCTTTTCCGAAGATGTAAAGTGGAGTTTATGAACTGGTCTTGGTGGTGCGGTATTACCAGGCTTTACTGCCCTCGTGCATGCCGAAGGCGGCGCGGTGGTGGCGTATGGCGGGTTTCTGCCCGCCGATGAGACTGACCTCGATGATGTCGAAACGGGTGGGAATGTCATCCCTGCGCAACAGGTAGAGCCAGTTGCGCAAGCCGTGGCGCAGCAGTTCGCGCTTACGGCGGTCTACGGCTCGCATGGGGGCGCCGCTGGCGGGTGAGGCCGAACTCTTGACTTCGCAGGCTACGAGTGTCTCGCCATCGCGGCATACGATATCAAGCTCCCCGCGCTTGCCGTAGCGGAAGTTGCGGTAAAGTACCTTGAGCCCCTGAGCGCGCAGATAAGAGGCAGCGACCAGCTCACCGTATTCGCCCAGGTAGGCTCGCTCCGGTGGTGAATCAGAGCCCCAGGGGCAGCTCCATTTGTGCAACAGGTGCAAACGAGCGGCGATGGTGTGGAGTAATTCCATATTGCTGGATGGCTTGCAGGTGGGCTTTCGTGCCGTAGCCGGCGTGGCGGTCAAAGCCGTACTCAGGGTACTGCTTGGCCAGTTCGCTCATGTAGCGGTCGCGGGTAACTTTCGCCAGTACACTGGCGGCGGCAATGCTCAGGCTGCGGGCATCGCCCTTCACCAGGTTGGTTGAGGGCAGGGGAAACCCCGGTACAGCCAGGCCGTCTATCAGGCAGAAATCCGGTGGCGGTACCAGGCCCTGCGCTGCGCGAGCCATAGCCAGGTGGGTGGCTCGCAGGATATTGAGTTCATCTATCTCGGCTACGGTGGCAGTGGCCACGCACTTATGCACGCACGGGTCATTCATGAGCAGCTCATAGAGTTGCTCGCGCCTGCGGGCGGTGAGTTTTTTCGAGTCATTGAGCCCGGGCAGTTCATAGTCAGCGGGCAGTACCACGGCAGCGGCGACGACGGGGCCGACCAGCGGGCCGCGCCCGGCTTCATCTATGCCGCATACGCGGGCGTGACCGGCGGCGTGGGCGCTCTGCTCAGCACTCATATCAGGGGCCGGGGGCAGGGTGAATTCCTGGCGAGCTCTCATGGGCGTTTTTCTTTGTTTCGGTATTCGCTGTGAGCCTTGCGCACCTGCTCCAGGAGCGATTCGGGCAGCTCCTGCCCGGATTTCAGACCGTAGAGCGTCTCGATATCGTGCAGATAGCGGCTCATGTGAGTATTCGGCCCCGGTGTTTCGCGGCGCAGCAGGTGCATGGTTTCCTGATAGGCTTCGAAACCCTCTTTGCGTTTCTGTTCGCCCAGATGGGTGATTTCGTACCAATCGAGGTAGTCGCGGGCGCGTAGGGAAGTGGTGATGTAGGCTGCGCGCAGTTCCCGCAGCGGGCCGAGTATGTTCTGCACGGCATCTGCCGTGCTCCCCTTCAGCAGTTCGCTGTAAGCGCGGCAGTACTCGACAATGATGGCTCGGTATCCGGGGAAACAATGCAGGTTGAGCTGCATGAGCCTATCGACCAGCGGGCGAATCTGTGCACGCCATTCGGGGAGTTCCAGCAGGGCATACACATTGTCGGCGCTCAGGGGCTTGGGGGCCTGGGTTTCGGCATCGTAGGTTACGATGGTCAGGGCTTCGGCAAGCTGTTTTTCGGTTTCCATGGGCGTGAGCATCTCGGTGGCCGGCGCCTGAGAAAGGGCAGCAAGTTCGAGTGCCCACCATTTGCTGAGCATGGTAGAATCCACCCCCAGTTCATGGAAGTGCGCGGTGATGATTTCGCGTGGCGAGCCGTCTGCCAAGGCAGATTCGGCGATGAGTTCACGCAGCTGAGCCGGGCCGCCCTCGCGGTGCAGCAGGCACATGATGAGCACCCCGCATGATACCTCGTAGACCTGCCGCGAGCTGGCATCCAGATCGCTTATTTTGTCCGTGCTCACGATTTCTTCAATCGTGAGCATATCCGCCCGTTCGAACAAGCTGCGGTACAGGCGACGGTCACCTTTGCCGCTGCGCCACAGTACGGCTTGTTGTACACCGGTGATGAGCCAGTGCGGTATATTCACGCTGTCGGGCAGGGCATCTGCACGCTGGTTGCTCAACGCGCGCTCGAAGAGGGTCATGGTGATGATAGCGTTCGTGAGCCGCTCGATATCGATACCTCCGCCGGGGTATATACGGATTTGGAAGTTGGGTTCGGAGCCGATGATGCTGATTCGTGTTCGTATGGGGTTGGGCTCTGCCGGGTCGGTGGAGTTACCAATCAGGCGTATGGATATGCCGTATTTCCAATCGGTGTCTACCCCGAGCAGGCGGCAAACAGCCCCGCGCACCTCATCGGCCTTGGTGGCGATCGCGCCCATGCGCAGCGAGTCGCCGCCACTCACGGAGAACATGCGAGATTGCGACACAACGTGTTCGTCGGCCTCTTTCAGCGCGGTTTCGGCCCTGCGTTTCTCAGCGCGGGTAGGGTCCGCCTGCGTGGTAGCACCGCTCTGCATCGGGGCGGCTTCGGTGCTGTCAGCAGGGGACTGCGCCGTGGCGTGCCCCAGTGCCATGGCGGCACACAGTGTCAATCTTTTCAGCATGCGGGGCATTCTAGCATATTTCCTTTCTTCCTGCAAACGGCAATCACGACTTCATGAACTTTTTTTATTTTTTTTACGAATTTTGCTTGACATCTGTCGTGGCTGTGCTAATATCTCCCCGTTGCAACGCAACACCACATCTGAAAGTCCCCATCGTCTAGGGGTTAGGACATATGATTCTCAGTCATAGAACCGCGGTTCGAATCCGCGTGGGGATGTGAAGAAACTCCGAGGTGAATAACCCCGGAGTTTTTTGTTTCGTACGTCAGGCATGACACGCAACTGGGGTGAAAATCCCCAATGAACCGCTGACAGGGCGGAATCAAATAGCCAAGGGCAACTGCGTCACAGTAATGTGGGGTGGGGAGGAAGCCGGAGGCGAAACACAGACAGGATG
>JAZRKM010000114.1:0-2276 GCA_045646325.1 Akkermansia sp. | reverse complement strand
GCCGAGCCAAGGCATCACATAATAAGCTGTGCCCAGCGCCTCGAACGCGTCCAGCACCTTCACGATATTCGGGTGGTCGAGTCGGGCAAGTAAGCGCGCTTCTTCCACAAATCGGGTGAGCAGCTTGGGGTATTCCTGCAGCTCATCGTTCGGGTTGGTTGCCGATACTTGCAAGGTGACGGGGTCGCGCCAAGCGCAGAAGGTCGGTAGGTTCTCTTTAATAACCACCTGTTGGCCGTTTTCCATGTTTTCAGCCAGGTAGGTGATGCCGAACCCGCCTTGCCCCAGCGAGCGGATGAGACGATAGCTCCCCAGCTCTACCCCTTCGGGCAGGGCAAGCTTGTTTAGCTGCGCTCCGGCGCTTGTTTTCTGAGAATTTCCGGTTGCCATACAGGTCAGCAAAGAATGAAGGCGTGGTCATCAGAGCTGGCAGAAAAAGCTCCGCTGCCGTTATCCTAACACGCGCGAGGTGCGTTTTCAATAACTATCGTTCAAAATCGGGGCGTTTTTCAGATTTTGCGCTCTACCGGAACCTCCCTTGTTACCGCCCACCTGCCTGCCGCAGGAGCTTCACACACTCGCTGTGGCCGTTCAAGTCCGCCAAGTAGAGGGGCGTCCAGCCAAACGTGTTTGCCTTGTTGACGTCGATACCGGGCGCGGCCAGCAGGAGCTTCACGCACTCGGTGTGGCCTTTGGCGGCTGCGTCGCAGAGGGGGGTGCCGCCAAACGTGTTTGCCTTGTTGACGTCGATACCGGGTGCTGCCAGCAGGAGCCGCACGCACTCGGTGTGGCCTTCCAAAGCCGCCCCTTTGAGGGGCGTCCAGCCATACTCGTCCGCCTTGTTGACGTTGATACCGGGCACGGCCAGCAGGAGCTTCACGCAGTCGGGGTGGCCACTTTCGGCCGCCCAGTGGAGGGGTGTACTGCCATACTTGTTTGCCTTGTTGACGTCGATACCGGAGGCAGCCAGCAGGAGCCGCACGCACTCGCTGTGGCCTTGCTTGGCCGCAGCGTAGAGGGGCGTGTCGCCATACTTGTTCGCCTTGTTGACGTCGATACCGGGGACAGCCAGCAGGAGCTTCACACACTCGGTGTGGCCACTTTCGGCCGCCCAGTGGAGGGGCGTATAGCCATCGTCATTCGTCGCATTGATATCAGCACCTGCGGCGATGAGCAGGGATAATTGTTCAATGTCATTTTTCCCTGCGGCATTAATGATTTCTTTATCATATTGAGATTCTGAGATGCCTTGCTCTTGGAGTTTGCTTCGTGCCGCTCCTCTAGGGGTGCGCTCGGCTTCATCTCTTGCCTTGCGTTCGGCTTCTTCTCTGGCTTTGCGCTCAGCTTCTTCTCTGGCTTTGCGTTCGGCTTCTTCTCTGGTTTTGCGCTCAGCTTCTTCTCTGGCCTTGCGCTCGGCTTCCTCTCTTGCCTTGCGCTCGGCTTCTTCTCTTGCCTTGCGCTCGGCCTCTTGTCGGGCGAGTTCTGCGCGCATTTCCTGCCTGGCGCTCTCCAGTGCCTGCTCATAGAGGAAGTACACACCGGGGACTGCCAGCGCAAGCACAAGAGTAATGATGGCTCCCACGATGAGCGCTTTATGGGGGCGCTTGCGTGGTGCCGGTTCGGGGGCTATGCTGATGGATGCGGTGCCGATACTCGTAACGTAGACTGTAGCCGGGTGTGGCACCGGCTGCGCTGTGCGCGTTTTCGTTCGCACTGGCGGGGCGGGCAGGGCTGCGAGCCATTCATCGGTGCTTTGCCAGCGGTCTTTGCCACGGATGGCAAGGGCTCTGTCAACGGTGGCGAGGAAGGCGGGGCTGAAGCGCCCGAACAGCTCCGCACGATTGGCCAGCGGGCGCAGCGGGTCTTCATCTTCATCCATGCGGTCGAAGGCCTGCGGTGTGCACTCACCGATGATAAGTCGATAACAGGTGGCGCCGAGGGAGTAAATATCCGTCCACGGGCCGCGCTTGCCGTGAGCGCGCATTTGCTCAATGGGTGAGTAACCGGGGGAGCCCACCAGCGTGGCAGAGCGCTCACTGATGATGGCGCGCGCGGTGCCGAAGTCGATGAGCACGGGTGTGCCATCCTCCGTCAGCAGGATATTGCCGGGCTTGACATCGCGGTGGTAAATGTTATTGGCGTGCAGGTATTGCAGCGCACCGAGCAGGGTGCGCAGGTGGGGCTGCAGCCAGGCCTCGGTGATAGTTGCAGGGGCCGGCGCCGCCTTGTGCAGCTCTTTACCGCCGAGCCAAGGCATCACATAATAAGCTGTGCCC
>JAZRKM010000113.1:0-19849 GCA_045646325.1 Akkermansia sp. | reverse complement strand
CCTTGGCTCACAGAACGACATGGCTACGATCCGACTTCCATGTTTTCGCAATTCTTCATTCATCGCCCCAAGTTTGCCTTCGTCATCTCCATTGTCATGATGTTGGCCGGCTTCCTGTGCCTGACCAAGATGCCCGTGTCGGAATACCCCGAGGTATCACCGCCCACCATATCCGTGCGCATGACATACGCCGGTGCCAGTGCTGAAGAACTGGCGCAGGTAGTGGCCGCACCGGTGGAAGAAAACCTCATCGGTATGGATGACCTGCTCTACTTCAGTTCATCCTGCACGAATGACGGCTCGTACTCGCTGACCCTCATCTTCGAGACCGGCACCAATGACGATATGGCCATGGTGAATGTCTCCAACGCCATTAAACAGGTAGAGAGCAAGCTGCCCGAGGAAATTAAGCAGATGGGCTACAGCGTGCGCAAGCGCTCCAGCGACATGCTCTGCTTCATCAACTTCATGTGCGACGAGAATAAGATGGATATCCTCCAGCTTACCAACTGGCTGCGCATGAATGTGAAAGACCCGCTCACCCAGGTGGATGGCGTATCGGTGGCTGACATCATGCACAGCCGCAACTACTCCATGCGCGTGTGGATGAATACCACCCGCATGAACGCCCTCAATATCACCCCGGCCGATGTTCGCAGCGCCATCTCCGAGCAGAATATTCAGGCCGCGGCCGGTTCGGTCGGTTCGCAGGATGAAGGGGCTTACGCCACCTACAAGGTGACAGCCACCGGTCGACTCAAGACGGTGGAGGAGTTCGGCAACATCGTCGTCAAACGTGGTGAAGAAGGCCATGTTACCAAGCTGAGAGATATCGCCACCATCGAGCTGGGGGCTGAGAACAACTCGGGGTACAGCCGCCTGAACGGCAAAAACTCCGTGGGTATGATGGTGCAGCGCAACAACGATGCAAACGCCCTGGCCACCGTCGAAGCCCTGAAAGCCAAGATGAAAGAAATCGAGCCCATGCTGCCCGACGGTGTGACCTGGGTTATGGGCTATGACCCCACGCAGGCTATTTCGGCCACGATGGAAGAAATCGGCCTCACGCTTGTGCTGGCACTGCTCCTCGTGGTGCTCGTGACCTTCGCCTTCCTGCAGGATTGGCGCGCCACGCTTATCCCCGCGCTGGCCATTCCGGTGTCACTGCTGGGTGCCTTCGCCATCATGTACCCGCTGGGCTACACGGTGAACGTGCTGACCATGTTCGGTCTTATTCTGGTTATCGGCTCCCTGGTGGACGACGCCATTGTGGTGGTGGAAAACGTCATGCGCCTGATTCATGAAGAGCAGCTCTCCCCGCGAGAGGCTACCATCAAGAGCATGAAGCAGATTACCGGCGCCATTATCGCCACCACTCTGGTGACTCTGGCCGTGTATGTGCCTATCGCCTTCTACGGCGGTATGGTGGGTGTGATTTACACCCAGTTCTCCGTCACCATGTGCGTGGCTCTGTGTATCTCGACCTTCAACGCCCTGACCCTCTCCCCGGCACTCTGTGCGCTTATTCTGCGCCCGGCGAATGTTAAGCAGACCCGCCTGTCCTACTGGGTGTTCCGCCCGTTCAACTGGATTATGGATAAGTGCCGCGCCATCTACCTGTGGGGTGCCGGTATACTGGTGCGCAATGCCTGGCTCACCGTGCTGCTCATGGCTGCCATTCTGTACCTGAACTACATCTTCTACGCCGGTGCACCGCAGTGGTGGAACCAGATTTGGCGCCCTGCCCCCCAGCCCGGAGCTGCCATGATGGCTCAGAAACAAACTAAGAGCCAGTACGATTTGCTCAGCCTTATCGCGCCGGAGATGCTCAACAGCTCCTTCATCCCCACGGAGGATAAAGGTGCCGTCTTCTGCATCGTGAACCTTGAAGGCTCCGCTACCGCCAAGCAGCGTACCGATAAGGTCATGCGACAGATTGAAGAGCGTATCGCCAAGATAGACGGTATCGACATGGTGACATCCACCAGTGGTTTCAGCTTCGCGTCAGGTTCCGGTGAGGGCAACGGTATGGTCATTGTCATGCTCAAGCCCTGGGATGAGCGTACCTCCCCGGACCTTCACGCCTCCGCCCTCGCGAAGAAGATAAATGACGCCTGTAAGGATATCCCGGAGGCCTCCATCATGGCCACAACCCCGCCCGCCATTCAGGGTCTCGGCCTTTACGGCGGTGTGTCGATGGTGCTCGAAGGCCGTGGCAACGCCACCCCGAAGGACCTGGGCGACATGGTGAAAGAGGTCAGCAAGCGCCTGCAGTCACATCCCGAACTCATCATGATGGTTCGCTCTGAGTTCAACGCCGAAACTCCACAGATTCGCCTGGAAATCAACCGCGAGAAGGCTCAGGCCCTCAATGTGGACGTGCGCAGCATCTTCACCACCCTCCAGAGCGTGATGGCGTCCTCTTACGTCAACGATTTCACCCTCAACGGCTTTAACTTCAAGGTTAAGATTCAGGGTGACGTCAAAGACCGCCGCACGGCGGATGACATCCTTAACCAGATGGTGCGCAACGACAAGGGAGCCATGGTGCCGCTCTCTGCTGTCTGCACCCTCTCCTATCGACTGGGGCCGTCGAACTATGGCCGCTTCAACCAGTACATGAGTGCCGATGTCACCGTCATGCCTCAGGCCGGTATCGGCTCCGGTCAGGTCATGAAGCTCATCGAAGATACGATTGCTGAGATTAACAGCGAAGAACGCGCCAAGGGGCTTGACCGCCAGTGGGCTGTTGAATGGAAAGACCTCTCTTACCAGGAACGCCAGAATACCGGCAAAATCGGTATTCTCATCGGGCTGGCCATGCTGTTTGCTTATCTGTTCCTGGTGGCTCAATATGAAAGCTGGACCACGCCGGTACCGGTCATGCTCTCGGTAAGCGTGGCCACACTCGGTGCGCTCATGGGTGCGCAGCTCTGCGGGCTTTCCATGTCCATCTATGTGCAGTTGGGTATTCTGATGCTCATTGGTCTGGCCGCCAAGAATGCCATTCTCATGGTCGAGTTCAGTAAGGAGGACCACGAGTCGGGCAACAGCGTACAGACTGCCGCCATTAACGGCGCAAGCATGCGATTCCGCGCGGTGCTCATGACTGCCATCTCGTTCATCTTCGGCGTATTCCCCATGGTGGTCGCCACAGGCTCCGGTGCTGCCAGCCGTCAGGAAATCGGTATCACTACGTTCTTCGGCATGTTGCTGGCCACGGTATTCGGCATCTTCATGGTGCCCGCCATCTACTCCATCTTCGCCCGCATGCGCGACTGGACCGCGCGCACCATCGGCGTAGATAAGAAGAAGTAAGCCTGATTTCAATATGCTTGCGGCTCCGCGCTTACGGGTGCGGAGCCGCTATTTTTTTACAATGAACACTACCTAACCATAGCACCCCCTTACTATGCCGCCACTATCACCGAATTGACGCCCGTCGAACAGTCCCGCCGGCGCCCAAAATCATCCCCCACATCTGCCCCATGCGCTAAAAAAGACATCTCCTTCAAGCTCTTATGTGATTACATAGCACCCTGCAAGCTGTTTGCGAGGGAAAGCGTGCTGTCAGGCGGGCGCTACGACATTAAAGCGTTCATATTTATACCCTGCCTCTGAATTGTTCACCTGCAAGCTCCCCGCACGGCAACAAAAGAGCCAGGCCGTAGGGCCTGGCTCGAAGAGAGACTCGGTTGATATCCGTTTACTTAGGCAGCACGACATGGAAGAGCGGCGTGTAAATGCGCTCAGCACTGCCATTGTAGGGGGAGAGTTTACCGTCTTTGATGATGTAGAGCTGCTCGTCACCCTCTTTGCTGCGCACGACCTTGCCATCTTTACCCACATAGCCGGCGTATATCAGCTGCGAGTCGGTGATGGTCATGACAGCACGGAGAATCTCGGCATAATAGTCACGAGCGGCCACCTTGTTAAAGTACTTCTCGAACTCTGCATCGACAGCCACCTCGTGCATGTTCAGCCAACAGCCGGGGTAAAGTCTATAGCGAGCGGCCAGCCCTTCGAATTCGAGAATATCCTGGCTCAGACTTTCGGAGAAAGCCATACCGGAAGAATACGGATCCATCGTCTTGACCAGCATGGAGGCAAGCTCAAACAGGTATGCACGAGCCTGAACCGGGCAACCGGCTTCTTTGCAGGCGGCGATATCGCGCATCAGTCGAACCGGCGGTACCTTACCCTCGGTGAGTTCGCTCTGCGAAAGCCCGATAGCCTTGCGAACGGCAGCGGGGTGCTGGGGTACAGCGGCATCGACCTGAGGCTGCGTGAGCTTGCGGGGGTTGTTGTGAGTCAGCGTCTTATTCTTATCGTTGACGATACGAATGGTGCGGGCGCCCTTGTTCAGCTGGCCAATCACAACAGATTTGCCGATGATGACGGCATGGTAGCCATCATTCCACACGTTATTCGGGTTGGCAAACACGCGGTTGGCCACAAACTTGAGTGATTTGGGGGTACTCAGCTGGTAGGCATTACCGGATTCGGCGTAAATGGATTTCACGGCCTGCAGGTGCGGCATTATCTGCTCAGCGCTGAGGGGGTGGCTCTCAGCTGAGCGGAAATCGGCCAACTGGAAGGCGCGCAAGGCGTCATTCTCCTTACCCACGAGCTGACGAGCCTCATCAGCCGAGAAGGCGCCCTCCACGGACCGGTAGCATTCACCACAGGCCTCGACAGCCGCGACAAAGCCCTGCATATCGGTCACCGTCTTGAGGGTTTCAGGGAGAGCTGCCAGAGCCTGAGTGCGGTCGGCGTATGCCACCAGCGAGCTGCGCAGCTCCTCGCCCAGGGGCAGAGAATCAGCATAGCGGTCATATTCTTCCACAGCCTCGCGTGCCTGCTGCGGTTCCAGCGAACGGCGGCTCATGCCGTTGAGAGCCACTGCGGCGGCGGATTGCACGGCGCTGCGTACACCGGCGGCCTCTTCCTCCGTGACATTCAACAGGGTTGTACAGGCCAGGAACTCGGCATACAGGCTCTTGAGTGACTCCATATCAATGCCGGGTGTCGGGGTGCGGAAGCGCTCCAGCACCTTGGGGCGAATCTCGGCCAGTCGCTCATGGTACTTGCCCATCAGAATTCGCGGTTCCTCGGAGGCCTCGGTCGCATATTCCGCTTTGAGCTTGTCTTCAATTTTGCGCACCTTCTCCACCAGCACAAGACCGGATGTCAGGTCTGCGGCAGACACATCGCTCTTGGTGAGCATATCGGTGGATTCCGACAAGGCCGGGGTAAGCTCTGCAATCTGTTTCTGATAATCATTGAATACCAGCAGCCAGTCATTACCTTTCTTCAGAGCCTCGGCATACCCGGGGTGCATGGACTCACAGAAGTTGCGCATGAGGTCAATGCCGCCCACGAGCTGAGAAACATCAAGCACACGCTTTTCAGCCATGCCTGATTCGATTCCCCGTTTAAGCGAATCGGCACGCATATAGGTGTACACGAGTGTTGCCGCGATGAGCAGAGCTGTTGTGACCACCACACAGATGGTTGTGCGGATGATAACCTTGCGCCTGTGGCGCGCCGTCAGAATAGCGCGCACAATCTTCTGCTGTTTTTCGATGAGCTCACGCAGCTCAAGAGCCTCCGGCAACTCTTTGATACGGTCGGTATTCAGGTAGTGCTGGTGAAGCTCCTTCTCGCAATTCTGCAGGTCATTGCGAAGGGTGACATTTTTCTCCGTGGCGTGGAAGGCTTCCCGCTGCTTGTTATACTCGGCGCGGAGTTTCTGCAGGCGGCAGTAGCGGCACCAATCCTCATGCACGCGGGTAATCTGTGCCATTTGTTCGGGCGTGAGAGTCAGGCGCTTCTCCTGAGCAAACATCTCGATACTGAGTGCCAAGTCTTCTCGCGCCTTCAAATCCGACGCCTCACGCATTTTGGTCATGGCAGAGAGCAGCGAGGATTGCCAGCGCTTGCGCTCAGCGGCATCGACCATGGCGGCGGCATCACGATAGCCGACCAGATTTTCCAAATCCTTCTCATCTGCCATGCTGCGCAGCTTATTGACCAGCTGGGTCACCTGCGCCAGTCGCCCGCCGGCCAGCACGGTGGGCAACTGAGCAGCGGCGGTTTTGTAAAGGTTTTTCCCCAGTTGACGGGCAAGCGCATTGAGGGGTTCATCGTAAGGGAGCTCACGGAGCAACTGCTGCACCATGTTGAAGCAATCTTCATCACGCCCGGTGTCGAGAGTTGCCTGCAATTTACGGAACACGGCGCGAGCATAGGCCGACACGCCCTTGGGTTCCTGCAATACAATGGGTTGCGGTGTTTCTTCAACAGTGGTTTCAGTCGATGTTGCTTCCGGTTCTGAACTCATGGCACAAAGATTCAGTTAATTTATGGCGAGATTAGCACAATTCACGGCGTAACTCAATCTTTTTCCGTGTCAAAACAATGACAATTTGCTTTAGGGTTACCTGACCCAAAAAAGGCTTGCAAATAGGGCGGTGAGCTGCTACACTTCCGCGCGCAATCTATTGAAACAATGCCGAGTGTACTGATAAAGACCTATGGTTGCCAGATGAATGAGCGTGACAGCGAGCAGGTGCTGAGCATGTTTCTGGCCGGCGGATATGAAATAACCCGCGACGAGATGGCGGCCGACGTCATCCTCATCAACACCTGCTCCGTGCGGGAAAAAGCAGAGCTGAAGGCCCTGGGCAAGATGGGGCTGCTCTGCGCCCGCCCCACAGCCAAGCCCTGGGTGGTGTACGGGTTCATGGGCTGCATGTGCCAGAGCCGCCAGCGCAGCCTGTTCCGCGACATTCCCCGCCTTGACCTCGTGTGCGGCACGCGTCAGTACCACAACGTCTACAAACACTGCAACCGCTTGCTGCGCAGCCGACTGGGGCAGAACATCACCGAGCCGTTCCGCCGTGGCGCCCACATCTGCGCCGTAGAGCATGAGGAGGGGTTCCAGAACGCCATCAAAGACCACCTTCCCCCGGCCGGTAATTGCACGGCTTTCGTCTCCATCATGCAGGGGTGTGATATGAAGTGCTCTTACTGCATCGTTCCCAGCACCCGTGGCAGCGAGTGCAGCCGCCCGCAGCAGGATATCCTGACCGAGGCCCGTGAGCTTGTAGCCCGCGGCGTGAAGGAAATCACCCTGCTCGGGCAGATTGTGAACCGCTACGGTAAGGATGAACCGGTGGTGAACGGCCGCGGTGCCTTCGTGCGCCTGCTTGAAGCGTTGCACGAAATCGACGGGCTGGAGCGCATACGCTTCACCTCACCGCACCCCATCGGGTTCCGGCAGGATTTGGTGCAAGCCTACACCTACCTGCCCAAGCTGTGCAGCCACATCCACTTCCCCATGCAGAGCGGCAGCGACCGCATCCTCAAGCTCATGCTGCGCCCCTACAAAAACGAGAAATACCTCCAGCTCTGTGAGTCCATGCGCGAAGCTCGCCCCGACCTGGCCATCACGACCGACATCATCGTCGGGTTCCCGGGCGAGACCGATGAAGACTACCTGCAGACCAAGGCTGCCGTGGAGCGCATTCAGTTTGACAACGCCTTCATCTTCCAGTACTCCCCGCGCCGCGACACGCCTGCCGCCGCCATGGAGAACCAGATTTGCCTTCGTGTGAAAGAGGAGCGCAACCACGACCTGCTGGAGTGCGTGAACCGCATTGCCACCGCCCGCAACCAGGCGCTTGTGGGCACGCAACAGAGTATTCTGGTGGAAGGCCCCAGCAAGAACAATCCCGACCGCCTGCAGGGGCGCACCTCGCAGAACAAGCCCGTCATCATCCCCGGCGGCAGTGCCGAAGCGGGCACCATCGTACCGGTTCGGATAGACGAGTGTACCGGCTTCACCCTCTACGGTTCCGTGCAGAAATGAAACGTCTTTTCACACTGATGGCAGCCCTGCTGGCCCTCTGTCCCGTCTTCGCCCAATGGCAGCAGGACATACCGGATGATGTACGCAGAAACTACCTGGAGAGCGACCGTGTGCTCAGTGAGGACGCCTGTGACTGGCGCAAACCGGTGGGTGACATCTTCAAACCCGCTGTCAGCCACTGCAGCAGCGCCCGCGAGGCAGTGCTCTACATCGCCGCTCACATGACTGAGCTGACGGGGGCCTATTACTCCGCCGAGCGCCGCCGGCAGGATATGAACGCCCTCGAAGCCCTCGCGGAAAAGAAGATTTCATGCACAGGTCAAACGATATTGATGGTGTGTGCGTACCGCTCTGTCGGCATACCTGCGCGCGCTGTCGGCATACCGACCTGGAACCACGTGCGCGGCAACCACACCTGGCCCGAGGTGTGGCTGGACGGCAAGTGGCAGATGATTGAGTTCAACGAAAAAGATTTCAACACCGGCTGGGTCATGGAAAATATCGGCATGCTCGACCCTGAGCACCCGTGGCAGCGCATCCTGGTGCAGCACCCGGAGGGCGGCTACGTCTTCCCTGTAGGCAACATGAAGCAGCCGGTCAGGGCTATCGATGAAACCGAGCGCTACCGCGCCCTGGCCGCCGAATGGTACGCAGAAAACGGCTTGCCCGCCGACCGCCAGCGGCTCATGCTCGACCTCCACCCCCGCAGCGATGAAGCGCAGCCGGTGCAGCTTGTGGCGGCAGATGGCACCGTGCTCGAAACACAGCCCCTGCCCACCACGCGCGATGATATGCGCAAGTTTGCCACCTTCAGCCTGCCGCGAGATGGTCAGTATTACCTTGTATTTCCGGGTAATCATTTCTTCCCTGTTCAGGCAAACTCAACACCGGTGCAAATCCTTCGCCTGCAAAAGCAACAGTAGTGAAAAAGCCTCTTTTCATTCTGCCTGTGCTGATAGCGGCCTGCCCCGGTCTGCTGCTCCAGCTGCTGTCGGCAGGCTATGTGTGGGACTACACTCAACCCTACCGCGACCCGCTCTTCCGTGGGATAGACATTCGGTCATATCATTTTGACTCGGGGGCCCCGCTGCAGGAATCGAATTGGGAAATCGAGGGCGTGCTTGCCGGCAGGCTGTCACATGACTGGATTCCCTGCCGCGATGCCGAACTGACGGATTACTACCTCAAACATTTTCTGACCCGACACCCCGACTTCAAGCCATGGGAAGTTGAACTCTACTCTGCCGCCAATCCGGGTAAGATGTACTGCTATGCCCTGCTTCATGCACCCACCGGCACCATTCACATCACCATGGCCGGGCGGTAAGGGCGTTACCGTTGCCCGGCAAAGACAATTTCGCCGCCTTCGGCACCGGCTCCCGGGCCAAGCTCAACCCGATAATCCGCACGGGAAAGAATGCCCTGGTGGTGCTCAATACACAGCACCGTATGACCGGCTGCGCGCAGGCGGTAGAGCGCTCGCAGCAGCATATCAACCTCGCGGAAATGCAGGCCGGTGGAGGGTTCATCGAGCACGAATAACAGGCGCTCCCCCTCGCGCCGCCCACGCTTGGGGGCGGCCTTGGCCAGATAGGTGGCAATCTTCACACGCTGAGCCTCACCGCCTGACAGCGTGGTAACGGAGCGATCTAGCGGCATATACCCCAGCCCGATGTCATGCAAGGCTTGCAGAATACCGGCTGCCGCGGGAATCGGGGCGAAAAAGTCCAGCGCCTCATCTACCGTCTGCGCCAGCGCCTGTGCAATGGATTTGCCGCGCCAGGTGACTTCCAGCGTCTCGCGATTGTAGCGGGAGCCGTGGCAGGCATCACACGGGGTGTAAAGGTCAGCCAGGAAGTTCATATACACCTGCAGCTGCCCGGTACCGCCGCAGCGTTCACAGCGCCCGCCACGCGTATTGAGCGAAAAACGAGCAGCCGTATACCCACGCTGGCGCGAGAGGGGCAATGCGGCATAGAGCGGGCGCAGTACATCCAGCAACCCTGTTGCCGTGGCAGGTGTGGAGCGCGCCGTGGCTCCCAGTGGGCTCTGGTCGAGCAGAACGGCACGCGCTATGCTCTCCGCACCTTTGAGCCTGCCCTCCTTCAGCGCAGGTAGCAGGCATTCATGCACCAGCGTACTCTTGCCCGAACCGCCCGGCCCGCTCAGGCAGGTGAAAGCCCCCAGCGGCAGGCGTAGCGTGATATCTTTGAGATTGCGCGCTTTGGCATGGCGCAGCTCGCACCACTTGCAGGCTTTCAGCTCGATGGGGTCAGCCTCGGCAAACTGTTGTTGTCCCGTCAGCCAGGCAGCTGTGGGAGAAGTTGTCATGCGCAGGAAATCCTCATACGTGCCCTCCGCCAACACCAAGCCACCGTCAGGGCCGCTGCCCGGGCCCATCTCCACCAGCCAGTCGGCGGCGGCCAGCAGCTGCGGGTCATGCTCCACGACCAGAATCGTGTTTCCCTTGTCGCGCAGGCGACGGAGGGCGATGATGAGCCGCTCCGTTTCCGTGGGGTGCAGGCCGATGGTCGGTTCATCCAGTATATAGAGCACGCCGGAAAGCCCGCCGCCTATCTGCCCGGCCAGGCGGGCGCGCTGCAACTCACCCCCAGATAAGGTAGAAGCCGAGCGCGAGAGCGACAAGTACCCCAGTCCCAGCTCAACCAGGCACTCCAGGCGGCGGCAGAGCTCCTGCACGGCGGTCTGCAACGCGGCACGGTACACAGGCGGAATGCTCAACTGCCCCAGCAGCTCAAGGTTTTGCTGCACGGAGAGGTTGCAGAAATCGCCGAGATTGATTTCCTGCGAGCCGAAGCTCAGGGTAACAGCCAGGGCAATGGGGTTCAGGCGCATACCCTTGCAGGCGGGGCACGTTACGGCCTCGCCCTTGCTGTTTTCCTTCACCCCGGTGCCCTCGCACTCAGCACAGGCACCCTGTGGGGAGTAGTGGGAAAAGAGCCGCGGGGTGAGGTCCGGCAAGGTAAAACCGGTTTCGGCATTACGGTAACGGGTGTGGTAACACTGCACGCGTGGTTCCTCACCACGGGGCTGCACGAGGGCGCGCAGTTCATCTTGCCACAGGCGCAGGGCCGCCTGAACGGAATCCGCTATACGGGCTTCGCCCCCGGCTCGCACCACAATTCGGTCAACCACCAGCTCGCAAACATCGCCGGGAGCGGGCGGCGCAGACTCCAGCTCCTCCAGCTCGCGGATTTCGCCGGCCACACGCACACGCAGGTAACCGAGTTTGCGCAGTTGCAGGATATCGCTCTCAGGCTCCGCCCCGAACGTAGGGGGCAAGGGTGCCAGCAGGGTCAGGCGCGTGTTCTCCGGCAGCGCACAGAGAGCGGCCGTAATTTCATCCGGGCTCAGGCGGCTGAGGCGCCGACCGGTGGCGGGGTCATGCGGAATCCCGATAGCGGCATAGATGATTCTCAGGTAATCCAGAGCTTCCGTTATCGAGCCGAGCACGGCACGGCGGTGCCCCTGGGGGATATGCTGTTCCAGGCAAAGAGCGGGTGGCAGGCCATCGATGGCATCCACCAGAGGTTTTTCCGGGCGGGCAAGCAGGCGGCGCGCACCGGCTGACAGGCAGTCGAGAAATCGGCGGCGCGATTCGACAAAAAGGGTATCGTGAGCTAACGTGCTTTTACCGGAGCCGCTGGGCCCCATGAGGGCAATTATCTTACCGGCCGGCAGGCGCAGGTCGATATGGCGCAGGGTATTCTGTGCAGCACCTGTAATCTGAATATCCATGGCAGCGGCTGCGTTTTCTCACACCATCACACGGGTTGCTCCCGGTGCCATTCCCCGCGGTGGGTTCCCCCCTGCTCAACCTCAAGCAAGGGCGTAAAACAATTGGCATACAACTCACCACCACGGCGCACGATTACCCGACGGCGCGCGACAATGCGACCGCTCAGGCGACCGCTCACCACCAGTTCATCGACCGTTGCGCCCTGCGTCAGAATCACATCCGCCCCTCGCTCGACCTCCAGACGCCCGGCCTGCACCGAGCCATCGAGGCGGTTGTTGCAGCTGATTTTCAGCAAATCACTGCAACGGAATGTACCCGACCCACGGCCATTCAGGTAACAATTACCGCAGGTGATGGAAAGCTGCGAGAGCACGGCGTCCGCCTGCACGGTCACATTGCCCAGCGTGCGTACCGTCAAGCGCTGAGCGCCGGGTTTCAGGTCGACATCCGTCATCTTCAAGTGGGCCCGGCAGTGGGTGCAGATAGCCGACAGCGCGGCAGAGGGCACTTGCGTGCGGCGCCCGCATTCATAGCACACCACATCGCGTTGCGGTACTTCGGATTGCTCGCTGCGCGCTGAAAATGAGGTGAGCGCAACACGGCGGTTGCGCTCACTCTCAGGTAATAACCCGGAAGCGACGGGCACGACTATCGGCTCTGTGCTGTACCGGGGCATGTAAGGTTACGACCGTTCGGCTCAGCCGAGCAGGTTGTTGTTGGCGGCTGCCTTGGTGGTCTTGGTCTTCTTGGCAGGAGCCTCAGCCGGCATGGCAGAAGCCGTTGCCACACCCACCATGCAGTGGCCGATGAATACGGCGCCTTCCTGGATGGAAATCTTGGAGGCCGTCACATCACCCACCAGCTCGGCGGTGGAGCTCAGTTCTACGCGGTCGGTCACCACCACATCGCCGGACACACGGCCGTGGATGATAGCGCTGCGGGTGCGCACGGCAACCTTGGTCTGACCACCGGCCTGAATCGTGGCATTGGCGCCCACGGTCAGCTCACCATCAGAGGTAATCTCACCCTCCACCGTGCCGTCAACCAGCAGGTCATCGGTAAAGCGCAGGATACCCACCACCGACACATCGGAATTGAGCACGTTACGAGTGGCCACACCCATGGGAACCTCGCCGGCAGCGGGTTCAAACGGGGAGGGCTCAGCCGGAAAAGCTGTACCGAAAGAACCGGGCTGAGGGGCGGGCTCGGGGGTGTTCATGGGCTTCCAATCACTCAGGTCGGAAGTGTCGCGGAAGGAAGGAACGGGAGCTGCTGCACTCGAGGGAGCCTCATTCTTCTTGCGGGAATCGGGAAACTTAAACGCCATAATTGTATTGAGATGAAGTATTTATAAAAAGTTTAAACTTTAGTGAGCGGTTTGCGGCATTATGTTACCTTGAGCGGCTCGATTTGTCCACCCGAATTTACGTCAGAAGTACATTTTTTTACAGCTCCCAAAAAAGAATCTTGCCAACAGGCTGATTTTAAGGTAGATTATGGTCATGTCCGCAAAACGCTTCATTCTGAACGAAACAAGTTACCACGGTCACGGTGCCATCGAGGCTATCGTGACGGAGGTAAAGAACCGTGGTTTCGCCAAGGCTCTGGTTGTGACCGATGCTGATTTGGTACGCTTCGGCGTTGTGGCCAAAGTGACCGACCTGCTCGATGCCGCCGGCTGCGCCTACGAGATTTACGACAAGGTGAAGGCTAACCCGAGCGTGGCTGTTGTCGATGCTGGCGTGGCTGCCTTCAAGGCTGCCGGTGCCGACTACATGATTGCCATCGGCGGTGGTTCCCCGCAGGATACCGCCAAGGCCATCGGTATCATCATCAACAACCCCGAGTTCGCCGACGTGGTGTCTCTGGAGGGCCTGGCTCCCACCAAGAACAAGTGCGTGCCCGTCATCGCCGTGGCTACCACCGCCGGTACCGCTGCTGAGACCACCATCAACTACGTTATCACCGACGAGGCTAACCGCCGCAAGTTCGTGTGCGTTGACCCGCACGACATCCCCGTGGTGGCCGTTGTTGACCCCGACATGATGTCCTCCATGCCCGCCGGCCTCACCGCCGCTACCGGTATGGACGCCCTCACCCACGCCATCGAAGGTTACACCACCCTCGCCGCCTGGGAGCTGGCAGACACCCTCAACATCAAGGCTGTGGAGCTCATCGCCAAGAACCTGCGCAAGGCCGTGGTGAATGACCCCGATGGCCGCGAAGGCATGGCCCTGGGTCAGTACATGACCGGTATGGCCTTCTCGAACGTAGGTCTGGGTGTGGTACACGGCATGGCTCACCCCCTGAGCGCTTTCTACAATACCCCCCACGGTGTGGCCAACGCTGTGCTTCTGCCCTATGTGATGGAGTACAATGCTCCCTACACCGGCGAGAAGTTCCGCGAAATCGCCCGCGCCATGGGTGTGCAGGGTGTAGACGCCATGAGCCAGGAGGAGTACCGTAAGGCCGCTATCGATGCCGTCAAGCAGCTCTCCATCGATGTCAAGATTCCTCAGACGCTCGCTGAAATCGGCGTGAAGGAGGAAGACCTCGAGGCTCTGACCGATGCCGCCATGGCTGACGTCTGCACCGGTGGCAACCCCCGCCCCTGCACTTGGGAGGAGGTACTGCAGGTCTACAAGACGGCCTACAACGGTTAATTTCACACAACCATTCACTCACAGAACCGCTGCGCTTCACCGTGCAGCGGTTCTTTTTTACACAACATGCGACCTCAGCCGGAGCTGAAGTCGCATGTGTGTTGAATCGGCCTGCGCGACCCCGATAGGCGGGGCAGCAAAAGCTCACAGGCTCATGCCGCCGCGGTAGGCGCGGGCCAGCACCGTGACCGTTCGGGGCAGCAGATAGAGGGAAAGATTCTGCGTGCGGTCGGTGAAATGATTGACGCTGTGGTCCTGACGATCAAGCCCACCGAAGGCGGTGGAGTCGGAATCAAGCACGACCTTCCATTCACCGTGAGCAGGTGCAGGCAACTTGTAGTCAGGTATGGCGCGCGTGCCGCTCCAGTTGAACACGAAGACAAGCCCGGCACGCTCAAAGGACATCACCTGGTTCTTTTCATCCATATTCAGCGGGCGGGCGGGCGGCGCCGACAGCAAATCGGTGCGCTTCGCCAGCTCGACCATGGCGCGGTCAAAGGCATTCAGGTGTCTGTAGCGCAGCAAATCATTGTCCACCAGCGACCACTGACGGCGGCAGTACTTGTAGGAATTGCCGTTACCCTCGCGCGGGAAATCAATCCACTCCGGGTGGCCGAATTCATTTCCCATGAAGTTGAGCCAGCCTTCACCGCCGGCGGCCAGCGTGGCCAGGCGAATCATCTTGTGCAGGGCGATACCGCGGTCGATGATGATGCTGGGCAACTCGCAGCTCATGTGGGTGTACATCTCGGCATCCATCAGGCGGAAGGCAATCGTCTTGTCGCCCACGAGCGCCTGGTCATGGCTCTCGGCATAGGCGATATTCGGTTCACCGTAGCGGCGATTGATGAGCGTGTACCAGATATCGCCCACACTCCAGTCCTCATCTTTCTTCTCCTTGAGCAGCTTAATCCAGTAATCCGGCAGCCCCATGGCCAGGCGATGGGTGAAGCCGAAACCGCCCTCATCGACCGGGCGGCACAAGCCGGGCATGCCCGACATATCCTCCGCGATGGCAAATGCCCCGGGGCGCACCTGCTGCACCACCGTGGCTGCAAGTTGCAGGTAAACCACGGCATCGATATTCACCTGCGTGTTGAAATAGCAGCCCAGGTCCGTGAAAGGTTCATGCCCGTGGTGCAGGTAGAGCATGCTGGTCACGCCGTCAAATCGGAACCCATCGAAATGATACTCCTGCAACCACCAGCGCAGGTTACTGAGCAGGAACTCGATAACCTCCGTGCGCCCGTAGTCGAACAGGCAACTGTCCCAGTCGGGGTGGAAGGCATCCCGCTTGCCGGCATTGAAGTACTGACCGCCTGAGCCGTCAAAGTTGTTCAGCCCCTCGGCCACATTCTTCACGGCGTGCGAGTGTACCACATCGAGCAGCACGGCAATTCCCAGCCCGTGCGCGGTGTCGATGAGGTATTTCAAATCTTCAGGCGTGCCGAAGCGGTTGCAGGGCGCAAAGAACGATGACACATGGTAGCCGAATGAGCCGTAGTAGGGGTGCTCCTGTATGGCCATGAGCTGCACCACATTGTACCCCAGTGCTGCCACGCGCGGCAACACATTATCCGCAAACTCACGGTAGCTGTGCACGCGTTCCTCTTCACCGGCCATGCCGACGTGTGCCTCGTAAATGAAGGGAACCTTCACATTGGCCGGGTTCCAGCGGGTATTCTTCCATTGGTAGCCCTGCTCCGGCGCCCAGATGACGCCGCTGTAGTCATAGGTGGCGGCATCCTGCTGCGTGTAGCGAATCCAGGCGGGTATACGGTCGCGACCAATGTTGTCCGCCCCCACCACATGCACCTTCACGCGCTGCCCGTGCTGCAAGGCGGCGGCAGGCAGGCGCAGTTCCCACACGCCCTCGCCGGCGGGCTGCATGGGGTGGGACTCACGATTCCACTCATTGAAATCGCCGATGAGATAGAGCGCCCGCGCGCCGGGAGCCCACTCGCGGTACACCCACTCGCCGCTCTGCGGGTCACGGTTAAACCCCAGCCGGGTGAAGCCGTTGGCACACTCCAGCAGCGAGCCATAGCGCCTGCACAGGCTCTGCACTCGGCCGTCGTAAAGCCTCATGCGGCCTTTGATTTCGCGCTCATAGGGTGCCAGCCAACCATCTGCCAGCACCAACCCGGGTATAGGTGGTCTTCTCATCGCCACTCATTCTACTACCTTTCGCCGACGCATGCAAGAATTTACTCCCGATTTTTTACGGCGGTCAATGCGTCAGCCGGGTGTTCAGGCTTGTGCCTTCCGTTATTTATGGTACAATACGCGCGGACATGGATTGCTTTTACCGGATATTTGCACGCGCTGACCGATTCACCACAGGTATCATTATCAGCGTGATACTGGGCTTGCTACTTCCCTGCACAGGTGCAGTGGCCGGGTGGTTTGACTGGTTGACGAATGCCGCCATCGTGCTGCTGTTCTACCTGTACGGTGTCAAGTTGTCGCGAGAGAGTGTGATTGCGGGGCTGCTCAACTGGCGGCTGCAGCTCATGGTGTTCTTCTACACCTTTATCTTTTTCCCCATCATCACGCCGCTGCTGCAGCCGCTGCTGGAGCCGATGGTGGGCAGTGCGCTCTATATGGGCCTGATTTACGTGGCATGCCTGCCCTCAACCGTGCAGAGCAGCATTGCCTTCACCGCCGTGGCAGGCGGCAATGTGCCGGCCGCCGTGTGCTCTGCCTCCGTTTCAAGCCTTCTGGGGGTGTTCCTGACCCCGTTGCTGGTCGGGTTGCTCTTCACAAACAGCAATACATCGAGCGCCGATGTCGGACTTGATACGGTGCTGAAAATCTGCTACCAGATTCTGCTGCCCTTTATCCTGGGGCAACTGAGCCGGCGATGGTTGCGCGGCTGGGTCGAGCGCAACAAGGGCCTTATTAAATGGAACGACCAGGGCACCATCTGGCTGGTGATATATACCTCCTTCTCAGGGGCCACGGCGCAGGGTTACTGGCAGCAGTTGGAGCTGCACTACCTCCTTGGCCTGATAGTGGTGTGCAGCATCATCCTCTGCATTACCTTCGCGGCAACGTATTTCAGCAGCCGCTGGTGCGGGTTCAACCGTGAGGATCGTATCACCATCGTCTTCTGTGGGTCCAAGAAAAGCCTGGCCGTCGGCGCCCCGATGATGCTGGCTATCTTCGGCGAGTTGGACAACAACCTCTTGCTGCCGCTCATGATTTTCCACCAGGTACAGCTCATGGCCTGCGCACAGCTCGCAAGCCTGTGGAACCGCAAAGCTCAACAACAACCGTCATGACTGCTGCCCCGTTTGAGATGTGGTCCCTCACCCACCTGCTCACCATCGGCGTGATTGCCGTGGCCTGTGTACTGCTGCTGTGGCTGGGGAGCCGCCAATCACTGCGAGGCCGCATTTACTTTGCGCGGCGCTTCGGGCTGGTGATGCTGCTGTTCTTTGTGTATGAATACGGCTGGCGATTCACCACCTATGGTTTCTCTGCCTGTGTGGAGCAGCAACTGCTCCCGCTGCACTTCTGCGCGTTCATGAGCCTCATCTGCATCATCTCCCTGTGGTGGCGCAACCCGTGGGCCTGTGCGCTGGTGTATTACGGTGTGCTCAGTGCCAGTATTCAGGCTATCTTCACCCCTGTGCTGAAAGAGGATTTTCCGAGTGTGGCCTTCATCAACTTTTTCGTATCGCACAGCCTGCTGCTCATGGCCGCACTCATCCAGCTGGGCGTGCTGGGCTGGCGCTCACGGCGGCGCGACCCGCTGCTCGCCGTACTGCTGATGGACGCCTACGTACTCGCCATTCACCCCGTCAACCTGTGGTTGGGCAGCAACTACGGCTTCACCACCGAAGGCCCGGCCGGCACCATCCTCTCGCAGCTTGGCCCCGGCCCCTGGTACTACCTGTGGCTGCAACTGCCGGCGCTGGCTCTCTTCTACCTCATGTACCTCTTTGTCCGCCGTAAATCCTGATTTGATAAACCTATGGAAACCATCCCCTTTATCCGCTGGTCCACGCCGCACATCATCGCGCTGGTGCTGACTGTTATCGTAGCCGTGCTGCTGCTGTGGCTCGGCAGCCGCTTGCAGGAACGCGGGCGCTTCATCCTGTGCCGAGTGCTGGGTGGCGTGGTGATTTTTCAGCTGGTGAGCGAGTTTGTATGGCGCGCCTTTGCGGATGACTATGGCCCCTGGCAGTACAACCTCCCCCTGCACTTCTGCTCATTTATGAGCGTGTTTGCCTTCATCGCGCTGTGGTGGCGCGTGCGCTGGGCCTGCGCCATCGTCTACTTCGGTGTGTTGGCCGGCAGCATACAGGGGCTTATCACCCCGGCCATGGCGAACGGCTACCCCAGCCTCGCCTTCTTCGTGTTCTTTGTAGCCCACAGCCTGCTGCTGGTGGTGGCGCTGGCTATCCCCGTGCTGCTGGGTTGGCGTGCCCGCGGGTGGGATGACCTGCGCTCCCTGTTGATTATGGACGCCTACGTTCTGCTCGTGCACCCCATCAACCTGTGGCTGCACACCAACTACGGCTACACCATGGGGCCACCTATTCCCGGAACCCTGCTCGACTACCTGGGACCCGCGCCATGGTACTACCTGTGGGCACAGCTCCCGGTGCTCGCGCTGCTGCGCCTGCTGATGCTGCCTGTACATGACCGCAGCGAACCCTGATGCGAAAATAATCAGAAAAAAAAGCTGTCTTTTTCATAGGAATTGTGATATTATCTACACCGAAAGGAGAACACAAGCCGTATGAAAACAAAATCAAGAACTTACAAATATCTGTCCGTCACCTGCCAGGTGCTGACGCTGCTGGGCATCGCCACCGGTCTGGGTGCCCTCTGCTACATGGTATGGGAACTGGGCGATTTACTCATGCTTGAAAACCGCCTGTACAGCATGACTCCCGACATGCAGCTGCCCGCCCTGCTGGATGTGGTGGATGACGTGCCGGAAGATGTGATGGAACCGGCCATTGTCGGTGGAGTCTCGCTGGTGATATCCCTGCTCACCGGACTGGCGGGGGTGATTTTAACCTGTCTGACGCGCCGGGATAAAACCGAGGAGGCAGACTAAGTTTTACTTGCAAAATCTCACAAAATCGGTAGAATAGTCATATTCGAAGGGATATGGCTACAAATCAAGTCACGGGGAACAACATCGAAATCGCGCTGCCCGGCAGCGCGGAGCTTGGGGATTATCGCATTCTGCGCACGCTCGGTCAGGGCGGGTTCGGTATCACCTATCTGGCGGAGGTGATCAGCAGCGGCGAGAAAGTTGTTATCAAGGAAAACCTGCCGACCTTCTGCGCATGGCGCGACCGCAGCACCTTGCAGGTATCGGCCACCAACCCGAACGATGAGCTGCAGGAATACCCCAAGCTGCTCACTCGATTTGTGGAAGAAGCGCGCTTACTTGCCCGACTCGACCACCCGAATATCGTGAAGGTGCTGGACGCGTTCGAGGCGCTGGGCACGGCTTATTATGTGATGCCCTGGCTCGGAGGCAAGGAACTGCACAAGGCGGCGCCGACCCCTGCAACTATCACCGAGGCA
>JAZRKM010000112.1:0-29733 GCA_045646325.1 Akkermansia sp. | reverse complement strand
AAAAGAGGTCGACCCGAATGCCCCGCCCAAGCCGCGCAAACCGCGTAAGAAAAAGACGGAGTAATAACCCCTTTCCCCCATTATTAACCCAACTTTATCCTAAGTATGAATCTCATCCCCCTCAGTCTGTCAGTTCTTCCGGCTGCGCTTATCTGTTGCTATGCCGGGCAAGCGCCAACACTCACCCCGGCTGAGCAGCTCGCACAGAAAGGCATCACCCCCGACAGGTACAACGCCACCTTGGCTCATGTAGAGCCCTCCGGCAAAAGTTCACGCGAGAGAATCAAGCTCCTGCTGGCTGCCGGAGCTGATGTGAACCACATCCACACCTACCCCGATGGCTATATCTCCACGCCGCTGACCTCCGCAGCACGCTTTCACGATGAGGAAGCCATCCGCCTGCTGCTGGAGGCCGGTGCTGACCCGAATCTGAAAGCCGGTGGCATATCACCGCTACTCAAGGCCATCGAGCATTACAGCCCGACCAAAAGCGCGCAATCACTGGACATCATTCGGCTGCTGCTGGCGGCAGGTGCCGATGTCAATGCCTGCGATACCAAAGGGAACACCCCCTATAACAGAGCGGTATTCCACCCCGATATTCTGACACTGCTGCACCAGGCCGGGGCAAATACCGCCATCTGTAATAACGAAGGCTTGCCACCGCTGCACCGCTTTCTGGCAGGCCCCGGGTGGCAGAAAGCAAAGTCAGCGGATTTCAGAAAACTTCTGGCAACCGGTTGCGATATCAATGTGCGCGACAGCGCCGGCAACACCCTGCTGCACTCTGCCGAGCTGGTACGCGCCACCGGCCTGAGCCTGCCGGAGCTGATAGATGCCGGGGCTGATATCAATGCCGCCAATCACGAGGGAGCCACTCCGCTGATGATTCACGCCCGGTATGACCAAAGTGAGATATTCGTGCAGTTGCTGGAGGCCGGGGCCGATATCAATCGCCGCGACAGCAACGGCAAAACCGCTCTCGATTACGCCAAAGAGAAATTCTGCCGGTACAACTATGCCCGCCTCAGCATGTCTGCCGCCGGTAAACCCGAGCTCGGCCATGCCACCGGCATGCTGCACACGCTGGCAAATGAGTATCGCTACAGCTCAAACCCCGACAAGAAGCGGAAACTTCTCGCTCAAATAGGCGGCCTGTTGGCCATCGGTGCCGATCCGAACGTACCGGACTGCCTCGGCACGCCCTATCTCATTCATACCCTTTACTACAACATGGGTGGGGGGCAGGCGCTGAAAGATGCCTTGGCACACGGGGGAAATGTTCATTTACGGGATGAATACGGCAACACCCCGCTGCACCATGCAAGCGGCAGCGCCACCGAGCTTCTGCTGGCTGCGGGGGCCGACCCGAATGCCCGAAACGCAGATGGAGCCCCCGTCATTACCCATGTCATCACCGAAATCATGTGGCGCTCCCCGTCGGATTGGCAGACCGGCATCAATATGGCGGCTGTAACCGTCAGGCGGCTGTTGAAAGCAGGTGCAGACCCGAACGCCGCCGATGCCAAAGGCAATACGGCGCTGCACTATTTCCTGCAGGGCGATGACTGCGAAGACATTGTGAGCGAACTCATCGCCGCGGGAGCCGACATCAATGCCCGCAACCATGAAGGGGCCACGCCCCTGATGCTGGGTGCCGCGCAGGGCTGGAGCGACACGCTGCAGTTTTTCCTGGAAAACCACCGGCCCGATTTGAACGCCCGCGACAAGCGAGGACTCACCGCCATGCACTACGCCGCCGAGCGGAGCGGTTCCGCCCCTACCACGCTTGCCGAAGCCGGTGCCGGCACCGGCCATGCAGCGGAGGATGCCGTGCTGCTCAACAACATAGCAGAGGTAGAGCGTTACCTCGCCAACGGGGGAGATGTGAACATAAAGTGCGCACACGGCAGCACGCTGCTGCACTGGGCCGCAGCCTGCGGACATACGGAAATTACCGCCATGCTGCTGCAGGCCGGAGCCGCCCCGAATGCTCCCGACAACAGCGGCACCACGCCCCTGCAACTCTGCTTCCATCAGCTTTATGATGCTCATTACGATATTCATGAAGAATGTGCCCGCCTGCTGCTGGAGGCCGGAGCCAACCCCAAGGTCAAAATCAGGGGTGAGTGGCTCATCTTCGCCGCCAGCCGACACGCCACGGTGCTGGAGCAAATGCTCAAAAATGGCATTTCCCCCGATATCAGGGACTCTGAGGGCACGCCGTTGCTCTTCCACGCCACCTCGTGGAAATACGCCAACGCCGACTCTCTGAAAGTGCTGCTGGCTGCCGGGGTGGACATCTTCGCCAAAAACCCGGACGGTCAGGACATTTTCGAGGCTGACTGCGTGCAGGCATACGAAGTCTTCACCCTGTTGGATGAAGAGCGAACAAAAAGAACAGGCAAGCAAAAGCCGGAATAAAGTCCCTTTCATCAATCTTACCAAAATACCATTATGATCAAACGTGTCGCCATCATCATTGTCTTCTATCTGCTCGACTGCTGGCTGTATGAGTATATGTGCCGCCACATACCCGGTTGGTTCCCCGCCCCGGGTCGACCGGCTGAGAGCGTCATTCTGCTGGGCGGGCTGCTGCTGCTTATCTCAGTAGTGGCACTGCAAATACTGCTGTGGCGCAAGTTGAAACTGCACCTGCCGGATGAACCGAAACGCCGTTGGGATTCCGGACTTTCCACCGGCAATCTGCCCGGACAGAAAGAAAAACACTCCCCCGCCGAGGCGAAGGAAAAAGAAAACTACAACTTTCTCATTCACTTTCTGCTAATCGCCCTGGGGCTCACCATCATCAAGCTCGCCGCCAAAAATACGGACATCTCATTCAACCGCGCGGTGAATCATGAATATTACCTGACAGCCGACATCTACCATCATGTCCTGAAAGCAGACCCGAATGACGCACGCACTCTCTACCTGACCATCGTCAACTCGGGAAAGCCGGATGTCAAAACGCGGCAGGTCGAATACCTGCTGCAGAAAGGGGCCAATCCTAACCTCTTTTCAAGCTTAAACTCCCCGGATATGCGCACCCCCATCAGTGCCGCTTCGCATCAGCAGGAGCGCCACCTGCTCCCCCTGCTGCTCAAACACTGCCACAAGGTCATCAGCATGGACGGCTCTCTCAAATATCTCGTCCGCGATGGAGACGCAGACACCCTGCGCCTGTTGCTCAAGCACGGGGCTGAGGTCAACATACCCGACAGCAACGGCAAGACAGCCCTGCACCAGGCAACAGAGCCGCTGCACGGAGATGAAGCTAAGGCGCTCGAAATTGCGGAACTTCTGCTGCAAGAGGGTGCTGCGGTCAATGCCGTATACCTGACCCATTATCCACCCTTTGCCCGAACAGCGCTGGATATGGCGGAAGAAGATGACTCTTTCCCGGCCATGGCAGAGCTGCTGCGCCGGCACGGTGCCAAACATGCCCGTGAACTGGTGGAGGACTACTACAGCAAGCGCCCGCAATAATCAGGCATGCTTTTTCGGCAGTAGTCCGGCAGCTATCAGGCAGCCCCCGATGAGTACCGCCAAATCACTGAGCAGGCAGCACGTCAGCCCACGCCGCGAGGGCTGGCCTGGTACCATTCGGCGCGGCTCACTGCGGTCATAGCACACCTGTACCTTGCTGCCCGGGGTAAATTGAAATCGGGGTTGCGGTTCCGTACACTCCACCGTGTGCAGCTGCCCCGCAGCGTCTGCAAACTGCAAGGTGGGGTAATAGAGCACATAGCGAATACGGCGCGTGTGCGGGTTCTGCCACTCACTCTCTTTCTCGGCGTGGCGGTTGGTATTCCAGCGGGTAACAACTCGGCGCTGGCTGAGTACGGTAGCAGTGGTCATCTCGCTATTGCGGCCGAAGCGCTGTTCCTGCGGCAGCTGACACACCCCCGCCAGGTACAGCACGAATGCCACAGCGCAACACCCTGCCCCCGCCCACATGGCAGACAGGTGCTCAAAGCGGAACACTCTCAGCCGCCCTTTCCTGTCCGGCAGCAGGGGCACCACACCCTCCACCGGCGGCTGAGGCTCACCGGCGGGCATGGCTGCCACCTGCTCAGCTATCAGCTGAGCGACACGCTCCACCTGCGGTACCGCCAGAAAACCCACCGGTTGCAGCAGGCGGCACACCCGCACACCGAGCTGCCAGCGGCGCTCCCAGGCAAAGATGATATCGCCGTAAATATCCCCCCCGTGCCCGTACCCATGCTTCTGCACCTGCACCACAAGCCCGGCATGCAGGGGAAAACTCACCACTCGCTGTCCACGCAGCCCGGAGGGCTCAAGAATGATGGCCCGGCGCTCAGTGAGCAGGTAGAGCGTACGCGCCAATCGCCACCGCTCCCACAGCAGAGAACACAATAACACCGCCGCACAGGCAAGAAACGGCAGGCCCGTCAGCAGAGCCGACCACCCCGCCGTCACGCTGCCGGCTATCGGTACGCCCGCCAGCACCAGCGCCGGCAGAAGCAGCACCGCTACCGCCCCGGGGCGCAGGGCAGTCCGCGGCTGCACCACGAGTACACACTGCTCGCCATCCCGGAGAGCAGCCTGCACGCGTGTACTGTCGTATGTTGTGTTCATGGTTCACGCTCCGTTCCGGTGCCGAACGCTACCGGGCCGAAAGCAAGCCCCCCCGCACACTCGAACAGAGCGCCGGGGGGAAAGAGAGGGTATGAAAATCAGTACCATCAGGCATCGATGACGGGCATATCGTCATCCGTATCATCCCCACCGTGGGCAAGAATGAACTGCAGGTCATTGAGGTCAAGGCTGGAGGCGAAGCCCTCATCACCCAGCACGTTGGTCACGAGCTGATTCTTCTGGTGCTGCAGCACGCGAATCTTCTCTTCCACGGAATCACGGGTGAGCAGACGATAGGCGATAACCTTGTTCTTCTGGCCGATTCGGTGGGTACGGTCGATAGCCTGGCTTTCCACGGCGGGGTTCCACCAGGGATCGTACAGAATGACGTAAGATGCCGAGGTAAGGTTCAGACCGGCACCACCGGCTTTCAGCGACAGAAGGAAGACGCTGGGTTCCTTGGTGGTCTGGAACTTCTCGATTTCAGCCTTACGGTCCTTCGTGGCACCGGTCAGGTAATTGAAGGGACGGCTGTCAGCCTCGAGCTTGGCTTTGATGATGTCAAGCATCGAGACGAACTGGGAGAACACCAGCACCTTGTGGCCTTCGTCCCGCAGCTGGTCAAGCAGGTAGAAGAGTGCGTTGAGCTTGGCACTGCTCTCGCCGGCGTACTTCTTGTCCACCAGACCGGGGTGACAGCAAATCTGGCGCAGTCGCATAAGCCCCTGCAGAATGGCGAAGGAGTTCTTCTTGACCGACTCGTCGGAATCGACCCCGAGCAGGGCTTTCTGAATACGGCGCAGCTCGGCCTTGTAGAGCTGGCGCTGTATACCCTCCATCTTGGCGTATACTTCTTCTTCGGTACGCGGGGGGAGGTCCTTGGCCACCTGTTGCTTGGTACGGCGCAGCAGGAAGGGCTTGAGACGCGCGGCGAGGCGGTTCTGGCTCTGGGAGTCCTTGCGCTTGTCGAAGCGTTTCTTAAAGTAGGCACGGCTACCGAGCACACCGGGCATGGCGAAGGCCATGAGCGACCACATATCCAGCAGGCGGTTCTCGATGGGGGTACCGGAGAGCACCAGGCGGTTGTAGGCGGTGAGCTCACGGGCAGCCTTGGCTGCCTTGGAATCGGGGTTCTTAATCTGCTGGCCTTCATCGAGAATGACGGTGAGCCATTTGATGGAGTTCACCTGCTCGCCGCACACGCGAAGCTGGGCGTAGTTGATGACCACCATATCGTAGTCGCGCTGTATGGCCTCGACATCGGCCTGCTCTTTGTTGCGGATGACGAGCACTCGCACGCCGGGGGCGAATTTCTCCGTTTCGCTGGCCCATACGTCAAGCACGGACTTGGGGCAGACAATGAGCACGGGGGGAATGACCACCTTCTTGCGCCCGGACTTGTTGCGGCGCAGGTAATCCTCTCGCAGCCAAAGCACATAGGTGATGGACTGAATGGTTTTACCCAGACCCATATCGTCGGCCAGAATACCACCGAACCCGTTGACGGCCAGGTAGGCCAGGAAGTGGAAACCATCTATCTGGTAGGGGCGCAGTGTAGCCTGCAGGGCGGTGGGCACATCGGGCTTCACATCAATCTTGATTTCGGCGGTGCGCTCCTTGATTCGCTGCCAGGCCTTGGGGTCGAACACCTCGGCCGCGCGCGGGTCAGCCAGCTGAAGGGCGTGCATGCGGTGAGTCTCGCCGGAAAGGTCGAAGGGATCCAGACCGAGTTTGGTAACGGCATCTCGTTGAGCGTCATCGAGCTTGATTTCCAGGCGCATCCAGCGGCCGTCGTCCATGCGCACATAACCGCCGCGGGCGGAAACAAGGGCGCGAATTTGCTCTTTGCTCAGGGTGACACCCTCCACATCGATAACGACGCGCAGGTCAAACCAGTCAATTTCCTGATTGACGACCTCGAAACGAATGGCCGCTGCCACGGGGTCAGCCAGCAGGGACTTGAGGTTTTCATCCATCTCGACCTTGATGGTCTCGGGGATATTCTTGGCCCACTCTGCGAACTTCTCGGGGAACTGCTTGGTAATACGGCTCTTAAAGGCGGCCAGGGGACCGTCGTAGGTGAAGTTCATCTCCTCCAGCAAGCCGGGGATGGGGTAGAGGTAGTCGCGAATGAAGCGCAGCAGCGTGCGATCCTTCACCGGGACCTGCTCCACGAGCTCCCAGTCATCCTTGCCGAGACGTTCCCTGCGGCGGCCGGGGTCATCCTGAGCGGTGACTTCGAGCAGCACGTGCTCCGTATCGGCGCTGGTCAGGCCACGCACAATCTTCATGCTGAAGGTGGGCTTCATCTCGATGTCCACCACGCGCTCCTCCATACTGGGCGGCAGGGTGGCACCTATCTTGCGCAGGAATTCCACGCCATCGAGGCTGTCGATAACAGACTTGGGAATGGAGTAACGCGGCTCCACTTCCGTGCTCTCCAGCCACTTGGGCGGACCGGGGAAGACGGTTTCGTCCGACTGGTAAAGCTCAACCTGACCGGGCAACTGGCGCACGGAGTGGGTCACGTGCACACCGGCAGCGGTGACAAGCTGCAGACCGTAGCAATCAGGCACGATGGGGTCGTCGATACAAATCCACTTGAGCGGCTCTTTAACCACCTTGAAATAGCACTCATCGAGGTTGACCAGGTAGCCCTTGAGTGCCGCCTGGTGGAAGAGGCGGTTCATCACACAGCATGCGGACTCTTTGTCGAGGTCGAGCACCACGGTTTCCTCACGGTCGGCATAATCGCGCAACACGTTGAGCAGAATATCTGTCTGAGGGTCAGTTTTCAGCGCACCATGCAGGAACTCAGCCAGCAGCTCATCGAGCTGACTGCGCTCACGGATGGGGGTCCACTCGTCCTTGTCATTGTAACGAAACTCGAAGCGAGCCTCGTTGATGGTCGAGACCAGGCGCATGTGCATGGGGTGGCGCGGCGGCTGTGGCGGGCGCTCGTTGACGCTCTGAATGCGGTCATACCAGACCCCGACTTCTTTCTCGCGCTCCCACTCGCTGATTTTGCGCTGCACTTTTTCAAGGTCGGTGACCACGTTCATGAAATCCGGGTAGCTGATACGCTTCTTGGTGAAGGCGTAAGCGATGTAGTTCCAGAATTCGAGGATATTGCGCGGCGGGGTGGGCCAGAGGTCGAGCGCCTCATACCCCGAGATATCCCAACGGGGATTCAGGCGCACGAGGTCGTGGTCATGAATTTCCTGCTCAATGGCGAAGCGGCGGTAGCGCTTCTCGAGTTTGGTCACGAAGTCAATCTCCTTCTGGTCGAGGTCGCGATCGAGCTTCTCTTCCAGCACATCGGTGAGGGGGATTTCGTTGAGTTCGTTGGGGCTCTCAGGCATGCTGGCACCGCGATAGAGACGCTCTATCATGGTCGCGATAAGGCAAGCCCCTGCCACATCTTCATCTTCAGCCGTGGCTGAACCAAACCAACGGTTGCCCTGCAGGCGCAGGCTGGTACGGTAAATACCGTGACGGGTCTCCACCCTTCCCTGAATGAAAAGGTGGTTACCGAAAATTTGCGTAACGGCTCCATCTTTCTGGAGCTTTTCACCTTCGTTACGCACTTCCTCCGAGTATGCGTTGAGGAAGTTCAGTGTGGCGCGATCGGGATTAAGAGCAGGACTTAACATGTGACGAGCTTTCTGGCTTTTGACACTCTGCCACGCGGGTATACTCCTCGCCGCGTGTGCGCAGGGCGTCCATGGTTAAATACTACCATAACATGCAGAACTTTTCAAGTTCCCAAGTTCATTTTTTTACATTTTTTTTCATTTTAAGGGCATAAGCGCTCGACACACCCCACCGCCGGGGCCCCGAAAAGCGCCGTCAAGAGCTGTTAAAAACAAAAACCCCGCTCGGGTAACAGCCTCAATGTCTGTTCGGGTGCAAATCACGGCGCAGGTCCTCGCGGTCATCACGATTGCGCATGGTATTGCGTTTTTCGCGGCGCGAGACACGCTCCAGGGTCATCTGTCGCTTGGCCGAGCGGCGCTCAAGTTCCGCGATTTCGGCATCGAGGTTGAGGAAGTGCTCGTAGCGCTCGTGGGAAAGGGTACCGGCTTCGAGCGCGGCACGAATGGCGCAGCCGGCATCTTTGCGGTGCGAGCAGTCCGCGAAACGGCATTCTGCCGCAAGGGCCGCCAGGTCATCGAACTGAGCCCGCAGGGTGGCGACATCGGTCCACATCTGGATTTCACGCATGCCGGGGTTGTCGATGAGCACCCCACCGCCGGGCAACACCACAAGCTCACGCGCGACGGTTGTATGGCGGCCCTTGCCGGTGACGGCATTCACCCCGCCGGTTTCGAGCCATTCATCACCCAGCAGGGAGTTCACGAAGGTACTCTTGCCCACGCCGGATGAGCCGACCACGGTGATGGTGGTGCCTTTCGGCACACGGCGCAGGTACTTGGGGTAGCCCTTTTTCCAATGAGCCACAATGGGGTATACCTCGACCCCCAGGGCAGCCACCTCGTCACAGGCCTGCTGCATGTGTTCCTCGGGCACGATGTCGGCCTTGTTAATCAGCACCACGGGTTTGGCCCCACATTTGCGGATAAGGGTCAGGTAGCGCTCGATACGGCGCAGGTTGTAGTCGCCGGCGGCATCCGTCACCACCACGACCATATCAACATTGGTGCCGATTACCTGCTCTGCGCAGCTCTTACCCGGGGCCTTGCGAGAAAATCGGTTGCGGCGCGGCAGCATGGCGCGGATAACCGGCAGGTCTTTCCCCTGCCCGGGGTCCACGGCCACCCAGTCCCCCACGGTGGGCAGGTCAGCATCGCTCACGGCATCGTGCCATACTTTGCCGCTGAGCACGACCTCGTGGTCACCCTTGCCTTTGGCGATAACGGTGAAGTTGATTTTGGTTTCGCGGATGATACGGGCGGGGTACCACTCCGGGTGCTCCAGAGCGGCGAAAGCAGCAGCGAGGTCGGCATTCCAGCCGAGCATTTCCATGGTAACGGTCATGACAGCAGGGCAGCGTGTTCAATGATGTGCAGAGCGATGTGTTCCTTAGTATCGCGCTCCAGGTACTCCTCATGGTCGGGGTAGACGAGCACAACGGCATTCTCGCGGGAGTCAAACCCGATGCCGGGTTGCGAGACATCGTTGGCGACCACCATATCGCACTGCTTGCGCAGCAGCTTGCCGCGGGCGTAGTCCACAAGGTTCTGAGTCTCCGCGGCAAAGCCTATCAGTTTACCTTCAAAGCCGAATTCCGTGCGCATGCTGCCCAGGATATCAGGCGTGCGCTCCAACTCAAGCACCAGGCGCTCGGCGCTCTTTTTGATTTTGTGCTCAGCACAGGCTACCGGGCGGTAGTCGGCCACAGCGGCGCAGAGTATAGCCACATCCACACCTTTTATCATGTCGCGCACGGCATCGTACATCTGCTGCGCACTCTCCACGGGTATGAAGTCAACCCCTGCCGGCACATCAAGCGTGGTAGGACCGGATATAAGCAGAACCTCGTGCCCCTCGTGCCGTGCCGCACCGGCCAGCGCATACCCCATGCGGCCCGATGAACGATTGGTAAGGTAACGTACGGGGTCTATGGCCTCACGCGTGGGCCCGGCGGTTATCAGGAACTTCATGCGCCGCATTCTACCAGAAATACAGACACATTGCAAGCGCGATATGCACTTGACATCACTCAGGTACGCCTTTACACTATGCCGCGTCACGATATGATTTTATACGCCACAGTTCTAGCCGCTCTTATAGCGCTCTATGTGATAATGCGCGCCGTTTTTCCGCTGAAATCACACATAGCTAACAAACTGGCACTCAGTGTCATTGTGGCCGTTGCTGCGTTCAAATTTCATGTACTGTACCTGATAGAGGGGCATAATTTCTTCACGCCCAACCTGCCTGCGGAGGTTGTATGGGGAGGCAGCTGGCTGTTTTGTGCGGTCGCAGCCTTTGCCCTGCTGCTGCTGGCGGCAGATATGGTGCGCCTGCCGGTCTACCTGCTGCTGCGTATCACCGGGCACAAGCCGCGCCGCCGTTACTGGCGCCGCTATAACAACCGTATCAACCTGCTGCTACTGCTGGCAGCCGTAGGCACGACAGGCTGGGGCACTTGGTGCGGCATCAAGGCGCCGGAGGTTCGCACGCTCACCATACCCGTGACCTCCCTGCCGGCAGGGGCTGCGCCCATTCGCCTCGTGCAGCTCAGCGACCTGCATGCCGACAGCACCAAAAACGCTGAGTTCTACCGCGATATCGTGAAGCGAACCAATGCCCTGCAGCCGGATGCCGTGGTTATCACCGGCGACTTTGCCGATGCGACCGTGCAGCATTGCGGGGCGGCACTGGCACCGCTGAGCGAGTTGGATACCCCCATGGGCGTCTATGCCGTTACCGGCAACCACGACTTTTTCTGGGGATATGCCATGTGGCGAGGCTACCTGAAAGCGCTTGGGGTGGAGTTCATCGACAACCGCACCGTCTACCTGAGCACCGAATGCGAGGGCGGCGTACGCAAGGAACTTTGCCTGATTGGGCGCTCCGACCCCATGGGGCGCCGCTGCGGTATGACTGCCGAACCGCTTTCGCAACTCGCGCCCCCGGCAGGGCAAAAACAAGCCCCTACCGTATTGCTGGCTCACCAGCCGCGCGTGGCGGATGAAGCCGCCTCTCTCGCCATTGATTTGCAGCTCAGCGGCCACACCCACGGCGGTCAGTTCCCCGGGCTGCAGGAGCTGGTAGCCCGCCTGAACAATGGCTATGTGTACGGCTTGTACCGTGTGGGTAACATGCAGCTTTACGTCTCCGCAGGTACCAGCCTGTGGACCCCGGTTTGCCTGCGCCTGGGCGTACCGTCTGAAATCACGGTTATTAACCTGGTACCGGCGGAAAAATAAACGGTTGGGAAGTTTATCGCCTGAGTTCCTGCAGCAGTCGGCTGACAGGCAGGCCAACGATGTTGTCGTAATCGCCCTCGATTTTTTCGATAATCAGCTCGCCGTGCTCCTGAATGGCGTATGAGCCGGCTTTATCCATCACATTCACCAGCTGTATGTAGCGGCGAGCCAGCTCCTCACTGAAGGAGCGGAAAGTCACATAGCTGATTTCAGCGAAATCGCGGCGCTCGCCCCCGGGCAGAATCACCGCCACAGCCGTGCATACGCAATGGGTACGCCCTTGCAGCAACATGAGCATGCGCAGCGCGTCTGCCTCATCCACCGGCTTTCCCAACGGGGTGCCATCGATAAACACCAGCGTATCAGCCCCCAAAACCGTGGCCTGCGGGTAGTCGGCCGCCACGGCCTCGGCCTTGGCCGCGGCATTGAGGGCGCAGAGCACCTGCGGCGACAGGGTGGGGTCATGCACCTCGGCGGTATCTTTCACCACCACGGTAAACTCCACCCCTTCACGGCGCAGCAGTTCCCTGCGCCTCGGTGATTGCGAGGCCAGTATCAGCATAGCGACTTCAGTTCATGGGTGACATATTGTCAAGCACGCGCCGACGCACACGATCCGGCATTTCCTTAATGCTCTGAATCGTTGTCCCCTTCATCGATTCCGCAAAAGCGCGGCAGGCCTCGCGGTCCTCGGTGGTCAGGAATTCCAGACCCACCATGGCGCGGCCCACCTGCTCACCGGAGTACTTGTAGTTGAAATAGCACAGGTTGGCATAGCGACCGACCCCGCTCATGAACTCCTGGAATGCACCGGGGCGCTCGGGGAACTCGATAACAAAGAACACCGGGTGGCTCAGGTGCACGCGGTCGTAGGAAATCATGCGGAAACGCACATCGTCATCATTCGTCACATCCTCCGCCGAGAGCCCGCGAGCGGCCAGCCCCTGCTCAATTTCAGCGAACTGCTCCTCCGTGCCCAATATGCCGAACACCGGGTGCTGAATATCGCCATTCAGGCGGCCGAACTGCACATCCATGAGCTGCACGCCCTCGGGTATGTGATTAAGGTACTTGAGAATCTGCCCGCGCTTGGTTTCCATGGGAATGCGCAGGTAGCGCAGGGTGCGGTTCGTCTCGCGCACGCCACCGCGGGCTGCCACTATACCGAGCTGAGAGAAATCCATATTGCCGCCCGAGAGCACCACCAGGCACTTCTCGCCGGGTTTGATGTTGCCGGAGTCCCAATCCTGCAACAAAGCGGCCAAGCCCATGGCCCCCGAGGGTTCGGGCACCACGCGCAGACCATTCCACAGGGCACGGATAGCCTGGCACACTTCATCGTTGGTTACGGTTACAAAGCCATCAAGCAGTTCACGGCAAAGCTCGTAGGTATTCTTACCAGCGATTCGCACCGCGGTGCCGTCGCAGAACACATCGACATAGGGCAGAGCACGGCGCTCGCCGCTCTCCACTGCGAGTTTCATGCTGGCCTGTTTCACGCCCTCTACACCTATGCATTTGCAGTCCGGCCAGAACTTCTTGAACCAGCAGGCACAGCCTGCGGCCAATCCACCGCCGCCAATCTGCAGGTACACACGGTCAAAAGCCCCCTGCCCGCTCATCACCACCTCATCGGCCAGGGTGCCCTGACCGCCCATGGTAGCGAGGTCATCGTAGGGGTGTACAAAGGTCAGGTTATTCGCCTCAGCAAATTCATGCGCAGAGGCAGAGGCAGCATCGTAAGAGTCACCCGTGAGCACAATTTCCACGTTGTCACCGCCATGGCTTTTCACGGCATTCTGTTTAACGATGGGGGTAGAGCGAGGCATGAAAATGTGCGCCTTGCACCCCAGCCTGCGAGCCGCCAAAGCCACGCCTTGTCCGTGGTTGCCGGCGCTGGCTGCCACCACACCGCCGGCGCGCTGCTCGGGGGTCAGTTTACACATGCAGTTGTAAGCCCCTCGCCACTTATAGGCCTTAATGGGGCCGAGGTCTTCGCGCTTGGCATACACCACAGCATCAACCCCCGGCAGGTTAAGCCGCTGCAGCGGAGTGGGTTCCCCCACCGCGTACACACGCTGGCGTGCCTGCAATATCTCGTCGAACAACCGGTCTTTGAGTGTGCTCATAATTATACGCGCCTATCTTACACCGAAAGCCGCCCCATAGCAAGCCAGATTGCGGGTCATGGCACAAATAGGCGGGGAGTCCGCCTGTTATAGCGCGCCATTCATTGTTCATACAAAATCCACACCCTGTTCTGCGAAGGTGAAAACCACATACTCATGCGCGTAAACTCGAGTTCGCGGTTACTGACCAGGCGGGCATCTGCCGGGCGGGTCCACCACTCGGGCGGAGTCAGCTCGGTGAGTTCACAGCTCTGAGCCACATCTCGCGCGCGACCGCCCTTGGCATTCACCCACTGCTTGAGCTGTTCTTCACTGCCGGGCGGTATATCAAAGCACCATGCCCACTCCCCCACCTGCCAGTAAGCATAAACGGCTCTGTAGATATTTTGCGCAAAAGGCGGCACATCTTTGCGGTCATCCGCATGCAGCTGACGGTAAGAAACAGGTGCCGTAGCAACCTCTGCCAGCTCTCCGGCAGGGCCAAGCAACAGCCCCACCACCGTCAGCAACAGCAATACCGGTATCAAGGCAAGTATCAAACAGGTCTTTTTCATCTCGTAGGGTAGTAATGAAAAAATCAGGAGCGAAGTTGAGTCTCGAACTGGCGGAACTGTATGGCTTCGAAAAGGTCGTTGTCGGTAGGTACCTCGTGTGCGGCGAGGTCAGCGATGGTACGGGCGACACGCAAAATGCGGTCGAAAGCACGGGCAGAAAGGCCGAATTGCTCGACAGCCTGCAAGAGCATATCCTGCTGTTTGGGTGAAAGCGGGCAGAACTTGCGCAGCATCTTACCGCTCAGGCAGGCGTTGCAGCTGACACCGGAGCCGGCATATCGGCGCAGCTGGCGCTCACGCGCAGCGAGCACTCGGGAACGAATGGAGGAACTGCTCTCGCCATCGGGTTTGGATAGCAAGCCCGCCGGGTCAACAGGCGGCACCTCGATAATCATGTCGAAACGGTCGAGCAACGGACCGGAAATCTTGCGGCGGTAGCGGTCGATGGCCGAGTGATTGCAGCGGCAGCTGTGGCGAGGGTCGCCGAGATAGCCGCAAGAACATGGGTTCATGGCAGCCACCAGCATGAATCGGCAGGGAAAATCCATGCTGCCGGAGGCGCGGGATATGGTGACCACCCCGCTTTCGAGCGGTTGGCGCAGGGTTTCGAGTGTGCGGCGAGAAAACTCCGGCAACTCATCGAGGAACAACACGCCGTTGTGGGCCAGGGATATTTCACCGGGGGTGATATTCGCGCCGCCGCCCATCAGGCCAACGTCGGAAATCGTGTGGTGCGGGGCGCGATAGGGTCTGGTGCTCAGCAGTCCGCTGTTGCGCGGCAGCAGGCCGCAGACGGAGTGAATCTTGCTGGAAGTGAGCGCTTCTTCCTGCGTGAGCGGGGGCAGAATAGTGGGCAAACGGCGCGCCAACATGCTCTTACCACTGCCGGGACTGCCGCAGAGCAACAGATTGTGCCCGCCGGCCGCTGCAATTTCCATCGCGCGGCGGGCGTAGGGCTGCCCCTTAATTTCATCGAAATCCACATCACCACAGGTATCGGCCACGGCGTCCCCGACCCGGCAGGGTTCAAAGCGCTCCCGCTCCAGCAGCAGAGCCCAGGCATCCGCCAGGCTCTCCACGGCATAAACCGTCAACCCCTCGACAACAGCGGCTTCGGCGGCATTCTCAGGCGCTACCATCAGGTACTTGCGCCCGGAATCACGCGCGGCCACAGCCTGCGGCAGCACTCCCGGCACGCCACGCACCATACCGTCTAGCGCCAGCTCGCCTATCATGCACCAGTCATCTGTGTGCAGGGGCACACGGCGTTTCCAAGGCTCCGGCACATCTTCATAATTGCGCTGAATGGTCATTTCCAACCCCAGCGCGATGGGCAGGTCAAATCCGGCGCCCTGCTTCTTCATATCAGCCGGGGCGAGATTCACCGTCACCAGCATTTCACCCGGGCAGAAAAAGCTGCTGTTCTTCAGGGCCGAGGTCACGCGCTGCACGCTTTCGCGCACAGCGGCATCGGGCAGGCCGACGATAGACATGCGCTCCACATCCTTCACCTGGCGCATGTCGACCTCGACCAGCACCTCGTAGCCCTCAATGCCGTTGACAGCAGCTGAATGCAGGCGCGCTATCATAACGGTTATTTTACAATCACTCGCGAGCCAACGGAGAGCTTGTTGAACAGGATGCTGCATGCCTGTTCAGGTACACGCACACAGCCGTGAGAGGCCCCCTCGCGGGGGATAGGCCCGGTGTGCATGCCGATGGCACCGTTAAAGCGCATCCAGTACGGCATGGCCGTGCCCTCGAAGCGAGTACCGGCCGGCGCCGGGTCAGCAGAGTGTACTTTACGCTGCACGGCATTTCCCTGAGAATCAACGAATGAGCCGTAAAGCGAGGAGTGATGTTCGCGCTTCTTTTCGGTGATACGGAACGTACCGGCCGGGGTTTCATGGCCACCGGCTTTACCGGTGCTGACGGGGAAATCCATCGCAATCTTGCCGTTGATGTACAGGCGGCCGCGCTGCACATCGCGCAGGATTTCCACGTAGGAGCCGGCGGGGTTGTACTGCTCGATAGCGCCGCCACGCCAGTAGTCGCGGGAGTAGCGATAGGTCGGGCTGGCGATGAACGCCTCGAAGGTGCGCGACACACGTTTGTTGCGTGTGGCTTCCTCCAAGGCATCGCCGTCACGGTAAAATTTCTCGGGCGTTGTCTGGCAAGCGGTTACCAACAAGGTCAGGGCGAGAGCTATATAGCGGTACATAGGCAGAAATCAGATTCGGTATTTCTCAATTCGGGCGGCGAACTCACGCGGCAGAATAGCCTCCACCAGAGCGTCATTCCCTTCATACTCCGTGGCTACCACCTTACCATCGCGGTGCATGATGGCGATGATGCGGCTCTCGGCCAGCGGTATGCGGTAACGGGCGGTTGTCACACGGTGAGAGAGCATCTCGACACAGGCGGCCAGCAGGGCCTCCACCCCCTGCTCCTGCAACACGCTGGCAGCAATCGAGGCGCACTTAATCTGCCCGGCCAGGGCTGAGAGCGTGCTCTCGCGCAGTTCCTCGGGGATGAGGTCAGTTTTGTTCCACACGACAACCATGGGCTTGTCGGCAGCGCCGAGTTCCGCCAAGACTTCGCAGGTGGTTTCGTAGTGGCGCAGGGCCTCGCGGTCGCTGGCATCCACCACCTGAATCAGAAAGTCGGCCAAGGTTGCTTCCTCCAGCGTGGATTTGAAGGCCTCTACCAGTCGGTGCGGCAGATTGCGGATGAAGCCGACCGTATCCGTGAGCACGAGCGGCTGACCATCAGGCAGTTCAATCTTGCGGCTGGTTGTATCGAGCGTAGCGAACAGGATGTTTTTGGCCAGCACATCAGCCCCGGTCACAAGGTTGAGCAGCGAGGATTTGCCGGCGTTCGTGTAGCCGACAATGGCCGCGGTGGGAATCCCCTGACGGTTGCGCTCCTTGCGCTGGGTGCCACGCTGGCGGCGCACCACTTCGAGTTCATCGCGAATGGCCTCGATGCGTTCATGTGCCAGGCGGCGGTCGATTTCAATCTGTTTCTCACCCTCACCGCGAGCAGCGGCGCCACCGCCTTTACCACCGCCGGAACCGCCGCGCTGGCGGTCGAGGTGTTTCCACATGCCGGCCATGCGCGGCAGGGCGTACTGCATGCGGGCCAGGTCTACCTGCAACACGGCCTCACGCGTGCGGGCTCGCTGCGCGAAGATATCAAGGATGACTTCTTCGCGATCCATCACGGTGACATCGAGCAGTTTTTCCCACTTGCGCTGCTGAGAGGGGGCCAGCAGGTTGTCGAATATCACGCAGTCGGCATCGAGCTCTTCGGCCATGGCGCGAATCTCTTCCGCCTTACCCACACCACACAGGTACTTGGCCTGCAGTTCACGGGTGAACTCAAGCGTGCAATGAGCTATGCCGATACCCAGATTGCGCACCAAATCCTCAAGCTCGGCCAGCAGGGCCTGACGCTCACGCCGACTTTCACCGGGCAGTCCCAGCCCTACCAGCAACGCCCGCTCGAACTCGCTCGGTTTCTCTCGTATCTCAAACGACATACATCAATAGAAGCTACGGGAGGAGCTGCGGGGAACATCACGCAGATAATCCTTATTGTAGGAATTGCAGGCGCAGTTTCCGCAGGAGTTCAGCAGAACCGCAGCGGCCGCACAAAGCAGACAGATGAAGGGCACTTTCATACACAGATATTGAACCTTATTCCGCTGCCGATTGCAAGCATAAAATCAGTTCACCCGGTGATTCACTCGTCGCGGTCTGTTTTTCGAGGTTCGGCCAGCAGGCGACTCAATGAGCCCCAGAACACATCGGCATCCGCCTGGGTAATATCATCGAGACTGATGTAGCGCGTGCGCAGCAAGTCAGTAGAGGCATGCCCCATTTCCAGCTGCAATTGAGCAAAATCTCTGAATTTCAGTATGTGATACGAAGCAAAGGTGTGGCGCAGAGTATCAGGTGACCATTTTTTGAAGCCGGCCAGCAGGCGAATCTCTTTCCAGCGGCGCCCCCAGGCACGTGGGGTAATACGTGAGTTGAGCATGCCGAGCCAGGGTGTTCGTTTCAGCCATTCTTCCAGAATCGGGTGCAGGGTGACCTGTCTGGCTCCACCTGTTTTGGTATGTTCTGCCGTCAGCACGATGGCATTGTGCTCCACCCTGATATCGGTCCAGCGCAGGCGCTCCACTTCATTGGGGCGTATACCGGCCCAAAGCATCAACCCGACTGCCGGAGCACAGCAACTGTACTGCGGGAGAGTCACCACACGCAACAGGCGCCGTACCTGCTCCAGAGTAAGCGGGTATACCCGTCGCTCACGTATCGGCTCACGAGCCACGCCATCCATCGGGTTCTTCTCAGCCCAACCACGCTGAATGGCATGGGCAAAAATACTGTGCAATATGCGCCGCGCCTTGTTGCGGGTAGCAGGGGTCTGCCAACAGGCCTCGACCACCTCCGCACACTCTTCGCTGCTCAACGCCGACACCCCATTCGCCCCAAAATTCGGAAACATCGCTTCGATTCGCCGCATGTACTGAACTATCTCCCTGAAAGTGCGCCGGCGACAGCTAATCTTCACTCGTAGAACATGCTCTACTAACTTACTGAAGGTCATCTCTTTATGCTTTACGTTCGATTGACGGGGTCCGAAACCGCAACGCTGTCGGCAACACCCTCTGCATGCACCCCCACAGGGCATCTGCTCGGATTGCAGCCGACACGGTGCCGGCGCGGGTAAAAGATAGTTCCCACTCCGGTAGCCCCGACCGAAAATCTCGCACGGGGTGGCAACATCACCACCCTGCACGCGATTTTCAAATAATGGTTGGGATTCGAACTTGTCCATTCCGTCAATTGTAACGTACAAAAGCAGAGCGAAGAAACTGTTTTCTTACCCGCCTCACTGAGCACTGTATTGCAATGACTTAAAAATTATATCGAGCATATACAGTTTCGAAAAAATAAAAAACGCTCTGAAAACGGAGCCGCCAAAAAGGGTGCGAGGGAGGTCGATTTTCGGGCTGAAGATTCGCATGATAAATACTCTTTTTGATGGGTTGAGGGGATAAAAATCTTGACCGCGAAAGCCCCAGCGCCTATACTCAGTGCAAGATGTCAAACTATGCACTGATACTGGCAGGGGGAAGCGGCACGCGCTTCTGGCCGCTCTCTCGCAATGCGAAACCGAAGCAACTGCTTGACTTGTTCGGCAGCGGTACCATGCTGCGCCAGGCCGTGAACAGGGTAAGCGGTCTGGTACCGCCGGAGAATATCTTTATCCTCACCAACCACCTGCAAGAAGCCGAAGTGCGGCGCCAGGTTGCCGAGATACCGGCCGAAAACATCGTGGCCGAGCCGGCGCGGCGAGATACCGCCCCGGCCGTGGCGCTGGGTATAGGGCTGATAGCCGCCCGCGACCCGCAGGCGAACATGATTGTGATACCCAGCGACTCGCTGATTCTGGATGATACCGCCTTCCGCGCGCTGGCTGAGGACGCACTGAACCTGGCCGGACGCGAAGCCGCGCTGATGACCATCGGCATACGTCCCACCTGGGCCTGCCCGAGCTACGGCTACATCGAGCGAGCCGGCAAACTGAGTGCTGAGGGGCTTACCCACGATTGCTATGAAGTGGTGAGATTCCGTGAGAAGCCGGATGCCGCGACCGCAGCGGCCTATCTGGCCAGTGGCAACTTCACCTGGAATGCCGGCATGTTCATCTGGAACGTGGCGCACGTGCGCTCTCAGCTGGCCACCCACACGCCGCAGCTGGCAGACTTCATTGACCGCCTGACCGGGGCAGCAGACCTGCCCGCCTTCATTGCGAGCGAGTTCCCGGCGCTCACGCCCATCTCCATCGACTTTGCGCTCATGGAGAAAGCCGACCGCGTGCTCAATTTCGAGGCCACGTTCGACTGGGATGACGTGGGCTCTTGGATTTCCGTGGGTAAGTACCTGCCGACAGATGAAGCGCAGAATGCCGCCAATACTGACCTGAGTGCGCTGAGTGCCAGCGGCAACATCGTATTCTCGGCCAACGGCAAGCGCGTGGCGCTGGTGGGGGTGGATGACCTCATCGTAGTCGACACGGGGGATGCCCTGCTGGTAGCCCGCAAAGACCGCGCAGATGACATCAAGAAAATCGTGGCAGACCTGCCCGACAATCTGGTATAAACATGCACCCGGCCCTCGGCATAGATTACGGACTGGCTCGAATCGGCATAGCGGCTACAGACCCTTGCGGCATCTTGGCCCACCCTGTGGAGAGCATACACCTGAGCAAGACGGAACCGCTGGCGCGTATTGCTGAGCTGGTAGCTCAGAAAGGAATCCGCACCCTCGTGCTGGGTTTACCGCTGCGGCTGGACGGCACCGAGGGCACGGCCTGCGAGAAAGTGCGCGCGTTCGGCGGCAAGCTCAGGGCAAAGTTCCCCGAGCTGCCGCTGGTGTATGTGGATGAGTTCCTGACGACTACGGTTGCGCAGGAGAAACTGCACAAGGCCGGCAAGAAGGCCAAGGATTTCAAACCCATCATCGACCAGGCGGCGGCGGTGGAAATTCTCAACACCTGGCTGGAGCAGACCGCGCCGCCCGCGGACATGCCGGACTTCTTCTGATTCACCACCATGGCAGAGCACTCAGGCAAGCAGGATAACATCAGCCGCAGGCGATTTCTGCGCTACCTGCTCGGCGGCACGGCCGGGCTGGTGGCGAGCGGCTGGGGAATTGACCGCCTGCTGGCCCACACCCTGTGCCGCCCGGGTGAATGGCACGGGCCGGTGACGGACCATTTTGACGGCACCTGCTTTTTCAACCCCACCGTCAGTCTGGACTACAGCACCTCTGCCGCGGTGAAATGGCTCACCGAGCGAGGGCAGAAAGGCCACTACCCCACCGTGAGCGAAAACCGCTGCAAGCCGGAGCTGGCGGCTGAAGTCAGTGGCCGAGACTGGGAAATCACCATGGTGAACCACTCAACCCTGCTCATCCGCTGTGCCGGGCTGAACATACTCACCGACCCCGTGTGGAGCGACCACACCAGTCCCCTGCCCCTGGGGCCGGAGCGCAAACGCCCCGTCGGCATTGCATGGGAGGACTTGCCCCACATCGACCTGTGCCTGATTTCACACGATCATTACGACCACTTCGACGTCCCCACCCTGCAGCGCCTGCACAAGCGCGACAACCCGCTCTTCATCGTACCGCTCGGGCTGCGCAGCCTGCTGGCCTACCATCTGGGCACCGACCCTCGCTGCGAGGAAAAAGACTGGTGGGAGCAGGTGCAGGTCAGCTCTCAGCTGCGTGTGGTGCTCACCCCCGCTCTGCACTGGAGCAAGCGCTACCGCGACTCCGCCAGCGCCAACCGCTCCCTGTGGTGCGGGTTCTCCCTGCTGGTGGAGGGTGGCCCTCACATCTACTTTGCCGGCGACACAGCCCGCTGCGATTGGTTCAGTGCAATCCGCAGCCGACTTGGCGCCCCGCAAGTGGCCCTGCTGCCCATCGGCATGTACAAACCGGCGTGGATTCGCAAGAACCACACCAACCCGGCAGACGCCGTCGAGGCGTTCACGCAACTACAGGCCAAGCTCGCCATCGCCTGCCACTTCGGCACTTGGCAGCTGGCCAATGAGGGATATCAGGAGACGCTCGATGACCTGGCCGCCGCCCTGAGCGCTGCCAACATACCGGCTGAGCGATTCCTCGCGCCCGAGAATGGGCAAACCCTGCGCGGGTAACCCTCAGCGCTGCCCGCGCACCAGCCACACACCGCCAACAATCAGCAGCACGGCCGCGATTTTTTGCCAACTGAGGGAATCCACCCCCCACAATATACCAGCAGCAGCAGCAATAACGGGCTGCACATAGTTGTAGGCCGCCACCACGGGCGGAGCCAGGCGGCTCTGCCCGGCATTCAACAGCAGGTAACACACAAAGGTGCCAATCCCCACCACATAGGCACAGCTCAGCCACTCCATCGGCTGCACGGCAGACCAATGAACCTGCAGCAAGCCCGGCCCGAAAATCGGCAACGCCGCCAGTGCCGAGATGGTAAAGAGCCACTTCAGCAGGGTAATCACGCGGTAGCGGCGAATCAAACGCCCGAAAAACACAAAATAGCACGCGGCCGCCAGCTGGGAGCCCAGGCAAAGAGCATCGCCCACCACGCTGCCGCCCCCACCGTGCACCGAGCCGAGCAGCAATACCAGCGCCCCACAGCAGGCCAGCGCCACCCCCACCCCACGGCGCAGGGTGATAGGCATGCGCAGGAACACAGCCGAGAGCAGCAGTGCCACAATGGGCGTGCTGGTGCCAATAACACAGCCGTTGGTAGGTGACGTATACTGCAATCCCGTAACATAAAGAAACTGATTGAGCCCCATGCCACACAGGCTCATGGCGATGAGGGCAGGCCAATCGCGCCGCCGCACGCGCTGACCGCGCACAAAGAAACTGACCAGCCAGAACATGCAGGCACTGCCACACACGCGCATGGCCGCCAGTGTGGGGCCATCCACCACACCACCGGCCATCGCCAGCTTGCACACCGGGCTCATGAGCCCGAACAGACAAGCAGCGGACAAGGCAGACAGGTGTCCTTTGGCGGCTTCACTCAACATATTTACTTCCGCCCGGGCTCCCAATCAACGGAGTTGTTGCAATGCTCGCAGACAAAATAAGAACATCCGCCGGCCAGGCTCATTTTCTTTTCCCCGCACCATGGGCAGGTAATCGAGCGAGCGGACAGCCTGCGCCCGGCGCCGGCCAACACAAAACCACTGAGGATAACGGCCACCCCCGGAGTATCATCCACACCGGCCAGCAATGAAATAAAACCGGCCACTATCAAGGCTACACCGAAGTACATCACCCTGATACCCAGGCGTAACGACCGCACCGCTTTCTCCGGCAACTCCACCGTGGCAGGCAGCTCTGCAACCAAGGTCATTTCATGCTCCACCTTGCCGCAATCCGGGGAAAGATTCATGGACAGCGCCGGGGCGTCTTCCCTTGCCTCATAAAATTCCAGGTAGTTCTGCTGCCCCAAATCCAGCACGAAAGCCATCTGTGTATCATCCTGCGCACGTTCGGCCAGCAGCACCCGCCGCACCTCCCGCCCCAGCAGGGGGGCCGCCTTCGGCTCCGGCTCGGCAGCTGCGGGCAATTCAGACAGCCGCCACAGGGCATAGCCCTGCGGGGTTCCGGCGGGGCGTGTGCTATACAGGCTGTCATTTATTTGAACATAGTAGCCGGCAACAGCGGGGGCGCCACTCTTGACGCGCCATACCTCCTGCAACACTCGGGGAGATTCGCCCCATGAACTAACCTTCAACATATAATAACTCCATCCGCATTTTAACTTTAAGAGCCCTGCCCGGCTCGTAGCGCAGGCAGGGCTCGCAAAACTCAGTGAGTCAGCACCAATCAGTACTTCTTCACCACGGCCATCATGGCATCCATCTGCTTCTCGATAGACTCCACGAGTGCCATCTGGGTGCGGGTGCGGTCCAGGTTGTGCTCGGGGCGCTTAATCTTGAAGTAGGTGTCGCCCTCCAGATAGTCGGTCAGGAATCGCATGCCGCACTCCATGGTGAGCAGCTTGCCCGAGAAGGGCAGCAGCTCCTTCTCCAGCGGAGTGAGGAAGGTAGCGGCCTCGCAGTAGCCCTTGGCCAGAGCCTCAAAGTACTCCATGCGCATGGTTACGAGCGAGGTGTCCTTCTCATCCTCAGCAGCGGGAGAGGTGGAGGTGCGAATCATGTCACCGAAGTCATACAGGGAGGAGCCGGGCATGGTGGTATCCAGGTCAATCACGCAGATACCCTCGCCGGTGACATCGTCAAGCATCACATTGTTGAGCTTGGTATCGTTGTGAGTCACGCGCAGGGGCAGCTCGCCACTGGCCAGATAGTTCACCACCTTGTGGCAGTCAGCCTCGCGGGAGAGGTACCAGTCAATCTCCTTCTGCACGCTCTTGGCGCGGCCCAGGGGGTCAGCGGCAATGGCGGCCTGGAAGGTCTTGAAACGCTTGGTCGTGTTGTGGAAGTCGGGAATGGTCTCGAACAGCGGAGCGCCGGGCAGGTTAGCGCCGAGCTTCTGGAAATTACCGAAAGCACGGGCAACCTCGATGCACTGACCGGGGTTCTCAATCATGTCGTAGGTACGAGCACGGTCGATGAAGGGATACACGCGCCATACGTTGCCCTCGTCATCCTGAGCATAGGGCTTGCCGTCCTTGGCGTTCACGATGGTGAGGGTGCGGCGGTATGCCTCCTTGCAGCCTTCGGCCAGCAGCACGCGCAGAGCCTCGTCGGTCACGCGCTTCACGTTCTCCATCAGGGGAATGGGCTGCTTAAACACATTGCTGTTAATGCGCTGCAGAATGTAGCTCACGCGCAGACCGGCCTGGTCAACAACCACACGATAGGTGTCGTTAATGTGGCCGGAACCATAGCCCTCGCCGAACACGTAGTCACCGCGCAGGTCGAAAAGCGAAGAAATTGCCTTAATATCGTACATAAGATGAGGAAAGATTATGTTATCAGCCGAGCTTGGCGGGGTATACACCGTCTTCCACCAGCTTGGCAATGCTCTCTACCACGGCGGGTTTGTCGCTCGGGTAGGTCACGCCCAGCCAGTTGGCAGTGGTCTTGATGACGCAGCAATCAGCCTTGCCGTTGTGGATGAGTTCATCAACAACAGTGGGGATGTAGCACTCGCTCTTCAGCTCGCTGCCGTGAGCAGCCAGGAAACGGGTGAAGTGATCCTTAATCTGGTCAATGAAGCTGGCGGGGAATACCCAGAAGTTCATGGAAACAAGCTCCTCGGGGTCAACGGGCTTGCGCTCGCCGCTCAGGCTGTCGCCGCGGCATACGCCGTCTTCCTCCACCTTAATCTTGGTGTATTCCTCCACGCTGTCAAGGTAACCCTCCTTAATGCCGCAGATACCGCGGTTCACGTCGCCGTGGTCGCTGAGGGTATTCTTGAGGGGATAGCCAATCATGCCGTAGTGCTCCTTGCAGGGGCAACCGGGCTCGCCGGTCAGGAATTCAGCAGCCTTCACGAAAGCGTCGGCACCGTAGAAGTCATCAGCATTCACCACGCCGAAGGGCTCCTTCACCACGTCACGGGCAGCCAGAAGAGCGTGGGCAGTACCCCAGGGCTTCACGCGGCCTTCGGGCACGCTGTAACCCTCGGGCAGGTCATCCAGACTCTGGAAGGCGTAATCAACCTCAATCTTACCGGCGAAACGAGCGCCCACCTGGCTCTTGAATGCCTCCTCAAAATCCTTGCGGATGATGAAGACAACCTTACCGAAACCGGCGCGGATGGCATCGTACACAGAATAGTCAAGGATTACTTCACCGTTGGGGCCCATGGGGTCAAGCTGCTTAAGGCCACCGTAACGGCTGCCCATACCTGCTGCGAGAACAAGAAGTGTAGGTTTCATGATAATTTAGTGTAAAGAGATGATGGTACAGTTGTACGTGCTTCTATTCTACCTTGTCAAGCGGGCATTTGCAAGCACAAACTGTATACTATTCCTTACTTTATGACCATTCTACCCTTATTTAAGAATGTTTCTAAATGACATCTCGCCGCGATGGGTCAAATCAAGCTGTACAATCAGCGCCGCGTGGAGTAAATATATACACGGCAAGAGCGCCGGGCGAGTTTCCAATTCTGCAAAGAACAACTTATCCCGCACCACACGGCCTGACCCCGCACGGGCAATCTGCTGCAGCCGTTTTGCCGACAAACGACACAAACATACCTACCAAATACAACACAATCATGGCTGATATCGCTAACAATTATCAGATTAAGTACTCGGAGAAATGGGGCTCTTACCTGCAGCAGGAAGCCTCTCGCCTGGAAAAATACGTAACCGTCGAATCCGGTCTGAGCGGCAAGATGGTAGCCTTCGACCAGTATGGGCTGCTCACCTTCAACGAGAAGACGACCCGCATGCAGGCCACCGAGCTGGATGAAGCCCCTACCACGCGCCGCGTGATGTACCCGAAAATCTTCACGAAAGCCGTCGGGTTCGACGAGTTCGACGCGAAGAAGCTCGCCAACATCGATGTGCCGGTCAGCAAGACGATTGAGGGCCTGCGTGCCGCCGCCGGTCGCTGCATGGACCAGGTGATGCTCAACGGGTTCATGGGCACCTGTTTCGTGGGAGAGAACGGCACGGACAGCGTGGAGTTCAGCTCCTCACAAGTGATTGAGAACGATTACGTAGAGAGTGGCAGCAGCATTGCCACCGACCTGACGCTCGGCAAACTGCGCAAGGCGCTTGCCATGCTGCAGAAGGCCGAAGCCTGGAACGAAGAGCGCCGCGCCTATGGCGATGAACTGGTGCTGGCCTGCACCAGCTCGCAGGTAGCCGCCCTGCTGAAAGAGCCCGAAGTGGGCAGTTTCGACTACAACACCGCCCGCGCTCTTGTGGAGGGTAAGATTGACAGCTTCCTCGGCTTCCGAATCATCCGCACCGAGCAGCTGCCTATCGACGAGAGCGGCAACCGCGCCTGCCTGGCCTGGGTCAAGAGCAAGGCCCAGTTCGGCCTGTGGGAGGACTTCAAGGTCAAGCTCTCCGTGCGCGATGACCTCGACGAAGCCCTGCAGATTCGCGCCAAGTTCGCCTGCGGTGCCACCCGCCTGCAGGAGGAGGCCTTCGTGAAAATCCTCTGCAAGGAGAACTAAGCGCCGCTTACCGGCATCCCCCTCCCCCACCCGGGAGGGGGATTTTTTTGTTTACATTCCGGGCGGATGGTGTAGAATGGAACGCATAGATTATGAACAATTTTACCTACTACAACCCCACGCGCTACGTCTTCGGGCACGGTGAATACCTCAACATCGGCCGCCTGCTTGCCCCCACTGCCCACAAGGTACTGCTGCACTACGGTGGCGGCAGCGTGAAACGCAGCGGGCTGTACGAGGCCGTGGTCAATGCGCTGAGGGAGGCGGGAATCGCCTACTGCGAACTGGGTGGGGTGAAGCCCAACCCGAGTGTGGATTTAGTGCGCTGCGGCATAGAGCTGGCACGCAGCGAAGGTGTAGATTGCGTGCTGGCCGTGGGCGGCGGCAGTGTGATAGACTCCGCCAAAGCCATCGCCCTGGGTGTGACCCACCCCGGCGACGTCTGGGCCCTCTACACCCGAGCCGAGCAGCAGAGCACCGCTCCCCTGCCTGTTGCCACCATACTCACTCTGCCCGCCGCCGGCAGCGAGAACAGCCCGAACACCGTGCTGACTCATGAACAGAGCGGCCGCAAGCTCGGCTACGGTCACGAAAGCCTGCGCCCTGTGCTCAGTATCGTCAGCCCCGAACTATTCCTCACCCTGCCGCCGGAGCAGATGGCATACGGCGCCTGCGACATGCTCTGCCACATCTTCGAGCGCTACTTCACCAATACCCGGGGCACGGAACTCACCGATTCCCTGAGCGAAGCCACCATGCGCACCATCATGCAGCAGGCAAGCATCTTACGCCGCGAGCCGCAGAACGAGCACGCCTGGGGTCAACTGGCACTGGCCGGCACCATCGCTCACAACAACCTGCTGGGCGTGGGGCGTGAGCAGAGCTGGGCCTGCCACGGGCTGGAGCACGAGCTGAGCGCCGTCTACGATGTGCCGCACGGCGCCGGCCTGGCCGTTATCGTGCCAGCTTATTTCGAGGCCGTATGGAGTGCCAACCCCGGCATCTTTGCCCAGTGGGCCACGAATGTGATGGGTGTCACCCCCAACCGCGACACCGAGCGCGTGGTGAAAGAGGGCATTGCCCGCCTGCGTGCCTGGTACCGTGAGCTGGGGTTGCCGCAGACCATGGCAGAGCTGGGGATTCCGGCCGGGGCGGACTATGCCGCCATGGCTCGCGCCGCCCTGGGCACCTATGGTCCACGCCTGGGTACAGCCACCCTGCCCGGCGTGCGCCCGCTGGATGTCACGGCAGCGGAGGCCATCTACCGCGCAGCCATCTGACAACATTCTTATATGAAAACCACCCTCCTACCCGCCACCCTGGCCGCGGCTGCCCTGCTGAGCAGCTGCGGCTGCCCCTATTTCAGCTGCAACACGGCAGAAATCTTCGACCCGCCCGACAAACGCGTGGCTCTCGTCAACGGCGCCTTCCCGAAACGTTTCGCCAACACCTACACCCCCACCGCCGTCTGGAAGCTGGATGGGCACACCTACCATGAAGTCACCGTGCAATACGCACGGCCCCACCGCCCATTCCTCCGCCAGAGTGAGAGCGGATTCGAGTCCATGTACGCCCGGCGCATGACGGCGGAAGAAACGAAAGACAGCTTCACCATCGACCCCGCCATTCCGGCCCGGCGTTACCTGATAGCAATCGGTGACGTATCGGCCAAGCCCATACCGGCGGAAAAGTTCGACTTCCGGCGTGCCACCCGCAGCAAAGAAGTACCGGAAAACGTGAATTGTTTCATCCTGCCCCATGCGTTCGATGACATTCCCGGCACGCAGAGTACCTGGCGCGACATCGCCCAAACGCCCCTGCAAATAGTGGATTTAGGCGTAGGCCTGACGCTCAACACCGCCTGGATAACCGGTCTGGTCGTAACAATGGGTGCCATCAACCGCCCCGTGGAATACGTCTGCAACGGGTTCCAACAACAGCAGCCACTACACCATGAAACACCCCCGACTACACCTGCTCACAGCGCTCGCTCTGCTGAGCCTGAGCGCCTGCACCAGCTTTAACCTGACCGAGCAACTCAGCAACCGCCGCGTGCCCGTGGTCATTCCCGAAAAGGAAGAAGCTGTCTACTACGAGCTCAACGGCAAATACTACAGCGCCCTCACCGTTGCCATGGCAGAGGAGCACATCCCACTGCTCAGCAGCCGGGGCAAGACACCCGGCACCTTCTACCACGGCACCCCCACATACACACCGGACATGAGCACAGCTCAGACCTACCTGTTCGAGCTCACCAATGTGGAAACCGAGGTTCTGCTGGAAAGTATCAGGGAAGTCCGCAGCGGCTATAAATACCGGAGCGGCCCCATCAGAAGCAAAGACAAGCCGGGGTATATCCCCCCGATGGTGAAAGCCGGAGATTTTGATTTTGCCAAAGCGCGTCGATTCACTCACACCATCATGAATGAACGCGACTGGACCGCCACCCGCCATAAGCAGTTCACCGACGATAGCCCCTACGAAATCAGACGCAAAGAACAGAATGGAGTCTATCCCTACCCCATCGCCGCGCTGCCTTCGCAGGAACTCCCCCGCAGCCCGGGGCAGACAGCAGCTCTGGCCCCCGTATGGGTGCTCGATGCTGCCGGCAACCTCGTCATCAACACCGTCGAAGCAACGGTCATGGGCGCGGGGGTGATTATCGCCGCCCCCTTCATCAGCATTCTCTACCTCTGCGGCGAGAGCCTGCCGGCTGAATTGCAAGACCAAATGCGACAGCAAGTGATTTTTCTTCTATTTAGGCTGCAAATTTGATAAAATGGAGCTTTTCTGTACGTGCCATGAGGCGAGCAGATTTTCCTTTAAAGATGCGTCGAGGGTAACGGTTCAT
>JAZRKM010000111.1:0-38948 GCA_045646325.1 Akkermansia sp. | reverse complement strand
AAAGGCTTTTTAGCCTGACATACAAAAGCAACTATGGAAGCGGGTATGAATTGCCCGTCATTTCCAAAGACCAGCAACAGAAGATTGAAAACGTTATTCGTCAATGGGCTTTGGAATTCCATGATAGCAAGATTGGAACACTGGAAGCGAAAGCGTTCGTTTATGAACAGATTATCAGCAACAGCAACTTTGCACCGATGATCCACGGCGCAAGCAATACCTGTGGCGGCAACCACTTTGAGGATAAAACCGAATCAGGTTTGTTGGAGGATTAACACATGGATAAGTTTGAAATGTCATTGAAACTTATGCGGAGTTTTCCCGGTAGCTTCATCAATGTACTGAATCTTGAGATGCCACGGCAACATGGAGTAACAGCTGATCTGCTCCTTTATGCCTATTTCGTCGTGCATAAAGGTAATCCAGGCATCCAACCCGCTGTAATCGTAGCGCATGACGCCATCTTTTCCTCGAACCCAGCGAATCATCGAGGGGAACCAGTCATAGGTCTGGCCATTCCAGGCTTCGTCCAAGATTGTGCAGGTGATGCATTTCTGACCGGCTTCTGCCAGACGCTTCATCAACGGGCGCATGATGGCAAAGTGGGGTTTTGACCACATCTCGACATCATGCCAGCGAGCAACTGCTTGCGGGTGTTGCCACAAATCGAGGTGTATCTTCCAATCCCTGGGAGCGGGCAGCTCTGCGTCAATTACCTCCAATACCACTTGTTGCTCTACAGGCTTGCAGCCGGGAGCGGATGCCGTCACGATGCCTGTATAGCGACCGGGCTTAGCATCTTGGGGAATATTCACCTCGTACCAGACAGCCCGGTGTACGCCTACAGCGTGATTGCATGTGTCTTCGGACGATATCACATCGGCTGTAATGGTGCCGCCAGCTTCCACATAGCGAATCATTCTCACAGAGGCGGGGATTTCCTCGCCGTTCTGAGACAGCGGAGTACAACGAACCGAAATGCGGGCAGAATTGTATTCTGTCGATATTGCCAGCTGACCGCTGCAACGCTCGCCACGCCATCCCTGCAATTTCATAGCTTCAGGGGTAAGCTCCTGATGGAAAGGATAGGCTGAACCAACCGTGAGCCTTTTATCTGTGGCCGTGGTGATAGCCAGCTTTGTGGCCTTGGGCTGAATAATCGGGATACGTGGCGTAGTAGCATCGTAAATAGGATGACGTTCCGCCGTATCTACAGCCCAAGCCCCTGCAGTAAATGAGGCGCACAAGCACAGAAGAGCATGTCTGGAAAAAGTCATGTTGTTCTTATACCATATCCCTTAATGTAAATGAATCTCAAAGTCTGTCTTTAGGGATTTTGAGCTTGCAAATAACTGCACAACGTACATAATAGTACCATGTTCTACAAATATCTTTTCCCTCTTCTAGCAAGCGGCATTGTGGTCGCTTCAGAAAGTTTTGAGACTATGTCTGCCGGTGCTGTTTCTTCGGTGAGAACGGCTTATGGCGAGTTATTGGCGGAACCCGGCCATGCCGAAATCTTTCAAGGCGATGCTCGTACCGGGGCTCAGTACCTGCTCATCAAAGGTGGTGCGGAGCGTACCGTGAAGCTGTCTCTCCCTGAACCTTTGAAAGACGTTGCTCAGCTGACATTCTGGGTGCAGCGGTGGACAGCTAACGGCAATTTCCGACTTCAGGTAGTAGCTGTAACGCCTGCTGGCGATGTAGTCGTGCAAGGTAATCAACCCGCTGCCGTGAAAGAATATGCGCATCAGGCAAGAGTGATTTTGCCCGCCGGAACAACAGCGGTAAAGCTGGTCTGCTCCAGCGCGGAGGCAGGTGGCGCGTTGATAGACGACTTGGAGCTGTTTGTAGGAGATATGCGGTTCAGTTCTGCTGAGATGTGCAATACAGGAGCTCAGCCTATTCTGCTGCGTGCGCCCATTAATCCCATTTTCAGTTATAAGCTGACAACTGTTGGAGCCGCTAATCCCGTGTCCATTGATGCGTTTAAGCTCAAAATCACTCCGGCAAATGCTGTTTCCAAGGTGACATTGCGCTCCGGCATTTCCGACCGCTCCGTAGACGGCACTATCGGAATGAAGTTCCGCAAGGGGAAAGTGTATGGTGCAGCCACCCCGGCTTCTGATGGCTCGGTAGCAGTCAGCACTTCCGAGCCGCTCTCTCCCGGTGAAACGGAATTCTGGGTGGATGTTACTCCCGTGCCCGGCGTAAAAGTTGGCAGTAATATTACTGTTGAGGTTCAGGGGTTAACGGTTGGCGGCAAGGACTGCAAGGTTCCCAGCCAGAGCGTTACCCAGAGAGTTGGTTATCTCGTGGCTGTCCCGGATGCCAAGGTGGCTACCATTTCCGAGGGTGATAGAGATTGCATCACTTACCGCATCCCCGGCATGATTCGCACCAATAAGGGCACATTGCTGGCATGCTTTGATGCCCGCTACGCTAATCATCTCGACCTGACTGCTGATATTGACGTGGCCGTTGTCCGTTCCGAAGATGGAGGTATGACTTGGAGCGAACCTTATGTGGCTATGGATGCCGGATTCGGTAAAGGAAACGGATGCGGCGACCCCTGCATTCTGCAAGACAGCACTACCGGACGCATCTGGGTACAGGCTCTTGCCACTCACTTCGATAAGAATCCCTGTATTTTTAATTCGAGCCAAGGTTTCAACCCCGATACCACCGGGCAATGGGAGATGGTATACAGCGATGACGATGGCAAGACCTGGAGTAAGAACATCAACGTTACTACACAGATTAAGAATCGCGAATGGAATCTTATTCTGGCTGGCCCCGGTTGTGGTATAACCACAAGCAAGGGCGTTCTCGTATTCCCCGCCCAGATATGGCAGAACGGAGCAAACCCGCGAGGCCGCAGCACGATTTGCTACTCCAAGGATGGAGGCCTGACATGGACGTATGGCACAGGCGTCCCCATGTTCACCTCTGAATGTCAGGTGGTGGAACTTGCCGATGGCTCGTTAATGCTCTCCTGCCGCAACGAGACATTCCAAGGGAAGCGTGCGGTGTATATCACCCGAGACTTCGGTAAGACTTGGCAAGAGCACGAAACTCATAAGAAAGCGCTCAATGACCCCGCTTGCCAAGCTTCCCTGATTACGATGGAAAGCAAGAAGTATGGTCGAATCATGCTTTACTCTCACCCGAACTCCAAGCCGAAGCTGCGCAATCACATGACCATCCATGTCTCTTTGGATGAAGGTAAGACATGGAGCGAAGGCCTAGTGTACGATATTCGTGAATGCTGGGGGTACTCCTGCATTGCTCCCATCGATGACGAAACTATCGGCATCATCTACGAGCCCGCCCATGTCAGCGAGACCAATGATTACCATGGTATGGGATTCCTCCGAATCCCGCTGAGTGAGATAATGCCTCAATCTACGAAATAAACAGTAACTCATAACGCAAATCGTCGCCGCCTTGGTTCTACCAGCGGCGGCTTTTTGTGTAAGGCTTTCCTGATGGGTGTTTGGGATCGGCTCCGGCAAGGCACAAAAACACCTTGCCAAGAGGAGGATGCATCCTTTGGGGAGCCGTTGCTCCCGGGAATGCCCTTTCTACCCGGCAAGGTGTCGTTTTGTTGCATTGAGCGGTGCTCTTCAAACCAATCAGCCAGCTTGTATTGCTTATCCGCTCTGAAAATAGATAAGGTGTTCTGAATCATCAGCCTTGCAGATGCCCGATTCCCGGCGTTAAACACGTTTCGAATATGCGCAGCGGCGACACTGCGGTATCTCACGCTTGTCACATAAGCCTGAGCGTTTTGCTGAAAATGGAATTGGCATCGAGGAAAAGATGAGCAATGGGCGGAATGGGGCGATTTCTCCATTTTTCAAAAATGTCATCGAGTTGAGCCGTACATTGGCTTACATAAGTGGCAGAGACGCCGTTCCCGCCACAAATCTCATTCATCACCTTAGCGACTTTGCGGGTAGAAACCAGCAATTGACCGAACACTTCAAGTTTTCATCCTGACATGCCGATGTAAAGGCATCATTCAGCCGGCGTCTCATCCTGAGCAGGCCTCACCCCTCGGGGCTCGACCTGCTCAGGATGGGGGCTGTAGATGAAAACATAGTGCTCATTTGATTTTACAGAAAGAAGTTTACACTAGCCGCATTTAATTTTGCTACGCTCAAAAATATACTTTTACGTTGACAGTTCGTAGCAGATGCAGTAGAATGGTCGCATGGCTAGAGTATACTTTAATGGTAAAGAGAATCTGACGTCAGCCCCGTCCTTATATCTGCCCAACCGGGTGAATGCAGCGGTATTGCGCGAGCTGGAGTGCGCGCTGGATGGTGCGGACAGTGTGGCCTACATGGTTGAAGAAGTGTTGGCTCCCGAACCCGAAGTAGCAAAATTTTTGAAGCGCCGCAAGGTACTGAGTTTCAACTTCCGAAAGGCGAATGTAAAGACGCTGCGCGAACAGTTGCTTAATCTTATGCAGGAGGGGCGCGATATCATATTCGTGCCCGGCAAGCCCAACAGCACCATGGGCTGTATATCGGATGTGCCCATGCCCTTTATGATGCAGCTTGCGGCTCTGCACCTTGCGCCGGTACCCGTGTTTGTCGGCATGTACCGTGAGAGTCTGTGGCGTACCTTCTGCACGGACAAGACGGCGGAGGATATTGTTATTTCCGTGCTGCCCAAACTGAGCCCTGGTCCGCTGACCGGTGAGCGTGTGCTTGAGGCGTGGATGGAGGCCTCGGCCGAGGAGTTTACCCGCCGCCCCATTTTGCAGACTTCCATTGCTCGATTGCTGGTAGAGGGGCTGCGCAAGAATGGTAAAACGGAGCTTATTGATGGTATGGACGGCTCTCGCCTGCCGTTCTACAAGATGCTCGGTGTGGCGATGGCGCTGGCTAAGGAGCTGCGCAAGATTCTCGGTGAGGATGAGCGAAGGGTGGGTATTTTGCTGCCGCCGGGCAAGGGTGGCGTGATTGCCAACTACGCCTGTATATTGGCCGGTATTGTGCCGGTCAACATCAACTATACCTCGTCTGAGCCGGCATTCCGCAGTATTGTGCGCCAGAGCGGTATTACCCGTTTCATCTCGGCGCGTACCTTCATGAGCAAGTTGCCGCAGTTCCCCTGGCCCAAGGGGGAGGCTATCATCCACCTCGATAAGACCCTGAAGGGTATCGGTATGGCCAAGATTGCCGGCTGGGTGGCTTTTGCCCGCATGGCTCCCATGCCGCTCATCAATGCCCGCTTCAAGCTCGACACCTACAGCGGTGACGATGAAGCCGCGCTGCTCTTCACTTCCGGCTCCAGCGGTGAGCCCAAGGGCGTGGCTCTCACCCACCGTATGATTATTGCCAACACCACTCAGTTGCTCAGTAAGGTGTACCTCGAACCCGGCAATAAGTTCCTGTGCAGTCTGCCTATTTTCCACAGCTTCGGTTTGACAATCAGTACCATGCTGCCTGCTCTCTACGGGTTCGGTATGGTTACTTATCCCTCCCCCCTCGAGGCCAAGAAGCTCAACGAACTCATCGAGGAGCACAAAATCAGCCTTGTTGTGTCTACCCCCACCTTTGCCCGCAGTATGCTGCGCCGCGCCGGGGCAGATACGTACAAGACTGTCAAATACTTCGTGGTTGGTGCTGAGAAACTGCAGAAGGCCGTGGCCGATGAATTTGCGCAGAAGTGCGGGTTGACCGTGCTCGAAGGCTATGGTCTGACGGAGACGGCTCCCGTGTGCTCGGTGAACCTGGATGACGCTTGCTCCACCGATGAGCAACCCTACTTTGTGCCCGGTCGTCGTTTCGGTTCTGTGGGGCCGTTGCTGCCCGGTCTGGCCGTGCGCCTGACCGACCCTGATAATGACGATGTACGCTTGCCGCTCAACGAGCAGGGGATGATTTGGTTCAAGGGGCCCAACGTGTTCAAGGGGTATATCGGGCGTGAGGATTTGAACGCCGGTATCTTCCGCGATGGTTGGTTTAAGACCGGTGACCTGGGCAAGGTTGATCTCAACGGATTCCTGACCCTGGGTGGTCGCCGCTCCCGATTCTCGAAAGTGGCCGGTGAAATGGTACCCCACGAGGTGGTGGAAGACGTTATCGAGGCCTACGTGGAGAAGCCGGCGGAGTTTACCGGGCGAGCCGTAGCCGTGGTGGGTGTGCCTGATGCGCAGAAGGGTGAAGCTCTGGTGCTGCTTTCCTGTGTGCACACCGCTCATTTGCCGCAGGCGCTGGATGACATTCGCACTCACATGGTTGAGCAGGGGCTGCCGCGCTTGTGGTGTCCGCGTGAAATCATACCTGTTGAGAGCATTCCTGCACTGCCGACCGGCAAGATGGATTTGCGCGGCTGTCAGATACTCGCCAACGAGGCCTTGGGCTTGCAGTAAAGGAAAGTCTTGTCAGGGATATGATGCCCCCGTTTCTCAGGAAGGTGTGCGCTGCCCTTGCCGTATGGGTTTTGCCCGGCAAGTATACCCGCAGTTCACCTCCGGCAACAGGCGAAGTACCCCCGGCTCAGGCTGAAGCCGAATTCCGAATTCCCGCCTACGGGCACCATGATTTCTGGTATGGTAATCTGGTTCAGCTGTTGCGAGAAGTGGACTGGGAGGCTATGCGCACCCGATTGAAGATAGAGTTATGAAATCATCACATGTAGCAGTTTTGGCACTCACGCTGTCGGCTCTGGTGCCGATGGCCTGCACGGCTGCACCGCCGCCGGTGCTCAGCGAGCAACAACTGCCCGCTGCGCAGGCTGTTGAGCTGGAGGGGGTGGAGAATCTGCACCGCGTCAATTCCGTACTCTACCGCTCCGGTCAGCCTACAGCGCAGGGCTTCAGTAATTTGCAGTCGCGTGGCGTGCGCTCGGTGCTCAACCTGAGAGAGTACCACAGCGACACCAAGCGTGCCGCGCATACCAACCTGCAGCTCATGGCTCACCCCATGGCAGCGGGGGAGGTGACAGAGCAGGATGTCGAGACTTGCCTGCGCCTGCTTGCCGGTGCACCCAAACCCGTGCTGGTTCACTGCTGGCATGGCAGTGACCGCACCGGTATCATCGTTGCGGCCTGGCGCATTGTTTTTGAGGGGTACAGCGTGCAGGCGGCCGAGGCCGAGTTCCGGGATGACCGCTATGGTCACCATGAGTTCTGGTACGGTAACCTCGTTAAACTTCTGCGCAGTACAGATTGGGACGCTATGCGCAAGCGCCTGCAGCCGCAGGGCAAGTGATACCCCCCCGTGCCCGGCACGGCATGCGGCGGTTATGGAGATGCCGCAGCGTAGAGCAGGCGATTGTTCTTTACCTGGGTATGTGTGGTTCGAGTGTCTGCCTGCCGGCGCGTTCGCGTTCGCGTGCATGGCGGCGCGCCAGGCTGTGCAGGTGTGCCTGCATGGCGAAGGGGCGCTCACCCGGCGGGCAGGGAACCGGTGAGGAACTGCCGTCAGGCCCGATTGCGCATGCCTGTACGTTGTCGTTGAAACAGGCATCGAGCACCTGCAGCACACGCTCAGCCAGACTGCGATTGAGAATGGGTACCATCAGCTCCACGCGCCGGTCGAGGTTGCGGCGCATCCAGTCCGCGCTGGCTATGTAGACCAGCGGTTCGCCACCGTTGCCGAAGTGGAAGATTCGCGCGTGCTCCAGGTAGCGGTCAACTATGCTCACAATCCGCGTGCAGGCTCGCCCGCGCTCCGTTCCCGGTACCCAGCAGCATATACCACGGATATTGAGGCGAATTTTTACCCCTGCGTCTGCGGCTTCCTCAAGCGCGGCCATTATTTCGGGGTCATTGAGCGAGTTCATCTTGGCGCGGATTTCTGCACGCTCACCGCGGCTTGCCCGGCGGGTTTCGGCGGCTATCAGTCCGAGCAGGTGCTCTTTCATCATCGCCGGGCTGGGGAACAGACGGCGAAAACGGCTCAGGCGTGTGAGCCCGGTGACGGAGTTGAAGAATTGGGAGGCATCTGCCCCCAGGTGCTCATCGCAGGTCAGCAGCGAGAGGTCGCTGTAGATACGCGCCGTGTCTTCATTGTAATTACCGGTGCCGAAGTGGCAGTAGCGGCGCAGGGTACCGTTCTCTCGGCGCACAACCAGCGTGATTTTGGCGTGAGTTTTGAACCCCTTGACACCGTACACCACCTGCACGCCGGCGCGTTGCAGGCGCTCTGCCTGGCCGAGGTTGTGGCTCTCGTCGAAGCGGGCTTTGAGCTCCACCAGTACGGTGACCTGTTTGCCGGCTTCGGCTGCGCGGCAGAGTGCGTTAATGAATCTTGATTTTTTAGCTGTGCGGTACAGCACTTGTTTGATGGCAAGCACATCGGGGTCTTGCGCGGCTTCTTCCACAAACCGTACCACCGGCTCATAGCTTTCGAAGGGGTTGTGGATGAGAATATCGCCCTCGGCTATGTTTTCAAACATGGTCAGCCCCGGGTCTACGCCTGCGGGGAAGGCGGGTACCCAGCTCTCTATCTTCAGGTTCTCGTGTCCCGGTTCATCGGCCAGTCGCCCGAAATCCACCAGTCGCAGCGGTCCCGGCACGCGGTAGGTGGAGAGTTCATCTGCCCCCACCAACCCGGCAATGCGGCGGGCAAAAGCGGGCTCTGTGCTTTCAGGGAGCTCCAGGCGCACGCAGTCCGAGAACTTACGCGCCACCAGCACTTCTTCCATTTCCTGAGCAAAATTGCCGCCCTCGGCCTCTTGTACGGCGATGTCACCATTGCGGGTCACTCGCAGGGGGCTGCTGCGCACAATCCGTTCCCCCGGGAACAACTGCCCCGCAAACTCGCCTACCAGCTCTTCGAGCAGCACGTAGGCATCTTTCCCCAACGTAGGGGCATGCACGGCTCGCGGCAGGCACTCCGGCAGCACCACGGCCACAAAGCGAGTGGTTCCCGAGCCGGATTCCAGCAGTTCAACCCCGAGCACGATACTCAGGCTCGGCAGTACCGGCGGGTGCTCTACCTCCAGCGCCAGCGGGGTGAGCAGGGGGGCTACATTGACGGCAAAATAGTCCTCCAGTGCGCTGTATTGGGCTTCGCTCAGCTCATCCATGCTCAGCGGGGCTAATCCGGCTTCACGCAGCTGCGGCATCAGCTCATCGTTGAGCAGCAGGTATTCATCGGCCACCATACGGGCTGCTCGCATGCGGATTTGCTCCAACTGCTCGCTCGGTGACAACCCTGTTAAATCGCGGTGGCTCTTACCGCTCTGTTGCAGTAACAGCAGCCCACCTACGCGCACCTGGAAAAACTCATCGAGATTGCTTGCCGAAATCGACAGAAACTTCACACGCTCCAGCAGCGGCAGCTCGCGCCGCATGGCCTGCGTCAATACTCGCTGGTTGAACTCCAGCCATGATATTTCCCGATTGATGTACATGCCCGCTTACGTTTGTTGCTTCTTGCCCACGTTGCGCTTGTGCCTCGCGTGCGCTCTTTATCCTACCACGTTCGTTCCGCCGTCGCAAGCCAAAAGCACTGTTAGTTACGGGTGCGATGGCAATTTGACGTATTGATTCGAGGTAAGTTATTTCTTTTTGGTGTAGTAGCGTACGTAGTCTATTTCAAACTTTACGGGATAATCTTTCGGGTCTGCCTGTTCAGGCCAGGTACCGTTGCCGCCGATAGCGGTGTTGATGATAAGGTAGCAGGGGGTGAGCAGCGGGTTGTCGCCGTTGGGGTAGGTGGCATCACTTATTTTGACGTGGCCGACTTCTTCGCCGTCGATGAGTATGCGCATAATCTCATGGTCCCACTCCAGCACATAGATATGGAATTTCTTGCTGTAGTCTTTGAATTGTCGGGTGCGGATGACTTTGTACTCTTGATCGCCGCCGTTTTGTCCCCAGCGGAAGATGGAGTAGCAGGTGTCGGGCTCTTGCGAGATGTGCTCAAGGATGTCAATTTCACCGTTGGCGGGCCAGCCGTATTGGTTCACATGCATGGTCCAGATAGCGGGCCATACGCCCTTGGCCTTGGGAATACGGGCACGGAATTCGAGCCTGCCGGGGGCTTCGAAGTGCTTGACGTCGCGTGTGGTGATGGAACCGCTGGCGAAGGGTTGGGTTTTTATCTGTTCAAACCATTGTGTGGAGCCTTCTTTATAGGCAGGATTCGGCGTCTTTTTGGCACGGGAAATCAGCTGCAGTTTTCCGTTTTTTACTTGCACACAGTCTTTTGTGTAAGATTGAGAGGCCCCGGGGTTGCGCACTACACCCAGTTCATACGCCCATTTTTTCGTGTTGAGTTTGCTGCCGTTGAATTCATCCCCCCATTCATAGACCCAGCCACCGGGCAGTTCTTTGGGGGCTTTTTGCGGGGCAGCCCATGCCAGCGGGAGTGCCAGCAGCATCAGCATTGAGAAAACGGCGTTTTTCATGCGCGATATCATACCCTTTTTGGCGGGCTGAGTCGAGCAGAAAAAAGCCTGCCTCCCGTGTTTTGGAGGCAGGCTTGTAAAATGTGGTTGAAGCCCGGGGATTAACGGCTGTAGTTGCCGGGGTCCTGAGTGATGGTGACATCGTGCGGGTGGCTTTCCTGCAGACCACCGGTGGTGATGCGCACGAAACGGGCGTGCTCACGCAGCTCTTGCAGGTTCTTGGCACCCAGGTAGCCCATGCCGGAGCGCAGACCGCCCACGAGCTGGAAGATGACATCGGCGAGCATGCCCTTGTAGGGTACACGAGCCTCCACACCCTCGGCCACCAGCTTGCCGCTGCCGTTCTGGCCGTAGCGGTCGCCTGAGCCGGCACGCATGGCGCCCAGAGAGCCCATGCCGCGGTAGGTCTTGAAGTTACGGCCCTGATAGTGCACGATGGCACCGGGGCTTTCCTCACAACCGGCAAGCATGCCACCCATCATGATAAGGTCAGCACCGGCGGCCAGAGCCTTCACGGCGTCGCCCGAGTAGCGTATGCCGCCGTCAGCAATCACGGTCACACCGGCAGGGCGGGCAACGGTGGCTACCTCCTGAATGGCGGTGAACTGGGGCATACCCACGCCGGAGATGATGCGGGTGGTGCAGATGGAACCGGGACCCACGCCTACCTTGATGGCGCTGGCACCGGCGGAGATGAGGTCGCGGGCGCCGTCCTGGGTGACCACGTTACCGGCCACCACGGGCTTGCCCAGCTCGCGCAGTTTCTCGATGACGTGCAGCACTCGGCTGGTGTGGCCGGTGGCGGCGTCGATGAACAGGGCATCGGCCCCGGCATCGATGACGGCCTGAGCGCGTGCCATGAACTCCGGGCCCGGGCCTACGGCAGCACCGCAACGCAGGCGACCGAGCTCGTCCTTGGTGGATTCCTGGAAAGCCTCGCGCTTGCGGATGTCGGTGTCGGTAATCAGGCCGACCAGGCAGCCCTTGTCATCAACGAGGGGGAGCTTTTCAATGCGGTTGGAGTAGAGAATCTTGCGGGCCTCTTCCTGCGTGGTGGCAGGGGTACCGGTGATGAGGCGGCTCATGGGGGTCATCACATCGGCAACGACAAGTTTGTCGAGGTCATGGCCATCGACCACTCGCATGTCGCGCCCGGTGATGATACCTACCAGCAGGTTACCCTCGGCCACAACAGGCAGGCCGGAGAAACCGTTCTCGAGCATGATTCCCTTCACGCGGCTCAGGCTCATGTCGCTCGTGACGGTGAGCGGCTTGGTGATGACTGCGTTTTCAAAGCGCTTGACTTTGGCCACCATGGCAGCCTGGTCGTCAATGCGATTGTTGCGGTGGATGACACCCAGACCACCCTCACGAGCCATGGCGATGGCCATGTCGACCTCCGTCACCGTATCCATGGGTGCGGAGAGGATGGGCAGGCGGAGCGGGAAGCCCGCGCAGAGTTGAGAAGAGGGGTCGGCCTCGCCGGGAAGAATGGTGCTCAGGCAAGGAAGCAGGAGCACGTCGTCAAATGTAAGTCCAAGCTGAATTTCTGCCATAGCGGAGGATATAACGCCGCGCACCCTTTTGCAAGCCTAATCTGACAAATTCGTGCATTTTTTTTCATTTTGGGGGTGTCTGTACGTCATTTTGACGGGGTAGGGGGTGTGCGGAGGTTGACGTGGCGTGCGAATTCGTGTAGACTAAGCGCATGAGCAAGGGCACAACGACGACCTATCAGGCACCGGCGAAAATCAATCTCTCACTCCGTGTAACGGGCAAGCGCGATGACGGCTACCACAACGTGGATATCCTGATGGCGAAGCTCGACCTGACAGACAGTCTCGATTTCCACAACTCGCGCACCACTACCTTGCAGTGCGAGATGCCCGGCGTGCCGACAGATGAGAGCAACCTGGTCATCAAAGCCGTTCGTGAGTTTGAGAAGGCCTACGGTCGCAAGGCTAAGCAGAAAATCACCCTTACCAAAAATATACCCCATGGTGCCGGGCTTGGCGGTGGCTCGGCGGATGCCGCTATCACCCTGCGTGCGTGCAACGACATCATCGGCACCAATTACAGCGACGAGGAACTCAGCACCATGGCGGCCGCTCTCGGCAGTGATGTGCCCTTCTTCCTCAACCCCGTTATCAGCCGCTGCACCGGTCGCGGTGAAATTGTGACCCCCGTGCCTGAGCTGGCTGAGTGGAGCAGCCCCATTGTGCTGCTCAAACCGCAGTTTGCAGTCTCAACCCCCAGCGCCTATAAACTGCTGCGCGGGGCGCACCGCATAAAGGGTGTGAATTACAACCCCCAGGTGATTGACGGTATCAAGCTGGTCAATGAACTTGAGCGCGCCGTTTTCACCAAGTTCCCTGTACTGGGTTTCACTAAGATGTGGTTGCTCGGTCAGCCCGGTGTGCGCGCTGCTCTCATGTGCGGCAGCGGTTCCACCCTCTTTGCCCTGACAGAAACCCCCGAGCAGGCTCTCGCCGTGGCTGAGGCTGCACGTGCCGAGCTCGACCCCACTCTCTGGAGCTACTGCGGCCGTGTGAACCCGCAGTAACAGGGGCAGGGCGCTATTATTGATATCTCTCGCTTGTTGCGCGCCGTTTTACAGCGGTGTGTAAAGGGTGTTGGTGCGGCGGGTCAGGGTGTGTTCCTGCAGGCACTGCAGCAGCTCCAGTCGGCCGTTGGCCAGAACGGAGGCGCGTGAAAGGCGCAACCCGCAGGCTACAGCGATGGCGGCTGAGGTGTCATCTGCCGCGGGGTCACGCACCACCACGCCGTCAGCGGCGAGCGAGGGGAAGCGGTTTTCGAACTCCTCACGGTTTTCCACGCGGGCAGATATACCGAGTTCCTGCATGGTGCGGGGCATCCACGGGCGCATGGTGGCAGTGCTCAGCTGCACGGTGCAGCCGGCTTTCAGCGCCGCCATCAGGGCGATGGCGAGGTCGGTGTCGGCGGTTTCTTTTTCAGCGCGCAGGCAGATGCTCAGCGGGCTGTAGCTCAGCTCGGTGGGTTCACCGGGGCGGTTGCAGATGAGCTTGGTGGTGCCGAACTCATTTTCCCACCAGTATGAGATAGAGTCGGCAGCTGTGGTCAGGCGCATGGCCTCATCGGGGCCGGGTTTGGGAACCAGGGTTTCCCACGGGGCAAAGGGCATATTGCGCTGTCGGCCGCGGCGCTGCGGGCGGGCGTTTTCTTGCCAGGTAGCGAGCGCGGTGAGGAAGTTCGGGCCGCCGGGCAGCGGTGTGGAGCCCGGGCCGGAGGTGTGGGTGGAGCCGAAGGGGCGCAGCCCCGGGCGTGCGGCCGGGCAGCAGTTAATGCAGAGGTGGGCCGTGGAATTGCTGAGTGCCTGTTGCCAGCTCTGGGTATCGGCCTCGACGGTTGAGTAAATGGCGGCAGCGCTGCCGTGCGACAGTTCGCGCTGCAGAGCAGCGGCGGCAGCTGTGCTTTCCACACGCATGAGGGCGAGTATGGGCAGGCCGGCGAGGGTTTTCAACTCAGGGCTATCGCTGTTCACCCCGGTGATGATGCCGGGCTGCCAGGTGATGGACCCTATTTCGCGTGTGTGAGGTTGCACCAGCCAGTTGAGCTCAGAGCCCTCGGTCTTGCTGTAATGGAGCAGGGCGGCTTGCTCGGGGGTCAACAGGGTGGGCAGGGGGCCGAGTTGGGCTTCTTCGCGGTTACCGGGTTCGGCGCGCAGGCTGCTGACGGCATCTTTGAGCGCGTTGATGAAAAGGTGGTTGTCGTACACGTCGGCATGCACCAGCAGCACGTGGGGGGCTGTGGGGCAGCTGCCGGAGCGGCGGAAGGTGGCGGCGCAGAGGTCACGTATGGCCTGTTGCCAGTCACCGCGCGGGGCGATGTAGACACTGGTGCCGCCGCCGGGGGTGCTGCTGAGCGTGGCTGTGGGTTTGCCTGTGGCCACTCGCTGCACGATATCGGGGTTCAGGCCGGTGAGCACGCCGTCCACCTGCGGGGCGGTCATGAGCTTGAGGGCGATTTCGTTGTCAAGACCGGGCAGCAGTTGTAGCGGGGCAATGCCGCTCTCGCGCATGATGGCGGTGAGTTTGTGGGCCAGCAGGGTGGTGTAGGCGGCGGGTTTGTAAATAATGCTGTTGCCCATGGCGTGGGCAGCTGCTATACCTGCCACGGCTTCGGTCAGGGGGTGTACGTTGCCGGGAGCTACCACGATGACGCCGAGCGGTTCGGGGAAGGTGCCATCGCGCAGGCCGTCGGCAGTGGCACTTTGCTCGTAGTAGCGTGCGGCGTCTATAGCGTTGCGCAGTTCTTCCTCGGCATCAGCATAGGTGAACCCGGCATCTCGCACCAGCAGGGCTGCCAGTTCGGTGCGGTGTTTGCCGAGTTTGCGTGCCAGGCGCAGCAGGTTGTTCAGTCGATCTTCTTCAGTCAGGGTGTCTTGCCCGACGGACTGCGCCGCGAGGTGCACTACTTTGTTGACGGTGTCGAAGTCCGCGCCGATGAAGCGGTAATCTTCCAGCCCGGGGGTAATGAGGGAGCGGTGAATGCAGGTGAGGGGGCTTGATTCCTCGCGGTCATCGATGATGAGCGGCAGCGGGTCCTGGCGGCGCTCCAGCTCGGCAGTGGCGGCGGCGTAAAAGGCATCCGTCGCGGCACGATCCGTGCACTGCAAGGTGCTGCCGGTGAATTCGGTGGGGGTGGGGGCGGTGGCGTCCGTGGGGGATTCCTCGCGCCCGCTCAGGGCGGCCAGGAAGTGCTGGCGCATGCGTGCCCAGCCCATGTCAGCCGGTTCGACGGAGTAGCCATTGGTCAGGTACCCATCCGGGCGTGACAGCTCATTGACCAGCTCGAGCAGGTAGCCTTCAAAACCGTAGATGTCGCCTTCCTCAGCCGAGGTGCCGATGGTGAGCACGACCTGTGCCCCCTGTGTGGCCAGCATACGCCCCAGGTGGTTGCCCTGCCCGGCGCGGAAGATGAAGGGCGGCAGCCCTTTGCGGCCGCTGCGGCCCCAGTCGAGCAGGGCATAGGCCAGGTCGAAGGGATTGTGGGTGGCGATAACGGGTGTGATGGCGCTCTTCTTGCAGCTGATAGCCTGGTGCACCAGTTGTTTGTAGCGGGACTCCGTGGCAGCTTTGTTCGGGGCGGCAGCGCTTTCCTTACCGTAGATGAAGGCGCACTCACGCTCGCTGCTCAGGGCCGAGCCCTTGGTGAGCATGACTTTCAGCGGGCTACCGCCCTTGGCGGCACGGGCAGTGGCCCATTCGCACAGTTCGCGCAGCAGGGCCGGAGCAGCGTTCAGGTAGGCCGGCAGTTCCAGTATGACATCGGCCTTGTAGAGCTTACGGTTGCTCAGGGCGCGCTTGCAACCCTCTATCACGATGGGCAGCAGCGCGGAGTTGCCGGCCTCGACGATAACCGGTCGGGTGTTTTCACGGTTGCTGATGGCCTGCAGCAGCTCGCTGAGTTTGTTGCTCAGCTCAGCAGCACCCGTGGCGGGGGCGCAGGGACTCAGGGCGGGGCAGAGCCGCAGCGGCTGCACAACCAGACCGGTTTCGGGGTGGTCTGTGGTCAGTCGGGTGAGGTTTTCGATGTACTTCTCCACCCCTTTGTTGCCGAAGACTGCCGGGGTGAGCGGATTGAGCGCCAGTGTCAGCTTGTCTGCCGTCAGTTCGCGGACGTGGCGGCGCGCTTTGTCACCCTGGGGGAGGGTCAGCTCACCGAAGGTGGCACGGAATATGCGGCGCACCTCGGCCATGGCTGCGCTCTGTATGCTGCCGGCGGCCATGGTAGCCGCGCGGAACCGTATGCGAGCCATGGTGCTGAAGAGGGTGGGCACCCCGCCGTATTGGGCAATCAGGGCACGCAGGTTGTCTGCCTGCAGGTGCTGCGGGGCATGCAGTACCTCCGCGCAAAAGCTGCGCAGGAACTCGCGGTTGCCGGCATCTGTCGCCAGGCGGCTCAGGGCGGCCAGCAGGGTGCGTTCGTCCGATTTCAGGCGGCGCAGGGCTTCCGTGTGCACATCTTGTGCCAAATCGGCAGCCCGTTGTATTAGGGTACGATCGTCCCACTTTTTACTTGCTGCCTCCTGTACTTTTGCGCTGATATCGGTATCACCCATAACGTGCGCTTATTCTATCTTGTCAAGCGCTCGCTTGCAAGTTCAAATTACGGCTTGTTGTGTCAATGGGCTTAGTTTTTGATGGCGCTCCAGTCAATCTGGCGTGGCACGAGGTCGCGTATGAGGGCACGCAGGTGGCTCTCGGCCTGCTGTTCGGTTATGCCGACTTCTTCGCCCCAGTGTGTGCCGATTTGTATGTAGGCCCACCGCTGCACACGCCCGGTAACCATGCGGTCCCAGACGTCGCGCCAGGTGCGCACCAAGTGCGAGCTGCACACGGTGTCGCTGCCTACAAACACATAGTAGTGAATGTGGTAGATGTTGCGGCCGACTTTGTTGTCTATGAGGGTGTTGGAGCTGAGTCGGCGCAGGGTGAGCTTGCGGCCGTCTGCCAGGGTGAGTTCCTCATCGCGTCCGCTGAGGTTCAAGTGCCCCTGCGCAGGCAGGCAGCGCTCAGGGCGGTGAATGGAGTTGTTCAGGTCACTGCCTGAGTAGACGAATGATACGTTGACCGGCGGCTCTTCTTTCCCGTAGGTGAAGGGGTTAATGTGGTTGTAGATGGCTTTGCTGAATTTGGTGTCATCTGCCAGCATGCTACGTTCTTTTTCGCTTTCCTGTGTTTTGACGCCATACCAGCCGGGTAAATCATAATCGAGCGGTAATTCCGGGTTAGCGGCTGAAGGGAGCAAATCCGTGCCTTGGGGCATAAGCGGAATCAGGCACAGTATCAACCCCAGCAGTACAGGGGGGAGTATTCGGCGAATGAGGGCTTTCATACGGCGGTGTCTCCTTTCTGTGGGGAATTTTGCTTGCGTGTTACTACCCGGCGCTTATGGATGAAGGGGATTTCGCCGCTCAGCAGACTGTGCAAAATGACCAGCCCGGCCAGACTGGCCGGGAAAAAGAACATCAGCCCCGACCAGTCGTGCCAGGTCTTGCCGGCAAAGGCGGGGTTTATGTATTCGGCGCAGATGAATATGCTCGTCACACGGAAGGCGTTGCCCAGTACAGCCAGCGGCAGGGCGCTCAGCGCCAGAATCAGGCGTTTCCACAGCGCCAGCTTGTCGGCCAGGTAGGCCCAGGCTATCGAAATCATCAGCAGGGCCATCAGCGAGCGCATGCCGGAGCAGCCGCCGGCTATGTTGTAGCTGTCCCAGTTCGATGTGGCGGAGGCCACGGTGGTGCCTTCCAACAGGGTTTCAACTCCGCACACGCCGGCACCCCAGTGCGCCATCTGCGCTGAAATCTGCTGCATACCTACCGTTGCCTGTTGAAATCCCGGCAGGGGGATAGCCATCCACAGAAAGAAGATGGGGAAGGCTGTTTTAAGCGCAGCTCGTGACCCGAGGTAACACCATACGGCGCCGGAGAGCAGGAAAGGCAGCGCTCCGACCGCTATGCGCGGCTGTTGGCTGCGTGCCGCTACCAGGCACAGAAACCCACCGGCAAGCACCCCCCACAGGCCGTGCAGAGTGGGCTTGGGGAGCTCCCCTCGGATTTTCTGTATGGCGTGCACGAACATGTAGACACTCAGCAGCGGTACCATCCAGCCGTGCTCATAGTCGGTCGACGGGTTCCAGGCGGCTTCCAGCCAACTCAGTGCTGAATAGCGACCTTCCACAAATCCGTAATAAAATAGCATGAAATACGCTGTGATGGCCAAATATAGGCCTATTGCATGCCAATCTGTTGGTTTTAAGTGGGAAGTGATAGTTTTGTCTTGTGTGCTCATGCGCGCGACTAGAAAAAAAATTGCCGTTTCGTGCTTTTAGTATTGCAATTTTTGCAAAAATGTCAAGAATAGTTGCGCACACATTCCCCTTGCATACATGAAAATTATCAGCGGAACAGCACATCCACAGTTAGCCAGTGACATTGCAGCGCAGCTGGGCCTGCCCCTTTGCGATGCTACTGTTAATACCTTCCCCGATGGGGAGAGCTTCGTTCAGATCAATGAATCCATTCGCGGTGAGGATGTCTTCATTGTACAGCCCACCTGCCCGCCCACCAATCACAATCTGATGGAGTTGCTGGTGATGGTGGATGCCGTGCGCCGCGCCAGCGCCAGCCGCATTACCGCTGTCATGCCTTTCTACGGCTATGCTCGTCAGGATCGTAAGGACAAGCCCAGAGTGCCCATTACCTCCAAGCTGGTGGCCAACCTGCTCACCGCTGCCGGTGTGAACCGCGTGCTCACCATGGATTTGCACGCTCCCCAGATTCAGGGCTTCTTTGAAATTCCTGTTGACCATCTTTACTCCCTCCCCGTGCTTATCAAGCACCTCAAAGAGAAGTATGTGAAAGATATCAACAACCTCGTTGTGGTGTCCCCCGACATCGGTGGTGTGAAGACTGCCAAGAGCTACGCCAACATCCTCGGCACCGACCTCGCCATCGTGGCCAAGCAGCGAATCTCCGCCACAGAGGTGAATGCACACGCCCTCATCGGTAACGTGACCGGTAAGGATGTGCTGCTGGTGGATGATATGACGGAGTCCGGCGGTACGCTTTGCGCCGCAGCCAAGATTCTCAAAGAACACGGGGCCGCCCGTATCTTCGCCGGTGTGTCGCACGCCGTGCTTAACGACAAGGCTCGCGCCCGCATAACCGACAGCCCGCTGGAGTGCCTGCTTGCCTCGGACTCCGTGCCCATGGCCTGCGGTTGTGATCGTGTGGACACCGTGAGCATCGCCCCGCTTTTTGCTCAGGCGATTCTTAACATCCACAACAACGCCTCGGTTACTCATCTTTTCGATATCTGATAACCGATAGTTTGCTTTACCGAAGCCGCCCTGCCTCGTGCTTTTGCGAGACAGGGCGGCTTCTTTTATCGGATTGTTGAAAGGGCGAACGTTTCCGGGTATTCCGGCAGTGGAGCGGGGGCTAACGGTGGCAGCGGTCGCAGTTGGTAGGTACGGCCCGGGTGCGGTGACAGTCCAGGCATGAACTCATGGTATGAGCGGTCTGGCGGTCCGGGTCGGAGTGGCACTCGGCACAGGTGTGACCGGCTGCTGTGTGCTGACCGTGGTGAAAGGTTATGTAGGGTGGCAAGGGGGCTTTGCGTACCCAGCGCAGGGCTTCTGCCGTGTGGGCAGGGTGGTCGGGGTTGGCTGCGGCGTGCAGGGGCAGCAGGCGCGCATCGTCAGCCAGTATATGGCGGTGGCAGTCCAGGCAGGTGGTGGCAGCGGGCAGCCCGGCCCCTTGGGCATGGTGGGCAGCGGCGTGGCAGGCCCGGCAGTCCATGGCTGTACCGCCTGCCGCCGTGTGGGTGGCGTGATTGAAAGGAAGGGGTTGCACCGGCTCGTGCGGGCGGCGGGTACAGGCGTACAGGTAGCAGAGCCCGAGCAGTAGTGCTGCGAGTATACAAAGCCCCCACACGGTCGCCGGGGCGAGGTGTGGGGGCTTGGTCATACTATAATGATAATTTATGCCGGGTGTAGCTTATTTCTTCGTGATGGTGATGCGGCCATACGAGTCGCGCTTAGCACCCATGTTGAAGATGAAGTACACATGCGGTTTTTTCAGAGCAGCAGGAACCTTTACGGTGTAGGTGTTGTTGCTGCTCTTGTGCCCGGTGGAGCCGGCGTGCATGTCCTCCGCAATGGTGGTGTCACCGTCGCAGATACGTACACCGGCGATTTTCAGAGCCTCGGTACCTTTGGTGTAGGCAAAGGTAATCTCATACGTGCCGGCTTCCTTGATGGGGTGCTGGCCTTCGAGCTCCACGGGGGTAGCGTCATCGGGAAGGATGGAGGGGCTCCAGCCTTCGATGAGGTTGAGGTTGCTTACCCACATACGCTCGGCATCGATGGCGGATTTACCCAGCAGGCTGTCGGGGTCGAGTTCACGCAACGTCTTAAGCATCTGCTTAAGCTCCGCTTTGTGTGCCAGACCACCGTGGCGGCGCAGCAGACCGATAGCTATGCAGCAGGCCTGCTGTTTCTGGAAGGTGGTGAGCATCGGGTTGGCCATGAGTTTTTTCATGCGTGCCAAATCGGCTTCCCAATCCTTCGTGCCGGCGCTTTCGATAGCGGTGTCGAACAGGTTGAGGGTTGCCACTTCGTACAGGCCGCTCTCATTATTCGGGTCGAGCTGCTTGAGCTGTTTGGCGACATCGTTCGGGCGGTTTACTCCGGGTACAGCAGCAGCCTGACCGATGAGGCGGGCTTTCTCTATGCCACTGGCGCTTTCGGCCTGAGCGAGAAGCTTGGCCTGCTTGCGGGCGGCATCCATAGCGGTCTGCACCTTTTTCGCCACGGCGGCGGGGTCTTTGCGCTCGGCAAAGGGTATGCAGATGTCGGCGAGACGGCGGTTGTTCTTATCGTAGAGGATAATGGCCGGGTAGACGTTCGGGAAGGAGAGATCGAGATTGCCGAAGCGTTTTTTGTTCTCCTCGTGTTCCTCCTTGGTTGTGACGTTGGGAACATCCATCCGGATGACGACGGCCTGGCCGAGTGCCTTGGTTACGGCGGGGTCGGCGAGCATGAGCTCGGCTGTCTTCTTGCTGTATTTGTCCCAGTCGCGGGCATACATGACGATGGCAATGCCGTCGTCTGTCACCTTGGTTTTGGCCTCTTCGATGTTTTGAGCCGTCTGATAGGCGGTTGCGGTGAACGGAGCCAGAGCCAGTGCGAGGGCGAGTAAGCTGTCGGTAACTTTCATGATTTTGTAAATGGGTTATGGGTTATGCAGCCTGATTGCCGTAGATGTAGATACCATTGAGGTGGAAGAATTCGGGGCCGCCTTCACGAACGATTCGCACATACTTGGCGACGGGCAGTTTGCCGCCCAGATCGCTGCGCATGACACGCTGGTTACAGGGGCCTAATTTCTCGACGTCGGTCCAGTCCTGACCGTTCTCCGACACCTGAATCTTCATGTTGTTCAGGCGGTGCAAGTTACCGGGGGAGGCCACGATGACGATACCGGTCACACTTACCTGGCGGGGCAGCTCGACGGCGATATAGGCATCTTTATCCTTTTCGGTGTGGAAGGTGCCACCCTTGGGGCTCAGAAGCCCGGCGTGTTCGTGCGGGCGGTCCCATCGCGAGGTAGAGCTCATCCATACCAAACCGCCTTCGGAGGCAAGTTTTCCGGGGAACGGTTCAAACTTGGGCATATTGATGCCGGGGTTGGTGTGGCCCATATCAGCAATCATCTTGCCGATGGATTGGAAGGAATCGCGGTCGCGGCTCTTTTCTGCTGCCAGCACAGCGGGAGAGAGCAGCTTGATACGTCCCTCGTTGTCCAGGTCGCTGTTTTTGCTGATGCTGGCAATCATGGCCTGGGTCATGCGGCTCTGGTCTTTCTTGTCGAGCTTACTGCTGAGGTTATTGCCCCAGTTGAGGATGGCGGGGCCGTATTTCTCATCACCAATCAGCAGAGCAAGAATCTCGCTGTAGTAGCTGCAGAGTTCTTCAGGTGTCTTGGCGCTTATACCCATGGCTGCAATCTGTTTATCGGCCAGGGTTTCGATGTGCCAGCGGTCGGGCCCCATCGTCTTAATGCTCTGCCAGAACTTCAGGTAGGCGCTGCGCAGACGCTGGGGAGTGGCTTTCAGAGCACCGGCCAGACCGTCTACCATGCCTTTCTGCATCAGCTCGAAGGCCATTTCCGGGTAGATGGGTACGAGATTTTCACAGAGGGTGACGTTTATCTTCTCCCAATCTGCAGCTGTGGCAGCGTCGCTCTTGTTGAGGGTTTCCATCCACTCACGCCAAGCCATCCAGTTACGGGGCTGGGTCTTAACGGCCTGTTCGTAGTGGGCGGTGGCAGTGGCCAGGTCGCCGGCGTTGGCCTTTATTCCGGCCAGCACACGCAGGGTGTTCGAGGCATCAGTCTGCGATTTCTGTTCGTCGGAGTAGAGCTCAGTGGCCGAGTGCAGGGAAGAGTAGGAGTACACATCGCGGAACACCTGCCAGTGCAGGCCGCGCTGCCAGCTCAGGGAGTAAGCGGGGGTCCACGTATCACCCACCAGCACGATGTAGGCGCAGTGAGCGGGCTCACCGGCGGTCATGGCCGGTACGCCGTTTGCCAGGGCGGCGAAAGCACCGAAGTGCGAGAGACTGCCGCACACACCACCGATGTGGAAGGTCATAGCCTCACGGTTGTCACCCAGTTCGCTTTCGAAGGGGGCGTAGTAGAGCGGGCCGTGGATGGAGTCACCGTAAATGTTGTTGAGACGGTAGGAGCAGCGCCAGCAGGAGCTGCTGTAGCGGTCGGCGGGCAGGCGCATGTTGTCCTGTGCCCAGCGCAGACTGGAGAGGGAGCCGTAGGGATTGTCGCCCTTGCAACCGCATACCATTCGGCGCTGCCACATGGGCAGGGTGTCGAAAACGGTGTTCAGACGGTCATCTTTCCAGGATTCGATGTAGAAGTTGGCGCGCTCTACGGCATCTTGCTGGTTCCAGTTCGACTTGGCGTATTCGAGCGCCGTGGCGGTAGCGATATCGCGCACCATGGGGTCGGTTACCATGTCGGGGTTGTCTTTCGAGATTTTCTTCAGGATGGAGAGAGCTATACCGGGGCGTACACATTCGCCGGTGAAGGCAAACTGCCATGCCCAGTCAGGGGTGCCGCCGATGATGCCCATGAGTTTGGAACCACCCTTACCGGCGGCGCTTTCGCTCAGCATACGGGCGCTCTTTACTTCTTTCTCCAGGCGGGCGATGTTTTTCTCGAGCTTCTTGATATCCCAGGCCATGGCCGCAGGAATCTCTGCACCTTCGGGAATCAGGGCCTTCTTGTCGGCAAGTTGTTTTTTCTGCTTCTCAAGGTCCTCGCTGAGGGTGGTGGCGCGTTTCTGCATTTCCTCCTGGCAGCGCAGGTCGGCATCGGCAATCACCCACTGGGCAAGCAGCAGGCGATTCTCGGGCGATTTGATGAATTCGGCTACGCTTTCCGGTGTCGGATTGGGAAGTTTTTCGGCAATGGCTGCGCCCACTTTATCGCGCACTTTCGCACAATCGGTCCATTCGGCACCCTTTACGATACCGACAGTCTTGATGGCGGGCTTGGTTTTTTTGTTGGTTTTTCCGGTCAGGCTCTCGGGCAGATAGTCCTTGAAGAGCTCGGGTTTGACGGCGTAGGTGACACCTGCTGCTACGAGCAGTGCCAACGCCAGTTTTACTACGGTTCCTGCTTTCATATTGAATAAAAGGTTTATTTCCCTCCGAAAAGGGCTTGACTGATTCTACCATTTCAGCTTATGGTACTGCAAGAAAAAAAGAACCGCGCCGGCGAAAATCGCACGGCGCGGCATATTCTTATGTTGTCTGTCGTAATTTACTTTTTCTCCATGCGGATGTAGCCGCTGGACTCCATCCACCCGTTGTTGCACTTGGCGGTGAGCCATACCTCGAGGGTGGCACCATCGGGGAGGGCGGGTACTTCCAGTTCAACGGATTTAGTGTTTTCGGTTTCGGGGATGGCGGCTTTGGCCACTACCTTGCCGTTGATAGCCACGCGGTAGTTGCGGGATACCATGCTGCCGTTTTCAACCGGGTCAAGCGTGAAGGTGTAGGTGCCCGGGCCTTTATAAGAGTCGGTCACATCCACATGCCAGTCTTTTTCGAAACCGAGGGTCTGGTGACCGCGGGTGTAATAACCGCCCTTCACAGTGTTGAAGGTTGCGGGATCCCAGTAGTGCAGGAACTTGGTTGCACCTACAGCATACTGGCTCTCGGGGTCGAGCTTCACGATTTCACGGAACACATCGAGCAGCGCGGTGACGTCTCGATTTTCGGGCGTGGTGGTGGAGAGTATACGCTCGCGGATGACGTAGGAAAGGCCGGCCAGCCATTGCTGGCGGCGCTCGGCACCCTTCAGTACAGGGCTGCTGAGTACAGCTCGCACATAGGCCTCTGCTTCGTCAAACTTGCGCTCTTTGCCATCAAGTTTTCCTTCTTTGCCACCCTTCAGAATACCGCGGATTTCGCCGTACATGCCCAGGTGATCCAGGCAGAATTGGGCGCGATAACCGCTCTTGTCCTCGGGGTCGTATTTGTTGATGATACCGCAGAGCTCTCGGTGGCGCATGGCGTCTTTGATCGGCAGCATGGAGAGAGCCTCCGCTGCAGCCTTAACGGCTTCTGTTCCCTGAGCGCTGCGGGCTTTTTCCGTCAATTGGGCGAATTTATCGGCCTTGGCGGCTAAGGGGGCGAGCTTTTTGACGGCACTCTCGGCGTTACCGAGCTCTTTGCCGCTCAGTTCTGCCATGTAGGAACCGTTCGGGGCCAGCAGCACCACGGCCGGCAGGTTGAAGTGCTCGATGGGTAATACCTTGTTGCGGTCGCGTTCCTGGCCGACTTTTTCGTCGAACTGGCCGAACACGTAGGTAGCTCCGTGAGCAGCACCGGCGGCCTGCCAGTCCTTCACGAACTTATCTGCGTTCGGTTGCCAGTCTGAACCGTACCATACAATCAAGGCAGGTTTCCCGGCCTGTTGGGCCTGCTCTTTTGCTGCATCTACATCGGGGTAGGTCAGCGCAGCAGCTTGCACGCACAGCGCAGCCGCAGGTAACAGCATGCTTGTCAGTAGGATTTTTTTCAGCATAGTGTGAGAAAGTGTTGGAGGTTATTTTCCGTAGATGACGAAGTGGGAGATATGGGCGAAATCTTTGCCCTTGCTGTTATCGAACTCGACCTTGACCCATTTGGCACGAGTGCCTTCGGGCAGGGTGACGGCCCATTCCTTGGGCATTTTGTCGATGCTTTCGCGGGCAACCCAGGTGGCGCCGTCTTCACTGGTGTAGACGGTGGCCGCGTTCATGCGGGCCTCATTTCCATCAGTCTTGCGGATGATACAGCCGGAGATGTAGCGATGCTCCGGCAGTTCGACCACGAAGTTAGGCTTATCTTCTTTGCCGGTGTGGCACTTGCCACCGGTGGGGGTGGTGACGGCAGCATGCCAGCCCGGGTTGTCCCACTGACAGGTGGAAGATATGCGGAACATGGCCGCAGGCAGCGGTTTGCCCGGTACTGTGCTCTTGAGGGTGATGTTGACCGGGCACTTACCGCAGACCTTTTCAGCAGCAGCAATCAGGCTGCGGAACGCTGTTGCGGAGCGAGCCTGCTCGGCAGCGACGATGGCTTTGTCGTAGGCTTTCGCCAACTTGCCGATGCGCTCTGCCTCGGCTTTATCATCCCCGCTTCCGCTCTTGGTTTCTGCCTGGGCGGCGGCAGCGGTGAAGGCGCGGCTGAAGATTTCCTCCTGCCCCTTTTCCACATAGTTCTTGAGCGCCCACTCCAACAGCTGGCCGAACGTGGTGGGGTCAGTGGCATTCAGGTGAATAGCCAGCGAGTTGCCCAGATACTGCTCTTTCGCTTCAGCGGAGCTGAGGGTATCGGATTGCTTCTGGATGATATCCTCGCACTTCACGGCCCATGAGGAGCGTGTGGTGGAAATCACCTTGTGGCAGAGGGTGTAGAGCTTGACTTTCTGCTCATCGCTCATGGCGGCAATTTCTTCCTTCAGGTCGTCCATCATATTGACGGCTGCAAACCCATTGCCTTCATAGAGAGGGATGGTTTTGGTCAGATAGTCGTATGCCGCATCGGCGGTCAGCCCCTGTGCCTTCATCTGCTTGCTGAGCGCGGTGCGGAAGAAGGGGTGCAGCGGTGAGAGCTCCAGCGCTTTCTGCCACATGGCAACGGCGCCCGCCGTGTCACCCGTGGCGGCCAGGGCACGTGCGCAGAAGGCATGGCGATAGGCCTTTGCTATACGTTCATCATCGGCGAACACAGTCTCCATGAGCATGTATGAGGTCGGAGCCTGATTGCCGAAGATGCGGTTGTGCATGCCGCCATCGGGGCCGCCGAACCCGCCTACCCAGTTGCCGCGCTCAGGGCGCACGGCGTAAGCGCAGTGGCCGGGCTGCCCGACGGTGTAGGCCGGTATACCGTGCGCCTGTGCTGCCACGCAGCCCAGGTGTGACATAGCGCCGCACACGCCGCCGTTGCGGTGGCAGGCTTCTGCCTGGCTTTGCTCGGTGAAGGGCAGGTTGTACATGCCGCCCTGTACGCCGTCACCGAATTTGGAGGGGTCGGTATAAGTGGCGGCCCAGCAAGAGGAATGGTATTGGTCCCACGGCACGTTGATGTTTTCGAGAGCCCACTCGAAAGAGCGGTCGTCCCAATCCTGCCAGGGGTTACCGGTTACGAAACGCAGTTCCCAGGGTTTGAGGTTCTTGAAGTTCGGGTGCAGCACGCCGCGCTTGGCATTTTTCACAAAGAAGTTGTAGCGCCATACGGGGTTAAAGCGGTTAGGGTCGCGGGTGGCTCTGCGGGGTTGCGGGTCAGTTTCACCACCGCCCCAGGCACTGGCCAGTGCTACAGCCAGGCCTTTGTTTTTCACATCACCCTTGGAGCTTCCCCATATCCGGTAGAGCACATCGATACCCACATCCGTCTGATAGGGCACCAGACCGCAGCTCAGGTAGAGTTCCTGCCAGGCGGCATCGAGCGCGAATGTTTCCAGGAATGACTTGTGTAATTTGTCCGCTGCTGCAAATTTCGTCATGACGTCTGCTCCGGTTTCGCGGATGACTTCGAGCAGCATGCACATCTCAAGAACTTCTGCATTGTCAGGGCTGATGGTTTTGCCCTTCAGTGAGCTGACGATAACCTCCTGCACCTTGGCGTAGTCGCCCGCAACAATGGCGGTTTTCACCGCTTGGGGGAGGTGGGATTGGGGCAGAGCTGCCTTCTTACCCTTATTCGCATTCTGTGCGGCAGTGGGTAGGATATTGCAGAGCTGCGGGGTCATAGCATAGGCTGCACCGCTTGCCATAAGCAGCACCAGTGCCTGTTTGATTACAGTTCCTGCTTTCATAACTTCAAATGATTTCCCTCTCGAAGGGAGGGCTTCTGCCTTTATACCACAGTGCAGATTGATTTCGCAAGAAAAAAAGCAGGGTTCACCCGTAAAATGAGCCGGATTCAGATTTGCCGGTAATTTTGTACAAAAATCAAAGCTGTAAAATACAGGGCTGCAATATGACCGTGCTGTTGACTGCAAGCTCCGGTGAAAGAGGCTCGCAGGAACTCATGTCCCGATGGGGCACAATCCGACTGCTTGCGGATTACGGCGCCCATCGGGTATGGCGGGGGTCAATAATCAGTGGGGTTGCCGTTGCGCTGCTGCAGGCCTTTGTACATGTTGGTGTACATGATTTTTCCCTGTCGTGTGTTACGGCCGGGTTCAAGCCAGCTGGGTACGTAGTCGTTCCACTTCTTGCCGCTTTTGACAAGAGCCCAGTGCTCCACGGGCAGGTTGTGCCCCTGGGGGTAAATCCAGTTGAGCATGGCCGCGGTGGTGGCGCGATCCTGCCAGTTTTCACCCTCCAGGTCGGCCTGCGTGTAGGCTGTGAGCCGGCCGTTGCGGCGCCAGGCGTCGAGGGTGACGGCCTGTGGCCAGCTGCTGCCGGTGGCGCAGACGTACACACAGTTGTGCTCGGAGCCCTCGCCGGCATCGCGCACGTTGCAGCCGAGGGTGAAGTAGCTGAGCTTGCGGCGGCGTAACTCGCGGTAAAGGTCGTGCTGGTAGTGCCAGCAGAGCCCGCGCTCGCGGATGTTGAAGGGGGCGTTGACCAGGCGGTTGTTCATCCAGGCCGGCCAGAGCAGGGGATTATACTGCCGGGCTATGCTGACGGCGGCTTTTTGCGCGGTGTCGGAAAGCCACGCGGCCTCTTCCCTGGCAGCGGGCAGGCAGCGCTGCTCAGCAGGCAGCAGCGCCAGAAGTTGCTCGGTAAGCTCGGTGCGCTGCGCAATCACCGGGGCAGTGGTGACATATTGCGGCAGCGGGGCGCGTTGGCAGGCGGGCAACAGTACCGCAGCGGCCAGCGCTATGCTGAGCGTGGCCAAAGCAGAGGAAATGTCGGATTCCGGGTTCGTGGAGAGAATGCGTGCCATGTTGTGCGGCGCATTCTGTCACACCGCCCCGTAAATTGCAAGTGGAATCTCTGCCAGTCATGACATAACACTGCCGTCGCGCAAGCGACGGCAATTTCAATATTGCCGCAGGCAATAATTTCAATGGTGGCGCAGCCACCAATTTCACTGCGAGCAACGCGAGCAATTTCACCGACTGCTCGGGCAGTCGATTAGTTCCTCTCTTTGTCGTCCGCTGGTGCTGCCGGTGAAATTGTGGACGTACCGTCCACAGTGAAATTATGCCCCCTTCGGGTGCATATTGAAATTGGTGGTTGCACCACCAATGAAATTGACTCGCTGTGCGAGTCAGTGGAAATAGTGCTGCCATGGTATGCCACTGCTTGCCTGCGCGCACGAATAGCTGTGAAATCCGCTTAAAATGGGCTTTATGCTGCCTTTTTTGCTTGACTTGAGGGGGCGTTTTGGTAGCATAGGAGGGTAATTGAATGGGGGACTGTACCCTGTACGTCCGCACAAAACCTTTTATTCTTACACCTCATAATTATGAAACTGCATCTCCCTAAGGGACTTAGAAGTGCCGTTCTCGCCTGCATGGCGGTCGTGACCGGCTTCGCTACTACTGTCGGCACCGGCGTGGCTGTCGGTGGGGCTATGACTATTGCCTTTGCCGCTTCGCAAGCTCAGGCGGAGGTCACTACCTACACTATGGCGGACTTAGTGTCGAAGGCTACCACCGTGAGTGAGGGAGTGGTCAATGTGACAGACACACATCTGGGTGTTACGTCGTACTATATACCGGCCGGGCACGAAAACGCAATATGCGGTATAGCGGATGCGGAGCTCTCCGCGGCTATTCAGAGCAATACCGGCTACCTGACTGTAGCTGCATGGGTATGTCCTGATACGTTGACCGGTACCCAGACAGTGTTTTCATATGGTGGGCAGGGTGATGGCTTTAAGTTGTGCCTGAGTGGTAACCAACTTAAAGTAACAACCAAGGGGGCTAAAGATGGAGCTCTCAGCGGTACTACTATCGGTTCTGACGTGCTGTGGACGCTCGTGGGAGTTACTTTGAATCTTGGTGATAATTCGGGTACTTACCTTGTCGGCGATCAGGTGACCGATTGTGGTCCTATTAGTGAGATGGATATGAAATTGCCGGCTGCAGGAGGTGCCGATGATTCTTTTGGTATCGGTATCCGAAATGGCGCTACTGCAACTGAGGAAGGCTACCAGGGGATGATTGCCGGCTTAAAGGTCTTTTATTCGACTGATGCTGCTATCACGCTGTCAGACCTGCTTGCCGCGATGGGTGAAGCGCCGATCATGACATATAGTGGCACAAATGAATTTACGTGGTCCGGGACTTCTACCTTCGATGGTGGAGTGGCATTTACTACCGGGGCTGATGTCAGATTTACTTCTACCTCGGCTGTGGTGAAGCTTGGTGAAAATATTCAGGCCGGTGGCATTGAGATTGCCGGTGGCGTAACGATGCAAACCGGGGCTTATAAACTGACGGCCTCGAAAATTCTGCTTCAGGGTAATCTTGTGCTGAATCCCGGTGCGGAGAAGGCTTTGTCAGAGCTTCTGGAGGCGAATGTGTCCGGTGCCGGTGTTGTAAAGATTAGCGGTGAGGGCACTAAGATTACAGCCATTGACCACGCGTTTGATAAGCTTGAGGTAGTGGTGGATGGCGCGTCAATCGAAACCGGTGATGCCTATTTTGAAAAAGACGTCACTCTGCAGAATAACGCTCTCCTGACTTATACCGGCACAGATAGCGAGTTGTTTAACTGGGGAACGGGTGCGGTGCAGACTATTTCAGTACTTTCAGGGTCCAAGATGGAATTGGGGACTCGCCGCATATCGCTTGAACATGGTGATGCCCTTGTTTTAGATAATGGTACCATAACCGGTACTGGTGATGTTAACCACGACAACTCTCTCGTCGACATATGCAGGTCGGAAACTATCGTTACTTCGACCGGTATCAGCAGCATTGATGCTGTTGTCAGAATAACAAACAATTCCAACCCGACGTTTCAAGTTGATGATGGGCAGCTTACAATAACCGAACTGAAGAAAGGAAATTTCAAGAAAACAGGTGATGGTGCACTTGTTATCGGTACCCTGGTTACCAATGGTACACTTGATGTGCAGGCCGGTACGTTGCAGCTGAATAATGTTGCTGAGGGGTATACTGTCGATAACATAAACGTTACCTCGGGGGCTACGCTCAAGCTCATGGGCGCGGCGACAGCCGAAGGTTCATACACGGTGGGGGGTAACTTGTACCTGGGTAGCGAGCTTGCTCTGACCGGCGAACTGACCTATGTTGATGGCTCGCTTTCCGATGGGACGGATGGTTACCGCACGGCTGAATACACGATAGCGCAAGCCGCCGGTACACTTGAGCTGGGAGCAGATTTTGCTGTCAGTGTCAATGGTGAGAACGTAACCAATTATGTTATTAAGGGTAATAAGCTCGTGAGCGAGATGCAGGATACAAGCAATTACTGGGTATACAGTAGCAATCTTGCATACAATGCTGCGAAAATGGGTACGGCACAAGTCGTCCAGGTGGAGAATGGTGCTTCTTTGGTGGTAGCAGATACCGATGTTGCCGCGCTGAACAAAGTGAACCTTGTCGCCGGCGCTTCTGCCACTGTGAAGCAGGGTGATACTGCCCTTATTACGTTCGGTGGTGAGTTTGAGAAGGGTACGCTGAGTGCCGCTATCGGAACCGATGGCGCGGCCAATAGCTTCAATACTGCCAATATTGCGAAGGATTTCACCGGTTCGGTTACTATTGAATCAGGCTCATGGGAGGTGAACACTAAGCAGCGCTATTCTGGCGGGACTACCATTAAGGAAGGTGCTAGTCTGAAGATTGTCGGCGGGTCAAACAATGGTGCAGCCGCCATTCGCGGAACTGTCGATGTGCTGGGTGGAACACTTGAACTGGCAATTAATGATGCGACCGGATATGGTAATGGTAACGAGAAGGTTAAGGTAATCAATCTGGGCAGTGCCGATGCTGCCGGTGGTACGCTGTATGTTAGCGGCGGCGCCAACCAGACCATGGGCAATACCGTCATCAATATGTATGGTGGTACCATAACTGACAAGGATACTGAAGGCAACAGTGCCGGTAAGCGGATGGACTTGTTTGGTAATGGTACAGCCATCAATGTCTATTCTGTTAATGGTACAGCTGAGGCGCCTACCGAATCCGTGATTGACATCAGCACACTTAATATGCGCCAGGATGATACGGCATTGTTCGTTGATTCCAATGCAAAATTGACCATTGCTTCTACCGTGGGGAATGGAGATAATGGTAATCACAATATCGTAAAGAACGGTGGCGGTGAGCTGGTGATAGACGGTACGTATGATGCAACCGGCTCTATTACGGTGAATGCCGGTACCCTTACCGTGACAGGAACAGGTAATTTAACAAAGGGCGGCGATATTACCCTGAACGGCGGTACTCTTGACTTGCTGGCCGGCGGTACGCTGACAACGGGAACCAAGTATATCAATTCCGGGGCGACACTTCGAGCGCACGCAACATCTGCCGTTCGCTCTACGGTGCAGGTAAATGCCGGGGGTATCTTCGAATTTGCCGACGATGGGTGCAAATTTACCGGTATAACCTTGAAGTTGATGGATGCTGCCAACCTGCGTTTGGCTCTGGATGGTGCAGATTCCGGCAATGAGGTTAAGACTCTTGAACTGGGCGAAGGTACTAACAGCGTTTCTATCGATACGGCAGATGCAGCTCTGGCTGTTGATACCACCTACACCCTGCTTAAGTACACGAACCTTACCAATGTAACAGCTGACAAGTTTGTGCTGGCGGATACCAGCCTGGCCGGTAAGTATGACATGGAGTTCGTGCTTGATGAAACTGCCAAGGCTCTTACCCTGACCCTCAGAAATAAGGAAAATGCTTTGTTCTGGACCGGTGAGAATACCGATGCCAATGAATGGAACACCGATGAGAGTAATACACCTTGGGTTAAGGGGGGGGCCGCAAGCGCCTTCACGCAGGCTACTTACATTGCTAATTTCGACTCATCAGCTGCTGCGTCTGAGCGCACAGTTAATATACCCGCCGCTGTCGAGGCCGCTGCCATATATGTGACCGGCACCGATTGGGAATGGAGAGGGGCAGGCAACATCACCGCCGGTTCGCTGGTTGTGGGTGGTGCTGAAGAAACCAAGCTGACTATTTCCACCACCGGTACCAAGAACTTCACCAATGGCGTGCAGATAAGCGAGGGTGCTACTCTGGTGGTAATGGACGATTCCGGCTGGACCGGGCGTATTTATGGTGATGGTGTGTTGGAGCTTCAGCTTGGTAAGACTGTGGATCAGACGAGTACTTCTCACTGGTTGACGGATCGCCTGGGTACGACGGATGGCTCCATTAACACACTGCGGCTCAGTGGTAATACCGTTGTAGATCAGCAGTCTACGTCTAATAATTCCAATTTGTGGCTGAACGCAATCGATGTGTTGGAAATAGCAGATGGTTCATGTTTGGCTTATAATATTACCCATTCGGTCACATATAGTACCGCATTGAAACTTGCCGGAGACGGACAGGCTGATAATATGGCCGGTGCGTTGTCACTTGCTTCGCACTCCTCTTGGATTGGATCAAATGCGGGCAATAAGTCATTAACTCTGAAGTTCTCGGAAATTGAACTGACGGATGATGCTACGATATACGTTGGTAAAGGCCAGACGGCTAATACCGCTACAGTAGAGGCTGCCGTTAAACTCAATAACCACGTGCTTAGCATAAATGGTGGCGGTACTCTTATTTTGGCCACCACCAATTCCGATTTGGCCGGTAAGGTTGATGTGAAAGCCGGTACGTTGGCGTTCAAAACTTCCGGTTTCGTAACGGCTATAACCGATGCTACCCTGGTTGATGGTACAGGGCTTGTGCTGTTCGCTACTGCCGAAGGGGCCAAGATGACCCTGGAATCGGTCAAGGTGAATGGTGAAAGCTCTGTGGGGCTTCTGCAGAATAGCGGATGTTACAATGGTATCGTTGAGTTGAAAGCCGTAACCGGCTCCGCCGAGGGAACCTTGAAGCTGAGCAGCGGTGCCCAAACCGACAAGGCAAGTATTATCAATCTGATAGGAACCGGCACGGATGTGGCCGAAGATTCGGCATTTGCCGGTACTATTCAGCTGTACGGTAATGCCGCGGCTGGCGGTACACAAGGTCGCTATGTGTCCATGGTGATATCCGATGGCAGCATGACCGCCTCGAGCGTGGTCGATGTTAATGAGAACTCTGCCGGTAGGCACAGACTCGGTATCGGTATTAATGATGATGTGGTGAATGTCGCCGGTTTGAAGTCTCAGATAGCAGATGGCAGCAAACTGTGGATTTATTCAGGTGCCGCCGACTGTGGTGATATGTCATTTACTTCCGACGGACAGGACCGCACATTGGCAATCAATACCGCTGCCAGTACCTCATACAGCACGAATGCTACGGTGCTTTCCGATCTGAACATCACGAAGAGCGGTACCGGTACCCAGGCGTTCGTGGGCGATATGACTGCTTTCGACGGCGATGTAACCGTTAACGCGGGTACGCTGACTATAGACAATGCGGCAGAAGACGCTGCTGCTCTGGCTGCCCGTACGGTGAGCATTTCTGACGGTGCTATCGCCAATTTCGCGGATGGTCTGAAGGTGAGCAACTCGCTGAGCTCTGCTGGTGAGTTGTCGAGCACGAAGATTACCGGTGCCGGTGCTGTGACGATTACCGGCGGTACCGTGACCCTGAGCGACACGACGGATGCTTTCGCCAACACCGGCGATACCACCATCACCGGAGCAGAGCTTGCCGGTACTTGGAATGCCGACGGCGTGACCATCGGTGAAGGTACGACCGTGAGCGGTACCATCGGGCTTGCCAACTCCACCATCAACTCCACTATCGAAAATACCGGCAGTATTGCCCTGAGCGGTTCTATCACCGTGGGGGTAGAAGGCGTGATAGGTGAGTCACTCTACACCCACAACGGTACCCAGGCTGCAGATGGTAATGGCTACCGCTCTGGCACCAAGGACTATGCACTTGCCGACACCGCTTGTACGGCAAGTGATGTAACCTGGTTGGATGCAAATGGTAACACGATTACCTCCGCTGAGTTCAACAACGGCACGCTGACGGTTGCCGAAGATGAGGACATGAGCGCCTATTGGGTGAATGCCGGTACTGTTGCCTATGACGGCAGTGCTGCTACCTGGAATGGCACCACCGAGACCCTTGGCACCGGTACTGTTGTGAAACTCAACGGCGGCATGCTGCAGCTGACCGGTAGCATCGAGGCAGCCGCTTCCATCGTTGTAGAGAAGGCCAGCACCATCGATGTGAATGCTCAGACCCTCAACCAGAGCGCTATCAGCGGTACCGGCGCCCAGATTTCCGGTTCCGGTACCTACAATCTGGGTGATGACACCGGTATGCGTGTGGGGCTGGCAGACGGTTGGAGCGGCACTGTTTACAAGGCTGAAATTGATGGCGGCGAAGCCCCCGTAAATATCAGCAGCTATGCGAATGCCAACTCGATGATTGAGGTGGACCGTGTGCTTTGCGGCTCTCTCGCTGTGAATACCGGTAGCCTGACTATCAATGAGTCGCTCACCATCCAGACCATCATGAAGGCCGGTGCACGCTCCGGCGCAACGAGCCCGCTCGTTGGTTGTCTTGCGGTCGCCGGCGAGCTTGCCGGAGACTTTGATCTTGTCATTTCCGAGGCCCTGCTCAATACTGTACTTGGTGTAGGTGAATCCAGCGGAAAAGTGGTGCTGGGTACGGTTGGCAGCAAGGCCGACGATTTGGCCATTACACTCAACGGTAGCGGCAAATACGACTTAGGCGAGTCTAGCTTCACCTTGGGCTGGCAGGAGGCCGACGGCAAGCAGCAGCTTGTGTTGGAGGGCTCTATCAAGGGTTGCGAGTGGATTGGTGAAGGTGGCACTGCTCTTTGGATTAGCGAAGACACAAGTGTTGACGCCTTTGGCGCCGATTGGTCTGGCTTGGCATGGAAGGGCAGCGAAGAGCCTTCTGCAGATGGCGAGAATGCCAACTTCCTCGGTAAGGGTGACTCCGAAGTGATCATTTTCGGTAAGGTGACTCCTGGTCATCTGCGCGTTGACACCACCGGTTCGTATACCATCGCGGGTGGTTCTATCTCCGGCAGCGATGTTGCTCCCGAGCTTGCAGCGAGCGGTCGTCTGAACCTTCTCACCGGTACTCTTAACATCGAAATCGGCAAGGCTTCGTTCGGTGGCCATGACGATAAGGGTGAGTTGGTGAGCTCCGTTGTGGCGGCTGGGGCTGTGCTGAATATCGGTGATTCGATGAAGAGCGAGGTATCTATCAACGGCGGGCTTGAGCTTGCCGGCGATGCGACCATTGCCAACCTGAGCAAGCTGACGGTAACGGAAGGTGGTGTGGACATCACCGGTACCTTGACCGTTGAAGGTGACCGTGCGATGAATAACGGCACCCCGGATTACTCCAAGCGTGGTACACTGGTAGCCGACAGCCTGACAAACAATAACGGTAAGGTAACCGTCAATGGCGGTGTGGTGCAGATTGGTTCTGACGTGACTACCGTTGGTGCTGCCACGGAGCCGGTGTTCTCCAACAACGGCACGTACGAAGTGAAGGGTGGCGGTCTGACTACGGTACTTGGTGATGCTGAAAACAGCGGTACCCTGACCCTGACCGATGGTTCCATCAACATCACCGGTAACCTCGACAGCACCGGCGGTACCCTGACCCTGACCAAGGGTGACATGACCGTGGGCGGCGAGCTCTCCGGCGTGGATTTCGACACCATCGGGGCCGATGTGAAACTGAGCGTCGGTCAGTATGAGGACAGCACAGGCCTGGCAATTGAGGGTGCCCTGACCGTAACGGGTGAGAGTGCCATCGGCTCGGCCATCACACTGGGTGAGACCGGCTCTCTGGCCGTTGACGGCGGCTCTCTCACTACCGGTGAGCTGAAGTTCGGTGAACTGACTGCCGAGAGCGATGCCAAGGTAGCCCTGAGCAACGATGGGTCTATTGCCGCACCGGCTATCACCACCTTCACCACAGGCGCAGCTGACGGCGTGCTCATTACGCTTGCAAACGATGCCGATGGTCTGGTGGATGGCGATTCCTTCCGTCTGGTGGATGGTGAGGATGACGCCGCCGGCTATCGCCTGGCAGACGAGTATGAGCAGACCGTCCTGCTCAACGCCCTGAAGGCTGAGCTGCTGACCGATACTGAGGGTATGTACCTCGGCGTACGTGCGCAGACCCCAGACGAGCTCGTGTGGAATACCTCCGAGGATGACTCCGTGGGCGGGCTGCACATTATTAACGATAGCGATGCCCCCTACCACGGCTACCAGACGCTCGACACCATCCTGACGGTGAATGTCGATGCCGATCGCACCATTGATCTGTCGTCCATCGCACCTGATGACGCCGACGATAGCCTGGTTATCAACGAACTGGCCGGTACGGAGACGCTGACCATCACCGGTAACGGCGATGACCGCGTGACCATTAACGGCGGCGAGATGACAGGTGGCCTTGATATCGCTGATATTGACCTGCAGGCAACGGATCTGACCGTGGGTACCCTTACCGGTACTACCTCCGAGGCCACCACCATCGGTGGTGATATCACCGTGACGAAGTCCGCCGACTACATCGGTGGGTACGATGCCGCCACCATCGCCGTGACCGATGGCGCCGTTGCCTCCCTGAAGGCCGATACCGGTCTGACCGTGGCCGGTGACGAAGGCAGCATCACCCTGAACTACGACAGCGACGCTACCATCAACGCTATCGAAACCACCGGGGCTGATGTCAACCTCGCCGGTGCCCCCGACAACAAGCTCACGCTTGCGGAGAACTCCACCATGAAGGGTGGTAGCCTGAACTTCGATGTGAAGAGCGATGCCCTGGGTGCCGAAATCATCGGTGGTACACTGGGCCTGACCGATACGGCAATCAATGTCACGCAGGCAGATGACTCGCTCGTCATCGCCGGGGCCGCCAGCGGCACTGCCACGACCGTGATTGCCTCTCTGGGCGATACCACGGGTGGCGATGTGACCCTCACCGGTGCCGGTTTTGACAAGTACTTCACCAATGCCCGTGTGGAGAATGGTAACGTGGTGGCTGATCGCCGCACCGACTATGTGAAGGACACCGTCAACCCCGAAAGCGCCGGCGGTGAGGCCGGTACCACGCTGCTCGATGACAGCCTGGTCAACGTCAACCCGCAGGCAAATCGTGATAAGTATGCTACTCAGGCAGACCTGCTCGATGCTGTGGACGCCGGTCGCATGACCGATGAAGACGCCGCCGCCGTGGCCGGTGCCTCCGTTGCCACGCTGGGCATGGCCCTGAGCGGTGATGTGGAGCGCCAGCTGCGTGCTATCCGCAACCGCACCACCTCCATGGGTGTAAACGAGTGCGTGGTGAATGAGGGCATGCCCTACTTCAACGCCTGGGTGAACGCCGAGGGCAACCGCGGCCAGCTGGATAAGGATGGTACCCTTGCCGGCTACTCGCTCGACAGCTGGGGCGGCACTGTGGGCTTCGATGTTGACTTCAACCCGCACTTCACCGCCGGTCTGGCTATCACCGCCATGTACGGCAACCTGACCGCCGATGGCCCCGAGGCTAAGGCCGAGGGCGATATGGACACCTACTACGTGACCCTCTTCGCCCGCTATGCCGAGGCCGCCTGGACCCACACCTTCGTGGGCACCATCGGTAAGATGGACGGCACCTTCGACCGTACGGTGAACGCCGGTGGCGTAATTTACGATACCGAGGGCAGCACCGACGGTATGGCCTTCGGTCTGATGTACGAGGTCGGTTACGTGATGCCGCTGAACGAAGATGCCTCTGCCTGCCTGCAGCCCATCTTCAACGTCAGCCTGCGCCACAGCAACGTGGGCAGCTACACCGAAGAAGGCAGCGACGCCGGTCTTGAGGTCGGCAGCCAGAGCATGACCGTACTTACCTTCGGCCTTGGTGCCCGTATGCAGGCCGTTGTGGGCGAAAGCCTCTACAACCGTGCCTCCATCTTCGAGGCCCGCGCTCTCGCCAAGGTTGACGTGGGTGACCGCAGCAGCGAGGCTGATGTCGCCTTCATCGGCGCTGCCAATGGCTCCAGCGTTGAGAGCGCCGAGCTCGGTGCCTTCGGCGTGGAACTCGGCGCCGGCCTCACCATCCCCGTGGGTGATGATGACGGCTCCATCTTCATCGATGGCTCGGTCGAGCTGCGCAGCGGCTACACCAACGTCAACGGTACTGTTGGCTATCGCATCAACTTCTGATGAATTGCAAAAAATCCCCCGAGCTGCGGCTCGGGGGATTTTTTTTTGTACGTCAGGCATGACACGCAACTGGGGTGAAAATCCCCAATGAACCGCTGACAGGGCGGAATCAAATAGCCAAGGGCAACTGCGTCACAGTAATGTGGGGTGGGGAGGAAGCCGGAGGCGAAACACAGACAGGA
>JAZRKM010000110.1:0-11494 GCA_045646325.1 Akkermansia sp. | reverse complement strand
AGTATAATTATAAATGATTGTATTTATAAAGGGATGATTAGCGTGCAAACACGCTATGAGTTTTATAATGATTGATTTATAAGAGACTGGGAAACCGTAGCGTGAGTGCTGCTCGCTTCGCCTGACTATCGTTCGGCTTCGCTCGGAGCGATTAGTACAATGGTGATAACGAAAAAGGTAGCCTTTTTCTGTATTATAAAAGTGGTCACACATCTACCACTACTGCACCACCACTTATACAATACATCAAACAGGCTACTTTTAGTTATCTTTGCTGGTGGAGAAATTAGCAGAGCAGCCATACTCCTGATGGTTAGGATTGTAGAGTATTCAGCATTGCTGATGATGTTGCAAGCCTAAATTTCGTAAAAGATTAGAATTTTACGAGTTAGGACATAAGAAAGAATGATAAGCAGAGCGTGTGAGAGATGTCTAATCATACCTAACAGACAGAGTTTTAATGCAAAGATAAAGCATCAGCATCGGCAATGCTGGATGCGGGCAAAGAGAAAGAAGCGCTGTTTCGGAAATTACGTGTTCGCGCGTGGTCGTTTTTTCCTCGACAGGTCGTGTGGGCTTTGCTATAAGTAGGGGCAATATGAGGGACTATGTCAATCCGCTGCTGTTGTTAGTGATTGTGGTGCTGCTGGCCTGCCGTGCAAGCGGAGTAGGCGAGGGGGGGCTGTTGGACGGCTGGGTGCTGGCGCTGTGTGTCACGGCTTTTGTGGTGAACGGGGCGCTGTGTGTGGCGCGCCTGCTGGCGCACCGTCGCGCGCTGATGAGCACGGTGTGGTCTACGGTTTACCTCATTTTGGGCAGCTGTGCCTGGGTGCTGCATGGGGCTGCGGATTTGACGAATGAAGAGCAGGCGGCTTATGCTGCTCTTGAGCAGGCCTGCCGACAGGGGGGGAGCCCCTATGAGGTCGATGCTGATGGCGATTCCTTTTTTACCTTGGCGGCCTCTCTGGGCAAGAGCCGGGTGGTGAGAAATCTGCTGGCCGCCGGTGCGGTGCCGCCCGAACAACTCGCTGTGGCTGCTCGCCGCGCGGCGGAAAACGGTCGCACGGACGTACTGCAGCAGCTGCTTGCTGCGGGTGTGGCGGTGAATGCCCCCACCGGTGGTACTACCCTTCTGTGCGCGGCTGCGCAAGAGGGGCGCGTCGGCACCGTGGAGCTGTTGCTGAGCGCGGGGGCGGATGCCAATCTGGCGGACTCTGACGGTACGCCGCCGCTCATACATGCCGTGCTGGCTGATTCTCTGCCTGTTGTGGAGAGTCTGCTGAAAGCCGGGGCTAACGCCGCTGCGACAGATGCCGAAGGCCGAAAGGCCGCGGATTTCAGTCGCGGGGCACAGATGGATAAATTGTTGACTCCCAACCCTTCCTTGTGATGAAAACGCTCCTTATCATTTTTCCTGCCCTGGTCGGTGCTTTCAGTGCGGCTGCGGCGGATTTCGTGCTCAGTGACGGCACGGTTCTGAAAGACGCCAGCGTGGTGCGTAGTTCGGTAGATTCCGTGCTGGTGCGCCACAGCAATGGCGTGCAGAAACTGCTCTTTGACCGACTGAGCCCGGAGTTGCAGCAGCAGCTCGGCATGACTCCCGAGCTGGTGGCTGAGCGCCGTGCTGCTGCAGAACAGTCTGCCGCTGAGCGCCGCCGACAGCGTGCCGAGGCGCAGGCTGCCCGCCTGGCTGCCCTGCAGGCCAGTGGTCAGCACCCACGCTATCTGAGCGGGGCGGATATTTTTGCCTTATTCAGCGAGGCCGCGACCCTCTCAGCCCCGACGGCGGAGTACCTGGCCGCCCTCTGGAACCACCGCGAGGCTACTCGCCTGAACCTGCCGGCGGATGCCGAGCGCTACGCCGCCGATATGGCAACCCGCCGCCCCTCTGCCGAGCGCGAGCTGGCTACCTTGCGCGCGGCTCACCAGGCCCGGCAGGAGGCCAAGGAGCTTCGCGAGCAAATCGCCCGCTTGCAGCAGCAGAATGCCGCCCTGCAGGCTCAGCTTGCCAACAATCGCCCGACTTCCACAACCGTTGTGGTCGATAATCCGGTCTATGTACCCACGCCGACTTATGTTCCGGTTCCGGTCGTGCGCCCCGGGCCACCTCGCCCACCGCACCGCCATGGGCCGCCCCCGCGCAGGCCGCGCCCGGTCATTCATAGTGATAAGCCTAGTCCGGCAAGCTCTGCCCACACCATTCCGCGCCGCTGAGTTGTCCCTCAGCTCACCATAATCAGCGCTGCAAAGCAGCACAGAGCCGCCGCGCACAGCAGCACCCCCAGCGCAAACCTGGGGTGGTCGCGGTGCAGCCATTCATCGTGCAGGAATGCCACGAGCAGAAATCCCGCACCGGCCAGACCGAGAATGATATTCACTATCGTGCTCATGGCTGCTATAGTATCGCAGCCCCTGTCGGGTGTCAATGCGGAATCTTGTGTTACAAGAGTGTTACGCCGTCAAAATAACTTGCAGCGGCGGGGCGGGTGTGCTAAGGTTGCCGGAAATGAAGCGTTTTGTCAGAATAGCCTGTTGGGTGATGTCGGTACCTTATGTGTGGGCTGTCGGGTGCCTGATTCTGAGCTTGTCGCCTGTGGCTTATACCGTGGAGCGGGAGCCGCTGAGCTGCAACCCGGCGCGGCCGCTGCGTGTGAACGATGTGGCCGGGCTCAATGAGCGATTGGCCACCACCGGGCAGGGGGCTTGGTGCAGGGTTCCCGCGGTGGCAATGTACGCGGTAGATGAGTGGCGGGTGCTCCCCGACGAAAATGGAGCTCTTGTACTCGTGAAGGTGCGCCCGGCGCCGGTGTGGCTCGCGGACTGCGCAGAGAATGATGCGCGCCGCCGTGCTGTGCTGCGTGAGTGGCTGGCGGAAGTGCAGCAGAAAGGGGATGGCGCATGGTGAAGCGTATCTACCTCGCGCTTGCTGTGCTGTGGCTTGTTGCCTGTTCGGTGTGTGCTCTGCTGCCGCACCTGGTGGGAGATTATTACGCACTTGAGGTGTGCGATATGGAGAGTTGCCTCTGCACGCCTACAGAGGAGCATGGGGCGCAGGCGCCGGGCGAATTTGCCCGCCGATATCCATCCGAACTCAGCAGCGGGGCAGACCGGCTCATTATCTGCAGCCCTGCCTCATGCGGCAGCGGGTGCCACCGCATGGAGTTGCGCCGAATCAGGAGGTAGAACCGTCGCGGCAGCCGGATATTCCGCTTGACAAGCTCTGCGCGCTTTGCTAAATATGAGCCGTGGGCGGACACCCCCGAGAGATGAGATGCAAGCCGAGCAGATAGCAGAGAGATTTCTGGCGTACATGGAGGTCGAAAAAACGGCCTCTGCGCATACGCTGGCGGCGTATCGGCGCACGCTGCAGCAGTTTCGGGGGTGGATGGGGGAACGCTTTGTGAGCTGGCACGATTGCGGTGTAGATTGTTTTCGCGGGTGGCTTTACGAGGCGATGGAGCAGGAGCTGAAACCCGCCTCCATCCGCTTGCGTTTTGCCGCGCTACGCTCGCTCTACACTTACCTGATGTTGCGTGAGGGGTTGGTGGTTAATCCGCTGGCGGAGGTCACGCTGCCCCGCGCCCGGCACAGCCTGCCCGTGCACCTGAGCCTGCGGCAGATGGAAGATTTGCTCTCGCTGCCCCTGCGCACACCGGTGGACAAGAAGAGCCCCGATTGGCTCCCGTACCGCGATGCCGCGATTCTGGAACTCTTCTACTCTTGCGGTATTCGATTGAGTGAGTTGGTGGGGTTGAATGCCGATGCTCTGCTGCCGGGGGATAACTGTGTGCGCGTGCTGGGCAAGGGCCGCAAGGAGCGCCTGGTGCCGGTGGGAGAATACGCGATGGAGGCGATTCTCAATTACCGCATGCGCGCCGGTCTTGAACCGCACGGGCCATTGTTTATCAGTCGACTGCGCCGCAGAATGACCGGGCGCAGTGTGCAGCTCATGCTCGACAAGTACCTGCGGTGCTCTGATTTACCCTTCCACATTTCCCCCCACAAGCTGCGCCATACGTTCGCTACGCATATGCTCGATGCCGGCGCAGACCTGCGCGCCGTGCAGGAGCTGCTCGGCCATGCCTCCCTCTCAACTACCCAGATTTATACCCACGTCACCAAAACACGCCTGAAACAGGCTTACCTCAACGCTCACCCTCGCGCCCTGGAAGATGACGAAGAATGGTGAACCGTGGCCCTTGATGGGCTGTGTTTGCTGAGGGAAAAATATTTGTTGAAAATGTTAAAAAAATTAACACGGTGAAAAGTTTAATTTCTGCAACAAAATGCTTGACAAATGAAGCATGCTTCATAAAATAAGCCTCAGACATGACTAAGGAAAAACACATCACCCGCTATGGGTTGGAGCAGGGGCAGGGCTACACCTTCAAAGGGTGGCGTCTGTGTATCACACGGAATGGCGTGCGATTTGTGCGTTATTTTTCAGATTTGAAGAACGGCGGCGCGGAAAATGCCCTGCAACAGGCTGTGGCCATGCGGGAGTCCATGTTAGCGGAGCTGCAGGCTGACAATGCCGACTGTACCGAGATTTTTAACCGCTATCGCCGCCTGGGGAATGAGAGCTGAAGCCCCGGAAAAGCACGTGAAAAGACACGGAAAAAGTTTGAGTTTTTTTCTTGACTTTTACAGGGGTTAGGCTATACTTTCGTGCGTAATATGAAGCGTGCTTCATAACGGGTGGAGCCATAAAAAGATGCAGCAAGGGCAGACGATATCATTTCTGATGAAGCTGATAGCAGATCGCGTGTCGACTCTGTTCCAGCTGCGTGCTGACATGCCGGTGACGGCGGCACAGGGGCGCTTGTTGATGTATCTTGAGGCTCGCGGTGGCGGCCCGGTATCTCAGCGCGATATAGAGCAGTACCTGAATGTCACGCACACCACGGCTAAGGGGCTGCTGCAGCGCCTGGAGGAGAAGGGGTTTGTGCGCACCGCCTTCGATAGTAGCGACGGGCGCGTGAAGAATGCCTACGTAACTGAGAAAGCCCGCCAGAGTCGTGAAGAACTTTCCAACCACATCGACGCGATAACCGGCCAGATGATGACGGGTCTGACCCCGGAAGAAAAGGAGCAGTTGCTGGAGCTGCTCAAGCGTGTTTATCGTAATATCAAATAAATAATTTTAACGGAATATAACAGAATGAAAGCAAAGCAGATAGCAATAGTGGCCTTGAGTGGGGTAGTGGTAGCCGGCCTGACCGGTTGTGGAGAAAGGGAGGACGGGAAACCCGGCTTTCTGGACAGAGTGAAGAAAGATTTCCTGGGAATGGAGGTGGCTCAGCGTCAGCAGGGCATGCCGCCGTTGCAGGTATCCGTTATGAAATTGCAGCAGCAGACTGTACCGGTGTATGCTACCTGGTTCGGTCAGCTTCGCGGTACGGAGCAGGCAGATATCAAGCCCGAAGTGAGTGGCCGGATTGTCGAGAAAGTCTACATCGACGGTTCACCCTGTGATAAGGGGGAAGTGTTGTTCCGTATAGATGACGTGACCTACCAGGCCGCCCTTGCCATGGCTCAGGCTAATCTCGAGGCTGCCAAGGCTGCCGTGAAACAGGCCGAGGTGGCCGATATTCAGACGCAGCAGGATTTGACCCGTTTTACCGAACTGGTCAAGAGCGGCTCGGTTTCCGACAAAACATTCCGCGATGCTGAGCACGCCAAGCGCCGCTCGGAGGCTATGCTGGCCGCGGCCAAAGCCCAGGTGAAACAGGCCGAAGCCGCTGTGGACAATGCCCAGATTAACCTTGACCGCTGCACCATTCGCGCTCCCTTCAACGGTTATGCCTCAGCCGCTACCGTGAGCGTTGGCGATCACGTTTCCCCCGGTGCCTTAACCCTGACCCGCATGAGCGCCATTGACCCCATTCGTGTGGATTTTATGGTGACCGGTAAGCACGTGCTCGACATTGTAACGCAGACCGGTTTCCGCTCCGGCCAGAACATGGATTCTCCGTTCACTGAGTTCGAGGTCATTCTCGAAGACGGCTCTCTTTACGGCGAAAAAGGTATCGTCAAAACCATGGATAGTGAGGTGAATACTTCTACCGGTACCGTGAACTTTATCGGCGAAATTCCCAACCCCGAGCTGCGCCTGCGCTCCGGTTCTTCGGTGCAGGTGCGGGCGAAAGTCAGCGAGGTGAAAGATGCCTTCCTCGTTCCCAAGGCCGCCATTCTTTCCACCATGAACCACCGCTTTATTTATGTGGTGGGCACCGATAACCAGCCCTATGGTATCGATGTGATTCTGGGCCGTGAGATTGTGCTCGACATGCCCAGCGGTGACGGTACGGCCAAAATCCCCATGCAGGTCGTCACGGCTCGCCCCATTGATGGGGAAGATGGTCAGCCCATGGACCTGCCGGCGATTCTGAAAAAAATCGGTTACGATAACCCGCTTGAGGCTCCCGTCATCGTCGAGGGTGGGCAGATGGCTCAGATTTACGCCAACGCCAACCAGGGTATGAAAGCAGCCGGTGCCAAGGGTGGCTTTGCCGAAATCGCGAAGAATCCCCCCGCATACAACTACAACAAACCCATGTCCACCACTCCCTCGGTCACGGCCAAGAGTGAGTAAGTTATTTGCAGTGCGTTTGTTGAGAAACAGTAAGGAATACACATGAGTGCCTATTTCATCAAACATCCGGTCATTGCCACGGTTATCGCCGTGCTGACTACTATGCTGGGGGTGGTTTGCATGCTGAATCTGCCCGTCGAGCAGTACCCCGAGATTACCCCCCGTACCATTAACCTCACGGCTGTTTACCCCGGTGCAGATGCCCAGGCCGTAGCAGACTCCGTCGGTACACCCATTGAGCGCCAGATGAATGGCGTGAACCACATGGACTACATGACCTCCGTGTCGTCCAACAACGGCGTGTACAACCTGCAGGTTGTTTTCGAGCCCGGCTCCGATACCGACCTTGACCAGGTGCTTACCAACATGCGCTACGGTCAGGCTCAGTCACAGGTGCCCACCGAGGTGCTGAACTCCGGCATCACCATCCGCCAGCAGCCCGGTCTGCCGCTCATGCTCTACTCGCTCACCTCACCGGACGGCTCGTATGACGTGGTGGATCTGTCCAACTACGCTCAGGTCAAGCTGCTCGATGAGATTAAGCGTGTGCCCGGTGTGGGTGAAGTGACCGTGTACGGTGCCGGCCGATATGCCATCCGTATATGGCTCAATACGGTTAAGATGTCTCACTTCGGTATCTCGCTCAATGAGGTACAAGGGGCTATCCGCCAGCAGAATGTCACTAACCCCGGCGGTAAAGTCGGTGCTGACCCCGTGCCCGCCGGGCAGGAGACAACCGTGACCATCCGCACGGAGGGTCGCCTGTCTGAACCCTCTCAGTTCGAGCAGATTATCGTGCGTCAGCGTGGTGATCAGGTCGTTTACCTGAAAGATATTGCCACCATTGAGCTGGGCTCGGCGGACTACTCCGTAACCGGCCGTCTGAACCGCAAACCCTGCGCCAGCGTGGTGATTTTCCAGTCGCCCGGTTCGAATGCCATTGAAACCGTTGACCGCGTGCGCGCTCTGCTGGAAAGCAAGGCACTGCCTCCCGGTATACAAGGTAGTGTATCACTTGACACCACAACCTCCGTTCGCTACTCCATCGAAGAAATTAAGCAGACCTTTATCGAGGCTATCGTGCTGGTGGCTCTGGTGGTGTTCCTGTTCCTTCAGAGCTGGCGAGCCACGGTGATTCCGCTCATTGCCGTGCCGGTATCGCTCATTTCGACCTTCTGTGTGTTCCCGTTGCTGGGCTTCACGCTCAACACCATCTCCCTGCTGGGTATGGTGCTGGCCATCGGTCTGGTGGTGGACGACGCTATCGTGGTGGTGGAAGCTGTGCAGCACCACATTGAAAAGGGACTCAACCCCCGCATGGCCTCTTTCGCCGCCATGCAGGAGGTAAGCGGCCCCGTTATTGCCATTGCTCTGGTGCTGGCTGCTGTGTTCCTGCCTGCGCTTATGCTGGAGGGTATCACCGGCACGCTCTTCAAGCAGTTCGCCATCACCATCGCTATTTCGATGCTCATTTCGGCGTTCAACGCCCTGACGCTCTCGCCGGCACTCTGCGCCCTCATGCTCAAGAGCAAGGTGGAATCGAACACCTCGCCGAAGAACCCGTTGCGCCGCATGGTTTTCCATATCAACCACGGGGTTTTCAAACCCTTCTTCGCGCTCTTCAACAAGTGCTATGACAACACGGCGAGCATCTACACCCGCATTTGCGGCGGCTTGGCTCGCAAGCTGTTCATCTCCATGCCCATTCTGCTGCTGCTTTGGGCGGCTATCGCCCCGGTGAGCAGTAAGGTGCCCGGCGCTTTCCTGCCGGATGAAGACCAGGGGTTCCTGCTGGCGGCTCTCGTCATGAAACCCGAGAACTCCCTGCAGCGCTCCATGGCTGAGGCCAAGAAGTTCGAGGACGCCCTTGCCGGTCCCGCCGGTAAATCCGACCCCGCCATCAAAAACCTTACCTCTGTGGTCGGTATCAATATCCTTAACATGGTGCAGACTCCCGGCGCGGCCATTGCCTTCGTACAGCTCAAAGATTGGAACGAGCGCTCCGAGACTGCCGAGCAGGTGCAGAAACGCCTGACCGCTCGCTGTGCTCAGGCCGGGCTGGACGGCATTCCCATGGTGTTTATTCCCCCGGCAATTCCCGGTGTGGGTACGGCCAACGGCGTGAGCTTGGTGCTGACAGACCTGGAAGGTCAGGGTGTGGACTTCCTTTACCACCAGGTCAAGAAGTTCAATGAGAAAGCCGGTGCCCGCCCCGAGGTTGCTGTCTGCCGCGATATGATGATGGCTGACGTGCCCCAGAAGTTCCTTTCCCTTGACCGCGCCAAATGCCAGAAATACGGCGTGAACATCAGCGATGCTTACGGCGTGCTGGCCAGCTACTATGGTTCATCGTTCGTGAACTTCTTCAATGCCTTCGGCCAGCAGTGGCAGGTATTCATGCAGGCCCGCGGTGCTGACCGCGTGAACCTGGAGCAGATGAACGGCTTCTTTGTTATCAACAACAAGGGTGAGCGTGTGCCGCTCGATGCTATTGTAACCATCGATGATATCGCCGATACCGAGTTCGTGATGCACCACAACGGCTACAACGCTGCTAAAATCAACGTCATGCCCAAGCCCGGCTACTCCACCCGCCAGCTCATGGTGGCCATGGAAGAAGTCTTCGAGCAGAATATGGACAAGACAAAGGTGGGCATGGACTACCAGGACATGTCGTTCCAGGAGAATAAGGTGCGTAACAGCACCGGCCTGGGTACCATCTTCTGCATGTCCGGCTTCTTCGCCTTCCTCATTCTGGTGGCACTGTACGAGAAGTGGACCCTGCCGATTTCGGTGTTCATGACGGTGCCCATCGCTGTACTGGGTGCCTATATGGGCCTGTATGTCTGGAACCTCGACCTCACGCTTTATGCGCAGGTGGGCCTTATCATGCTGGTGGGTCTGGCGGCCAAGAATGCCATTCTTATCGTTGAGTTTGCCAACCTTGAAATGGAGCGAGGCAAGGGGTTGATGGAATCCACCCTCACCGCTGCTAACCTGCGCCTGCGCCCCATCATCATGACCTCGCTTGCCTTCATTCTCGGTTGTATCCCTCTGGTGCTTTCCGACGGCTCCGGTGCGCTCGCCCGCAATGCCATCGGTGTGGTGGTGGTGGCCGGTATGACCGTGGCAACACTGGTGGGCGTGTTCCTCATTCCCTGTTCCTACGTCTTTATCATGCGTATCTTCCGTATCACCTTCGCCAAGAAGACTCTGGCTGAAGACCCGGATGAAGAGGGCGCCCGCCGCTACCTCATCGAGCATGAAAATGACCATGTATAATTACTCAAACCCTTTCCTTAACTCTTAAACCCCATTACAATATATGACAAAAAGCGCATTAATGACCCTCGCCGGCGCAGTGGTGCTGACCACGGCCTGTACGCTTGGCCCGAGCTGGGAGAAACCCCAGATGGAAGTTCCCGCCGTGTTCCGCGGTGCCGGTATCGGTGACGGTAACATGGCTGATTTGCCCTGGCAGGCTGTTCTCAAAGACAAGAACCTGCAGGCTCTGCTGACGGATGTGTTCAACAACAACCGCAGCATGGCCGCCATGCAGCACAATGTTGAGGCTGCCCGTCAGTATGTGACCATTGCCCGTTCTCCCATCTTCCCCTCACTGGGGTATGGAGCTTCTACCTCCAAGGGCATGAACTCCGCCGGTGGTGCCAATATCACCAGTGCCGGCAGCGTGACCACCAATCCCGGCTCGGCCGCCCTGAGCGCCAGCTGGGAGCTCGACCTGTGGGGCAAGACCCGCCGCGAAGTCGAGAGCGCTGAGGCCTCCGCCGAAGAGGCTGCCGAGCAGCTCAACAACCTCCGTATTTCTCTTATGCGCCAGGTGGCCACCGGTTACCTCCAGCTGCTCATGCTTGACGAGCAGCTTCGCATTACCCGCGAGAGTATGGAATCTTACCGCGACACGCTCAACCTCTTCAATGACCAGTTCAAGGAAGGCGTGGTAGACAAGCTGCAGGTAGCCAGTGCTCAGGCAGCCCTCGCCGCTGCTGAGGCTGAGGCTCCCGCTCTGGAAATGCAGATAGCCGGTCTTGAGAACACCCTCAGCATGCTTGCCGGCCGCGCTCCCGGTCACATCGCCCGCCGTGGCAGCCTGAAGTCCTATATGAATGCTTCTCGCGTGGCTGCCGGTATTCCCGCTGATGTGCTTTCCCGCCGTCCCGACATTCGCGCCAAGGAGCAGGCTCTGCGTGCCGCCAATGCCGATGTCGGCGTGGCTATCGCCAGCTATTTCCCCACCATCAGCCTGACAGGGGCTGCCGGGTATGCCTCTCCCGACCTGCGTCATGATGTATTCGGACACAAGCACGGCTGGGGCATTGGTGCAAACCTCACCGGTCCTCTCTTCCAGGCCGGGCGCCTGACCGCTAACGAGGCGGCCAAGAAAGAGGCTTTCCTCGCTGCCAAGGCAGATTATGAGCAGGCTGTGCTCAACGCCCTCTCCGAGGTCGCTACCACTCTTGTTCAGCGCCAGAAACTCCGCGAGGTCATCAGCAAGCAGGAGGCCGCCGTTGCCGCCTACGAGCAGTCTGTCTCCCTGGCCAAGCAGCGTTACAAGGAAGGCTACTCTGCCTACTTTGAGGTGCTCGACAATCAGCTGCGCCTTTTCCCTGCGCAGAAGCAGCTGGTTAACTACCGCTACCAGTACGCAGCGTGTATCCCCACGCTCTACACCCAGCTCGGCGGCGGCTGGCAGAAGTGATTTTAATCCCCGGGGCGAGGTCGAAAGACCTCGCCCCGGTTTTCACCATGGCGTGAGCCATTATTCACCCCGTGCGGAGCACGGTTTTCACCTCCGGCGCAGCCGGATTTTCACCGCTCGCGCAGCGAGCTTATATCTAAGTTCGGCCGGTTGGCCTCACGGTGAAAACTGCGCGTTGC
>JAZRKM010000109.1:0-4968 GCA_045646325.1 Akkermansia sp. | reverse complement strand
GGGGAAAGCACGGCAGTGTAGCCCGGAGCAAGCGGCTGCTGTACGGCGGGAGCCCACACTCCCGGGGTCTGGGGCAGAGCCGGGGGCTGCGGTACGGGCTGCTGGGTGCGCGGTTTGTAGGGCATTTCCGGCACGGGGTTGGAGTGGTACACGCAGGAGCTGAGCACGCATCCCACGGCGGCTGCGGCTATTGCTGAGAACTGAACGCTGATTTTCATGAGCGGTAAAAGCTTTTATTACAGAGTGAATTCTAGAGATTTTGCTCTAAAAGTCAACAGTAAATCGTGTATTATGCTCCTTTGGACTTGAAAAACAGCTGTACGGGGGGTAGAATAATGCCATGAACCCATTGATGCACTGTGCAGATCTTTTTCGTTATTCGCGCCGCGCCACTCGCGAGGTACAGGTTGGTAACCTGGGGTTGGGCGGGGCGAACCCCATCCGCATTCAGTCCATGCTCACCAGCTCGACTCTCGATACCGCCGCTTGTGTGAAAGAGGCTCTGGCTCTGGCAGATGCCGGTTGTGAGATTATTCGCCTGACCGCCCAAACCAAGGTTTTCGCGGCCAATCTCGAGCACATTGCCCGTGAGCTGCGCGCGGCCGGTTGTCAGGTGCCGTTGGTAGCTGATATTCACTTTAAGCCGGATGCCGCCATGGAGGCCGCCAAGTGGGTAGAGAAGATTCGCGTGAACCCCGGCAATTTCATCGATAAAAAGAAGTTCGTGGAGCGCGATTACACGGACTATGAGTATGAGGAGGAACTTGAGCGCGTGCGCACGGCTTTCACACCGCTGGTTCTTTTTTGCAAGGAGCACGGCCGCGCTATGCGACTGGGGGCAAACCATGGTTCGCTTTCCGACCGTATTCTTAACCGCTATGGCGATACGCCCGAAGGTATGGTGGAGAGTGCGCTCGAGTTTGCCCGCGTAGCGCGTGAGCTGGACTACCACCAGCTGGTGTTCTCGATGAAGTCATCGAATGTCAAGGTGATGATTCAGGCCTATCGCCTGCTGGTCAAGCGCCTGGCAGAGGAGGGCGCCGATTGGAACTACCCCATTCACCTGGGTGTGACGGAGGCCGGCGAGGGTGAAGACGCCCGTATTAAGAGCGCAACCGGTATCGGCTCTCTGCTGGCAGACGGCATAGGTGATACGCTGCGAGTTTCGCTCACGGAGGACCCGGTGTATGAGGTGGCCCCCGGTTTTGAACTGGCTGCGGGCTATCAGCCCGGGGTTGAGCACCCCTCAGCCGCCCCGGCAGAGTCGCCTGCTGCGCCCTTTGACCCCTTCTGTTACGGCAAGCGCATGGCGGAGCTGCAGACGGTGAATGGCGTGACTCTCGGTTGGAATGAGCCGGTGCGTGTAGTGCTGCCGCAGGCTGCCTGTGCAGCGCTCAACCCGGCAGAGATGCGCGATTTCATGCCTGAGCTGGCATATGAGGATTGCGGGGCTGTGGAGGTTGACCCCTGCAACCCGGCCGAAGTGGCCGCTTTGCAGGATTGCCCGACCACGCTGGTGACGGTGAAAGACGGTGTGCAGATGCCCGTGCCTCAGGCTTTCCGCTTGCTGGCTGCGCTTATTCCGGCTCGTCACAGCATTCTGCTGAAGGACACGCTCGGGGCAGCTCCCTCGCTCAGTGCCCCCATGGCTGCCGGTGTGAATGTGGGCTCGCTGCTCTGCGATGGTATCGGTAATGCGGTGCTGATTCGCGGTGAGGTCGACCCGCAGAAAGCCGCCTATCTCGGGTTCAACGTGCTGCAGGCCGCCGGTGTGCGCCTGAGCAAGACGGAGTATGTGTCTTGCCCCTCATGCGGGCGCACCCTTTACAACATTCAGGAGGCCGCTGCCCGCATTCGCAAGGCTACCGGTCATCTCAAGGGGGTGAAAATTGCTATCATGGGTTGTATTGTCAATGGCCCCGGTGAAATGAGCGATGCTGATTTCGGCTATGTGGGCGGCGCTCCGAATAAGATTAACCTCTACGTTGGGCACACGCCTGTTGAGCTTAATATCCCGCAAGAGGAAGCCGTTGACCGCCTGATTGAGTTGATTCGCAGTCATGGCCGCTGGGTAGACCCGGCTTAAGTGCTGCGCGGCTTTCGTGCCGGATTTTATTAAAAAGCCACCCGCCCGGAGTTCTTCGGGCGGGTGGCTTTTCTGCTATATTTTTCGGGGCTGCTTATGCGAGCTTGGTACGCATGGACAGGGTGGTGAGCAGCGCGAGGAATCGGGAGTAGTCGTGCTCGCGGTCGGCGGAGACGAGGGCAAACCCGTATTCACCTTGGCGGGCATCTTCCGCTGCGGCATTGCGCAGTCGAAGCTGAATCACCTCTTCGCTGTCTGTCTGGCGGCCGCGCAGGCGGGCTTCGAGTTCAGCGGCGGGCACGTGGATATACACATCTGCGTAGGCGCGGCGAATGGTGGGGTCATCGCAGGCGCGTATGGAGGCGGCCCCTTGTACGTCGATGTCCATTACCACGTTTTTGCCCTGTTCGAGCAGGTCGATGATGTCGGCTTTCAGCGTGCCGTATGAGTTGCCGTGTACGGTGGCGTGTTCCAGGAATTCGCCTGCTGCTACTTTGGCCGCGAAGACTTCAGGGGTGAGAAAGTGGTAGTCAATGCCGTCTTGCTCGCCGGGGCGGGGTTGGCGGGTGGTGCAGGAGATGGAGTAGGCGGTGAGTCCATCGGCCTCTGCGCGACGGCAGAGGGTGGTTTTGCCGGAGCCGGACGGGCCGGAAACGATGAGGAGAGTACCAAGCATGGGGATTTACGATTTACGATTTACGATTTAAGAGGGCGCGATTATTCGATATTCTGGACCTGTTCGCGGATTTTTTCGAGCTCGGTTTTGGCGGTGACGACGAGTTGCGCGAGGGCGGCATCGTTGGCTTTCGAGCCGGTTGTGTTGAGCTCACGGAAGATTTCCTGGCACAGGAAGTCGAGAGTGCGGCCGACAGCCTCGGGTTTGTCGCAAATCTTTTCGAACTGGTCGAGGTGTGAGGCCAGGCGGGTGGTTTCTTCGCTCACATCGCAGCGGTCGGCAAAGAGGGCAATTTCTTTGATGATTCGTTCATCGTCCGCGGGGATGGGCAGGCCGCTCTCTTCGAGTCGCTTGAGCAGTTGCTCGCGGTAGTGGGCGGGCACGCCGGCGGCGCGCTCGATGAGCTGCTCGCGGTAGCTGCGCAGGGTGTTAATGCGGCGCAGAAGGTCGGTGCGCATGTTGGCACCTTCCTGCGCGCGCAGGGTCAGGAAAGCCGCGAGAGCCTCGCGAATGGCGGGTTCGGCTGCAATCCAGGCAGTATCGGGGGTGATGTCGGACTCCGTTTCTTCGCCGATGATACCGAGGCGCAGCAGGGCATCAAGCGTGAGTTCCACGCTCTTACCGGTCGCGTTGGCTACCTCGGCTGTGCAGGCCTGCAGGGCTGCAAGTTTGGCTTTGTTCACGGCGAGCGTGCCGCTGCCGGCGGCTGCGCTCTGCAGAGAGATGGTGACGTTCACGCGACCGCGCGAGACACAGCCGGCGACGAGCTCGCGTACGCGGGTTTCGAGCTCGGCCCAGGCTCGGGGCAGCGAGATGGCGATTTCTGTCTGTTTGCGGTTCACGCCGCCGATTTCGACGCGCAGTGTTGCGCTGCTGAGGGGGGCGGTGGCGGCCCCGAATCCGGTCATGCTGTTCATAAGGGGGATTTGCCGATGATGTCGAGCAGGCGCGAGTCGAGCGCCAAGGCTTCGTTGACGTTGAAGTTGAGGTCGGTGCGCAGGGCGTCCACGGCACGCATGCGGCGCAGAAGGTCGGGCACGCTGTGCGCTGTGGCTACGGCGGGCAGCTCAGGGGCAAGCGGTTCGACATCCGGCGCGTGCGAGGCCAGCAGCACAGCCTGACCCAGGCACAGGGAGAGCAGTTCGAGCATCTGCGCGCGCTCGCCCAGGTACTCGCTTTCTATGCGGGCGTTGGTCACGTCTTTCTGCATGGCTTCCCAGTTGCGTATGTCGGTGCCTTCGGCCACGGCCTTGGCCTCCGCTTTCAGGGCGGTGGTAATGCGGTCGGTGATTTCTTCTCGGCGCTTGGCGAGCAGTGCCTGAAAGTCAGCGCGCAGGGCAAGGGCTGCCACATCGTTGCCCAGGCGCGGCAGGGCAGCACGCACGGCGGGAAGGAAGGCCTGCTGGGCGTTGCTCAGTCGCACTCCGCGGCGCGAGTCTCGCAAATCGAGTCGCACGCAGCGCGAGAGGATGGTAGGCAATAGTTTTTGCGGCAGCGCGGTGATGAGGATAATGAGGGTTTGCGGCGGGGGCTCTTCGAGGGTTTTCAGGAAGGCGTTAGCGGCTTCGTCGAGCAGGCGATCGGCTTCGTCGATGATGACGAGCTTCGTCTCGCCTTCGGCGGCGCGCAGGGCGAGGAAGGGTTCAACGCTGCGCACGGCATCTATGGAGATGGTGCGTATTTTCGAGCCCGGGCGCAGCACACGGCAGCTGGGGTGCTGCAGGTTCTCCAGGCTGTCGGCGCGTGCGCCGTTGAGCTCCGCGGCCAGAGCGAGCGCCAGGCGGTGGGTGCCGGAATCTGCCGCGCCGGTGAAGAGCAGGGCGTGCGGTTGGCGCCCGTTGGCCCGGGCGTTCCGCAGCAGATTGTGAGCCTGTTCGTAGGTGAATGCCATGGCGCTTGCGGTGGAAAATCAGTTCTCGGGGTAGGAACCCAGTACCTTGAACATGGGGGTGGTGTCGTGCACCATCTTCAGGCAGCTCTTCAGCGGCTCTACTTCCTCATGCCCCTCGACATCAATGTAGAACAGGTATTCCCAGGCGGTGTCGCGCGTGGGGCGGGAGTCCATGCAGTAGATGTTGACGCTGTGGTCGCGGAAGATGTTGAGCACGTTCACCAGTCCACCGGCGGTGTGCGGTACGCTGAAGCAGACGGTGGTGCGGTCGTTGCCGCTGGGGGCGTTCTTCTGGCGGCCGATGACGGCAAAGCG
>JAZRKM010000108.1:0-4980 GCA_045646325.1 Akkermansia sp. | reverse complement strand
CCAACTCCTTGGCTCACAGAACGACATGGCTACGATCCGACTTGTACCGCTGGGATGTGATGGAGCGCGATGGCTTTGCCTGGTGGCACCGCCGCATCCGCAAGCTCACCGAGGTGTTCTCCATGTACCGCATTGACCATGTGCTGGGCTTCTACCGCATATATGCTTTCCCCTGGATGCCCGACCGCAACCCCGAGTTCCTGCCGCTGGGGGCTGATGAGGCTGCCGCGCGTTGTGGGGGGCGGCGTCCCGGGTTCCGTCCGCGACCGGACGATACGCCGGAGAACCGCCGCGCCAATCTCATGCAGGGGGATTACCTGCTGCGCCGCCTGTTGCAGGCGGCGCCGGGGCTGCGCGTTGTTGGCGAGGACCTCGGCTGTGTGCCTGACTATGTGCGCCCCGATCTCTCTCGCCTGCGCATTGCGGGCTTTAAGATACCACATTGGGAGATTGACAGTCAACAGCGAATCGTGAAGGGGGATACCTATAACCCCTGTTCTTTCGCCACCTACGCTACGCATGATTTCCCGCCTATCTGCAACGATTGGAACGATTGGTTCGCCCATGTGCAGGCCGGAAAGGCCGCAGCCATTGACTCCGAACTCGCACCCGACCGCCGCCGCGAACTGCTGCGCGTAGGGCGAGACTGTGCCCGCGTGCTGGTCTGGCTGGGGGACTACGCCGGGCTTACTCCGCAGCAGGCTATTCAACCCTGGGGGCCGGGGGTGAAAGAGGCGCTTTTCCGCGCCCTGTTTGCCTGTCGCTCAGCCTACGCGGCCCTCATGTGGACGGAGCTTTTCGATGTCCCTGTGCGCCTGAACACCCCCGGTACCGAGGGTGGTACCAACTGGCGCCCCCGCATGCCCTTTACCGCTGCACAGGCTGCAGCCATGCCCCAAAGTCGCTGGATTGCCGAGCTGAGCCGCGCAACTCAGCGCAGCTGATAGTTTTTGCTTGCCAAAGCGCGCGCATGCAGGTATGCTTGTGCGCGTAACAACACTTTAATACCATCATGCAGCTTAATACAGAAGTACTCGAGAAGAAAGGCCTGAAGCTCAATCCCGCACCCGCCCCGGTGGGTTCCTATGTGCAGTGCATCCGCACCGGCAATTACCTGCACCTCTCCGGCGGCATTTCGGTGAATGGCGATGTGGCCGTTTACGGCAAGTTGGGCGCAGATGTGAGCATTGAGGACGGCCAGCGCGCCGCTCAGGCTGCTATCCTGAACCGTCTCGCTGTGATTCAGGCTGAGCTGGGTGGTTTCGAGAAGATGACCAAAATCGTGGCCGTGAATGGTTTTGTGAATTGCACGCCCGACTTCACCGACCAGGCGAAGGTGCTTAACGGCGCCTCTGACCTGCTGGTCGAGCTTTTCGGGCCGACTGCCGCACACTCCCGTTCCGCTGTGGGCGTAGTGAGCCTGCCTCTGGGCGTGGCTGTGGAAATCAACATGATTGTTGAAATCGCCGACTGATTTAACACCCTGAGGGAGAGCAGTCATGGCAACTATCATACTGGGCGTTTGCGGCTCAATTGCCGCGTACAAGGCGGCGGATGTAGCCTCCCGCCTGGTGAAGCAGGGGCACGAGGTTCACTGCGTGTGTACTCCCACGGCTCTGCAGTTTGTCACTCCGCTCACCCTCATGACCCTGTCGCGCAACCCGGTCATCACCACGTTTGAGGATGAAACCGGCTCTTGGGTGCCGGTGCATATCGACCTTGCTCAGCGTGCCGACCTGCTGGCTATCGTGCCTGCTACGGCCAACACCATGGCCTGCATGGCGCAGGGGCTCGCGCCGAATGCCCTCACCAGTCTCTACCTTGCCAATCGTGCGCCGGTGCTGATTTTCCCGGCTATGAACGGCAATATGTGGAACCACCCCGCCACGCAGCAGAATGCCGCCATTCTGCTCGGGCGGGAGGGCCACCGCATCATCGGGCCGGATGACGCCGGCATGCTCGCTTGCGGTGCAGAGGGGCAGGGCCGTCTGGTGCCTGTCGAGCGCATTGTGGACGAGATTCTTGCGGCTCTTTGAGCCCCCTCATCGAGGGCTCTTTGCATACAAATCAAAAGGGCGCCGGAGCCTTGGCTCCGACGCCCTGCGTGTTACATACACGTTACAGCACAGAATTTTTATCAGAAGGAGAAGACACCCTGCACGCCCATCAGCACGGCATCGCTGTTTTCGGCATCGTAAGCCGGGTTGGCGATGTACTGAATGTGGGGTACAATCTTGAAGTAGTCGTTCACCTGAAAACTGTACATACCCTCCAGCACGATTTCTCGGTTCTGCTCGGTGGGGGCGCAACCTTTGAATACGCCGAAGGCCACGCCGAGGAAGTCGTCCTCGCGGCTGGGGATGAGCCTGATGTTGGCACCGCAGGTGAAGTCGAAGGCATTGCCGAGTTCCTGCTTGCAGCCCACGCCGGTGCGAGCGTAGACGGTGAGGTCATCGCTCACGGTGTATTCGATACTGGCGGCCAGCCCGAAGTTGTCGCTGGCGGTGTCGTCCCGCTCATCGATATGGCGGAAGAACGGGTTGAGGCGCAGGGTGGCCGCGCCATCGAGAATCTGCCTGCCGTACTCCGCGACCAACAGGTAGGAACCGTCAGAGGTCGAGAAGGGGTTATCCCCATAGCCGGTGGCCTCGCGCGAGAAACCGAACATGCCGTAGCTGCGGTCATTGATTTCTGCCTGAATGATGGCGCCGAGGTTGGCGTCCGGCAGGTCGAGTACGGAGGAGTTGACAAAGCCGTAGTTGACAAAGCCGGAGAACGAGTCGTTCGCAATGCTCACGGCGTCGAAATAATTGGTCATGTTCAGCATGCCGGCGATGACACAGGCACGCTTGCCGGCAAAGTAGTGCATGAGCGAGAGCTCGGGAATCACGCCGTCATGCCCGCCGTAGACGTCAGTGTGCATGTAACTGGCGCTGTTGAAACTCTCCGTCGCCAGGTAATCCGTCTGGGCTGAGTCACGGTCGAGCCCCCAGGAACCGGAGAACTCGAAGCGCAGCCAGGTGCCACCGTTCACGCTGTCGTTGATGAGGCGCTGGTTGAGCACAGTGTGAAAGAGGGCAAGGTTGGCATTGCTGTGCATGGCCGGGTCAGCGTTGTGACTGTGCCAATAGCCATAGGCTAGGTCGGCATACCACTGGGTACCGTACTTCTCGTTGGCGGCGATTTTGTAGGCGGGGTCCCCATCCTCGGGGGTGAACATGTTGATGCCTTCGAGCAGGTCTCCCGCGGCGGGGGTGGAGTCGTCGGCCGGAGCAGTGGCAGCCAGCAGGCCGCTCAGTGCGAGGGTGAGGATGTGTTTGTGCTTCATATTGTGGCGTTTTTATGTATTGTTTTTTTATTGGAAATGGGGCTCAATCCTTTTTCGTGTCGTCGTCAGGGGATTTCTTGTGGCAACCGCAGCAGCCCCCACCGCATCCCTGACCGCCGGAGCAGCCACCGCACCCGTTTTTGCCGCCCTGCTTGACCAGCGAGCGGATGATGAGAGCTACAACGATGAGGAGGATGGCAATGATGATGAAATCGGACATGTGATACTTGGTAGATTCTATTGGTGCGGGTTGGGGCGGATGGCCATGTAGAGGATTGCGGCGAGGATGGCGCAGGCTACCAGTTGACCGGTGGCGAAGGTGCCTTCCGTTATCCAGGTGCCGAGCTGGTAGGTGAGGAAGGCGATGGCGTAGGCCCATACACACATGAAGCCGATGGCGAACCAGGTCCAGCGCGAGCTGTTCATCTCGCGGCGTATGGCGCCGCAGGCGGCGAAGCAGGGGGCGCAGAGGATGTTGAACAGCATGAAAGAGAGGGCGCTGAAGGTGGTGAAGGTGCCGGTGGATTTCACGTTGCCGGCCACGCCGGTCGTCTCTTCGTTCTCCTCCACCTCGGGGAAGAGCCAAGCGACAGCCTTGTTGAGGTGGTACAGCCAGCCCGTTTCAGTGGCCTCTCCTTCGGGGGCTGCAGGAGTGGCGGCAGCGTCCGCCGGCTCATGCTCCGGCGTAGTGGGGGGAGCGAGGCGCACGGCGGGGGCTGCCTGGCAGGCGGCCATGGTGAGGGCGGTGAGAGCGTTGGCCTTCAGCCAATCTCCGGTACGGGGCAGGGCGTTTTCTTCTTCTGCAGCGGTCTTTTCGGCCTCGGTCTCGGTGGCGGGGTAGAGCACGCCGAAAGTGCTTACGACGTTTTCCTTAGCGATGAAGCCTGTGACGGTTGCCACGGTGGGCTTCCAGTCGCCCCAGCCGAGCGGGGCGAAGAGCGGGGCGAAGGTGCTGCCGGTGTCGGCCAGGATGCTGTGGTTGATGGGTGCGCCCTCCAGCCCCTCTTGCTCCGGCAGGTAGCTGAGGTTCCAGCTGTAGTTGGACAGCCCCCAGATGAGAGCCGAGGCCAGGAAGATGACCGTACCGGCCTTCTTAACGAATGCCTTGCAACGCTCCATGGCTCGCAGGTTGATGTTGGCGCCGTGGGGGATGTGGTAGGTAGGCAGCTCCATGACGAAGGGGGTGTAGCTACCGGCGAACATGTGAGTCTTGCGCAGAATGAGGCCGCCGAGAATGACGGAACCAAAGCCCACAAAGTAGGCTACGGTGGCGATGGTGGCCGTCTGCCCCACCATGGCGCCGATAAGTGCCAGGATGGGTAGCTTGGCGCCGCAGGGCACAAAGGTGGTGAGCATGACCGTCATGCGGCGGTCCTTTTCGTTCTCAATGGTGCGTGTGGCCATGACACCCGGTACACCGCAGCCCATGGAGACCATGAGCGGGATGACGGATTTGCCGGACAGGCCGATGGCGCGGAAGAGGCGGTCGAGCATGAAGGCCACGCGGGCCATGTAGCCGCAGTCCTCCAGGAAGGACATGAGCAGGAAGAGCACTGCCATCTGCGGCAGGAAACCCAGCACTGCGCCTACGCCTGCCACAATGCCATCCGCAATGATGGCCTGCAGCTGCGGGCTGCATTCCAGCGTACAGC
>JAZRKM010000107.1:0-22211 GCA_045646325.1 Akkermansia sp. | reverse complement strand
CCCCGGTAAACCTTGACGCGAGCCTTTGTTGCAGATGTTTTATTGCTAGCCATATTCTTTGTGCGGGCATTATAGCACAAAATTTTCTGAATGCAACCAGAAAGAACATAGTGCAAATCACAAATCCTGCTTGAAATGCGGGCATTTATCTGGTAGTATACATGCAATCCATGAGCAAAGATATCACCCCCGTATACCTGCAGGAAAACCCGAGTCTCATTCAGAAAATGTTCGGGGATTACTATCTGGAATACGCTTCGTATGTGATTCTGGAACGAGCCGTGCCGCATATCATTGATGGTCTGAAGCCTGTGCAGCGCCGTATCCTCCACTCCATGGAGCGCATGGATGACGGCCGTTACAACAAGGTAGCCAACATTGTGGGTGACACCATGAAGTACCACCCGCACGGCGATGCCTCCATCGGCAGTGCTCTTGTGACGCTGGGGCAGAAGGGACTGCTCATTGATACTCAGGGTAACTGGGGTAATATACTCACCGGTGACAGTGCCGCCGCCGCTCGATATATCGAGGCGCGCCTGTCGCCCTTCGCCAAAGAGGTGGTGTACAGCCCCAAGGTGACGGATTGGAAACTCAGCTACGACGGCCGCAACAAGGAGCCCATTGCTCTGCCCATCAAGTTCCCGCTCTTGCTGGCGCAGGGTGCGCTCGGTATTGCCGTGGGCATGAACTGCCTGATTCTGCCGCACAATTTCAATGAGATTATCGAGGCCGCTATTCACTACCTGCGAGATGAGCCTTTCGAGCTGTTCCCCGATTTCCCCACCGGCGGTCTGCTCGATGTGAGCGGCTACAACGATGGCACCGGCAACAGCCGCCTGCGCTCCCGTGCTCGGCTCGACGTGAGCAGCAAGCGTGTTATCCGTATCACCGAGGTGCCCTACGGTACCACGACCGATTCGCTTATCGAGAGTATCGAAAAGGCCATGGAGAAGGGCAAGCTCAAGGTTTCGCGTATCGAGGACAACACCGCCGCCACGGCTGATATTCTGGTACACCTCGCCCCGGGCGCTGATGTGGAGAAAACCTGCAATGCCCTCTATGCCTTCACCGATTGCCAGAAGAGCATATCGCCCAAGGCGGTGGTTATCATGGATCGCAAGCCCGTGTTCATGGGCGTGAGTGAGATTCTGAAGCACAATGTTGACTTCACCCGCGAGACTCTGCGCCGCGAGCTTGAGGTGCGACTGGGTGAGCTGCAGGAGGCCTGGATGCTCGCCAGTCTCGAGAAAATCTTTATCGAGAACCGCATTTACAAGGTGCTGGAAGAGAGCGACAGCTGGGAGCAGTCCATTACCGAAATCGGCGAGCGCCTGGCACCCTTCGTGGTCGACTTCATACGCCCCGTCACGCGCGATGACATCGTTCGCCTGACCGAAATCCGCATTAAGAAAATCGCCAAATACGAAATTCACGAGGCCGAGCACCACATCGCCGGGCTCGAGGGAGAAATCGAGCAGACTCGCAAGCACCTCGCACAGCTCACCCGCTACACCATTCGCTGGTTCGAGAACTTGCGCAAGAAGTACGGCGATGCCTGGCCCCGCCGTACCGAGCTCGCCACTTTCGACTCGCTTACCCGTGCCGAGGCCGCCGTGGAAAACGAAATGCTCTATATTGATGAGGACGGTTTCGCCGGATATGGCGTGCGCAAGGGCGAGGCCCTGGAGAAGTGCTCCACGCTCAGCGATATTCTGACCATTGACAGTCAGGGCGTGCTGATGGTTCGCCGCGTGCAGGAAAAGTTCTACGTCGGCAAGAAACCGCTCTGTATTCGCGTGCTGCGCCCGGGGGATGATTGGGTGTTCAACCTCATCTACCGCGATGGTAAAGAGGGCGTGACCTATGCCAAGCGCTTCCACATAGGCGGGTTTACCCGCGATAGGGAATACTCGCTTACCATGGGAACCCCCGGCAGCCGTATCTTCTTCTTCTCCGTGCATGATAACGAGGAGGACAGCGCCGCGCTTTCCGTCAATGTGTATCTGAAGAACCAGTTTAAGCGCCTGCGCCGCCCCATTCCCTTCGACTTTGCCCGCCTGCGCGTGAAGAGCCGTACCGTCATGGGCAACATGGTTACCAAGAACCCGGTGGAGCGCATAGCCCGTATCATGCCCGTGGCGGCTGAGCCCGAGGGGGCCGCGGAAGGTGGCGAGGCCCTGCCGACCTCCGTGGAGCCGCAGCTGCCGCAGCCGGCACCCACCCCGGAACCCGCTGCAGAGCAGGGGGGCGAACCGGTACCCGCTCCTGAGCTCGAAACTGCTACTCAGTTGCCGCTTGACCTTTTCAATAATACCCCGGAAAATACAGAAAATACACAAAATGATGAATCTTAAAGCTTTGGCTATGTCTGCCGTGGCCGCACTCACCCTGACTGCTCAGGGGCAACAGGTGCTGCCTGTCGCAGGTGATGAGAATCACGCCGCTGTCACCGAAACGAATGAAGAGCGCGATGTGCGCATGGCCTGGTGGCGCAAGGCCAAGTTCGGCATGTTTGTTCACTACGGTCTGTACTCCGGCCTGGCCGGTGAATTCAAGGGACAACCCGGTGGGTCGGAGTGGATACAGACCAACCTCGGGCTGGATACGGAAACCTACGCCGCCGAGGCGCTGCCGCTCTTTAAACCCGCCCCCGGTTGTACGGATGCCTGGGCCGCCCTGGCCGAAGAGGCCGGTTGCCGCTACATGGTGCTGACGACAAAGCACCACGATGGTTTTGCCCTGTTCGATACCGCCACGTCAGACTTCAACGCGAAGAAGGCCGTGGGGCGTGACCTGGTGCGCGAGTTTGTGATGTCTGCCCGCCGCCACGGCATGCAGGTGGGCTTTTACCACAGTGTGATTGACTGGCACCACCCGTCGTACGACAACACCATCTGTCCCGACCTCTGTTACCCTGTCAATCAGGCTAAAATGCTCAAGGAGAAGGGAATTCCCCGCAATCAGGCTCTTTACAAGGTCTATTTGCATAATCAGGTGCGCGAACTGCTGACCAATTATGGTACGGTGGATATCATGTGGTGGGACTACTCTCAGGGCGCTGCCGAGGGTGAGCGCGCCTGGGCCGCACCGGCGCTCATGGATATGTGCCGCGAGGCGAACCCCGGCATCATCATGAACAACCGCCTGTATTCTTTCTCAGGCTTTGACCCCTCGCGCGACAGCGTGCAGCTCGACCTGCGCTGCGGTGACTACACCACCCCTGAAAAACGCCTGCCTGCCAAGGGCTATCCCGGCATTGACTGGGAATCCTGCATGACCGTGGGCGACAAGTGGGGCTACAACCGCTACGATGTCAACCTCAAATCCCCCGCTACCATTATTCGCCAGCTGCAGCAGTGCGCGGCTAAGGGCGGTAACCTGCTGCTCAATATCAACCCCATGGCAGACGGTACCGTACCCGTTGGCGTGCAGGAGGTTTTCCGCCGCGTGGGTAAGTGGATGGCGGTTAACGGCGAGGCTATCTACGAGAGCACGCCCGCCTACAGTGTGACTCTGCCCGAGGGGTGGATGTGCAGCGTGGTTTATGAAGATACCTACATCTTCCCCCCCGATTTGATTACCCCCAACGATGTGGAGCTGCTTATCCCAGCGCACGAGATTGACACCGTGGAACCCGAGGTACTCGGTCAGCCGAACTGCAAGGTGACGGTCGAGCGAATCGAGCTGCCCGGGGAGGACGAACCGCAGGCCTTCATGCGCTTTGTCATTCCGGCAGAAGCCTGGCAGAACGCCGTTGAGGGCTTGCCGGTCATCAAGCTGATTTACGCTCACTGATTCCGCGCGTCATGCCTGCCACCACCTTCACCCTGCCCAAGCTTATCGGGAATCGCTATGTGCTCTCTGCCGTGCTGCGAGAGACTGCCGATACCGTGCTCTACGCAGCTACGCAGAAGGATATGCGCCGTGAGGTGGTGGTGGAAACCCTGCGCCCCGGTCTGGCAGACGATGTGGAGCGCGTGCAGGCCTTTCTGGCCAAGGCGCGCGCTCAGGCCGGTATGAGCGGCGGGCGAATTGCCTCCACCCTCGAGCTCTTTCATGACGAGGATACCTGGCACCTGGCCAAAGAACGAATCGAGGGTACCCCGCTCGATGTCATGGTGGCGGAGGGGCGCCAGCTGTCCGCCTGTGACATCTGCGAGCTTATGCAGCTGCTCTGCCACATCTGCATCGGCATGGATATCGAGGGGATAGCCGCTGAGCCTTTCCACCTGCGTTATTTGTATTATCAGTCGCCCGGATTCCGTTTGCGGAATCCGGCGCTGGGCGGTACCCGCGAGCGCACTTCCAGTCGCCGTGTGCTTACCGCCGCCGCGGCCGACCTGCTTGAGCTGGTGGACCTCTGCTCGCCGAATGCTACCGAGCTTTGCGACATCCTCAACCGCATGCAGTACCCCGCGAACTGGACTCCCCTCAGCCCCCTCTATTTTGATGAGGAGCTTGTGCGGCTGCAGCAGCACTGCAGTGAAACCTCGCACTGAGCTGCCATTCTGTTGCCATTGAGCTGATTTTGCTTGCAATTACGGGCATTTTATTGTACTCTGCCCGCGTTATGTGGACAGGACGTTTTTCTCAGGCTACGGCCGACCTGGTGTTGCAGTACGGTGAATCCGTATCGTATGATTGGAAACTTTATCGCCACGACATCGCGGGCTCGATTGCTCATGCCCGGGCGCAACTGCGCGCCGGCATGCTGACTCAGGCGGAGTTCGACGCCATCGAGCAGGGGCTCAAGGGTATATTGGCCGATATCGAGGCCGGTAAATTCGAGTGGTCCATCAAGCTCGAAGACGTGCACATGAACATCGAGAGTGAGCTCACCCGCCGCATTGGTGCCCCCGGTGCCAAGCTGCACACCGCTCGCTCCCGCAATGACCAGGTGGCAACCGATACCCGCCTGTACTGCCGCGCTGAGATTGACACAACCGTCACCTTGCTGCGCAACCTGCAGCGCGCCCTCGTGGCCAAGGCTGAAGAGTACGCCGAAATCCGCATTCCGGGCTACACGCACCTGCAGCGTGCTCAGCCGGTTACCATCGGCCACCACCTGCTGGCCTATGTTGAGATGCTGGGGCGCGATGTGGAGCGCCTGAGTGACTGCCGCCGCCGTGTGAATGTGAGCCCGCTGGGCTCCGGTGCCATTGCCGGCTCTACCATCAACCTTGACCGCGCCGGTATTGCCGCCGAACTTGGCTTCGACAGCGTGACGGAGAACTCGATGGATGCTATCGCCGACCGCGACTACATCATGGAGACGCTTTTCTGCCTGTCTGTCATCGGCACCCACTTGAGCCGTCTGAGCGAGGACTTGGTGCTGTGGAGCAGCGCCGAGTTCGGCTACTGCACGCTCAGCGATGCCCACACCACCGGCTCCAGCCTGATGCCGCAGAAGAAGAACCCCGATGTCTGCGAGCTGACCCGCGGCAAGTCCGGCCGCCTGTATGGCAACCTCGTGAGCGTGATGGTGGCAGTCAAGGGGCTGCCGCTCACCTACAACCGCGATTTGCAGGAGGATAAGGAGCCGCTTTTCGATTCCTTTGCCACCGTCAGTCTGGCTTTGCGCGTGAATACGGAGATGATTGCCGCCATGCGTATCAACCCCGACCGCTGTGAATCTGCCGTGAGTGACCCGCTGTTGCTGGCTACCGATTTGGCGGATTACCTGGTGCGCCGTGGTGTGCCTTTCCGCCAGGCTCATGAGCTGGTGGGCCGAGCCGTTGCTGTTGCCGTGAGCAGCGCAACCCCGCTCAATCACCTTACTCTCGAGCAGTTCCGCGAAATATCCCCGGAGTACGGCGATGATGTGCACAGCGTGTTCAATCTTGACCGCGCGTTCTCCCTGCGCACCAATCCCGGCGCACCGAACCCCGCCAACACCGAGCGCCGCCTGCAGTTCTGGAAAGAGCAGCTAGCGGATTAACCTCTCTCGCGCTGGTTTTAATCGCGGCCTTATGATTTAGCTGTAAATCGTAAGGCCGCATTTGTTTATCGGCAAAATACCATTTTTCACCCCTCGCGGGTCATTCCTGCTTGACTTGCACACTTGCGGCTGATAACATGGACTATCATGAGAGTGGTAGAAGCCAGAATCGAAATCCCCATGGGGAGCCGCAATAAGTACGAGGTGGACGAAAAGACGGGCCGCATTAAGCTCGACCGCGTGCTGTATTCCTCCGTCTATTATCCGGCGGAATATGGTTTTGTTGAGAACACTGTCTACCTGGATGGCGACCCTCTGGATATTCTGGTGTTTACCTCAGCGCCGACCTTCCCGGGCTGCTATGTGGATTGCCGGATTATCGGCGGTATGGATATGATTGACTGCGGGGAACCGGATGTCAAGATTTTGGCCGTGAATGTGGGGGATCCCCGCTATGACCATATCAATAAGCTGGAGGATTTACCGCCCCACTACCTGCAGGAGATTCAGAACTTCTTCCGTACTTACAAGACCCTGCAGAACAAGGTGACGGAGGTGGGGGAGTTTTTCGGTGTGGAGAAGGCTTGCGCCATTCTCGATGAATCCTTTATTCGTTTTGCCGAGGGGCTGCGGCCTTAAAGTCCGCTCTTGTGCAGGTAGACGCGCGGTACGCGGGCAGAGATGGAGCAGATGATATTGCTCGGTATGGTGCCGGCGCGGGTGGTGAGTTCCTCCCACGGGACGTTGGGGCCGAGTATTTCAGCGACATCACCGGGTTGTACGTTCTCAACGTGGGTGACGTCTACCATGATTTGATCCATGGTGATGCGGCCGAGTACCGGGCAGTAGTGGCCGTTGAGGTAGACACGCGCGCCGGTGTTGGAAAGGTAGTGCAGGTAGCCATCACCGAACCCGATGCCGATGGTGGCCACTTTGGTGGCACCGTTGGTGATGTAGGTGTGGTCGTAAGAGACGCCATGATTGGCGGGCAGGGTGCGCAACAGGGTGACGCGGCTCTTGAGCGTGAGCGTGTTGCGTAGCTCTTTATTGTAGGGCGAGGGCATGGGGGAGTACCCGTAGAGAATACGCCCCAGGCGCACCATGTTGGTGCTGGGTGCCTTGTAGTTGAACACGGCCGCACTGCTGCAAAGGTGACGGTAGGGCAGCTCCAGGCTTTGCGAAAGGTCGCTCACCGCGGCTTCGTAGGTGCGAATCTGGCGGTGGGTGAAGGTGATGTCCTGCGAGGCGGCTGAGAGGTGGGAGTACACACCCTCGATATTGAGGTATTCGTATTGCTTCAGTTTGTCGCCCAGTCCGGGGATTTCGTGGGGCAGTACACCGGCGCGCCCCATTCCGGTGTCCACGTTGATGTGCAGGTGAACTTTCTTATTGTACAGGCGGCCGAGGGAGTTGAAGTGCTCGGCTTCTTCCACGCTGGAGAGGGCGGCGCGCCAGCTGTGCTGCACAATAGCCTCGCGCTCGGTCGGGAAACAGGGGCCCAGTATGAACGGTCGCACTTTGCAGCCGGCGGCCTGCACTCGTGCAGCCTCTGACGGTGTGGCTACGCCGAAGAAGGTGATGTCTTCGTCATCCAGTGCGCGCACCACACCTTCGATACCGTGGCCGTAGGCCTCCGCCTTCACGATAGGCATGCGGCTGTGCTCCGGCATGACCCGCTGCACAACGCGCAGGTTGTGCTTCATGGCGTCGGTGTCTATCTCTGCCCAGGCGCGGTAAGTGGTGGTGGCGTCCATGGCGATATTCTATACTTGTATCGGTTGAATTGCAAGCCTGAAATCGCAGGAGTTATCCGGTGAAACGGAGAGCCGGGCCGCAGTCCTGAACTTTGCGCTTCTTATCAGTCTGCGTCAGTTTTAAGTGTCGTCACGATATGTGTTTGACTTATGCTTAAAAAATAGGTAGAATTGCCTGAACATTACTGAATTGATATAGAATTATTCTGGTAGAAGCATATGTCTGTTCTTAATTCTTTTTTTTGTCGAAAAGTATTTTTCTTTCTGGTGATAGTTATCTTTACTGTTGCCTTTGTGGCCTCGCATAATGCCGGAAGTTCGCTTTGGTTTACTTATTTTTCTAAGCTGAGTTTTTTTAACAAGACAACTCGCTTTATCGGTTATTTGAGTATTGCTTCGGTTATTGGGTTGGCGGGCTTTGCTGTAGTTTATAAATGGCGCAAAATTCCATTCTTTTTCGATGTCGGTACGTTGTGGAAACTATTCGGCATGGGAATAGTGTGTGCTTTCTTGTATAGTCCTGCTGTATATGATTTTTTATATCATGCACCATCTATGGCTTTTTTCTGTATCGGGGTGGTGTTGGTGAGCTATGCTGTTTTGAGAAGGTTTGTATATATTTTTCTTGCGCCCTGTTTGTTTGTATTTTTGCTGCAGACGGTTTTATTCCACTATTATGGAGTAAGGATTACTCCCTTTCTGATTCAGGAAGCGTTGCATGGCTCGAAAGCCGAATGGGGTAATATGTTGAGCTTTGGCAACGTAGTTGTATTTCTGCTTTTGATTGGCGTGGTCGTAATTACTTGCTTGCTTATCAATAGAATTTTACGAAACCGGAATGGGTGGACTATGTGTTCAACGGCCTGTTTTTTCATTGCTCTGGCATGTATTTCCAATGTTTGTATTCATCCCGTGAAGGTGCATATTTCTACCGTATGGCCTGTGTATAACTTAAGTAACTTATACTCATCTTTTGTAAATGCTCAATCGCAGGAAACCCGTTTGTTGTCCACTGTTGCAGCGCTGAAATCCCCGGCGGAAGCTTCATCAGCCATCAATACGGTGTCGCCGAACTCCGGCGTCGTCCTGATTGTGCATATTGGGGAGAGCCTGAAATCCGGTCGCATGAGCATCAATGGATGGAAGAATGACACGACCCCGTGGCTGCGAAATCATGAACATGTTGTTAACTTTCCTCATTGTGTATCACTTTCTTCGAGTACATGCGGAGCTTTCGTGACAATTCTGACGGATGCCAAGACTGATGTTCAGACCGCTGCCGATGGCCAAGGCGGGCCAACTGTTGGTTCGGTGTTGGATCTTTTCAGTAAGCACGATTTCCACCTTACGTATTTTGCCGGTGCTCGAACTATTTCCAATCATAGGGCGCAAAAAGCAATTACAACCAAAGATTTTCAAACAACCTTTACATGGCTGGCTGAAAAGTTGACTTCGTCTGCTGAGAATGTACTATTTGCGACTCCTCGCTATCATAATCAAGTAGAACAAATCGCACATCATTGTCAGGAGAATCCTGATAAGAATTTGCTTCTCTTTGTGAACAATATCGGTAGTCATGGTCCATTTGATGAGTTTGACGCGAACACAGCTCCCTTTAAACCGTTTGATGTGAGCTCATTTTATATGGGACCCTCTAACAGTGAAGTAGCCGAAGCCGTTAATAATGCTTACGACAACACGGTTGCCTATACGGATGATTTTATTCGTCAGGTTGCAGAATCACTGAAAGGTAGGCCCTTTATTTACATCTACATTGGTGACCATGGTGAGGCCTTGGGCGAAGATGGCGTATGGACCAGAGCCGCGATGACCGATTATTATGCATCGGATTCGTGTTTGGTTCCCTGGTTTTTTGTTTATTCTCCGGAATTTGTCAATCTTCACCCGCACTTTGCAGAGTCTATAGATAATCTCAGAGCAAACAGCGATAAGGTGGTTTCTCACGCTCACTTTTTCCATTCGCTGCTGGGCTTATTCGGTATTTCATCGCCGTATTACGATGCTCATTACGATATCTGCTCTCCGGCAGTGAGCCCATATCAGGGGAAGATGCCGTCTATCCGTTATAAGACGAACGCTTCATTGCCCCAGGCTGTAAACTGAGACTTTAGAAAAAACGCGACTCTACGGCAGCCAGGCGGTTTCCGGGCCGCGAGGGATGGGTGGGCTGCAGTGCTTCAGCAGAAGCCGCCCTTGTTCGGAGCTCAGGCGCGGCTGGGTGCGCTTAATCTGCTCGAGGAGTTGTCGGAATAGGCGGTCGGCTTCTGTCCGGCGGCGGGAGTAGATGGCAGGGCCATCATAGCCCGGACGGTTGAAATAGAATACCGTGGATAGTTCGCCGAAGAGTACCGTCATTCGCGGGTGCAGGGTAAATTCTACCTCGTCATCGTATGCCCGGGGCCAATAATCCTCCGTGCCGAGGTCATCCATTGCTTCCCACCATTCCCGCAGGGCTGTTTCGTTTTCGGGTGTGGGGTGCCAGCGCCACACGTTGTTTCCGTCTGTCAGGCAGTGTGTTTTGTCCTGCCACTGCAGTTCCGGGCGCGGTCTGCTGATGATGTGGTAGAACTTGCAGGAGCTCAGCAGGGTGCAGAGCAGTAGGAGCAGGGCAGTTTTATTCATATTTACGGGCTTCTCGGCGTGCCATGCGCAAGCGGTGGCGTTCATCGTGAGCGCGCTTGCCCGTAGCGCTCTCCGGGTCGAGGTCGCGTGCGGCTTCGAGAGCGGCAATCGCTTCTAACAGTTTGGCTTCGGTCGCCGGAGTATGCGCCCCGGTATGGCCGATGGCATATTGTTTCATGAGCAGGGGGTAGAGGCAGCGCAGGCCGATAAGTTGCTGCATTTCTTTGGGGCAGAGCTCGTGGCTGAGGAGCAGGCGGCTCTCCTGCACGAGTTCATCGAGCGTTTCGGCTGTTGGCTCCTCCATGGCGCAGCGGGCGAATAGCAGGTAGAGCTGTGAGTCAAAGCGACGCTGTTCGGTTTTGCTCTCTCGCTCAGGGGCCGTGGCTTGTGTGGCTGCCTGCTCGATGCTCTGCCGCGTGAGCTCATGCAGCAACAGGGTGGCGTAGGGGCCCATGTCATCTGCCAGTACCAGGCAGGGCAGGTGGGTCACGCCGGCCTCGATGGCCTCTGCCTGTATTTCTGCCTGCGACACATCATTGCAAGCCGTTTTTAATTCCAGAAATCGGCACTCGCTTGCCCCTTCCGTTGCGGGGGGCAGCAGCTTGTGCACCAGTTGCTGTAATTCTGAGGTGTTTTTACCCTCCGCCGTATAAACGGTATAGCTGAGCGCCGCCGCAGGCGGGGTGAGCACTGCGGCAGCGGTGAGAATAAGGCTGGTGAGGAGTGAACGCATGGGCTGGGCTCAGGCGCGGCTGATAGTGATGCGCTTGAAGCGCGAATCCGAATCTTCGGACTCCGTGTGTATGCCCGGTATCTTGGCCAGCTCATTATGCACCAGGCGGCGCTGGTAGGCGTTGAGCTTCTCCATCTGCAGTGGGCGGCCGGTCTGCAGCACGCGTTCGGCGCGCGAACGGGCACGGCGCAGCAGCTTGCCCTCGGCGCGCTCGCGGTAGCGGTCGCAGTCCACGCGTATGCGCGGGGCCTCCTCCCACCCGGCTTGCACCAGGCGGTTAATGAGGTACTGCAAATCATCGAGCTTGTCACCCTCATCGCCAATGAGGTAACGAGCGTCAGGCCCTTCAATCATGAGGGTTACGCCGTTTTCCTCGCCCTCGGTGGGGGTGGTGCTCAGGGTGTATTCATAACCCAGCGGGGTCAGAATGGCATGCGCCACTCTGACCGCCTCGGCCGTGATTTTCTGCTGAATATCCATGGCTGCTTAATCGCGGGCTGCACCCAGGAAACGCAGCAGGTAAAGGAAGAGGTTGAGGAAGTCGAGGTAGAGCTGCACGGCACCCAAGATGGCACCTTTGTTGCGCTCATCGGCATCCGTCAGGTAAGCACCTTCGGCCAGCAGGCGCTGCGTGTCGTAGGCGGTGAAGAGGGCAAATACCACCACGCCGATACCGGAGATGACGAGGTCGGCCATGCTGTTGCCGAAGAACATGTTGGCAATACCGGCGATGATGAGCCCGAAGAGCAGCATCATCAGCGTGCGCCCCATGCCGCTGAGATTGCGCTTAGTCATGGCTCCGTACAGCGCCATGGCGCCGAACATGCCGGCCGTGCAGGCGAAGGTCAGCCCCAGAGACTGTGTGGTGTACAGGCTGAGTATCGGCCCGAGCGCCAGACCCTCCAGCGCGGAGAATGCCATGAACAGCACGGTGAGGGCACCGGCGGTAAGCATGTTGCGGCAGAATGCCATGATAAGGATGATACCCAGCGTACCGAGCAGCAGCCAGATGCTGTTTCCGGCGCTCCAGGTGAGCAGTTTATCGGAGTGCATGGCATAGATAGCCGTAGCAGCTGTCACAAGCATGGAAAGCGACATCCAGCCGTATACTTTATTGAGGTAAGCCTTTGCAAGAGCAGCAAGTTGTTGCTGCATCATCTGAACCTGAGTCGGGTAATTCTGTTCCATGGCGTCATCTTATCGATTCAGTGGGTATTTGTCAAGCGGAAATGTCAACTTCACTCGGCAAACGGGGCTGTTTCAGATTTGCCGGTAATTTTACATAATATCCGTCAAATAAGCGGACATCGCCAAATGGCAATTTGCCGAACAGCTGACGAGCGATAGCGAGAGGAATTTTAAGTCCGTAGGACGACAGAAAATAGCCGGAGCCGAAGCTGCGTCAGCAGCGAAGTCTCCGGTAACCGGGGGAAACATGTCGGAGCCCCGCCGGATGGCGGGCCGACAGAAGGCCGTGGCATGGGATTAAGCCACGGCCTTCTGTTGTCCCTCCGCGTTCCGCGTCGGGGCTCTCATTTTCTTTTTTAACCTACCCGGTTTTTTTTGAAGAAAGGCAGCGTTTCTCAGAAACATTGCCGTCTCTATGGCTGTTTTATAGGACGTCAATGTAATGGCTCCTGATCGGTCTACTTTCTGCGGCGGCGGGCGGCCAGGGCAGCCAAGGCCAGCAGGCTAAGAGTTGTCGTTGTAGGCTCGGGGATGACGTCGTTCACGTTTTCAACGTACACGACCTTGTTAGTTGCATCGTATTTGAGTTTTGTTGCTTCGTTAATCCAGTCGCCTTCAAAGTAATCGTCAGCACTGAATTCATACACCAGCCCACTGGTATCTTTTGCCGTTATTCCATCAAAGATAAAGTTCACAGTGTTGACATCGGTGAAGAGAACAACCTGAGAGTCAGCTGTGTAACCCGCTGCCAAAGTGAGTATCAGTTCGATTTTTTCCGTGGCAACCGGAGTAATTGCCAGAGTAAGCTCTCCTCCATTCATGCTGATATTGCCACCCAGAGCCTCATAGATCGAACCTTGTTGCAGTGTAAGCAGCTTGCTTTCTATTATGCCACTCTGTGTGGTGTTGAACGCAACTGTGGGATCAAAACCGCCCGTGCCAGTGCTGAGGGTGATGGGCGTTTCTTCATTGAAGCCTATGGATGGAGCTGTCAGGTTTTCCACGCTCAGCGTAGCTCCGGCTGCTATTGTAATGTTGTTGCCCTGCAACACCGCGGCCGCACCATCTGAACGGAGCGTCAGTTTGCCACCGCTGCGCATGGTGATATTGCTGCTGCTCATGTTGAGTGTTGCTCCGGCGCCGTTTATGCTGATTTGACCGGACGCGCTGTAGTTCCCGCTGCCAATGTTCAGTCGAGCTGCGGCTCCTTCTACGGCCATGTTGCCGGTGAAGCTCTTTATCATGGTGAAGCTTACGCCGCTGTTCTCCACCATCACTGTGCCGGTGCCGCTCAGAGTGCCGGCGTTGGAGGTCGCGGCTGCGTCGCTCTTGAAGTGCAGTGTGCCGTCCACGCGGCTGCTCTCGGCGGCGTAGCCTTTGTTGCGCATTTCCAGCGTGGAGCCCTCTGCTACGCTCACAGCACCTTTCATGTCGTTTTCGGCAGACAGCACAACATGACTCTTGTTATCAATAGTTAGTGTGCTTCCGGTGGCGGTTGTTACCGTGGCTGTTGCAGCCGTTGCGGTGGCACCCAGTGCAGTACTATTGTACACATTCAGTGTGCCTGCATTCAGCACTGTGGCACCGGTGTGCGTATTAGCCGTGGTGAGAGTCAACGCCCCCGTGCCGTTTTTGGTGATTCCGGTTTCTCCCACCAGTCTGCCGCCGCCGTCCGCTGCGGTGAAGGTGTAGTCGTTACCCTCGCTGTTGTTTACGATGATGTCACTCGGGGCAATATCTCCGACAAGTTTAACATCCCCCGCACCAAGATCCGTGAAAGTAACGTCCATCCCATCCAGATAGGTGTAGCTGCGGTCGTTCATCGTCCAGTTGTCAGAGCTTGTGTTCCACAGGCGATCTCCACTCGCATTGCCCCAAATGGTGCGACCTACGTTATAATAAAGCGTTCCGTCTTTCCACACTAAATCACCGAAGATTGCGCGATTCGCATATCCGCTGCCGTTTACGGTCACATTCTCAGCAGTCCAGGCTGATTTGGTTGTAAAATCGCTCGCGCTGTTCTGGCTGATGATTTTGTACATTCCACTGGTCAGTCCATCCGTGCGGTTCAGATTGACGGTGAGCTTCGATGTCGCCAAATATGTTCCGCCCAGAGTGAGAGCCGCTTTACTCAGGTTGTTTTCCCCTACCGTCACGGTCAGGGCAGAGCCGCTGGCCAGTGTTACTTTCGAGGCTGTAATAGTATTCTGCCCTTGAAGCTCCAGCGTGGTGCCGCTGTTGAAGGTGAATTGACTGCTGCTGTGGTTCATGCTGCCATTCCGCAGCAGCAACTTGGCACCGCTACCCGCCGCTACCGTCAGCCCACTCCCGTCCAGTTTTGCTCCGTCCACTACCTGCAGGCTGCCACCATACAGCGTGATGCGATTGCCGATGTAACTGGTCTGCGAAACATTAATTTCATAACTGCTTGCTGACTTTCCCGTAATATCTTCCAGATGCGCTTTCGTAAATTCTCCGCTAAAGATAATGTCGCCCGTTGCTTTTTGTGTTACTCCATTCTCATCCTGATAATCAGCATTGAAACTTACCGTTGCTCCGGAGCGACTGTCCATGTACACCGAATCATAAAATGTGATATGCCCGCCGGTCTTAGCGGCTAATACTAATGAATCGTTGGCTGAATCGGGATTCATGTAAATACTGCGTAAGCTATATGAACTTGTCTCCTGTTCGTAATTTTTCTCAAAGATCACACTGTCATTGCCAACTATACTGAGGCTACCGGTTGAGTAAATCGCGCCCCCGTATGAGGAGTAGTTGGAGGTGGAGTTTTTGGAGAAATTGCCACTGATACTTACGCCGCCTTCGTTATTGTTGATACTCACGCTACCGGATGAGTAAATCGCGCCCCCGTATGAGTCTGAGAGTGAGGAGGCGTTGGAGGAATTGCCACTGATACTTACGCCGCCTTCGTTATTGTTGATACTCACGCTACCGGATGAGTAAATCGCGCCCCCGTATGAGTCTGAACGTGAGGAGGCGTTGGAGGAATTGCCACTGATACTTACGCCGCCTTCGTTATTGTTGATACTCACGCTACCGGATGAGTAAATCGCGCCCCCGAGTGAGTCGTATGAGGATTTGGAGGAATTGCCACTGATACTTACGCCGCCTTCGTTATTGTTGATACTCACGCTACCGGTTGAGTAAATCGCGCCCCCGTATGAGTATGAGGAGGAGACCGTATTGCTGCAAATATTCACTTCCTCGTTATTATTGATGTTGAGGTTACCACCAGAATATATCGCACTTCCATTTGCAGCAGAAGAATTATCTCTGATGCTAACTTCACCGTTGTCAGATATGTCAATAACACTGGAACTACCGGAAGCAAAAATAGCTCTATTATTATGAGATAACACAACGTCCTCCGTACTCTTCACATCGTCGTTCACATTTCTGATATAAAGCTTGCCGGAAGTATCTAAGTCTACGGCAGATAAGCCACTTTGTCCATTGATGCTAAGGTTGCTCAAAGTGTCGAATGTCAACGATGTGGGGTGTTCAAATACACTATAAGTACCATTGCTGAAACTCAAGGCTCGCGGGGCATAACCATCAGCAGTGGTAAAAAGCAAGTTACCCCCTTTCACCAAAGGAGCGGAGCTTGTCCAAGTAGGATTGGTAGTGGGTGTGAAGTTTACATTCGTCCAGAGGATGAAGGCGTACTTATCATCAGCTGTGTTGGCGGTATAATCATCCAGATAACTGGGTGTCCAGAGGTCAATCTGTTCGTAGTCATCAGGGATTTCAACAGCTTGAACGACAAATGCGCCGAGTAGAGCAGACAACAGGACAAGAGGAAGGTGCGGTTTCATGATAATGAGTATATGTTGAGAGTGAAAGTGAAGAATAGGGGGGGAGATTATTTTTTCGGGGTCGACAGAGCCTTGCCTGCAACCTCGGCTAATTGGGCGGGAGAGTACATAACGGGAATGAGTTCCGGGATAAGAAGGGAAAGGATAGCGTCTTCATTCATCGCGCAATGAGCAGCCAGTTCGGCAAGAATAAGGTCGAGCCGTTTCTTGGCATCGTCTCTCGGATTAGCTTTCTTGCCCTTCGTATATGCAGGGGATTGGAAGAAAGACGCCAAATTCGTCTGGAAACGTTCGCGAACAAATTGGAGCACTCCCGGATTTTGTTTTTCCAGAGCTTGCACAATACCCAATTCAGGAGTAACACCGAGGCTGTAGGCTATCTTTTTGTACGGCTGTACAGCGGTTTCTTTGCTGTGCCACGTTTCATCTGTATCATCCTCCGTGCGTTCCAACACATCGGCATCAAGCACAGCTCGGACACACGAGCCGGAGAAAAGCATTTTCTGCGACTTCTGAGCGAATTGCAGTGTTTGCGGCCAGCCGGCAACGGGAATGATTTGGTAACGCAGTCGGCGCAAGTGCTCCTTACCCGGCATAATGGTATATCGGTGGAGCGCCTCGCGTAAGATGAGCAGAGCCTTATCGTCCTCCACGCAGAAGATAAAATCGGGGCAATTGTTATCCAGCTCATCGATAAATCCCATGGCATAGGCCGGGTAACAGGGGGTCACCACGTTCAGATTGCCTTTACGGGCGGGGTCATCGCTGAGCAACATGATATTAGCCGGACGTGTAGCGCGAATCATGGTCGTGGAGTGAGTGGAGACAAAAACGGTGAGCTGCTTCTCGCAGCTCATGCGCCGAAGGTAGTCAAGCAAACGCAGTTGTACGGTGGGGTGCAGCGCCAGCTCGGCTTCATCCAACAGAATTAAAGATTGTTCTTCGGCTTTCACCAGTTTTTCGACCAAGCGAATAATGGCAAGCTCGCCGGTACTGAAACGCTTTTCAGAGTAGTAATTATTTTTTTCCTCCTTAATAATGTAAAAGAATGTACTGTTCTTCCCTTTTCCGTTGGGAATTTTGAGCCGTTCAAGCGCAGAGAACTTATTGGTATCGAAAATATCGTTGAGGGCTTGTTTCACCTCATCATCAGCCTTTACATATTGCCCCTGGCGAATTTCTTCCTGGGTCACGGAAAGGCGTGTGGCATCTGCCTTAATGAACGATGCTGAGCGAAATCCGAATGAGGCCAGAATATCCTTATTAGCCTTAGGTTGTGAAACCCAACGCTGCTCACGTTTGCGGAAAGTAACACTTCGTTTATCGGAACCGGTGTAAGTGATGGCGGCATTTTCATAGCGGTCGATACGGTCGTGCTCCGCTGCAACGCGAAAACCATTAAAGAAAGCAGTACCCTCACAGATGCGATGCAGGCAAGTGAGAATGGTGGTCTTTCCTGCACCGTTCCCGCCAACCAGAAGATACACCCCGGGTCGGGAGGGGACAGTAAATGTCAGATTTTTGATGCGCTTGGTGTGTTTGATGGTGATAGTGCAATACATGCTAATAATTTGTTGCTTTCAACATACGCTTTCGGAAACCGTAGGAAATCCTACCTTATTCTATATAAATTAGCGAGTTGAAAATTTTCTGTGTGATACGGGAAGTCGCCGCGAAGGGTCGAAAATATTTTGCATAATTACAAAAAATATGATTGACTTACGGTTTCCGAAAGGGATATGCAGATGAGACGTTTGACAGATATAGAAAAGGCGGCACTTGTAGTTTTGAAAAGCACGGGTGTGGATGTACTGGAGGCGGCGCTGGTAGCAAAAGAGGCGTTGGCTGCGGGGCGTGGGCGAGTGAAGCGAGCACGGCGGTGTATATCGGCTGGGGCTGAGGTACTGCGACAGCGAGAGAAAACGGTAAGTTTCGAGAAAGCTGTAGAGACAGCGCTGGCGGTCAGGACGGAGCGAAGGGCTCGCACTCAGTGGGATTTCCGTTATTTTGCGCGTCGTTTCATGAAGAAATGTAAGGGCTTGGCACTGCGTCGGGTGCGGTCGATAACTACAGAGGAATGTGCACAATATATTGAGGCGGCATTTGACACGCCGCGTCAGCGTCAGAAGGCGCGCGCCGTGCTCAGCAGTATTTTCAGCACGGCGCGCAAGCGCGGTTGGTGTAGTGAGAATCCGGTGGCTCGAGTAGAGGTTGAGCGGGTGATGGAACAGCGTATAGAGATTCTTCAACCCGATGAAATAGAGCGCCTTTTGCAGACAGCCCGGGAATATCACGGCGGTGCGTGTCTGGCTGCAGTGGGGATGATGCTCTATGCCGGAATCCGCCCGCATGAGGTGGCCCGCCTGAGCTGGGAACACGTCGACTTGAGCGGCGGTACTATCAGCATATTTCCTCAACATAGCAAGACCGGCGGCGCTCGTATGGTGACGATACATCCACCGCTGCAACGCCTGCTGGAACGCGCCCTTTCAGTCGGGAAAATTTGTCCGCCGCAATGGTTGCGGCACTGGCGGGAACTTCGTCGCCTGTCCGGGTTTGCCCGCTGGGTGCCGGATGTGCTGCGCCATACTTTTGCCAGTTATCACTTGCGCTACTTTCGTAACTACAGTGAATTACAGTATGAAACGGGACATCGGGACAGCAGTTTGCTGAGAACCCGCTATGTGAGTATGACCCGCACGCAGAATGTGCAGGCTTTCTGGTCATGAATCGTCAGTTGATGACAATCCCCCGCAGCGACAGGCTGCGGGGATTGCGGATAAACAGGTTTCTGAGAGCAACTTTACCGAGCTTGCATACCTCAGCAAGTGACACTTGTATTGAGGTGGGCAACGTGAACTTCGCCCTTGTGCTGCTGCAGCAGGGCGGTTTTGAGAGCGGCTGTACACTCTTTTTCGCCGTGTACAAGGTAGACTTTGCTCTTGCTGCCGCCGGTGCGGCGGAAATAGCCCAGCAGTTCGTTGTGGTCGGCGTGGCCGGAGAAGGAATCGAGCGCTTGTATTTTGGCTCGTACGGGGTATTCATCCCCGAGTATTCGCACCTGCAGGGCACCGTCCATAATGCGGCGGCCCAGGGTGTTGGCGGCGCAGTAGCCCACGAAGAGGACGGTGTTTTTGTCTCGGCTGATACCGTTCTTGAGGTGGTGGAGGATTCTGCCTGCCTCACACATGCCGGAGGCGGAGATGATGATGGCCTGCTCACGCAGGTTATTGAGCCGCTGGGATTCCGTGACGGTGCGCACCATGTGCAGCTGCTCGAAGCCGAAGGGGTCGCGCTCGTTGAAGAGGAAGTTGTAGACATCCTGGTTAAAGCACTCAGGGTGAATGCGGAAGATTTCCGTTGCGCTCACGGCCATGGGGCTGTCGACATAGACGGGGTAATTGGGCAGCTTGCCCTCGCGGTAGGCACGGTTGAGCAGGTAGAGCAGCTGCTGGGTACGCTCTACGGCGAAGGCGGGTATGTACACGTTGCCGCCGCGCTTCATGGCCTTGCGGATGGTGCCGATGAACAGGTCGGCATCTTGCGCGGGTGCCTCGTGGAACCGCCCGCCGTAGGTGCTCTCCATGAGCATGATATCCACATCGGGCACGGATTCCGGGTCACGCAGCAGCTCGTTGTCGCCGCGCCCTACGTCACCGGAGAAGAGCAGGCGCTTGTGCTGCCCGTCGTCGCGGTCGTCTATGTCGAGCACCACCTGCGCGGCTCCGAGTATGTGGCCGGCATCGTAAAAGGTGAGGGTGACACCGTCCGCAATCGGTATGGGCATGTGGTAACCCAGGGTGAGGAATCGGCGCATGGCGGCCTCGGCATCCTGCTCGCTGTAGATGGGCTGCGCCACGCAACCGTCGCCACCTTTGCGGCGGTCCATCTTGTTGAGGAATTTGCAGTCGCTTTCCTGTATGCGTGCGGCATCCGCCAGCATGATGGAGCACAGGTCGCGTGTGCCGTATGTGGTGTACACAAAACCACGGAAGCCTTTTTTCACCAGGTTGGGCAGGTTGCCCGAGTGGTCGATGTGCGCGTGCGACAGCACCACACAGTCAATCGATTTGGGGTCAAAATAGGGGAACTCGCGGTTGATTCGCAATTGGTCTTCGCGGTGCCCCTGGTACATACCGCAATCCAGGAGTATACGCCTGCCATTCACCTCCAGCAGATGCTGGGAGCCCGTCGTTGTCTCTGCTGCACCACAAAAATGTATTTTCATCACTCTGTATTCTAACGTCTTTATTCATGTAAGACAAGTTAAAAAACAAAAACAGGTGCATTAACATCGTTTTTGGCGTTCTCTTGGTGAAGCTCCGGCAAAAAAATTGCCGAAGGGGACATTTTAGGCTGGAAATTCCGGTGGATATGCATATAATACCCGCGCTATGTCAGAAAATACACAAGCAGTTGCTAATGCCGCTCCGGGTTCTTCTGAGGAGGAACTGATTGCCGTGCGCCGTGAGAAGGTGGGCAAGATTCGTGCCCTGGGGGTGAACCCCTACGGCGGCCGTTTCGACGTTACCACCAATCCGGGTGAAATTAAGGCGAACTTTGAGGAGGGTAAACAGGTTAAACTGCTTGGCCGTATCAACGCTCTGCGCGATATGGGCCGTACGCAGTTCTTCACCGTGGCTGATGTACAGGGCAGTATTCAGTGCATGCTCACCAAGAAGGCCTGCACGGATGAAACCTGGGCTCTCTGGAAACTGCTGGAGCGCGGTGACTGGGTCGGCGTGGAGGGTGAAACCTTCATCACCCGCACCGGTGAACCCTCCGTGCGAGTGGATTCCTTCAAGGTGCTTTCCAAGGCTCTGCGCCCCATGCCCGACAAATTCCACGGTCTGGTGGACACCGATATGCGCTACCGCCGCCGTCACCTCGACCTGATGGGCAACCCTGAGAGCGCCGACCGCTTTGTGAAGCGTTCCCTCATCATTCAGGAGATTCGCAGCTACCTGATGCAGCGCGGGTTCCTGGAGGTAGAGACTCCCATGCTGCAGGATGTGGCCGGTGGTGCCGCCGCCAAGCCCTTCGAGAGCTATTACAACGCGCTCAGCAAGCCCGTGACCCTGCGAATTGCCCCTGAGCTTTACCTTAAGCGCCTGCTCGTAGGTGGCTTCCCCAAGGTTTTCGAGCTTAACCGCAACTTCCGCAACGAGGGCGTGGACCGCCGTCACAACCCTGAGTTTACCGTGCTTGAGGTGTACGAAGCCGGTGGTGACTACGAGACCATGGCCGAGATGATGGAGGAGATGATTTGCACCGTGGCCGAGAAGGTGTTCGGTACGCTGAAGTTCGATCAGTATGACGACAACGGCAACCTGCGCTGGACGGTTGACCTCACACGCCCCTGGCGCCGTGCCGACTACAATGACCTGGTGAAGGAAGTTGCCGGCGATGACTGGTTCGACCTCACCCCCGAGCAGCGCCGTGAGCGCGCCGAAAATCAGCTGCACCTCCAGATTGGTGAAGACTTGGATGACACCGGCGTGACTCAGCAGGTCTACGAGAAGCTCGTTGAAGAGAAGCAGGCTAACCCCCTCTTCGTCTGCCATGTGGCCCGTGACCTGGTACCCCTGGCCAAGGCCAACCCCGAGAACCCCGAGGTGGTGGACGTCTTCGAGCTGGTGATGAACGGTCAGGAGCTCTGCCCCGGTTACTCCGAGCAGAATGACCCCGTTGAGCAGCTTGAGCGCCTGCAGCACCAGGCCGGAGAGGAAACTCAGAAGATTGACTTCGACTTCGTGGAGACTCTTGAGAGCGGTATGCCCAGCGCCGGCGGTATCGGTATCGGTATCGACCGTCTCTGCATGCTGCTGACCGGTGCCTGTTCCATCCGCGACATCATTCTTTTCCCCCAGTTGAAGGATAAGAACAAGGATAAGAAGGAGGCCTGATTTCCCTCCCGTTACCCTTATAAATCAACACCCCCTGTCCGCAGATGGACCGGGGGTGTTGATATATTCGTACGTCAGGCATGACACGCAACTGGGGTGAAAATCCCCAATGAACCGCTGACAGGGCGGAATCAAATAGCCAAGGGCAACTGCGTCACAGTAATGTGGGGTGGGGAGGAAGCCGGAGGCGAAACACAGACAGGATGA
>JAZRKM010000106.1:0-12059 GCA_045646325.1 Akkermansia sp. | reverse complement strand
CGCAAATCTTCAAAACAGGCAATGCCTCTGGAGGTCTGCGGAGAGGTTGCGGCTACGGATTCCGAAGCCTTCGCAGGTGTCACTGCGAACATGACATAAGCAACTAAAGTTGCTACAATATGAAGTGTTTTATTCATCTTGTACAACCCGGGGTTGAAGCGCCCCGCGCGCGGATTGTAACATACGCTGTCGATTATGCAAGCTAAATGTTAGCAGGAAATAAAGTTATTCTCCTTTGACCAGAATCCGGGAACGCTTGAAGGAGTCTCCGGGCAGGTGGAGTGGTCCACCCTCTTGGTGTTTCCGTGGCTGCTGCCGTTAATTTCACTCGCCAAGCAGGAGGCTATGTGGTAGAATGCAGCGTATGGATAGATCGGCTGTTGAACAAAGTCTGGATTACCAATTCACAGATGAGGTGTGGATGCAGCAGGCATTGACACACCCCAGTAGTGACCAGAAACGCAGCACGAATCTGAATTATGAGCGCCTGGAATTCCTGGGTGATGCCGTGCTGGAGCTGGTGGTGAGTGTCGAGCTCTTTCGCCTGTTCCCCAAGGCGGATGAAGGCACGCTGACCAAGCTGCGCTCCGGTATTGTGAGCCGCCAGCACCTCTCTGACCTCTGCCGCAAGTTCGGTTGGTGCGAGCAGCTTAAAATGAGCCCTCAACTCGAAAAAAACGGCGGCCGCGAGGCGTTCTCTGTTCTGGCCAACACGTTCGAGAGCGTTATCGGCGCCGTAATGGCTGATTCGAACTACAATGCTGCGCGCAAAGTGACGCTGCACCTCATGGAAGAGAGTATTACGAATGCTTATAATTACCTTGAAGTGAATCATAAAGGTAAGCTTTTGGAGGTGCTGCAGGCTGTTGATGGTACCGGGCCTGATTACGTGGTGACCCTGATAGACCCGGCAAAACCCGCCGGTCCCTTCCACGCCAAGGCGATGTGGCATGATATGGTGGTGGGCGAGGCCGATGGCACAAGCAAGCACCGCGCGCAGGTCGCCGCCGCGCAGGATGCCCTTACCCGCAAGCTCTGGGAGCAGAAGTGAAAAAAATGCCATACAGCCGCTTTTTCTGCTTTATTTGTGGCGCAAAGTGGTTATAATGGTGGCGTTCACGTTCAATTTTTTTATCATGAAAATCTGGTTAGATGGAAAATTGGTTGATCCGAGCGAGGCTACGGTCTCGGTCTTTGATCACGGTGTGCTGTATGGCGATGGTGTTTTCGAAGGTATCCGATTTTATTCCGGCAAGGTGTTCCGCCTTGAGGAGCATATCGTGCGCCTGTTCGATTCCATGCGCTACCTGAACGTTAATTGCCCGTGGAGCTTTGAGGAGGTGTGCCAGGCCACAAAAGATACTGTGGCTGCCAATGGTATGGAAGATGGCTATATTCGCCTGGTGGTGACCCGCGGTAAGGGTGATTTGGGGCTTAATCCCCGTAACTGCCCCAAGCCCAGCATGTTCATCATCGTGCAGAATATCGCGCTTTATCCCGCCGAGATGTACGAGAACGGCCTGAGCATGATTACCTCTACCTTCCGTCGTCCCAATCCCGATATTCTTTGCCCGCAGGTCAAGAGCCTCAACTACCTCAATGGTATTTCCGCTAAGATGGAGGCTGTGGCTCAGGGCGCCGGCGAGGCTCTCATGCTCAACCAGCGCGGCAACGTGGCCGAGTGCACGGGCGATAACATCTTTATTATTCGCAACGGTGTGGTCATGACCCCGCCTCTCACGGAGGGCGCTCTGGGCGGTATCACCCGCCACGCGGTGTTCGATATCTGCGCCGAGCTGGGTATCCCCTGCATTGAAAAAGTCATGAACCGCTTCGATGTGCTCAGCGCAGACGAGTGTTTCCTGACCGGTACGGCTGCTGAGGTGATTGCTGCAACATCGCTTGACGGTCGCAAGATTGGCAGCGGTGTTGCCGGTCCTATCACCGGCCGAATCCTTGCTCGCTTCCGTACCCTGGTGCGCGAGTAAGCATTGACAAAACTTTGCAACAGCGGCGGGGGCAGCCCCGCCGCAACTCTTTCTGCCGTATGGAGACTCTTTATGAAGGAAAGTTCCTGACCCTGGTGCGAGAAGGGCGCTGGGAGTACTGCGAGCGTGTGCGCAACACGCCCGCTGCCATGATTTTTGCGTGCACGCCGGAGGGGCGTGTGCTGCTGGTGGAGGAATTTCGCCCGCCCATCGGCGCACAGAGTATTTGTTTCCCTGCCGGTCTGGTGGGTGATGAAGGCCCTGAGAGTGCTATGCTGGCTGCCGGACGTGAGCTGGTGGAAGAGACCGGCTACGAGGCCGGAGAACTGCGCTACCTCTTCACCGGCCCCTCATCGCCGGGGCTAACATCGGAGACGGTGGCTTTTTATCTGGCGAGCGACCTTCGCCGCGTGGGCGAGGGTGGTGGTGTGGAGAATGAAAACATCACGGTACACGAGGTGCCGCTGGCTCAAATCGAAACCTGGCTGGCTGAACAGATGGCCGCCGGCAAATCCATTGACCCCCGCGTTTTTACGGGGCTTTACTTCCTGACCCGCTATGTCTGAACCTGCGCAATACTATATCGCGAAACCCGGTGGTGAACCGCTGGGCCCCTATACTCTTTCCATGCTCAAGGTGATGGCCATGGAGCGTCGCCTGACGCCCAACCACCTGTACTGCACGGAAGGAATGACGGAGTGGCTGCCTGTCGGTAAGTTGCTGGAATCTGCCAAATTTCCTATGCCGGCCCTGCGCGGGGCCCGCGATGCTGATTTGCCGAAAACTCACCTGACCCCCAGCATCGTCATGCTGGTGATATCAGCGATAGCATGCACGTTCTGTCTGCCCTTTTCCATTGCTGCCGTGGTGCAGGCAGCCCGTGCCAATTCGTCTTATGATGTTGTCAAGCGCCAGACATTGGCGAATTCTGCCCGCCTGTGGCTGAATATCAGCTATATCGTCTTGGTGCTGCAGCTTGTGATGTTCCTAGCGTTGATTATTTTCGCTTGAGTTTTCTCAGAGCACGGCAGCCATCACAAACATGCCCATCATCACCCCGCCTATGCTCAGGTGGTGGTGCCCCCATCGCTCGGCCATGGGCAGCAGTTCATCGAATGAGATGAATACCATGATACCCGCCACCACCGCAAACAATATACCCAGCAGCGTGGCGCTCAGGAACGGTAGCAGTACCAGCATGCACACCAGTGCTCCCAGCGGCTCGGCCAGGCCTGTCAGCGTACCCACCCAGAAGGCCTTTTTGCGGCTGCCCGTACCATAGAGCAGGGGGATTGCTACGGTGAGCCCTTCCGGTATATTGTGAATGGCCACTGCCAGTGCTACCGACATGGCAATGCTCACATTATCAAAAGCCGCAGCAACGGTGGCCATGCCTTCGGGAAAGTTGTGTACCGCCATGGCGATGGCGAAGAGAAAGGCAGAGCGCTTCACCTTATCGCGGCCGGTCAGAGCGGTGGCACATTGGGCCGCGTGTACTTCGTCCTCACTGCGGAACTCATGCGGGTTTTCATCCTCCGGTACCAGCTTGTCAATGAGCGCCGCCAGCCCCATGCCACCGAAGAAGGCCCCCAGTGAAATCCATTTGCCGACAGTACCCTCGCCCAGCTTCTCCATGGCCAGCGGCATCAGCTCCATGAACGAGATGTAGACCATCACCCCGGCACTCGCTCCCAGCGAGAAGGTGAGCATCTTGGCATTCGTACGCTTGAGGAACAGCGCGACTGCTGCGCCTATGCCGGTACACAGCCCGGCCAGCACTGACAGGGCAGCACCGATGAGCAATTGGTCTTCCAGGCCGTTGAACATGCCCTTTTGTACCCCATAGCCCCGCTTCTGTCAATGATTTTGTATCATTGATTTCGCCAAAATGCCATAGCGTACACAGAATGAGCGTGACAAAAGCCGGCAAAAAGAGTAAACTCGGGCATGCACTACACTCCTTACACTCTGTATCCCGTGGGCGCACTGAGCGCCCGTGCTGCCGCCCAGCCGCGTGAGGGCGTGCTTCTGCGCGGTGATAACGGCGGCTACGCCTGTTTGCAATCCTGGCCGGAGCTGGGCGATTCTCCGCTTGAGTATGAGCTTGACGCTCTGCGCGACGGTACCCCGCTGCGCCTTGGTGAGCGCGCGCTCAAGTGTATCGAGGTTGACGGTGCTGCCCGTGCCGCCGGTGTGAATCTTTTTGAGGGGCTTACCATTCCCCGCAGCCATGCCACGCTGACGGTGAGCGCTACACCTGCCCAGGTGTACAACCTGCACCAGCGCGGATTCCGTGTGGGTAAAATTAAGGTTGTACCCAAGCTGGCCGCTACGGTGGAGCGCCTAACCAACCTCGCCTCGATGGTGCCGGATTGGAAGTGGCGTGTGGATTTCAACTGCACTCTGTCTCTGGAGGCAGCCCTGAAGTTCTGGGACATGCTCTCCGATGCCATGAAGGAGCGCATTGACTTTGTGGAGGACCCCTGCTATTACGATGTGGAATCCTGGCAGGCCCTGCAGGATGCCGGTATGCCCCTGGGCTACGATACCCCCATGCAGGAAAGCTCCATTCCCGCACGTACCAGCAAGCCTATGATGCGCCTGGTCAAACCGGCTCGCCACCACAGCAACAGCGGTCTGCCCGTGTTCACAACCTATCTTGACCACCCGCTCGGTCAGTGCTGGGCTGCTTACAATGCTGCCAAGTTCTACACCGGCAAACCCGCCGATGAGGTGCCGCTTTGCGGGCTGGTAACCCAGCACGTCTATCGCCCGAATGCCTTCTCCGAAGAGCTTGGTATGGATGTTACCCCCGAATTCCATGCGCCCAAGGGTACCGGTCTGGGCTTCGATGCCCTCCTGAAGTCCCTGCCGTGGAAGAAGCTGTAAGCTGTTACAGAGTATAAGATATAGAGTTACAGGCTACGAGTTCGGTACAAGCGTTGAAGCCTCAACTTGTCCGTCGTAGCCTGTAACTTTTCTCTTTTCCCGAAGTTCTCATTATATGCGGTTACTTCTTGCCCTTTCCGGTTGGTTGTCAACGTGGACAGCTCCATTCATCATCGCGGTTGCTGCGCTCACCTTTGTGCTGCTCGGAGTGTTTGACTGGGTACGGGGGGATGTGCAGACTTGCATCCTGGGCTTTATCATGCTCACGATGGGCATGACTCTCACCACGGCTGATTTCCGCATTCTGGCGCAGCGACCGTGGGATATTTTCATCGGCGCTCTGGCTCAATATACCATCATGCCCCTGCTGGCCTTCGCGTTGGTGTATTTTTTTCACCTGCCCAAGGGGATTGCTGCGGGGCTTATTCTGGTAGGGTGCAGTCCCGGCGGGGTATCGAGCAATATCATGAGTCTGCTGTGCCGGGGTGATGTGGCTTATTCCGTGGGGATGACCACTGCCTCGACCCTGCTGTCACCCTTTGTCACGCCGCTGCTGGTGCTCTGGCTGATGGGGGAAAGTATTGCGGTCGATGCCGCCGGGCTTTTCCGTAGTATTTTGCTGGTGACTCTGTTGCCCGTGGGGGTGGGTACGCTGTGTAACTATTTGTTCAGCAAGCGGGCCGGGTATGCAACCGTCTGCCGTCTGATGCCGGGGCTGGCAGTGCTGGGCCTGGCCTGTATTGTGGGTGGCGTGACCTCCGCTCACGGCAGTAAGTTTTTTGAGAGTGGAGCGCTGATATTTCTGTGCATATTCCTGCACAATGGCTTAGGGTATTTGCTCGGCTACCTCACCGGGCGGGCCTGTCACATGTCGACCGCTAAGCGCCGCACCCTCTCCATTGAGGTTGGCATGCAGAATGCCGGGCTTGCTACCGTGCTGGCCGGGCGGCATTTCCCCCTGCTGCCGGAGGCTGCGCTCGCCGCTGCTATCTCATGCGTGTGGCACTCCATCTCCGGCACGCTGATTGCTGCGGTCTACTCACTGGCGGATAAAGTACGCCGGAAGTAAAGGCCACTCTGATACGCGAACATTAAAACAGCCGCCGCTCTGAGAGCGGCGGCTGATGTGTAAGTGAGCGGGCGCTTGTTTATGCCTTTTTGAGCAAGTGGCGCAGTTGCTTGTCGATTTTGGCGGCATAGCTCTGCGGGTTGCGCCACCAGTCGAGTGCCCAGATGTGGCAGATGTTCCAACCCAGCCCGTGCAGCACGCTTTCACGCAGCACATCGCGGTCGCGGGCGGTGGCTGCGGCGGCATAGGAGGGGCTGTCCAGCACGATACCGGCAAGCATGCTGCCGGGCTGCTCCGGGTGAGCAATGGCAATGTCGATACGGTAGCCCGAGACACCCAGGTTGCTGAGGCAGTGCCAGCCCTGCGCCTGCAGTGCGCGGCAGATGGCGCGCTGCAGCCCGCTGTCGGCCGGACCGGCGCCGTTACCCCGGTGCAGATTGAAGTAAGCCGCAGCCCCCATGCGGGCACATTCCAGGAACCCGCGCAGGTCGGCGGCACCTCGGGACCGTGTGCGGTTCAGGTCGATATCCTCCGGCTTGAGTGAGCTGAACACGTGCATGCCGGTGCGGGCGCGGGTGATGGCTACATTCAGTCGGCGCTCGCCACCGGTGAGGTTCAGCGGACCGAAGTTCATGGAGATGGCTCCCTTCTCATCCGGCCCGTAGGTGGTGGAGAAGTAGATGACGCCGCGCTCATCACCCTGCACGTTTTCGAGGTTTTTCACGAAGATGCCCTCGGGGTTATCATCGTTGAAGTAGGGCTCGAGAGATTCATCCTCTGCGCGGGCCTTTTCAAACATATCCAGAATAAGTGCCTGCTGTTGAGTGTTGAACGTAACGATACCGATACTGGTCAGCTCGTTGTAATCAAATCCGGGGCTGCGCAGCACACCCAGCACATGCTCTACCAGTGCCTGCGCCTCCTTCTTGTTGTAGCGTTTCGAGGCTCCCTTGGCGTAGATGCCGTCCACATAGTGGTATTGCAGGGCGGTGTCGTGCTCCACAGGGGCGGGGAAGGTGACGAGCTTATTCTCGTAGTAATGGTGGTTGGAGTATGCGATGAGGCTTTCGGACTTACTGCGGTAGTGCCAGCTGAGGTTCATGTGGGGTATACCGCAGGCCAAGCATTCATCGAGTATGCTCTCGAGGTCCTGCTCGATTTCTTCATCTTCTTCGCTTTCGTCGCTCCTGGAGCGTGAGAAGAAGCTGGTGGGCGGCATCTGCCGCGGGTCACCGACGATGACAGCGCTCTTGCCGCGACCGATAGCGCCGATGGCATCCCACACGGGAATCTGCGACGCCTCGTCGAAGATGACCAGGTCGAAGGGCTCAGATTCCGGCGTGAGGTACTGGGCAACGGAAAGCGGGCTCATGAGCATGCAGGGCTTGAGCAGGCGGCTCACATTCGGGGTGAGGGTGAGCAGCTTACGAATGGCCTTGTGGGCGCGCTGTTTGTTGAGTTCGTGGTTAAGCTCAGCCAGTTCTTTGGTGAACTCCTTGTGGTTGCAGGCACGAGTGCGCAGCAGGCTCTGCAAGTGACGGCTTGCCTCTGTGTGAACAAGAGCATCTTTGGCGCAGAAGTCGCGTATGCGTTTCTCATGGGTCGCTCCGTCAAAATGGGTGAGCGTGCGGCTGGCATCCACTGCTGTGCGCAAGCGGTAGCGGGCGTAGTTGGTCAGTACGGCGGCTTCGAGTTCGGTTGGCTTGAGTTCGGCGCTGCACAGTTTGCTGACCAAGGCGCGGGTGAGCTCGGTGTTGGCCTTGGCGGCTGTTTCGTTGAAGATGGTAATCTGTCGCCACGAGTCGCGGTTTTTCATCAGGTCATTGGCCATGGTGGCGGCCGCTCCTTCTCGCTCCGTTTCGGGGCCACTGTACGGGGCACCGAGTTTTTCCGCCAGTTCACCGGCGAGGGCCTGCCATTCTTCGACGCAGAGCTGCAGCTTGGTAGCCTGCGCCACGGCAGGGCTGCCGGGGGCGAAGGGGTTGCCCTCGACGGAGAGGTAGAGCCTGCAGAGCGGCGTGATGTCAGCGATATCGCTCAGGGTTGCTGCCATATGACAGGCTGCTTCGTAGTCAGCCTGGCTGGTTTCTATACCCTTGCAGTACTGCGGAAGGGTGGATTCGGCGAGCGCGGGTGTGCTCTTGTAGCGCTGCATGTCCACCAGGTTCTGCAGGTCGCGACCGATATCCGGCTTATCGCAGCTGAAGGCAATAAGTCGCAGGGCTTTGGATATTTTGCGGTTGATGAAGAAGCGGCTGATGATGTTCGATATCACCCCCTCGCGCCATTGCATGTAGAGAATCTTGATGTCAGGATTGTCTTCCGTGCCGTCCGGGTAGCGCAGTGAGAGCGCATTTTTGCACTGACGGTAGTTGTTGGCGGCGCCGAGTGCCTCCTGAAGCCGGTTGAGCGTGTCTTGCGCTGTATCGGGGAGCAGGGGAGCGTTGTTCTGACCGTAGGTGCGGGCAGCCAGTAGCAGTAACTTGGCTACGGAACGTCGCTTGTCGGCATAGTCAGCCTTGTTAAGACCGACCAGTTCCATGAGGGTGTTGAGCTCGGTATCATAGCGCTCAGCCATACGGGCAACTCGTGGCAGTAGCTCGGTGAAGTCATCATCCCACTGCAGGCTGTAGCGTGTGTTCTGCAGGTATTGAGCTGAGCCGGGGTACAGCTCGGCGACCGGGCTGAATGTTGTGCTCAGTTCGTGGATGTATTCGAGGAGCTCGGCTTTCTCATTTGCGCTGATGTTGAGCACATCCTGCGCCGGTGGCGGGAGCAGGGGGACAGCAGGTGCTTCTGCGAGCAGGCTGATGTCATCGTACAGGCTGGTAGCATCGGGGTAGACGCGGTGGAGTTCCTCCGGCACCACATTCAGACCGCTGCGCAGCTTGAGCATGTCGCAGACTGTTTTTGCCCAGTTAGCACCGCTGAGTTTGGCTTCGGTATTGTCGAGAGCGGCTTTGAACTGGGCAAGCACTTCTTTCTTGACTGCTTTGTTGGAGTGGAGTTCCAGGCAGGAGTCCCCGAGCCCGATGTTTTTGAGTCGCTTGTACACCACGGAAAGGGCCGCAGCCTTTTCTGCCACGAAGAGCACGGTTTTACCATGTCCCAGACAGTGGGCTATCATGTTGGAGATGGTCTGGCTCTTGCCGGTGCCGGGCGGGCCGATGAGCACGAAGTTCTTGCCGCGCCCCGCAGCCAGTACGGCTGAAAGCTGAGAGGAATCTGACGAGAGCGGGGTGTATACCTGTTCGGCATCGACTGCGGTATCAAGCTCGCTTACCTCGGGGAATCCGACCTGGGTGGGGAAGGTTTGGCGGTTTTCGTCTGCCAGGTGGCGCACGATGGGGTTTTCCATCAGCTCGTGCTGGCGGTCGCAGAGATCTTTCCACATCAGGTACTTGGCGAAGGAGAATATACCCAGCGAGCAGGTTTCGATGACTTCCCAACCCTCGATATCCTTGATGGCTCGGCGTGTGATATCGAAAATCTGTGCTACGTCAATTCCGCTCTTGTCTGATGGCAGCTCGCCTTCCAGCTCAGGGATGTTGAGGGCATATTCAGTCTTCAACAGCTCGAGCAAGGTGAGATTGATGCGCGTTTCTTCGTCGCTGGTGCGCAGGGTGAAGCTGCTCTTTACGCTCTTTCGTGAGATTTTCACCGGTATGAGCAGCAACGGGGCGTAGAGCGTCTGGTTCTTTTCTCTGCGTACCCAGCGCAGGAACCCGCAGGCGATGTAGAGGGTGTTGTAACCGCTCTCTTCCATGTTCTTGCGGGCTGCCAGATAGAGCTTGTAAAGGCGCTTTTGCAGCTCATCGTGCGGCAGTATGCCCTGCGGGCCGACAGCCAGCAGTTCATTTTTGGCGTACATTTCGGCAGCATGGCTCTGAATGATGGCCTGCGCCTCGGTCTTATCCTCCTTTTTGAGCGCTTCATCAAGTGCGAAGGTCACGGGAACTTCGGCAAGTTTAAAGACTTTGCCGTTGCTGAGGTCATCTTCTAGGCGCGCAGCGTCCTGGAGCACAATATGTACTTGTGACTTGTCAATCCGGCAGTTGAGCAGGTTGTTGCGCATGGAGAGATCCAGCAGCTTGAGTTGCCAGTTTTCCATGCGGGTGCGTTTGCGGGTGGTCACGAGAGACTGTTCGTCTTCGAGAGCCGCTGCCGTTTGTTCGGGCAGGAACGTGGCGCCCTCGCCGGTGCAGGTGTGTTCGTCAACGATACTTGTGGCGTTTTCCGGGCGCTCAGTACCGATGGGGCGCACGCCGGCTGCCCATATACGGGCCACATCGTATGCGCGGGCATGTTCCGTTGTGCTGAGATTCTCCTCGCCGCGTAGGCGCGCACTGTCAAAGGAGCAGCGGAGCCCGTTTTCCGAGCGGGTGAGCATGGTGGTTTCGAGCACCAGCATTTCACCCAGTTCCACCAGGTTGCGCAATGTGGCGCTACTTTCAACTATCGGGGATTTCAGGCATTCATCTTTCAGCAGCACACCCACGAATGCATGGCCGGGGATGTGGATGATAAGCGGGTTGAAGCCGGCCTGCGCGATGACGGCGGCCATGAGCATGGTGGTGTCCAGACAGGTGGCACAGCCGCCCTGCATAATCTGGGACGGGGTGCGCACTTTCTGGTGAACTCCTTCTTCTATGTCAATTTCGCCTCGGGCGGGTAGGGCGTAGTTGATACCATAGTTGCTGAGCGTCAGCCAGATGGCGTGCAATTTATTGATGATGGCATTCGGTTCGCTGCGGTAACCGTTCCAGTCGGGGCTCAGTCCCTGATTGGCCAGTAGTTCGCCGGCATGGTGCAGTACTTTGTCAACAGCCGGGTCATTCGGCTGCACCAGTGCTGCCAGCAGTTCGGGAAAACGTGCGCCCTTGCCCAGCACCCAGGCATTGCCCGGCAGCCAAGTGAGCTCGGAGCTTTCGCGGCAGAGCAGTTCTGTGCCCTGATACAGGGAAAAATGAATTCGGCCCGGTTCGGCTTCGGTCAGGGCCTTCAGCGCGACAAGGTCGTAATTGATTTTTGCGGGCGCGGCAATGTTCAGGGGGACTTCCGGCGTCAGTTTGTCAATATCGAAGCTGCATTCCTCGACAAATTCGGGGGTTGTGGTGACGCGCAGGGTAAGGTTTTCAAGCTCGCAGTCGCTCTCGATACTCAGGGTGTCGAAGTGGGGTTTGCCGTTACTGAGGTAGACAACGGAGAGATAGGGGCTGTAACAGGGATTGATTTTGATACTCATGGTATAGCGTTACAAGACTAACGATTGTTGAGATATTCCGCGATGCCGCGCCCGACAGCCTGAGCGAAGCGAACGGCGTTCTCGTGTTTGTTGAGATAGCGGGCGTGCTCGGGGTTGGAGAGGTAGGCTACCTCGGTAATAACCGCAGGAACGTATGATTCGTTGCAGGCGTTCAGCCAGTCGCCACCGCCTTTTCGGCCATCATTACGCAGCACCACACCGCAGGGTTGGCCGTTGTTGGGCATGCCGTTGCCGGGGTGGTCGAGTATGTCGCGGTTCATGACCTGTGCCATGGTGTATGCCAGGCGGGCGCCAACCTCGTTGCAGTAGAATGCGCCCTTGTTGTACACGCGCCAGGTTTCCGAATTGCTGTTGTGGTGCAGGTATACAACAGCGCCGGGTAACTGATCCAGCGCGTAGTTGGTGCTCAGCATGCCCACGGCAATGCGGTGCGGGTGGTGGGTGGAGCGGTAAATGGCGGTGGGTATGGGGGATTTTACATGGTGTACGCCCGCCTTGCGCGCGGCTGCTGCCAGTCGAGGGTCGGCGGGCATATCCCCGCGGTTGCAAATCAGGCAGGTGTAGCCCGCGGCTTCAAGAACTTTCTTCACTTCACCTGCGTAGCGGTACCAGAACTCCGTTTCTTCTATCACGCCGCCCTTGCTTGCATCCGGTGTGCGCGCTCCCTGGCCGCCGCGGGTAGGCTCGTAGTAGTGCCCGATGTCAAGCACCACAACCTTGGAGTTGTAGGCAATCTGCTGCATCTGCATTTGATGGCAAGCGGGGAATAACAGGGTAACAGCCGCAGCAGCGGCAAGGAGCAGGAAGTCGGATCGTAGCCATGTCGTTCTGTGAGCCAAGGAGTTGG
>JAZRKM010000105.1:0-6777 GCA_045646325.1 Akkermansia sp. | reverse complement strand
GAGGGGCTGCACTTGCAGAGAGGCTTCATCTCGGGCGGCGTAAAAGGTGGGCAGGTTCTCTTTAATGACTACTTGAGCATCTGTGCTTTGGTCCACTGCGAGGTAGGTGATGCCGAAACCACCTTGCCCAAGCACATGCAGCAGCTGATAATTCCCCAGGGAAATGCCCTCCGGCAAGCTCATCGTTTTTACCTTCGGCGTATTTGCGGTGTTGTGAGTGTTACCCGTCATGATTTATGCTAAAGCGCAAACAATATACAACCGCTACACGGTAATTGCCAGCTTTTTTTGTTGCAGCCGCAAAAAGTTTCCTCCCGCTCACCGAACCGGCTCTTCTCTTGCTCGGAAAAATAGTAGATTTGCCTTGTTTTTGGGGGGCAACACGCGGGTGAGTTTATTTCTCTATCTCCACAGTAGCAAAAATCTCTCCCTGAGCGTTGAGCAGTTGCAGGGTGTTGCCCTCGCGGCGCACGCCTTCCGGGAACCCTGCGATGCGATCGGGTGCCATAGCAGATGCTCTGCCGCCGGTGCCTTCGGGGTAGCAGGTGAAGCGCCCGCTGTATTTCCACAAGCCTCTCTCTTTGCGGTAGATGTCACAGGTGCGCGTCACGAAGCCGCTGCCCCGCGAAATGATGTGCAGGTAGACATCCTCACCTGCCGGTAGCCCCCGGTCGGTACCGCCAAAGCCATACAGCATGGGGGTTCCGGCACAGGGTATGTGCGGTGGGCAGATGTGCGGGGAGTCGCTCAGCGGTTCGGGAACATGGAAACTCACCTGCACAGCTTGGGCTGAGCTCGGGTGGTACGGGGCTTTGAGAGCAGGGTAGAACCGGAGTTCGAGTGTGCGTTGCTCATGGGCTTGCAACAGGAGCGGTTCTTCCGTAAAAGCGGAGCCGGCGCCATAGGCGCTGCCGTCTGCCATGAGGGCGGTTACGGAGAAAATCCCCTTTGGCAGCTCGATGGGGTGGGCGCTTTGATTGCTGATATGCAGCTGAATGGTATCGTTTGCCATGCCCTTGTAGCTCAGTTGTACCGGTTGCGGCGCCGGGGCAAAGAGGGCGGGCGGCGTGTGCCACAGTGCGTAGCGTGCCAGCAGGGTGCCATCGGGCAGCACAGCCTGTATCTCGTTGCCTGTCAGTCTGAACTGAGCCTGTTTCAGCCAGGTGGCAGGCTCAACGGAGCTCAGCACACAGCGGGAGCCTGCATTCGTCATCTGTACGGCATAGAGTACGATGGCCGCGAAATCGACACCGAACCCGCTGATATGTGCTTGCTCACCTTTCAGCAATACCAGGTCGTTGCTCAGTTGCTGAATCTGCCATTCCGTGACGTGCGGGGCGAAGTCAAGCGCCATGGCAGTGGCTGCTTCGACCGGGAAGAACTTTGTTATTTCATCTCTGAAAGGGAAAATTCTGCGCTGCAAATCACGGGATTTTCCATTAGCCGTGCTTTTGTAGTACTCTGCTTGGCTTTCATCGATACTCTGCTGCATGCGCGTGATGAAATCGAGCAAGGCAGCACGTTCCGCAAGCTCCTCCGGGACGTTGCGCAGCTCGGCCAAAGTTTCTTGCAGCACACGCTGCGCGTCGGAAAAGCGTCCCAGCTCCCAGTAGGCCAGAGCCAGCTGCATGAGCCGGAGAGCTTCCGATTGGGGGCGGTCATCCTCCGGCGCAATATCCGGGCCGTAGTTGACCTGGACGCGATAGGCTTTCGTGTAAGTCTCTATCTCCTTGGCCTGCCGGTGTTCCACTTCCGAGCGTAATTCAGCAAGTACCTGCTGCATGTGCTCTCGCAGTGCGGCGGGGGCCGAGGGTGGCAATTTGTCCAGGTCGGCCTGAATGGTGTTCAGGCATTCTGCGGCCTTTTCGTTCAGCCCCAAAGCCAGGTAAGCTCGGCAGAGTTCCTGTTGTCGGCTCAGTTCTGTGGGGGGCAGGGCTTGCTCGGTGGCCCACGTCAGCGGGGCGGAGAGTAACAGGAGGATGGGTAGCAGGTGTTTCATGCCGTGTATTTTGCCATATTTCCTTTTGTCTGTCAATAGGGGAGGCGGGCTCGGCATGAGCGCCGCTCCCTAAAACAACGGTGGTACTAAGCTCCCCCTTATCATTATATATATTCTTTTCTTTTCTGGTCACGATTTTGTCACACCATGTTGGTGAACATGTGTCACGGTGTAAGCGTGACAAAAACGTGACAAACCGCGAACCGACAACATACGTGTCCCAAAGATTTGGGACACGCGTATTTACGATTTTTGATTTACGATTTACGAATTAAGGATTAGCGGCTAACGCCGGATATTGGATAACCGAACGCATACTACCGATGGTCAGGTTCGTGATACCCCTGCGCAGAAATGAAAGCAGAATACGCTGATTATATGGCGTTTGGTGCCCTTTTTCTGTAATCTTTGGGACACATGTGAACCGACAAGCGGTAGGGGCGATTGTGCTTGACAAATGGATAGCTATCGTGTAGGTATTAGGCATGATTGGGAAATTCATGTTGACGATGAGCTGCCTAGGGGCTGTGTTAGGTGCCCCTGTTTCGGCTGCCGTGAAGGAGCCGGAGCCGTACGGCCCACTTCCGACCAAGCAGCAGGTTGATTGGCTGCGTATGGAGTGGTACGCTTTCGTTCACTTCGGACTGAACACATGGACGGATAAGGAATGGGGCTATGGCGATGAAAATCCTACTCTCTTCAACCCCACCAACTTCGATGCCGAGGCCATCGTGAAAACCTTTAAGGATGCCGGCATGAACGGCATGATTTACACCGCCAAGCACCATGACGGTTTCTGCACCTGGCCCACCAAGTCGACCACCCACAATATCACCAAATCCCCGTGGAAGAAGGGGAAGGGTGACGTGGTGAAAGAATTTGCCAAGGCTTGCAAGAAGTACAATTTCCCCTTCGGTACCTACCTTTCCCCCTGGGATCGCAACTGCGCCGAATATGGCCGCAAGGGGTATCTGGACGTTTATTACAAGCAGATTAGGGAATTGCTGACCAAGTACGGCCCGATTTTTGAAATCTGGTTCGATGGTGCCATGGGCGGCGATGGGTACTATGGCGGCGCCCGCGAGAATCGCAATATCGGCAGTGCAGATAGCTATTACAACTACACGAAAGTTGTAAAAAATATCCGCAAGCTGCAGCCGAACTGCATCATTTGGGGCGCGTCTCAGCGCGGTGATGTTACCTGGGCCGGGTCAGAGCAGGGCTATGCCCGCAATTACCCCCTGTGGAATGCCCAAAACGATAAGTGGATTTCGCTGGAGGCTGATACGCCCATTAACCACCGCGGGTGGTTCTGGCACCCCGGTCAGGCCGGGCATGCGAAGAGCCCCGAGACGCTCATGGATGTCTACATCTCCAGTGTGGGGCGCGGTGCTAACCTCATTCTGAATCTGGCGCCGAATCGCGAGGGGCGGTTGGATGCCGCCGATGTGGCCTCGCTGAGTGCTTTCGGTAAGATGCGCCGTAAGCTGTTGGCTAAGGACTACGCGCTTAAGGCTGAGGCTACTGCGGATTCCGTGCGTGGGGACGATGCCAGGTTCGAGGCCGCCAATCTGACGGACGGCGATATCGAGAGTTACTGGTGCCCGGCAGACGGCACCAAGGAGCCCACGGCTGAAATTACTCTTGCTAAGCCCGCAACCTTTGACGTGGTGCGTGTGCGCGAACAGATTCGCCTGGGGCAGCGCGTGGAGGCCTTCCGCGTGGAAGCCCGGGTGGATGGCGCTTGGGTAACCATCGTTGAACCCGGCAACCCCGGTGAGACGGAAGACCTTCCGCCCCGTGGCGACCAGTGGAAGCAGTATGTGCGCGGTGGTAAGGGGCACACCATCGGCAATCAGGTGATGCGCTGGCTCTCTGAGCCTGTCACCACCGACAGGGTGCGCCTGACCATCACCCGCAGCAAGGCGACCCCCTGCATTTCCGAACTTTCGCTGCTGCTCATGCCCACTTCGGCCGAGTCGGATGCTCCGGTATCTGAGAGCGGAGATAAGTCGCTCGATACCAACGGGTGGAGATTTGGCGGTATGGCAGATGAGCTTGTCCCGCTTGCCTTCGACGGCAATCCCGAGACGATATGGCAGATTGACCGCTGCCCCGCGTACATCGCGATTGACATGCAGGAGGAGCAGACCGTCAGCGGGTTCTCGTATCTGCCGCGCCAAGATGGCAAGACCGAGGGCATGACCTCCCGCTACAAGCTCGGGGTGAGTATGGATGGCCGGAAGTGGAAGAAGGTCGCTGAGGGCGAGTTCGGCAACCTGCGCGCCAACCCGGTTGAGCAGATTATCACCTTCGAGCCGCAGAAGGCACGCTATATCCGCTTCTACTCCACGGCGACTCTTGACGGCACCGGCAGCAGCGTGGCGGAGTTGAAGTTCTATTGATACCGCCGCACATTTTTTCGGAGCGGGGGGCTTTTCAGTCCCCCGTTTCCATGATGGCGTGTGACGGCTACGACGCTAAGGCGCAGTCTATCATGTACTGCGCTAAGCAGGTAGTGACCAGCCATATCGCCACGAAAATCCCTGCGGTGTAGAGGCTGCGTTTCCACGGTTGCCGCAGCACATAGCGCAGCATGCCCCCCAGGCAGAGCAGGTAGACGGCGCCGGCTATGCCCAGCTCGGCAGCTCTCGGCTCCATGGCAAGTGCGAGGTATGGCACCAGGTAATTGCAGAGCTGCAACACCAGGCGCGCGATGCATGCGTAGGCCGCCGCCGCCAAAAGGCAATCCGTCGCGCGAATGGAGGCCGCCTTGCGCGTGCCCAGCCGGACAAAGAGCCATATCCAGAGCACTTCGAGATAGGTGTTGAACCCGAGCAGGATATCCACGTGGCAGAACCTGTCCGGCTGCCCCGCATACAGCAGGTTTGTCAAATTAGCCAGAGCCGAAACCAGCACATAGATACCCAGCGAAAGAACAACCCGCCGCCATGGGCAGCGGAGCATGCACACCCCCAGCAGAAAAACCGCCACCGGCATGGCCATTGTGATATAGACCGGCAGGCGTGGGATAGGGGGCTGCGCTTTGTCGCTCAGCAGGTAGCAGAGCGCGCCGAAGCATAGCACAATCAGCGCATAGCGCGCTGCCTCCCGTTTGCCGGGGCGCAACCACAGCAGGGCGGCAAAGGCTCCGAGAAGGGAAAACAGGAAAAAGACAATTTCAGGGTCGAACATGGTGATGGGGTGGGCTGATAATTTCTTGTAGCTCCTCCGGCAGCGCTCCGCCGAAGTACAGTGGGCCGCCGCCGAGCATTTCGGTCATGGTGATGTCTTCTGACGTGCCTTCGTACAGAATACTGTAATTGGACCAGAGGGAGAAAACCTTGGTGCTGCCGTCCGCGTAATGCAGGGTGATGAGTGCCGGTTCGTGGCCGATACCCCTCGGTTCGCCGATGAAAACGGTGGGTTTGGCCTGCCTGAACAGCCGGAGCAGGGGTTCCGCCTGCTCGTGGGGGATAAACCGGGCCTCGGCTTCTCCCAGATATTTTATGCTTACCGCAGTGGGTGAACCTATCGTCAGGGGGTAGTAGCTGAAATACCAGAGCACGGATATCAGCAGAAGCAGGACGGCGGAGAGGGTAAGAATGCGTTTGAGTTTCATAACAGTATCATCGTTGCCAGCCCATCATCAGGAAGGGCTGGCGGTTCACACAGCGAGACTCACCACCGGTGGCGGGGGTGAACCATATCTCCCACTCGGAGCCGTAGTATTCGCCCCAGTCACCACTGAACACTGTCAGGGCTCCATCACTGCAAATCACGCGGCACACGTTACCGAGCTTCACTTCGGGGCGCCAGTTGTTCTCGAACCTGATGGGGTTGCCCGTGGTGACCTCGTGCGCGCGCAGCTCGAAGGTGCCGGCTGCGTACCCGGTGGGAATGACGATGAGCATGTCGTAAATACCGGCTCCAGACTCCCAGAGGCAGAGGAATGGCTGCTGCGGTGCAGGGGGCAGCAGGGTATCCAGCTGTTCGCGTGTGGGATTCTGCGCGAGCGGAGCCAACGCGGCATCCATCCATCGAAGCGTGGCAGGCATGTCGGGGAGAGTGGCCGGATTTTTGTCGCGGTCATGCCAGCTGACGGCATGGGCGATGTACCAGCCGTTCTGCAGGGGGAACTTCCATTGGGCTACGGGGTAATCTGCTTCCGTCAATTCTCCCTCGGGGGCGAAAACGCGGTTCTCTGCGAGGTAGGCGCGCCGGGTGTGGGTCTGAGGGTCATTCTCATGCGCCGGGTACAGGTCGCAGGCTTCCAGCAACGGAGAGGCGAATCGCGGGTCGGTGGCCTCTGCATAGAGGGCTCGCAGCAGGTACTCGTGTAGGAGCTCGGGGGCCACGCGTGAGAGCTTGTCGAGATTCGGGGCAGCAAGTGGAGCTGCAGGCTCGCCGGGGGCCTGGTGGGTAGGCCGGGGTGGCAGTTTCACTTTCCGGTCGATGAGCTGCTGCACGCGCGGCGGGGTCGAGCGGTTCAGGAAAAAAGTCATACCGCGCGGCAGCACAAAATCCCTGTCCTCCGGTACCTCCAGCCCGCGGGCAAAGGTATCGTACCCGCCGCCGAATGATTGCATGAACAGCGCACTACCCACACCCAGCGCTACCAGCGCCGCCAGCGCACTGGCGCCCCAGCAGCACAGAATCTTTTTCCCTTCACCTTGCCCGAATAGGCGCAGAGTCATGATAATCAACCACAGCGGCACCATCAAGCCCCCCAACACGCCCACCAGGAACAGAACCCCGCCCAGATTGCCGAGCACCAG
>JAZRKM010000104.1:0-19020 GCA_045646325.1 Akkermansia sp. | reverse complement strand
TGGGCTTTCCGGCTGAGCGGGTACGGGGGCAACCGGGGCGGCTATTGAGGCCGAAGGTTGAGCAGCAGAATCTTGCGGGGCGGGGGCCGAAACATCCGCCAGTACCGGGAGTGTTGCCAGCAGTGTGGCAGTGGCAGTTCTTATCATCACCTCCTCATTTTGGCGTAAGCATTGTCGCAAGTCAAGCACAAAGCCGCCTTTTGGGTGTCATTATTTTACTTATGTTAAATATTTTGAGATTGAGAAGTAAAAAGCTTATGTTTTATAAGGGTTTGTGCTTGCGGATATTTTGTCGGGCAATTTCGGTCATGAAGTTAAAAACGCTTGCCCGTCCGGCAGCGGCTGTGTATCATCAGCCCCACGTATGAGGAACAACCGTGCCATTGATATTCTGTTGAACCTGCTTAGGGTGGGGTTGGGAATCTTTTTTCTGGTTACGGGAGTTCTTAAGATTGGGGAATTGGGCGAGACGGCTGAGTTCCTGACACGCAGTGATGTGCTGCCGGAGTTTTTTTCGTTGCCGCTGGCGAGCTTGGGTATAGCGATGGAGCTGGTGGTGGCCGTGTGTATGATATTTCGCCTGTCGTACCGAGGTGCCACGCTGTGGGGGGTGGTGATGACCGGAGTCTTTTTGGTGCTCTATGCTCAGGCGTGGGCGCGCGGACTGAGCCTGAGTTGTAACTGCATGGGCTCTGCGCATGAAATTGTAAATTACCCTCAGGATACCGGGGTTCGCCTGCTGTTGCTGGGGGCTATGCTGCTGCTGGTTTGGGATTCTCGCCGCCGCGTCACGCTTTCCGCCCGAAAGCCGCGTAAATTGGATTTTTCGGATGCCTGATGGCCGCACTCCCCTGGCATCTGCTATGAAAAAAACAGCCCCCTTTCTTGCGGAAAGGGGGGCGGATGGAAAAGGATGCTCGCGTTAGCTGAAATCAGTTTTTGCGCTTGTTTTTACCCTTCTTTTTGCAGTAATGATTCTTCATTTCCTGCATTGTTTTCTTGGCATTCATCGGGTCGGCGGCCACGCGGCTGAGGATGTCATCGCGCATGGCAACGGCTGCTTCGAAAGCCTGCTGCTCACCATCGTACAATTTATCAGGAAAATACTTCGTAATCATCACGCCCTTGCGGCTGATGCAGACTCGCCAACCGAGGAAGGAAGTTTTTTCCAACGTGTATCTCGTGATGTTCTTTATACTGTCAGTCATGAGCTTAATCGTTTGGGTGACTTATATTTGAAAGCGGGTTTATTCTAAACAAAAAAGTAAAAAATTGCAAGACTTATTGATAAAAAAAATGAAAAAATGCCACAAATGATTGTTAGAATGCAGCGGGCGGGCTGAGAGAGGCGGTTGACAGTAAGGGGAAGTGTTGCTATAATGGGGCGCATGAAAATATACCGCGAATCCGATGCCCGATATGCTGCTGCCGTAGCTGCCATGAATCGTCGTTCCATCCCCGGGGAAGAGGTGCGACAGAGTGTTGCGGCTATCATAGATGAAGTGCGCCGGCGCGGAGATGCTGCGTTGTGTGATTTCGCTGCCCGTTTCGACCGGGTGGAACTTACGGAAACCGGATTGCGGGTAACGGAAGAGGAGCTTGCTGCCGCGCAGGCGGAGGTGCCGCAGGATGTGAAAGATGCCATTGCGGCCAGTCTGGCCAATATCGCCTATTTCTCGCAGCAGAGTATGCGCCGCGATTGGAGCGGGGTGAACGCTCAGGGCTGTGAGGTGGGGGAGCGTTTTGTTCCCTATGACCGCGTGGGCATCTATGTGCCGGGCGGCAAGGCCCCGCTGGTGTCGACCGCGCTGATGACCGGTGGTTTTGCCAAGGCTGTGGGAGTGCCGGAAATTGTGGCCATGACACCCTGCGGGCCTGATGGTCGGGTGAACCCGGCTGTGCTGGTGGCCCTGCAGGCCGCCGGTGCAACGGAGATATACCGCGTGGGTGGTGCACAGGGTGTGGCCGCGCTTGCTCTGGGTACTCAGACCATTGCTCCGGTGCAGAAGATTTTCGGGCCGGGTAATCGCTATGTGGTGGAAGCAAAGCGACAGCTGGTAGGAGCCGTAGCCATTGATTTGCTGCCCGGGCCCAGTGAGGTGATGGTGCTGGCGGACTCCTCGGCGAATCCCCGTTTTGTGGCTGCTGATTTGCTGGCCCAGGCGGAGCACGGTGGCGACAGTGTGATTGCTTTTGTGACCGACAGCGAAGAGTTGCTGCAGGCTGTGGAGCGTGAGATTGCGGAGCAGGCCGCCACGCTCACTCGCTCGGCATATTTGCAGCAGGTGCTTGCCGAGAGTGCAGACTGCATACTCGTGAGCGACCTCGAAACCGGGGCGGATATTGTGAATGCCTTTGCCCCCGAGCACTTGGTGCTGGTGGTAGAGCCTCAGCGTGAAGAGGCTATGCTGGAGCGCATACGCACGGCCGGTGCTATCTATGCCGGTACTTATGCCACAGTGGCTTGTGGTGATTTCCTGGCCGGTCCCAGTCACACCCTGCCGACCGGCGGTTCGGGTAAGTCGTTCTCAGGCATACGGGCAGACCAATTCCAGCGCCGTACCAGCATTGTGCGCATGAACCGCGAGGCCGCCGTGCGTTCCCTGCCGCATGTGCAGGTTTTTGCCCGGGTTGAAGGGTTGGATGCCCACGGGCGTTCACTGGAGCTGCGTACTCTCTGAAGTCCGCCGTCAGCGTGCCGGTGCGCTCATCGCAGGGTGAGCGCACGCATGGTACGGGGAAATCGCGCTGAGAGCACCCGGTAGAGCTGGGTCAGAATCGCAATGCCCGCCGTCGCGTAGGCAAAGCCGCACCAGCGCGGCAAGTCAAAATGGTAGATGGGCGCATAGAGCAGGGAATGGGTTACGTACGTGAACATCATGCACCCGCCGGCGGTGGCCATCCACCCGTTGAGGCGCGGTAGCCACCGGCTCAATCCCAGTGCGGCCAGGCACAGTATCAGCGCTTGGCTCACATGCACGAGCGGCAGTGATAAGCGGTAGTACTTCAGCCCCTCTGTTCGCGCGAATTGCGTATAAAACTCCCGCTGCAACAGCAATATGGCTATCGCGCAGATGATGTACCACGCATTGTCACGCATCCATTGCTCGATTCGCTGCAGAGGAATTGATTTCAGGCTGTAACCCAGCAAGACGGCTGTCAGCCAGTCGAAGCGCAGGCATTCGTGCTGTGCCAGATTGTTGGTGTAAGTGGCTCCCGCCAGTACCGCCAGCAGCAGCCAGTTACAGCGCGGGAGCAGGCGCACGGTGACCAGAGCAGCGATGATAAGCTGGTAAATGCACAGATTGCGCAGGAACCACAGCGGCGCGTTGTACGCGGCCACGCCGTAGCCGATAACCTGCTGCCAGCTCCATGGGCGGTCCGGTGCCAGTGCCCGATAAAGCCCGAAGCTGATGAGTGTCCACAGTACCCATGCCAACGCCATGCACAGCGCCCGTTTCGCCGCTCGCTCCGGTTCGCGGGGCATGAAATAACCGGCTAACACGAAAAACAGGCAGATACCGCCACCCACCGGGTGCCCGAGCCAGCCGGGCGCCTGCCCAACATGCAGCCACATGATGAAGAACATGGCCAGGCAACGCGCGCTATCCACCCAGGCAACCCGCGCCCGTGGAGCTGCCTGGGGTAATTCGGCACTCGTGTTCATGGTGTGAAACTCAGGGCAGGTAGAGAGTATGACTGCCGTGGTTAATGCGGCGCACAACGGCGCAGGTCAGGCGCACGCATGCCTCGAGGTCGCGGTCATCGAGTATGCCGTTGTGGGAGTGAATGTAGCGCGTGGGTACCCCGAACACAATAGCCGGCACACCGGCCCAGTTCGGGTAGCTGGCGGCGGCGTCTGTACCGCCGGTGCGGCGTACGGTGGGTTGGCAGGGTATGCCCTCTTGTTCCGCGATGTTCAGCACGAAATCAGCCAGTGCCGGCGGGGTGATGTTGGTCGGGTCGAACAGGCGTACCTGTACCCCGCGCCCCAGCACTCCCTGGCGGCAGACACTGCTTTGCCCGAATGTGTCGTCAGCAGGGGGGCCTTCGAGTATGATGGCAAGGTCGGGTATCATGTCGGCGCTCAGAGCTCGTGCGCCACGGGTCCCGACCTCCTCCTGCACGGTGCCGATGGCGCGCAGTGTGCAGTCAAGCGGTTCGAGTGCCAGGCGGCGCATGGCCTCAATCATGCAGTAAACCCCGGCGCGGTTGTCGAAGGCCTTACCCATCCACCGGTGAGGTATGTCGAGCGCTTGCAGCTTGACATCCGGCACAACGGCACAACCGATGCGTATGCCGAGCTGTTCGATTTCAGCCCGGCTGCTGGCTCCAATATCGACAAATAGCGCATCATTCGGCAAGACCTGCGAGCGCTGGCTCTCAGGCAACAGGTGAGGCGGTTTGGTGCCAATCTGCCCCGGTATGCGGCGGCCGTTACGTGTTATAACCAGCACGCGCTGACTGGGTAGGGTGTGGTTCCACCAGCCGCCCAGCGGTACCAGCAGCAAAAATCCGTCTTCCGTCACCCCCTGTACCATGAAGCCGATTTCGTCCATGTGGGCCACCAGCGCTACCGTGGGACCGGGGCCTTTTTTCTCACAAACGATATTGCCCGAAACAGCGCATGAAATGCTGCCGCTGTTCTGTAATTCGCGGCGGAAGATAGCTCGCATTTCATCCTCGAATCCTGATACGGCGCACGCATTGCTGCAGCGCTCCAGTAGCTCTCTGTCAAACATGCCTGAATCATAGCACTTACAGCACCGTTTGGCAATGATTTTACGGCGGGAATGTCATTTTTTGCTTTTGTTTACTGCTGATATATGGTAGATATTGTGCCGATGATAGCGCGTATTACTGCTTTTGTGTCGGTATGTCTGCTGGGGGTATCTTTGCTGAGCTCCTGCAGTTCGAGTAAACCTGCTCCTGCTGCGCAGGGGGCTGAGTTGCGGTTGGTGGTAAGGCCTTATACCGTTCGCGGTAAGCGCTATGTGCCCATGGGTGCTGAGGCTGCTCTCCGATACAAAGCAGAGGGCGTAGCCTCATACTACGAGGCTAACGGTTCACGCGGTTCGCTCGGTGAACGCTTGCGGAGGGGCGAATTCTACGCTGCTCACACAACCTTGCCGATGCCCTGTCAGGTGCGGATTACCAACCTGAGCAATGGGAAGAGCTGCGAGGCTCGTATAGCTGACCGCGGCCCCTTCTCTAAAAACAGAATTATCGATGTCAGTTCAGCTGTGGCCCGGGAGCTGGGCTTTCTCCGAAAAGGACTGCAGCAGGTGCGGGTTGAAGTTATTTCAGTGGGCGACGGCCCCGGTCAGTTGAAAGCCGATTGAAACTGAGGGGAAGAGGTGATGGTCGGGGAGGTGTCGGTGGCAGGGTTTCGCCCCTGCTTGCCCGTGCAGTCATATTTTTTGCTTTTCCGGCGCGTGTGGGTGTGTTAGTCTTGTAGTATGAAGCTACGCACTCTCACCGCCGCCTGTCTGATAGCCGTTGCTGCCTTCTGTTCATGCCAGCAGCAGCAAATCGAACCGTACAAGGGTTACAAGAAAGCTCCCTATACCCTGCGTGGGGTGCGCTATGTGCCCATGGATGTGCAGAAGGCTTTGCATTATTCCGAAGACGGCATTGCCTCGTTTTATGAGGCGGATGGCGCGCGCGGTGCCATCGGGCAGCGTCTCTATGATGGTCAGTTCTATGCCGCCCACCGCACCTTGCCGCTGCCGTGCCATGTGCGAATCACCAACCTGAGCAACGGCCGCAGCTGCCAGGCCCGGGTGGCAGACCGAGGGCCGTTCATTCATGGGCGACTTATCGATGTGAGTTCGGCCGTGGCTGAAGAGCTGGGCTTCACCCGCAAGGGGCTTGAGCGCGTGCGGGTGGAAGTGCTCTCTGTGGGCGATGGTAAGTACCGCGTGAGCCGCTGAATGGCCGGTAAATCCGAATAAGACACGCAAACTCTTCATTTCGCGCTTGCACTCACGGGGGCAGACGTGCTATTATAGAGAAGTCATGAGATTGAAACTGCATCTGCTACTTAGTGCGGCGGCACTGCTGCCGCTGACCATGTGCCAACAGAATAATTCCGGGTTGTTGCCCGCCGGTGTCATGCAGGCTGCTGACCCCGCGGCGGATGCTCTGCTGGCTGAGGCAAAAGCCTGCATGGCGGCTGATGAGCTGGGCGATGCGAAAGATAAGCTCAAAAAGATTGCTTTGAACCACAGCGCTGCACCCTGTGCTCCTGAGGCGCGTTTGCTGCTGGGTGATGTTTATGAGAAGCAGGGGCTGCCGCGAGATGCTTTCGATGAGTACGAAAAGGTTGTAACTCGCTATCAGGCAAGCCCTCTTTATACCCAGGCTCTTGACCGTCAGTTGGCCATGGCTATGGCCGCAGCTGAAGGTAAGCTGAAGGTCAAAGTGCTCGGTTTGTGGAGCGCTGAGCTTGAGAGCAGTGCTGTGGAGCAGTGGCTCACCAGCGTGATTAACAATGCTCCGTACAATGATATGGCTGCTACGGCCACCTCGTTGCTGGCTCGTTATCGCCTGCGGAAGGAGCGCCACGAAGAGGCTGCCATGACCTTCGCTACTTTGGTGGAGAAGTACCCCGACAGCCGCTATGCTCCCGAAGCTCAGCTGATGGTGGCCCAGATTTGGGCCGGCAGCCGTACCCGCGGTAATCAGAACCTTGCCAATCTTGTCCGCGCGCAAGAGGCTTACGAGGAGTTTTCTCTGCGTTTCCCCAAGCACCCCGATGCCGGCAAAGCGCTCAAGGAGGCCTCCGATGTGCGCCGCTTGCTGGTGCAGCAGGAGCTCGAAACCGGTCGCTACTACCTGGAGCGCTCGCGCGAGTATGGTGCCGCTCAGTTCTGCTTTGAGAATGTCATCCGCCAGAAATCTATTAACCCCGCGGCTGCCGCTGAGGCTGAGAAACTGTTGCAGGTAGCCCGGACAAAACTTGCTACTCAAAAATAAGTCATGAAACGCGTACTCTGTCTGTTTGCGGGGCTTTGTCTGCTGCCCCTGAGTATTCCCTCGTGCGGGTATCACCTGGGCGGGGTCATCAGCGCCAAAATGGAAGGCGTGAAATCCGTTGCGGTCGAGATGTTCGCCAATGATACCGAATACCCCATAGCCGGGGCTTTGCAGACAACGGCTCTTACAGATGCTCTGCAGACGGATGGTGCCTTTAAACTGCTTTCGCCGACTACGGCAGATGCTGTGATAACGGGTTCGGTTTCCAGCGTGGATATCAGTCGTTCTCTTGTGGATTGGCGAGATTCCAACCTCAGCCTTGAATTCCGCCTAACAGTTCATGTCTCTTACAAGGTAATCCGTAAGAGTGATGGCAAGGTGCTGGCTCAGGGGAGTGCCTCCGGCAGCGGTACTTACTACAATACGGGCGGTAACACTCAGGCCGGACGTGAAGCTGCCATTTCGTATGGTACACGTTGCGCAGCTGAGGCTATCGTGGCTGCATTGACCTGCGCATGATAGCTTATCCGGTCAGTTTTGTCGGGTTGCCTATCGGCAATCGAGAGGATATCACTCGCCGGGCCCTCGAGGTACTGGGCTCGGTGGATTGTATATGCTGCGAAGATACCCGCAATACCGGCATGTTGCTCAGCCACTACGGCATACGCAAGCCGTTGCTCAGCCTGCATGAACACAATGAAAGCGCTCGCGCCCCCGAGGTGGCGGCCCGAGCGCTGGCCGGGGAGTCTTTCGCCGTGGTGACGGATGCCGGTATGCCCGGCGTTTCTGATCCCGGCTACAGGCTCATACAGGAGCTCAAAGCGCGTGGCGTAGCCTTTACCGTTCTGCCCGGGCCCTCAGCCGTGGTGACGGCTCTTGTCGGCTCCGGCTTGCCGAGCGACGCCTTCTTCTTCGGCGGGTTTTTGCCTGTGAAATCCGGTAAAAAGGGCCAGGTGCTGCAAGCCGCTCTTGAGGCGAGTCACACCAGCATCTTCTATGAGTCTCCCTACCGTATCTTGAAGACGGTGAAAGCCATTGCCGAGCTCGACCCTGCCGCTCCCATCTGCGTGGCTCGTGAGCTGACGAAGGTTTTTGAGACCTATCACCGCGGCTCCGCAGCTGAGCTGGCTGCAGAATTCACCGCACACCCGCCCAAGGGAGAAATGGTGCTCTTGATTGGTGGTACGAATGCTCCGCGCCCTGTTGTCGTTGAGTGATTCTGTTGTTGTATAGCGTTTCCTCTCTGTCATTTTAACCGTTTCTGCTCAGAAAATGCTGCAGGAACGGTTTTTTTGTCGAAAAAAGGCTTGCCAAGTGACTGAGGAAAAGGTACAATGCCGCGCTGCTGTTTCGACCGGTGGTGCTACAGGCGCCCCGTTTACCACCGGTTCCGGGGCTTTCTGAAACAGCGACAACAATATTAACCAAAACAATTAAAATGAGTATTTCTGAATTGGAGGCCCTTATCAACGCTGGGTTTCCGACTTTCCGCACGGGTGATATCGTGAACGGTACCATCCTTGAGATCCGTCCGCAGGTTGTTCTTGTCGACATCGGCTACAAGTCTGAGGGTGTTATTTCCATCTCCGAATTTGAGGATGAGGAAATCGAGGTGGGCGACCAGATTGAGGTCCTCCTCGAGAAGCTTGAGAACGACGAGGGTCTCGTAGTCCTTTCCAAAGAGAAGGCTGCCCACAAGCAGAACTGGGACAAGATCGTGGCTGTCTACAAGGATGGCGGCCTCGTGAAGGGTAAGGTCAAGAGCGTCGTGAAGGGTGGCCTGATGGTCAACGTCGGCGTGGAGGCTTTCCTGCCCGGCTCTCAGGTGGACATCATCCCCCCCAAGGACCTCAACGAGTTCGTGGGCAATGTGTATGAGTTCAAGATCGTGAAGGTGAACGATGAGCGCAAGAACATCGTGCTCTCCCGCCGCGAGGTCATCGAGGCCGAGCGCAGCGAGCAGCGTCAGCGCTTCCTCGAGACCGTGAAGGTGGGCGACCGCGTGACCGGTACCGTGAAGAACATCACCGACTTCGGTGCCTTCGTTGACCTCTCCGGCATGGACGGCCTGCTGCACATCACCGACATGAGCTGGGGCCGCGTGAACCACCCCTCCGAGCTGCTTCACATCGGTCAGGAGCTCGAGGTGCTTATCCTCGAGGTCGACCGCGACAAGGAGCGCGTTTCCCTGGGTCTCAAGCAGCTTTCCGACAACCCCTGGGCAGACATCGAGCAGAAGTACCCCATCAACTCCCGCGTCAAGGGCCGCGTCACCAAGCTTCTGGCTTACGGTGCTTTCGTGGAGCTCGAGAAGGGTGTGGAAGGTCTGGTGCACGTCTCCGAGCTTTCCTGGACCAAGCGCATCACTCGCCCCTCCGACGTCCTGTCTCTGGACCAGGAGATCGAGGCCGTTGTGCTCAACATCTCCGTCGAGGAGCAGAAGATTTCCCTCGGCGTGCGTCAGCTCGACGAGAACCCCTGGGAGGCCATCGAGGCTCGTTTCCCCGTGGGTACCATCATCTCCGGCGCTGTGCGTAACCTTACTCCCTACGGTGCCTTCGTGGCTCTCGAGGAGGGTATTGACGGCATGATTCACGTGTCCGACATGAGCTGGACCCGCAAGATCAACCACCCCTCCGAGGTGCTCAAGAAGGGCGACGTGGTTGAGGCTCGCGTGCTCAACATCGACAAGGAGAACCAGCGCGTATCTCTCGGCATCAAGCAGCTTGAGAGCGACCCGTGGGAGAGCATCGACAGCCGCTTCAAGGTGGGCGATCTCGTCTCCGGTCAGGTGGCCAAGATTGCTTCCTTCGGTGCCTTCGTCAACCTCGACGGCGACATCGACGGTCTCATCCACATCTCCCAGCTTTCCGAGGAGCACGTGGAGCGCGTGAAGGACGTCATCAAGGTGGGCGACGACATCAAGGCTCGCGTCATCAAGGTCGACAAGGTGGAGCGCCGCATCGGTCTTTCCATCAAGGCTGTGAACTACGATCCCGAGCAGCTGCGTCGCGAGACCGCCGCCTTCGAGACCGTTCGCGCCGGCGACATGGTGGGTCTGGAGCAGGCCTTCAACCTCGCTGCCCTGCAGGCCGAGGAGTGGAGCCCCTCCGAGCAGAAGTAATCTGCCGCAGAACCACTGCTGAACATTCTTTCCGCCCTGTTGCTCCGCGCAGCAGGGCGGAAAATGTTTCTTGACTTACCGGTGAGCGGATAGTACAATACGCGCGCGCATGAACGCTCTTCCGTCGATAACCATTTTCGGTATTCCTTATGTTGTGGCCGACCTGCCCACAGCCGGGCAGCACTTGGCGGCACTTGCAGCTGCCACAACTGAGCCAAAGTTGGTGGCGCACTCTGATGTGCATGTGCTCACGCGCATGCTGCACGAGGGGGAATACGGTGAGGGGATGAAGAGCTTTCACTACATCTGCCCCGATGGTATGCCCATAGTCTGGCTGATGCGCCGCAAGGGGGTCGAGGCTCACCGCTTGTATGGTCCGGATATGATGGAAACCGTCTGGGACTGCGGCCGAACCCACGGCCTGCGCCATTACCTGCTGGGTGGCTCAGAGCAGGCGGTGGAGCAGCTGCGCACGAAGTTTGCAGCGCGATTCCCCGGGGTGCAGATAGTGGGGCACTACTGCCCGCCCATGGGGCAGTGGCCGGAGGGGGAAAACGAGGCTATCGCTCGCCGCATTGCCGAGAGTGGCGCCAACTGCGTGTGGGTTGCTCTGGGCTGCCCCAAGCAGGAACGCTGGCTCTTTACCAACCTGCCTCAACTGCCGCCCGCCCTCTATTTCGGCGTAGGCGCAGCCTTCAACTTCCACGCCGGCCTGGTAAGCCAGGCTCCGCTCTGGGTGCGCTCCCACGGTCTGGAGTGGCTCTATCGCCTTTGCTGCGAGCCGCGCCGTCTCTTTAAGCGCTATCTGGTGCACAATTCGCGCTTCCTGTGGTACTGTCTCACGCGTAAAGTGTAAGGCGGGGGCTCATGGAATTGGGGTGTATCTTAGCCAACTCATAGCTTGTAGGGTATGAATTTAAGTGCCGGTCAATTATTATTCTTTCTTACGGCTACTTGTATGGTGGCAGCCGCCCAAGAAGAAAATCCCTTTTACGAGTATGTCCGCAGTGTTACCCGGCCGGAGTCGGGGATATTTTGCGGAACCTACAGAAGAGCCATGGACGAAGTGGATTTACAATTGGAACTTCTGGAGTCGGGAAATCCGCAGGCGTTTAAACAAAAGCATAAATTGAAATTATCATCATGCAGCCTGCAACTTCTCGTTATGATGAGAGAATTAGGAGATACAGAGGCTGCTCAATACCTCAACTCTCTTGAAAAGGGGAGTAATGTAGAAATTATATATGTTATCTACAGGCATTATTATGACCTGGTAAAAGAAATTGAGGATAGGCAGTTCCATAACAAAGGTGTCGACCATAAATATATGCCAAAATATCTCCAGCGATATTGGACTGAGTTTTTCAAACGGAATGTCGAATCAGATATTGCTCCTCTGCTTTCATAATGACGGAATCAGAGAGCTGTGCCCGGGTTTCCCCCCTGTAAAAAGGCTTGACTTATGCAAAGTGAATAGGTAGACTCCTCCACTCAATCCGTTTAATATAATCTATGAACAAGGGAGAAGGAAAAGGAAATACAGGATTTTGGTCTTTTATATCACTTCTTGTACTTTCTCTTGTTTTATACATGGTATATGATTATACCGGTGCTAAAATATATGTAGAGCCCACATGGAAAGAGGGCTATGCTAATTGCGAGAGTGCGGTGACGCGGCGCGCCGCAGAGTTTGAACAGGAGCTTCTGTCGCGCAAAAAGCGTGTGCCGCAACTGGCGGAAGACCTTACAGACTGGGGCGCGAAATGGAAGGTTTTAAAATCTTGCGGAGATGAAGCCGCGGTGAATGTCTGGGTGGAGTCTCAGGTGGAGCAGGCGCTGTACAATCCGCAGGAAAATCAGCAGCTTTTGGCCCGATATATTGCTGCCGTGGTGGCTGATTGGCAGGAGGAGGAGAACCGCCTGGCTCAGAAACTGGGGCGCCCGGTTGTGGGGAAGGACAGAGATGCGGCGCCGGTGGATGTGGATTCCATCCCGGTGCCGGAAGGAATGAATCGCGAGTTGTGGCGGCAGATTATGTATGAACTGGCTGCTAATTTAGGCGGAGAAATTGCTGCTGTGCTGGCTACCAAAATGGCCATTTCCGGTGGTATCATCACGGCTTCGGCCGGGGTCAGCTGGGCTACGTTCGGCATTTCTATCGTAGCCGGTGTGGTGGTGAGCTGGATAGTAGATCTTATCGTCGATCCTAAGCCTGAGCTTGAAGCTAAGCTGAATGCTCAGCTGGAAGATAACGCCGGCCGAATGCGTGCCCGCTTTGAGGAGGTCATGCTGGAGGTGCTGAATCGACGCGCGAGAGAATGGGATTGATACGCGTATGAAAAGGATAATTCTGAAAAAAGTGTTGCTGCTTTTGGCGGTGCTGGTGACTGTGCTTGGCCACTCTGCGCAAGCGGGGGTGGCCTCGGAGGCACTGGAGTTCTTAATTAAGCGCATTCCCAAGGTCGGCAGTGCGGCAGCAGAGGCGTTGGTGAATGAAGCGGTGGAGAAATCTCCCGTGGTGGCTCGCCTGGTGCGTCAATATGGAGAAGATGCTCTGGTGACCCTGGCCGGCAAGCCCCGGAGGGTGGAGCTGGTGGAGCAGCTCGGGGATGATGCCGCGGAGGCTCTGCTGAAACATGCGGATATTGCAGAGAACGCGCTGCGCCAATGCCCGGATGGCGAGGTGGCTTCCGCCCTCGATGCCATGAGCCGCGAGTCGGGGCAGTATCTGTCTATTTGTTCCTCGCGGAATGCCCTTTCGGCGCAGGATTATAAGACGGTGATTCTGGTGGTTCGCGAGGGCGGTGAGGAGGCTGCTGAAAAACTTTCCCGCATGAGTCCTTCCGCTCTGGATAAGGTGCTGAAAACGGCACAAACAGCCGGGCTGGCAGCCGCCGTGACGATGGTGTCGGCAACGGCTGCCATCAGTGACAGCCCTGCCGAATTCGTGGAAAATATATTTTCTCTCGGTAAGTGGATTTATGAACACCCGATACCCGCTCTGCTGGTGTTTGTGATACTGGTGAGCCTTATTATTAAGTTCCCGGATATCGTGGTGAACATTCTGCTCTGGTTGCCCCGAGCAGCATGGCGAGTGCTGAAGTGGATTTGGCGCAGCTTCCGGAAGAAGTAGTACGCCGCTCCCTTAATTATAGGACCCCATAAGCAACAACTTATGGGGTCTTCTGCTTTAGCAAAGGTATTCGGCTGAATGCCTGCCTGACCTATTGACAAATAATGAGGCGTTTCTGGCGACGAATGGCCATGAACCCGCCGGGCAGGCAGCGGCGAGAGGGGGTGGCGTCTGCCGGCAGCATGGAATCGATGGCCACGACCATCGCCTCATCAACCTCGGGGACGCCGTGTCGCAGCAGGTAGCGGCGTATGATAGCCTTTCGCAGGGGTAGGGGCTGACTGAGTACAAAGGGCAGGTAGAGGCGCCCTTGCGGGTCCTCACTCGGCAGGGCGGCCAGGGCGAAGTCGAGGGCCTGCAGGGTCTCGCTCTGCAGGCGGGCGCTGCGGTTGATGATCGGCACGACATCTCGCCCCATGGCGCGACTGAGTGCCGGCAACACTTCCAGCCGCAGTCGGTTGCGGGTGACATCGGGCACGGCGTTGGTGGAGTCATCCCGCCAGCTCAGGCCACGCTCCGTCAGCCACTGTGTGAGCTGTGCTCGGGTGCATTCCAGCAGCGGGCGCAGCCAGATACAGCCTTCCGCTCGGGTAACGGCATCCATACCGCGCGGGCCGGCCGCACCGCGTGCCAGGCGGAACAGCACGGTTTCCGCCTGGTCATCGGCATGGTGGGCCAGGGCAATGGCGGCACCGTGACGCGCGGCGGCCTCTTTCATGATGGCGCGGCGTGCCAGGCGAGCGGCTGTTTCGAGAGACTCACCGCTCTCGGCCGCGAGGGCGGGGGCATTGATACGCTGCTCTTCGTACGGGATGTGAAGCTGAGCGCAGAGTGCGCGGCAGAAATCGGCATCGCCATCGGCCTCCGCTCCCCGTATACCATGGTGCACGTGTACGGCGATAAGCTCGCAGCGTTTTTCTGCTAGCAGGTGCAGCAGGGCGACAGAGTCACGCCCCCCGCTCAGCCCCACCACAATGGGGCGTGTGAGGTAATAGGCCGGAAGTGACAGCTCGCAGGTGGTGGTGCTCATGGGGCTTTGAGTAGGGAGGGATTATAAAAATCCGGCTGGCTATGCTGCGGAGCACTAGCGAGCCGGATTGTTTCTGATTATTGGGGGAATGTTCAGGAGCAGGGGGCTTTATTCCTCCTCTTCTTCATCATCGGCGCTATCGCCCTCTTCAGCCTTTTCTGCCTTCTTGGCGATTGAGGGGGCTATGCGCTTGAAGAGTTGCTCGGCCCGGACGGTTTCAGGGTCAACCTCGTAGGCTTTCACCATACCGCTGGCGTAGAGCACGCAGAGGGTATTCTGGTGGCGGGCGAGGGCGGGCATGACCTGCTTGGTGAAGCTCTTCAGGTCCGTGACGCTCTGTCCCTTCACCGGGTTACCATCCGAGAGCCAGGGCAGGGTATCGAGGTTCTGCTTGGCTGTGGTGCGTATGCAGGAGTTCGGATTTTCGGAATCCTCGCTGCCGTCCGTCCAGGAGACATAAGAAATCGTCTTAACATCAGCGGCGAAGGTGTCGCCATCCACCTCAGGCTGGTGGCCGGGGCAGTGGAAGATTGAGGGTACCTTCATCTTGCCGTTCTTCCCCTGGGGCAGCACAGTGCCGTCCATTTCAGGGGCGATGGAAAGCCACCAACCGTCACTTTCGTTGTAGTCGGTATCTTCATCGTCATCCATACCGCTGGTGGGCAGCAGGTGGCTGTGAGCCATGTCGCGGGAGTATTTTTCGCCCACCATCGCCAGCTGGGTCAGGTTGCTGCGGCATTCGGTGACATCTGCAGCGTTCATCTGGCTGATAATGAACGGCGTGCCGATGCCGGCCAGTGCTCCCAGAATGGCAATGACCACAATCAGCTCAATGAGCGTGAAGCCGGTGGTACGGCGTTTAAAACTGATTTTCATAACGTCAATAATCTACCATACACGCCCCGAAAACGCAAGCTAAATAATCGCCGTGGCAAACTCATTTGCCTTATCGTGAGCGCGGCAGTGTGCGGGCTGCGGCTTCTTTGCGGTCATGTGTTCGCAATGTGTTAGCCTTTTCCAGGGCTTTTGATGATGACGCTCTGTTTCGCCTATTGATGGACGGGGGAGGGGGTGAGAGTGTGTGCATTTTGTCTTGGGAGTCGGCGAGAATTCGTGAAACTGTTTCCCGAGCATATTGATTTGATGCGAAGTATCAATTATATTAAAATTAGCGATAAAAGTGCGCGATTCAATAATGGAGAGGAAATATAATATAGAACATGATAAAAAATATGAACAAACAATGATAAATATGTTGATTAAAATTAAATTAAACAAGTAAGGAAAATATAGTATAGGCGCGTTTTTGCTTTCTTGAAAAAATAGAAGCCATGGCAAACCTATGGGAACAGCAGACTAGAGCAGGCAAGAAAATATTTTTCGTTCGCTGCGTGATAGGGTGCCAACCGGAGGTTATAAAAAAAATCATTTCTTGCCGTAAAAATCCGATTGCCGCGTTGCCTTTATGGTCAGCTGTTCCGGAAATGTGATTCTAAACACCCGCAAAGCCCACAGGAATACTGCTGCGCGATAAAGAGCTGTGTGATTAACTATAAGTAAAATTGAAAATCTCAGATATCCTGAATTTCAGGAAAAATTTAATAAATTGGTGCCAAAATCGGTTTTGGGGCATCTCGACTGCCCGAAAATGCGCTCAGAAAGCTATTAAAACTGAATTTAGCGAATGGAGAGTGGTCGCTTGATGTGGGTGGGTGACTCGTGGAGGTTGGGACAGTCGCTTATCGAAGGGGTGGAAAATTGATGTTTTTGCGCGAAAAATAGGCTAAAAGGCGCCAAAAATGGCACAAAACGATAAAACAAACTTTACCAAAGCGTGATTTTCGGGGTAAATTCGGGGGTGTGATGAGGGCGGCGGCTTGAGGTAATTTTGCGTGTTATTTTCGCGATTCTCAGGCAACAAATCATCCGTCCGAGAGCGGCGAGCGGCTCATTTATAGCATGGTTTTGGCACCCATCGAGCGCCCTTCGAGTGTCATTTCGTGGGTGAGAAGCGCGGGGCAGGAGCTGTACCGGGTACCGTGCTGCAACAGAAATGTGCCCATTGAGGGCGACCGGGGCTTTGTTTGCCTTGCGGAGGATTACCCGCGTGCGTGTTGTAGCGTAATTGAAAGGCACGCTCGCGTGCATGCGCTGGCTCGCGCATGCGAGCGCTCGCGCGTGCGCGAAAGACAAGCTACGAATTTTCTATACCCGGTGGGGAAAATCTGCTTGCCGGCGCTCGTCTTGTGGCAGGGCAGTGTAGGGAAGGTGCCGCCGCTCTGTTACAGCGGCAAACTGTGTGGGGAACTCAGCAGAGAGTTACACTGCGCTCCGTCGCACTCTCATGCTTCAGCACCAGCCACCGTGTATCCTCCGGCATCAGCGCACCATCGAAGCGGTCAGCCCACTCCACCAGCAGCACTGAACCGCTCGCCAGATACTCATCCCAACCCATCCCCAGCGCTTCATCAGCACTCTTCATGCGGTAAAAATCAAAATGTGCCACCGGCACGCGACCGTCGCCATGCTCATGCACCAACGAAAAAGTCGGGCTTGCCGCTGGGTCCGAAGCTCCCAACCCCTCCAGAATACCGCGCACCAGGTGAGTTTTGCCTGCCCCCAAATCACCCACCAGCCCCAGCACCTCGCCTCCGCTCAGCTCAGCGGCGATTTCCCGCCCCAGAGCCACCATCTCCGCCGCCGAACTTACCCAAACCGGACTATTTTTGAAAATTTTATGCATAATTTGCAACTTTTTTGAAAAAATTTTAATTTTAGACTTGCCAAACGCGGCCGTATGTATATAATGTGCCAGCCCGCATGCGCGGGTGCAATCCTAAAATTCAGAAAATTATGGCATACGCAGTTTTCACTTCCGGCAGCAAGCAGTACCGTGTGACGGTCGGTGACGTGCTCACCGTTGACCGCATTTCCGGTCTGGAGAATGACGGCGAGACCACCTTCGACCAGGTGCTCCTGGTGGAGGACGGCGACGCTACCAAAGTTGGCACCCCCACCGTGGAGGGCGCTACCGTAACCGCCAAAGTGCTGGACGCTGAGGCCCGTGGTGCCAAGGGCATCGCCTTCAAGTTCAAGCGCCGCAAGGGTTTCCACAAGAAGAAGGGCTTCCGTGCCGCTCTCACCAAGGTAGAGATCACCGCCATCAACGCCTGATTATTAACCCGTTAACTCCAAACATTTTTACTAGTTATGGCACATAAGAAAGGTCAGGGTTCCGTTCGTAACGGTCGCGATTCCCGCAGCAAGCGCCTCGGCGTGAAGAAGTTCGGTGGCCAGGCTGTTATCGCCGGCAACATCATCGTCCGCCAGCGTGGCACCAAGTTCCACCCCGGCAAGAACGTCGGCATGGGCCGCGACTACACCATCTTCTCCCTGGTTGATGGCCGCGTGTTCTTCGACCGCGAAGGTCGCCGCGTGAACGTCGCCCCCGAGGAGGCCTAAAGCCCCTCCACCAACGACATACAAGTTAAGTCTATTTCATTCAAAAAAAGCCGCAGCAAAAGCTGTGGCTTTTTTTGTATTGTAACAGCTAGCATAATTTCAGGCATGGATAAGTTTTCTCTTTCAAAACCAGCAGTTTTCAGGTAAACTACGGACGGATAGAGCGCAGCAGCATGGAAGACGATAAGATTTACCAAGTAGGCACCAATATTCAGGAAAAAGCCACCGTCATCTGGAACGTGGCCAACGCCATATTCGGCATCTTTAAACCGCATGAATACGGCAAGGTCATTCTGCCCATGACCGTGATTAAGCGCTTCCACGACTGCCTTGTGGCCACGCGCGCGGATGTTCTGGCGGCGCATGAAAAGCACGCCTCATTGGCCCCCGGTGCGCTGGATATGATGCTCATGCGCGCCTCCGGGTACAAGTTCTATAACACCAGCAAGTTCACCTTTGAAACGCTGATTGCCGACCCGAACAATATCGAAGCCAATTTCCGCAACTATCTGGCGGGCTTCTCCCGCAACGTGCAGGACATCCTCAGCAAGTTCCGCTTCGAGGACCAGCTCAACACGCTGGTGGAGCACAACGCCCTGTTCCTGGTGGTGCAGGAGTTTGCCTCGCCCAAGGGCTATCTGGGGCCGGATAAAATCAGCGCGGTGGATTGCGGCTACATCTTTGAGGAGCTGGTACGTAAGTTCTCCGAATCCTACGCCGAGGAGGCCGGTGCTCACTTCACCAGCCGCGATATCATCTACCTGATGACTGACCTGCTGCTCAGCGGCTCCACGCCCGGTGCCTGTTTTAAGACTGGTATGCAGTATATCCGGAGCGTTTCCAGAATAAGACCAACGGTGTCACACCCCGCCGCTGGCTGGGTCTGTGCAACCAAGAACTGACGCAGTTGATCAAGAGCCGCATCGGTGGAGAATTCCTGAATGATCTGGATCGCCTGGCAGAACTGAAGCCTATGATCAATGATCAGTTGGTTAATGAGTTCAATGAGATTAAGCGGAAGAAGAAGGAACAACTCTGCGAAGTGATTGCCCAAAGAGAAGGCGTAGAACTGAATCCCGACTTCATCTTCGATGTACAGGTCAAGCGTCTCCATGAGTATAAGCGCCAACTGATGAATGCTCTGTCCATTGTGGATATCTACTTCCGGCTGAAAAACGGCGAACTGACGGATTTCCGGCCCACCGCATTCATTTTCGGTGCAAAGTCCGCTCCCGGCTATGCCCGCGCCAAGGCGATTATCCGCTATATCAACCGCATTGCCAAGTCGGAGGC
>JAZRKM010000103.1:0-52430 GCA_045646325.1 Akkermansia sp. | reverse complement strand
TTGCAGCCCTCAGCCCGCAAGCAATCCGTGAACTGGCCCCCGCAGAGTTCGAGCAACTCTTCACCGGCACCCCCATACGTCGAATTGGCCTGCCCCACCTGCAGCACAACGCCGCCATGGAGCCGGCACCCGCTCACCCGCAAAACTAACAATTTATCAACAGTACCGGCAGTGGCAGTGTCTCATGCCGCATGCTCTTCATACCGCCCATTGCCCCACCGCCGCCAACGGCTATCCTGACCGCCACACCCGGCACAAGCACCGAACTGAGCCACACCCACATCAGCAGTCAAGGGACCTGTGCCGTGCTCGCCCACAGTACCGACAGCGTAGGCAGCCTCTCCGCACCCATTCACATACGCCTGCACGACTGCAAGCTCAGCGCCGCCGGCAAGAGCATCTTCTTCGTCACCAATGCTCACGCCGAAATCAAACTCACCGATTGCCGCGCGGGTGACCCCGGCTCCCTGCTACTGCGCGCCAGCGAAGCCACCTGGGGCAAACCCGGCTTCAATGCCGCCACCGTACAGCTCCGCGCCGACAACTGCCAACTCACGGGTGACATCTACGCCGGCCCCCACTGCAAAGTTGAATTCTCCCTGGGCCCCGCCACCGTCTGGCAAGGCCAATTCACCGGCCCCGGCACCCACATCATCCACCGCCACCCCTCCTCCGTTTGGGCCAAATCCATACCCCAAAACACAAAAATTACAAAAAAATAGCAAAAAATCACATTTTAGGCTTGCATTCCCCCGCCAGTTGTGTATAATGTGCCCGCACACAGATGCACGAGTAGCTCAGTGGTAGAGCGGCTGTCTTACACACAGTTGGTCAGGAGTTCGAATCTCTTCTCGTGTACTAAGGCTGACTTCAAACGGAGTCAGCCTTTTTGTTGTATGCCCCTTCGCCATGATAACAAACGCTATACCCCGCGTCTCCGGGCTTATTAAACTTATCAACCAATAAATACATGCCTCAAGAAATCTCACCCAGCGATACAACAAGAGCGGCAGCCTTTGAACTGTGGATGCATGCACCGAATCCCATGGTTACGTTCTTTAAGACTTTGGACGTAACGCGGCTTGTCAAGCTTTCCAAGAAAAAGCACCTGAAGTTCAATATGATGTTGAATTACTGCATTGGCAGAGCAGCTGAGGGCATTAAGGAATTCTACATCCTTCCCGTAGGCAATAAATTGATACAATATGATTCTATTGCTGTTAACACCATTGTTAAAAATAAAGAAGGCGAAGTAAGCTCTTGTGACAATAGGTATACGCCTGATTTAGAAACATTTAACAAGGAATACCTGCAATATACGGCAGAAGTAGCCCTTAATTGCCGGGATAGAGACCTCTCTGCCGACTGTATGGTCATCGGGACCTCTGCTATTGTCGATACTGAGATTGACGGAGCTGTCGGCATGAATAGCGGCATTTTCAACAATCCCTTTATCATCTGGGGCAAATACCGCCGCAAATGGTTACACTACGAGCTGCCCATCTCCTTCCAATTCCACCACACTCAAATGGATGGAGCCCACGCAGGCCGCTTCCTGGCAAGGCTGCAAGAGGAAATTAACAGATTGCAATATCCTCAGCAAAGCGTGAGTTTGTAACAGTCGCAGCTGCCTCTCCCCTTTCTTTCATAAAGTGCATATTTTGCACTTTATTGTTCTTTTTTATACATGACAGCAAAAAAAAGACTTGACTATCTTCTTCATTGTGTTATTTTTGACGCATGACAACAAAAAACAAGAAGGTAAGTTTAAGCGAGCTTGCGTCCATACGCAGTGGATTAGTGTTGTCTCGAAAAAGGTCTCAGGAAGAGCGCGGAGAAATGTATGCTTTACTAACTCTGCGTTCCGTGAAAGAGGATGGTGAGTTAGATATGTCAGCAATAGATAGGTATGTTTCTGTAGGTGTGTTACCCAACACATATCAAACCTCTGTTGGGGATGTGATTGTGCGACTTACATGGCCTTACTCCGCTGTGTTGATTGATGAACAAAAAGCCGGTATGCTTGTGTCCTCTCACTTCGTCATTATTCGCCCGGATAGAGAAAGATTAAATTCCGGTTACCTGCATTGGATATTAAACCGGCCGGCTATGCGTCGCCGGATTTACGAAAACACTTCTGCAAACATGATGAATGCGGTGAGACCTCAGTTTTTTTCTGAATTAAACATTACACATCTTCCAATGGCTAAACAAGTGAAGATTGCAGCGTTGCAATCCTTGCACCGGCGGGAACAAATACTACTGAAGAGGTTACGAGCAGAACGGGCTCTTCTGGCTCAGAGACTTACGGAAAACATTTACAACGCAACGATATAAATATGACAACAAAAAACGACATCGAGCAAGTGCTCTGGAAAGCCTGCGACAGCTTCCGCGGCAAGATAGATAGCTCCCGATATAAGGATTACATTCTCTCAATGCTTTTTGTGAAGTACCTTAGTGATGTAACGGCTGAGAAACGGGAGATGTATACAGTACGATATAACGATAATGAGGAGCGCATCTCTCGCGCTATGAGTCGTGAAAGCTTTGTTATGGATGATGAATCCACCTTCGATTACCTCTACGATAATCGTCACGATCCGGAGATTGGGCAGAAAATCAACGTGGCTCTGGCAAGAATTGAAGACCAAAACAGTGGAAAGCTCCGCAACGTATTCCGCGCCATTGACTTTAATTCTCAGGTGGATTTTGGTGACGCAAAGACAAAGAATACAGTGCTTCGTAATTTGCTAGAGGATTTCAGCAAGCTGAATCTTCGTCCTTCGGCATTGGATAACGCTGATATTATCGGCGATGCATATGAATACATGATTGCCAACTTCGCCTCAGACGCCGGAAAGAAAGGGGGTGAGTTCTTCACTCCCAAGGAGGTATCTGAGCTGGTCGCCACGCTTGTCTCGCCTCGCGAAAATGACCGCATTTACGATCCGACTTGCGGTAGCGGCGGCCTTCTGCTCAAAGCATATAAAAAGGTGCCCGGAGGGAAAGCTGCTGTATATGGGCAGGAATTAAATGCCCAGACCTGGGCGCTCTGCACCATGAACATGTTTTTGCACGGTGTGAAAGATGCCAGCATATGGCAGGGAGATACGATTGCGAATCCTCAAAATATCAAGGATGATAATCTCATGAGCTTTCAGGTGGTCGTGGCCAATCCTCCCTTCTCTCTTGATAAATGGGACAGCGCTTTCCTTACCGGCGATGTTGTAGATGAAAAGGGCAAGCCTGTCAAAAAAATGATTCCCTCACTGGATGTGTGGAATCGATTCTCTGATGGTGTACCTCCGTCATCTAAGGGTGATTATGCCTTTGTACTGCACATGCTCAAATGTCTGGATGCAGATTCCGGGCGCATGGCTGTGGTGTTGCCACATGGTGTACTGTTCCGCGGTGCCGGCGAGGGCAAAATTCGCAAGGCTCTCGTGGAGCATGACTGGTTGGATGCCGTGATTGGGCTGCCTGCCAATTTATTCTATGGCACAGGTATTCCTGCCTGTATTCTCGTGTTCCGAAAGGCTCGTCCCACTACTGACATTCTGTTTATCGATGCCTCAGGCGATGACTGCTTCGAGAAGGGCAAAAATCAGAACCGTTTACGGGATACAGATATTGCTCGAATCGTGGATACCTACACCGCGCGCAAGACAATCGATAAGTTCAGTTACCTTGCCACCAAAAAGGAGGTTCAGGAGAATGATTACAACCTCAATATCCCTCGCTATGTCGACACCTTCGAGGAAGAAGAGGAAATTGACATTGCTGAAGTGAAGCGTAATATCGCCAAACTGGAAGCCGAATTGGCCATTGTACAGGCACAGATGAACAAAAACCTTGAGCAACTGGGATTATGAGTGCAAATGATATGCCTATTTTGATGTATCAAACCGAAGATGGTCAAACTCGACTGGATGTCCACCTCAATGGTGACACCGTGTGGCTCACCATTGCCCAAATGTCCGACCTCTTTCAAAAAGACCGCACCGGCATTAATCGTCACATCAATAACATCTTTGAAGAAGGCGAGCTCTCCTCCGCAGGCAATATGCAAACCCTACAGGCTGATACAGCAGGCAGACCACTGCAGCTCTACAGTCTGGACGTGGTGATTGCGGTCGGTTATCGTGTGAAGTCATTGCGTGGTACTCAGTTTCGCGTGTGGGCCAACCGCGTGTTGAAGGAATATCTGCAGAAAGGCTTTGCCATGAATGACCTCCTGCTGAAGTCTGCCGGTGGCGGCAACTATTTCCGCGAGCTTCTGGAGCGCATTCGCGACATCCGTTCCTCCGAAAAAGTATTCTGGCGCCAGGTGCTGGATATTTATGCCACCAGCATGGACTATTCCGCAAATGCGGAGGAAACCCGACTTTTCTTTAAGGTGGTACAGAATAAGATGATATATGCAGCCACCGGGCAAACCGCAGCAGAACTCGTGGCCGGTCGTGCTGATGCAGACCTCCCACTCATGGGCATGACTTCATTTAAGGGGGCTCGCCCTACGCTTCAGGAGGCACAGACCGCAAAAAATTATCTTCAGGAAAAAGAGCTTTCAACTCTCAACTACCTCGTCTCCGCCTTCTTGGATCTTGCCGAACTCCAGGCGCTGCGTGGTGTTCCCATGTACATGAAGGATTGGATTACTCATGTGGATGACTTCCTGCGCATGTCCCGCAGCGATGTGCTCGATAACGCCGGGCGCATCTCCCGCGAACTGGCCGACCGCAGTGCCGCCGAGGAATTCTCTAAATACAAACAACGCCTCACCGCTGAATTCTCCCCCATCGAATTTGCCTTCATGGAATCACTTCGCTCTGCTGAGAAACAGATTAAGAAATTATCAAAAAAATAAAGATTATGGATAAATTTAGAAGTATTGAGTTTAGTAATCATCCCATCTTAGGTGACCTTAAAATTGACTTTTGTAATCAGTCGGGGCAGGCTGTAGATACGGTTATCATTGCCGGGGAAAACGGCAATGGTAAAAGTACGCTTTTAAATGAACTTTACCAGATTGCGTCTTGCAGTCCCATTAATGAACTGAAATTTGATATAGAAAGAGATTGTGATAATATCTCTTTATCTTTGCATTCGGAAAAACGTTTCGGCCACACTTCTTTCCGCATTAGAGATAATAAAGGGAGAAGAGAGCTTTTTCATAGTTCTCTTGTAGATAGAATATATAGGTTCAAAGGAATATTTTCAGATGTTGATATCAATTTTAAGAAAACAAAAGTAGAATATGTAAGATCTTCCACATTAGATTCAAAAGCTGAAAGCAGACGTTCATCAGATGATTTGTCTCAGATGACTAAGCAGTTATTGGTTGATATTCAGACTCAGGATGATACTAGTTTGGCAAAATGGTACAGAGAGGGGAGGAATGGCTCTGAACCGGAATCAAAAATGCAGCGTTTTACACGAGCCTTTGAACAAATGTTTTCTGATTTGAAATATGCCGGTGTGGAGACTGAGAATGGGAAAAAGGAAGTATACTTCACAAAAAACGGTACTAAAATCTCCTTGGATGAACTTAGCTCGGGCGAAAAACAAATAGTGTATCGGGGGTGCTTTCTATTGAGAGATGTCAATTCTTTGAAAGGGGTATTTGTCTTTATTGACGAGCCAGAGATAAGTCTTCATCCCTATTGGCAAATGAAAATAATGCAATATTATAAAGGTATATTTACAGATGATAAAGGAATTCAGACATCTCAAATCTTTGTGGTAACTCATTCTCCATTTATTATACACAATGATAATCGAAGTAATGATAAAGTTATCGTGCTCAATCGTGATGAAACAGGAAAAGTTCAAGTGAGTGACAAACCAGAATACTATCAATGTAATAGCATAGCTGTTGTAGAAGATGCTTTCTCTGTTCGTTTAGACGACTCTCAGAACGTTGTTTATCTAGAAGGAAGAACGGATGAGATGTATTTCAATAAAGCCGTAGAAGTGTTTGGTTATAACGTAAACTACCAGTTCAAGTGGGTAGGCTATTTGGATTCGAATGGACAGGAAAGAAATACTGGGTGTAAGGATTTATCGAAAGCAGCAGAATTTTTGAGAGGGAGAAGCCTGAAAAATAAAACGGTATGTCTGTTTGATTGTGATACCAAAAGGGAGAGAAAGGAGGCCAACAACGTATTAGAAGACGTTATGCCATATCATGAGAATAATACACGTTTCAAAAAAGGGATAGAGAATTCCTTATGTTTGGAAGGTATCGACTCAGAAGGATATTACATCTCAAAAGTAACATTTGGTGATTATGGAGAGAAGAAATGTATAGAGGAGTTTAAAAAGATGGAATTCTGCCGAGATATTTGCAATTTAGAAATAGAAAAACTGAAGAAAGTTCTGGCACGATTGGAAGAAAAAATCATTGAACTTAATAAGTATTTTTCTTAATGTATTATCGGAATATGGATATAAAAAGATTAGGTGACATTGCGAAAATATCTTCCGGTAGTACTCCCGCGAGAAATAATCAGGATTTTTGGAATGGCGATATTCCATGGGTTAGTACAGGTGAGTTGTCCTCCGGTTTCGTAAATGAGACTCGAGAACATGTGTCCTTACGTGCGGTACATGAAACTTCTCTGAAGTTGTTAAAACCTGGTACCTTGTTAATGGCAATGTATGGTCATGGTAAAACGCGAGGAATAGTGGCCAGATTAAATATCACAGCAACGACGAATCAAGCATGTGCTTCAATCGAAATCAAAAAAGATGAGCCGAGCTATGTGTATTATTTTTTGCAATTTAGATACGAATCGATAAGGAAATTAAGTAATGGAGGCAGTCAGGAAAATCTTAGTACAGAGATAATAAAGAAAATAAAGATTAGCCTTCCCCCCATTGCCGAGCAGCGGAAAATTGTCGAGATTCTTTCTGCTCAGGATAAGATAATTGAACTCAAAACGAAGTTGCTGGAAGAAAAGAAACGTTTAAAGAAGTATTTGTGTCAAATGCTACTGAGCGGAAAAAGAAAAATTCCAGGGCATGCTGAACCGTGGAAAAGAAAAAGACTTTCTGATATAGCCCAGAGACTGACAGTGAGAAATACTGAACAATGCAATAATGTGCTTACGATTTCCGCAAGCGATGGGTTAGTATCGCAGGAAGCGTATTTTAAAAAGGAAGTGGCTGGTAAGGATAAGTCTAATTATTTTTTACTTTTGCGTGACGATTATGCGTATAACAGAAGTTCCTCTAGCTGTAATCCTTATGGAGCGATTAAAAGATTAAAAAAATACAGCACAGGGATAGTTTCACCTCTCTACATTTGTTTTCGAATGAATACGAATCTGGTAGATGTTAACTATGTAGAGTTTGCTTTTGATTCAGGAGTATTGAATAAGGAACTTGACATGGTAACGCAGGAGGGTGCGAGAAACCATGGGCTGCTCAATATAGCAGTGGAGGACTTTTTTAATTGTCGAATGGAATTACCCTCATATGATGAACAGGTTAAAATTGCAGAAATTCTTCAAGCGTTATATTACTCTGTGACGTTATTGGAAAAAGAGCTTGAACAAGAAAATCTCAAGAAAAAAGCTCTGATGCAGCAGTTGCTGACGGGAAAGATTAGAGTTAAGGTATGAAGGGAGAACCAGAAATGCTCATAAAACTTTGTTATAAAAAATAGAAAGGAGATGATAATATGAATAGAAAAGAACATCATGTCGTACACAATCCCCTACACGGGAGTTGGGATGTAAAGCGTGAACACGCCCAGCGTGTTAGTGGTCGCTATGCCACCAAGGGCGAAGCAATGGAAGCGGGCAGACGCATGAGCCGCAATCAGGGGACGGAATTGATTCCGCACCTGAAGAACGGAAGGATACAAAATCCGGATAGTCATGGCAATGATCCATGCCCGCCCCGCGATAGACGATAAACAACTGAGCGGGAGTTACGACTCTCGCTCACATCAATCACTAGAAAATGAACGCCGAACAATATTTAGAAAAGAACGCCACCAAGCGGACGGCTTTGGAGGTATTACAAGGGCTTGGGTATGAGTATCTGAGTCCGGAGGATTGCCGTAAACAGCGGGGAAGCGGCTATCATGTGCTACTGCGTGATGTACTGCGCGGGCAGTTGCGGAAGCTGAACCGCTATAAATATGGAGGCGTGGAGAATGAATTTTCCGCAAGCAATATTGAGCGAGCCATGGATGAGCTGGACGCTCCTATTGTGACCGGGCTGGTTCGCGCCAGCGAGCAAGTTTATGATATGCTGATGCTGGGCAGCAGCTATCCTGAGCATGTGGGCGAGGGTCACGTGCAGAACTTTAATCTGAAATTCATAGATTGGGAGTGCCTGCAGAACAACCGCTTCCATGTGACGGAGGAATTTGCTGTAGAGAGCGTGGATAAGCAGCACAATGCGCAGCCGGATCTGGTATTGTTCATTAACGGTATTCCCTTTGCGGTGATAGAATGCAAAGCGCCGGTCAACAAAGTGGAAGAAGCGATCGCACAGCACCTGCGCAATCAGGGACGAGAATGGATTCCCCACCTGTACAAGTATGCTCAGATGGTGGTGGCAACGAACAGGAATGATGTGCGCTATGCCACAACGGATACCCCTCGCAAATTCTGGGGGAAATGGAAGGAAGAAGATGAACGCTATCATACAGCCTTGCCCGGTGAATTAGTCTCCGGTCGCAAGCCCACAGAACAGGATAGGGTATTTTGTTCTCTGTTCAGCCCGGAGAGAGCCATGGAGCTCATACGTTATTTTGTGGTGTATGATGCCAAGGTGAAAAAGATAGCCCGGTACCAGCAGTTTTTTGCTATACAGCGCATCGTGCAGACCGTGCAGAAGCGCCGGAATGACGGGCGCAGGCAAGGTGGTGTGATATGGCACACGCAAGGAAGTGGCAAAAGCCTGACCATGGCCATGCTGGCAAGATATCTACTGATGAACCGCAACGGTACAAATCCACGCGTGGTGGTAGTGACGGATAGGAAGGAGCTAGACAGACAGATAAGCAATACCTTTGCCCATACACGCATGCGCCCGACTCAAGCAGCCAGTGGTGGGCACTTGTCCCGCTTGCTGAAGGATAACGATGTCGACATCATTACAACCCTGATAAATAAATTTGAAACCCCGGCAAATCAGAAGCTGCGTTGCGATTCTGAAGATATTTATGTGCTGGTGGATGAAGGTCATCGCTCTCAGTATGAAAAATTGGCAGCCAAGATGCGTGACGTGCTTTCGCGTTCTTGTTTCCTGGCATTTACCGGCACGCCTTTGATGAAAAGCGAACAGCGTAATACCTGCGAGCGCTTCGGGCAGATGCTGCACCAGTATACGATTTTGGATGGAGTGAATGACGGAGCAATTGTTCCGCTTCTGTATGAGGGGCGCTATGTGGAGCAGAATGTAGACGAGAAGAATATCGACCTTTGGTTCGAACAGACAACAAAGCGCTTGACTCCTAGTCAGCGGGATGATTTGAGCCGCAAGTGGAGCACCTTGAGGCGCGTTAGTTCCACCATAGCCCGCATACGTCGTATATCTCTGGATGTAAATATGCATTTCTGCACAGCAATACAGAAGACAAACTTCAAGGCCATGCTGGCTTGTAATTTTAAGCGTGATGCCGTGCGGTATCTGGAATGCTTTGAAAAGCTGGGAGATTTGAAATGCGCGGCGTTGATATCTGCACCGGATTTGCGAGAAGCTCCTGATGGAGAGGACGAATCCGGTGATGCCAAGGTGGTAGCATTCTGGAATAGGATGATGGAGCGCTACGGCGATGCAGAAACCTATGAAGAAACGATTAAAGAACTGTACCGCAATGGAGAAATTGACATCATTATCGTGTGCAGCAAGCTTCTGACTGGATTTGATGCGCCGGTGTGCCAAGTGCTGTATATAGACAAGGAACTTCGGGAGCATAATCTGTTGCAGGCGATTGCCAGAACAAATCGACTGGCTGAAGGGAAAGACTACGGATTGGTGATTGATTACCGCTGCCAGGTAAAGGAGCTGAATGAAGCCATGGAAATGTACAGCGGCGCCGGATTGGAAAAATATGCTTTCGCCGATCTGCGCGGTAGCCTCACTGACATTGTAGCAGAAATTGCCAAATTAAAGGAGGCATACACTCATTTGCTGGATGAATTTGGCAGTAAGGTAGATATGTCTGACCCGGAGTCAATAGAAGAATCTCTGGCAGATAATAAGAAAAGGGATGCCTTTTACAAGAAACTGTCTCTGTACGGACGAGCGTTGAATACGGTTCTTAATTCCGAGCTTGCGTACCGTAAATTAACAGAAACAGAAATTGAGCGATACAAGCATACGTTTGCCTTTTTCTGCAAGGTACGTCGGAGTGTAAAAATACGCTATTATGACGTGCTGGATGATAGCGAATATGGTCCCCTGATGCAGAACTTGCTGGATGAACATTTGCATGTCGGGGATTTACAGTATCTGACCGCACCTATCGATATCCAGAATCAAGAGGAAATGGATAAAGCTTTGGATGAATTAGGCTCCTCCCGAGCCAAGGCAGAAGCTATTCGAAATTTATTGACTCGCAGCATCAGTGAAAAACGTGAGGAAAATCCTGCCTTTTACGATAACTTTTCACAGAGAATTCAGGAGACATTGGATCTTTTTCGTGATAAAGTCATCTCCGAGGCTGAATATCTGAAACGCATGCGTGAAGTAATGAAAGACTTTCTGGGAGGTAAAACCGACCTTGATTATCCTCAGATAATTCGAGCAAACGCGCATGCTCAGGCTTTCTATGGTGTTTTGCTGGGTATACTGGGTGAATATAGGTTACGGGACGAGCAGGTCGCAGAAATATCATTGCAAATTACGGAAATTATCGAAACTTGTAGTAAAGTTGATTGGACTCACAATAAATCTGTGCATGATGAGATTTCACAGCAAATTGATGATTTGTTCTACATGTACGAAAAGGAGAAAGGGTTGGAGTTACCCCTCGATATAGTAGACAAAATAATCGAAAATGTAAAAACAGTAGCCCTGCGCCGATTCAACATATGAGTACCAAGATTTCCCTGCACTTCATTGAAGTGGATGGCATATCAATCGGTTACGAGTGGTTGCAGAAAGAGGTAAAAAATCTTAATCTGCGTATCCGGGGTGATGGCACGATTACCGTCTCTTCCCCCATTGGTGTTGAGTTGAAAGAGATAGAAAGTTTTTTACATAGGCGAAAGAACTTTGTGTTGAATACGCTAAGGAAATCAATTGCCGTAATTTTTTCGGATTTACGGGGAAAGCAATTTGTGAGTGGTGAAAGCTATATGCTGCTGGGAAAAGCGCTTCGACTGAAAATAATACAAGACGCACGTAAACAAGTAACATCTGATGGCGTATATTTGTATTTATACACGCCCGAAACCAGCAACACCGTTGCCAATGGTGGGATGATTGCTGAATACTTCGAGCAAAAAAGAAATGTTGTGTATCATGAAGTATTAAATTATCTATATCCTCCGTTTCGGAAATATAATATCAAATTACCAGAGCTACGTATTGAACACATGCCAAAACGCTGGGGTAGTTGCACTGCGGCAAAGGGCATCATCCGTCTGCATCCTCACCTTATAGGGACACCTCGACCATGTGTGGAGTATATAGTTATGCACGAACTTTGCCACTTGATCCATCCAAATCATTCCAAGAGTTTTTATTCATTGCTTTCAGTAATGATGCCGGATTGGAAGTTACGGCAAAACATGCTCGCACAATATCCTCAGGCAGCAGATGTGTAAAAAACATCAAAAAAACGTTTAGTGTTATGCAAGAGTTTAACCGGCAAATTATTGCAATTTTCGACAACTCTCACGTGTCCTCGGAGACGTACCCTTCTCAAAGGGTATTCACCGAGCATGCTTTCCGATACGATTTGGAAAGCAGGCTTTTTTTGTTTTTACCTTGCCAGGGCATGATGTATTGTGCTAGACTACAAGCATGAAGAAGTTGGTATTGTTCCTTGCCCTGATGGGGAGTTGCCTTGTTTCCTGCGGTACCCGGACCTATGTCCACACGCACACTCACGAGAAGATTGCTGAAACTCCGGGGCAAGCAAGCGGGCGGGCTCGCAATGTGATATTGATGATAGGTGATGGAATGGGAGCGGAGCATGTATGGGCAGCCTGGCTGTGCAACAAGGGGCAGCTGAACATGACGACGCTGCCGGTAACGGGCTTTTCTATCACCACCTCGGCCAGCCATACCATCACCGATTCTGCCGCCGGCGGTACCGCTATTGCCTGCGGGCATAAGACGAAAAATGGGCAGGTTGGTGTGGACGCTGCAGGGAAACCGCTACAATCGCTTGCCGAGCAGATGCGGCAGGCCGGTAAGGCAACGGGGGTGGTGGTAACCAAGGCTGTGACAGATGCTACGCCGGCGGCGTTCTATGCACATGTGAAGAGCCGCAAGAACACAGACGCCATTGCCGCAGCGCTGACCGAGGCCGGTTTTGACGTCGTGGCAGGTGGCGGCTCCGCTCATTTCACCGCAGAACAACGCAAAAAATTGGAAAAAGAGTGCAGCTTGTGTGAATTAGCCGCTCCGGGGGACTGTGCACCCGCCAGTAAGCGCGGTGATTGGTTGCCGCAGCGCGTGGAGCAGGCTTTGAAGTTGCTGGAGCAGGATAAGGACGGCTTCTTCCTGATGGTGGAAGGCTCCAAAATCGACATGTCTGCGCATGTGAATGATTTGGATGAAACGGTGCATGAAACGCTGGATTTCGACCGCGCTGTGGGCGTGGTGCTGCGGTGGATGCAGAAGCGGAACGATACGCTCCTGTTGGTGACGGCGGATCACCAGACCGGTGGATTAAGTATTCTGGGCGGGGATAAAGGCAAAGGAAAGGTGGAGGGGAACTTCAGCACGTTCATGCACAGCGGTGTTGCGGTTCCCGTGTATGCTGCGGGCTGTGGGGCTGCGTTGTTTACCGGGGTGCAGGACAACACCGAGCTTGCGCCTAAGGTTCGACGCGCCGCAGGCCTGAAGCCTTGACTTGGTTGATGATGCCTATAGAGGGCTTTGCTGGTGATTCTTCCACCGAGCAGCTTCCCACCTATTCTACAAAAGTGGGTGGGCCAGTTTCTCTGTAATATGTAATTGTATAAAAAGGAATCTCGCCTTTTTTTGAATCAGGTGCGCACTTTATGCTTGACCATACTCTAGCTTTTTGTTAAGGTTTGAGGCAGAGAGTATGCGATATCCCATTTTAACAGCAGAAGAGGCCGCAGCACTGATAGAAGACGGCGAGTGCATCGGGTTGAGCGGGTTCACCGAAGCCGGTGCGGTGAAGGTGGTACCGCGAGCTATTGCGGAGCGGGCCAAGGCAGAGCATGCCGCGGGGCGCTCCTATCGCCTGCAGGTGATGTGCGGAGCGTCGAACAGCGCCGCGGTTGACGGCGAACTGGCGCAGGCTGAGTGTGTGAGCCTGCGCATGCCCTACATGTCGTGCCCACGTACGCGCACCCAAATCAACAATGCCGAGGTTCCCTATATCGAGCCGCATATTTCGCTCTTTGCGCAGAACATGCGCTACGGCATCATCCCCCGTGTGAAAACGGCGATTGTCGAAGTCTGCGATGTGACGGATGACGGTAAACTGGTCTTCACCATGAGCCAGGGGTCATCTGCGGATTTCTGCCTGATGGCAGACCGCATCATACTGGAGCTCAACACATACCACAAACCCTGCCTGGCAGAGATTCACGACATTTTCATCCCCGAAGATCCCCCCAACCGCACGCCCATTCCCCTAGTTGCTCCCGAAGAAAAAATCGGCACTCCCTGGGTGCAGGTGGACCCGGCCAAAATCGTGGGCGTGGTGATGAACCACCAGAAAGACGGCCTGGCACCCTATCGTCCGAATGATGCCGTGACCGACAAAATCGGGGAGAATGTGATAAAATTTCTGGAGCAGGAATACGCTGCCGGTCGCATACCGCCGGAGTTCCTGCCCATACAGAGCGGTGTAGGTAACGTGGCAAATGCCGTACTGAAGGCGCTGGGACGCTCGCAGGTAATACCACCTGTTAAAATGTACACCGAGGTGATTCAGGAAAGCGCGCTGGAGCTTGTGCGCAGTGGGCGTGTGACCTTTGCCAGCGGCTGCTCCCTGTCCGTGAGCGATGAAGCGATGGAGGAGGTATACGCCAACTTCGATTTTTACCGCGACAAGTTGCTGCTGCGCCCCACCGAGATGACGAACAACCCCGCCATCGTGCGCCAGCTGGGGCTCATCTGCATGAACACCGCGCTCGAAGCCGACATCTTCGGCAACGTGAACAGCACCCACATACTGGGCAGCAAAATCATGAACGGCATCGGCGGCAGCGGCGACTTTGCCCGTGCCGCGGCTATCACCATTTTCAGCTGCCCCTCAGTGGCGAAGGGTGGGGCCATATCCGCCATCGTGCCCATGGTCAGCCATGTGGATCACACCGAGCACGATGTTCAGATTCTCATCACCGAACAGGGAATTGCCGACCTGCGCGGCAAGTCTCCGCGCGAGCGAGCCGAGCTCATTATCGAGAACTGCGCCCACCCGGACTACCGCCCCCTGCTCCGCCGTTACGTTGCACTCACCCCGGTCGGCCACACCCCGCACAGTCTGGAAAAGGCCTACTCGTTCCACCTCGCCTTCAAGAATACGGGCGATATGCGCAACGTTGAGCTCTAACCTCATCCCGATGCGCGGGGGGGCATATCCCCCCGCGCCATACCGGTAAATCGCCCTGCTTTGCCCCGGGGCGGCTGATTTTGTGATTGACTTACACAGGGTTATAGGCTATATTTGCCCGCGTTATGTTACAGGCAGGTATTGTAGGACTTCCGAATGTAGGCAAATCGACTCTTTTCAACGCAGTAACCCGTTCTCGCAAGGCGGAGGCTGCTAACTACCCCTTCTGCACCATCGACCCGAATGTGGGTGTGGTGGAAGTACCCGATGAGCGCCTGCAGGTACTGGCTGAAATGAGCAAGACGGAGAAGATTGTCCCCGCTGCCATTGAGTTTGTGGACATCGCCGGTCTGGTGAAAGGTGCCGCTGAAGGTGCAGGTCTGGGCAATAAGTTCCTGTCCAACATTCGCGAGACGGATGCCATCGTGCAGGTGGTGCGCTGCTTTGAGAATGACGACATCATTCACGAGCTGGGCTCTGTTGACCCGGTGCGCGATATCGAAATCATCAACTCCGAGCTGATTCTGGCCGACCTGGCCGCTATGGAGAAGCGCAAGGAAAGCCGTATCAAAAAAGCCCGCGGCGGCGACAAAGAGGCGAAGGCCGAGGTGGAGCTCATCGAAAAACTGCTCCCGCACCTCGATGCCGGTAAACCGGCCATCACGCTTGAAATCAGTGATGACGAGCGCAAGCTCATGAAAGAGTTTTTCCTGCTTTCCAACAAGAAGAGCATTTTCGCCTGCAATGTGAGCGAGGATGAACTGGCTGAAGCCGTGAAAAATCCCGATGCTCACCCCTATGTATCGGCCGTGCGCCGCTACGTGGCCGAGCACCACAATGCCGAGGCCATCGTGATTTCCGCCCGCATTGAAGAGGAGCTCTCGGAGCTGCCGAAGGAAGAGGCGGTCATGTTCCTCAATGACCTGGGTGTGGAAGATTCCGGCGTGAGTGACCTCATTCGCGCGGTGTACCACCTGCTCGGCCTGCGCACCTACCTGACCACGGGTGTGAAGGAGACTCGCGCCTGGACCATCCATGCCGGCGACAAAGCCCCGGCGGCGGCCGGTGTCATCCACACCGATTTTGAGCGCGGGTTCATTGCCGCTCAGGTGGTGGCCTACGAGGATTTGGTGGCCTGCGGTTCCATGGCAAAGGCCAAAGAGCAAGCCAAGCTGCGTATTGAAGGCAAGGATTATGTGATGCAGGACGGCGACGTGGTGGAGTTCCGCTTCAACGTCAGCAAGTAAGCCTTCAGAGCAGCGCTAAAAGCGTTTCCAATGGCAGAGTACCCTCCGGCACGAGGGACTCTGCCAGTTCTTTTTTCTGCTGTTGCAGCGCAAGCATGCGCTCTTCAAGCGTGCCTGCTGCAATCAATCGGCAGAGTGTCACCGGCCGCTGCTGCCCACTGCGGTGGCTGCGGGCTGCAGCCTGAGCTTCAACAGCGGGGTTCCACCATGGGTCGAGCAGCAGCACATAATCAGCCGCTGTGAGATTCAACCCTGTGCCACCCACTTTCAGCGACAGCAGGAAGAGGGGTACCTGCCCGCTCTGGAATTGCTGCACGAGTTTATCGCGCGTGGCGGGCGGCGTGCTGCCATCCATACGCAGGTAGCTCAACCCGCCGGCCTGCAGCATGGGGGCCGCGAGATCCAGCACATCCGTAAATTGACTGAATATCAGCACACGGTGACCATTTGCGCAGAGTTGCCAGGCCAATTCAGCCATAGCTGTGAGCTTGGTCGAAGGCTGAGAGCAGTCCGCCTGCACCAGCGATGGCGCACAACATAAGCGGCGCAGGCGCGTGAGAGCAGCCAGCACATGCATGCGCGAACTGCAGTCAGCTGCCAGCGCAGCGGCTCTATAGCTCTCATAAAGCGCTCTCTCCGTTGCAGAAAGTTCGGTTCGGTACACAATCTCAGTGAGCGGTGGCAATTCGCTGAGTACCCCGGAGCGCGTGCGGCGCAGCATGAGCGGGGCGGTCAGGCGCTGCACAAAGTCCAGACGCTCGGCTGTGTTCGCGCGTCCTCGGGTGTTGAGCGGCAGGTCGGGGTTGAGAAAGTGCATGATACTCAGCAGGTCCTCCACCCGATTTTCCACGGGGGTACCCGTCAGACACACGCGGGCCGTCGCCGTGAGTGAGCACAGCGTGCGGGCTCGCAGGGAGTTACTGTTTCTGATTTCCTGGGCTTCGTCCAGTGCGAGCACATTCCAGCGGCGGGTGGCGAAAACGGCAGAATTCGCCACCACCTCGCCATACGAGGCAAACACCACGTCACAACGAGAGGACGACGGCAATGCCTGCCCCGGTCGATAGCGCTGTACCCGCAAGCCCGGCACAAAACGCGCACTCTCTGCCAACCAATTCTCCAGCAATGACAGCGGGGCAACCACCAGCGAAATTCCCCGCCGCACCCGCTGCATTAACAAAGCCAGCAGCTGTAGTGTCTTCCCCAGCCCCATGTCATCTGCCAGGCAGGTTCCCAGACCGACAGCCGCACAGTTCGCCAGCCAGTGGTAGCCCGTCAGCTGGTACGGGCGCAACTCCACGGCCACCCCGGGCGGCACAGGGGGGACTGCGCGCATGCGGCTCAGACGGGCCGCGATTCGAGGTGGCAGCCCCAGCTGCCAATCAGGCTGCAACGCGGGCAACGCAGCAACCGGCAGGTATACATGCCCCATTTCCACCCTGACGGCACTACTGAGCAAGCGCAAATCCCGCAACTGCTCTGCGGGCACCAGCAGGTAACGGTTGCGGCCTATGGGCAGGTAATTCCCCGTGCAGACCTCTGCCGCCATCATCAGCTCCGGCAGGAACTTCACCGGTTCCCCCTGCAACTCAACCCCGATTTCAAACCATCCACCCGCCTGAGCAAGGCAGCGCAGATTCAGGGGGCGTTTGCCGCCATCGCTCACCAGCAGTGGTTCCCCCTGCCATTGCAACTCAACCCCGGCAGAGTTCAGGCGCAACAGCAACGGCAGAATCTCCTCCAAATCCGCCAGCTCAACCGCCCCTTCTGCCAGCCCGGGACACAGGCGCAGCCAAGCAGGCGGTATGGTCGGCGCCGCCGCAGTGGAACGGCCACCATCGCTGCCACCATGGCATATCAAGCGGAAACACCCATCGCTGTATTCAGCCACTAATCGGCAGTCCTGCGCCTTTGCCGGCGGGGCGGTTAGTTCCACCCCCTCGGCCTGAGCAACCGCGCGCACATAAAAAGCCAGCAGCGGAAGTTCCGCCTGTTCCAGATATTGTAACGACTCGGCCATCTTCTCCGCCCCGAGTCGGGCCTGCCAGTCGCGCGGCAGGAATCGGCGGCAGAGAATGAGCGGCACCCGCGCCAACGGGCCGCCGATCTGCGCCGTCTGCACCGCTTTCGGCTCATAACCGCTCACCAGAGCAATCATCACATGCAGATTGGCGAAGAAGTCGCGCAACTCGTTGAGCGCGCTCTCCGGGGCATAGTTCATCAGCACGATTTCCGCAGCCGTTGCCCAGGTAGCAGCCTCACGGCGGTCGCCACCGGCCTGCATGGAATTGAGCACAGCATATACCAGCAACGGGGCACTCAACGAGCGTTCCACGCTGCTGTGCAAATGGCGAGAAGCCGGAAAAAGCGCCTGAAATTCTCGATGTGCAGCAGCCCACTCCCCCCGCAGCATACAGACGATAGCCGGCAGCGTATCTGCCCTCACGGTAACACCACGGCGCAACTGCAAAGCCGTGCGGGCAACCGGCGGTAGCAGCTCCGGCGGTACCCTGCCCCCGGTTGGCGGCACCAGCGCATATCGCAGGAAACACAGATTACGCAACTCCTCAAGCTCGGGAAGTTCGGGCAGCGCCGGCAGTAACTCCACCCCGGCCAGCGCCTTCCCCAACACCTGCTCCCAGAAATACAAGCGCCCTGCCCATAGCGGCACCCCCAACCCGCACCGCGGCGACACTTCTGCAAGCACCCTGCGCAGCAAATCCGTATCAGACTCCAGCAAAGCCACACGCGCAAGAGCCACATTCAACCGCATGCTATACTTCCTCCCACGGTCACAGCCGGCAACCAGCTCCAGAACTATCCGCCGCAGCTCCGGATTGCCCAGGTAGCGGAACCTCAGCTCAGGAAAATCCGGCTGCGGTCGGGTCGACAACAGCGGCAACATCCCGGCCGACAGCCGGACAACAGGCGCTGAGAGCGAAAGCTCGCCACAGACATCCCACAGCAGAGCGGCTCGCTCTGACACCATGGTCGCGACCTCTGCCGATGAGCTTTTCATATTCTGATTGTAGCGCAAAAACAGAGCTTTGGCAAGGTAATATCAATTTATAACAAAGGTTGGGGCTATTTCGAATCTGTCGGCAGGTCGAACAAACCAAATTGTCACCTCCCCCTACGGGCGGAACGCCCGCCGAATTCAAAAGCCTGGCAGGGGCGGCAGACAGTAGCGCGGGGCCTATTGTTTACCGGGGGCTTCATAAGCGAGATTTTCGGCTTGCGCCGAAAGCGAGATTCAGCAAAACTGCTGAGCGAGATTGAGCCCTGACGGGCTCAGCGAGATTACGATGGCTTTCGCCATCGTAGTGGAGTAGCTCCACCACTCGGCTGCTGTCTGTCATCCCACAGACTCAATTTTCTGCGCATGGTCGCGGGAAGGCGGAACTGAATGAAGGGTTATTTCAACCGGGGTACTTGTATGAGGGGCCGTACTTATTCGTTCCTCGGGTGGAATCCAGGCACAAGATAATCAGCATGGCCACCGAGACGATATAACTGACCAGCTGCAAAACACCATCGCGCACCGGTTCAGGGTCTGCCAGCCCCGCCAGCTGCATGTACGATACAGCCTGCCCGACAACAACGATACCCAACGGCACCCAACCGGATATGTTGATATCGTGGAAACGCTTCACCACCAGCGGGAATGAAATCAATAACGTCACTATTGACAGAAGCGTCATAAGGACATAAAACTCACCCGGGAAAACAATGATCGGGGTCGAGTTGCCCCGCATAGCCTGCCGCATCAATCCATCGAAATCGATATAGCATAACAAAAGCACAAAGGATATCAGGCCGGAGGGGATTGTCACCGCGAGGTATTTTTTCCAGAACTGGGCGCGAGTATAACGCCCGGAATACGAAAACCAACCGGGAATTTCAGGCAGTCCCGGCACGGGGGGCAGCCCGCATTCATGCTGAAGATGATTCGTGCTCATCGGGGCAAGAGTCGGAACATCAACGTAACATATTCAGAGCGCGCTCTGTGGCGGCGAGAGCCGCAGCTACATCGGACTCCGTATTATAAAGGGCGAAGGAATAGCGGGTTGTGCCGGTAGTACCGAGGTACTGCATGAGCGGCTGGCAACAGTGGTGACCGGTGCGCACGGCAATGCCCATCTGGTCCAGCAGAGTGCCGAGGTCGTAATGGTGTACACCGGGCACGAGGATGGAGATAAGCGCTCCGCGCCCATCTCGCGGACCGAGGATGTCAATACCGCCCAGCGCGGTCAGGCCATCGTACAGGCTGCGGGTCAGGCGCTGCTCATGGGCATCAATCTCGCTCAAACCTATGCTCTGTACATAATCAAGTGCAGCGGCAAGCACGATATTGCCGGCGATGTTGGGGGTACCGGCTTCGTACTTGAACGGCAGTTCATTGTAGGTGGTACCGGTAAACGAAACTTCCTTAATCATCTCACCACCTCCAAGCCAGGGCGGGAGCTGCGCCAGCAGTTCCTCCCTACCCCAGAGCACACCCGTACCGGTAGGTCCATAAACCTTGTGCCCCGAGAAAGCATAAAAATCGCAGCCCAGCGCCTGAACGTCCACCGCGACATGAGCCGTACTCTGAGCGCCATCGACGAGGAACAGGCAATCAGGGCGATTGCGCTTCGCAGCGGCTATCATCTGCGGTATGGGGTTGATGACACCGAGAGCATTCGATATCCAGGGAGCGGCCACAAGGCGCGTGCGAGGGCTGAGCATGCCGAGGTAGGCGGGCATGTCGAAGGTCAGCTCAGCGGTAAGCGGTATGGGGCGCAGCACAGCCCCGGTACGCTCGCAGAGCATCTGCCAGGGAACGATGTTGGAGTGGTGAGCATCCGTCGTGACAAGGATTTCATCCCCCGCTTGCACCAGCCCGGAGAGGGCCAGCACCTGAGCCACCAGGTTGATACCGGCCGTGCAGCCGGAGGTAAAAACGATTTCTCGCTCAGAGGCTGCGTTTAAAAAACGCGCGACTGTACTGCGGGCCTGCTCATGCTGCTCAGTAGCCAAGCGGCTGAGGTAGTGAGCCCCGCGGTGGATGTTGGAGTTGACTTTTTCGTAATAATCGAGTTCAGCCTGCAGCACCTGCCGGGGTTTCTGGGTGGTGGCGGCGTTGTCAAGATATATCAGCGGTCGCTTGCCGATGCGTGTGGCAAGGATGGGGAAGTCAGAAGTCATGATTCACGATGTGTGTATGGCAATGGGCGGTCAGTGCAGGCCGCGGATGTGGTCCACCATGCGGTGTGCCTGCTCGGGCACATACTCCTTCCAGGTGTTATCGCAGTCGTTAATCATACGAATGATGTCGCGAGGAGTACGGAAAAGGAGTTTCTGGTTAAAGTATGGCACGGAGATGATGTTGGCGTTGTCGAGCAGGTACTTGTATAGGTGGGTATATTTAGCGGGGGCCTCATAGGTGCCGGCGGTCACGAATTCGCCCGTGCGGCGGTTAATCCACGGTGTAACGTAGAGTTTGGTACGGTTGAGGAAGAGGCTGCCCATGTCGGAAAGAATGCCGCCGGGACTGTCGGTAGCCCATTTATCTTTGAACAACTCATTGAGCAGGCCGATGGAAAGCGCGATGGCGACAGGTTCGCGCGTGAACTGATTGAGCAGCGATGACAGGCGGTGGAAGTGGGTGATATTGGTCACCATCACCGTCTTACCGCAGGCGGCCAGAGCATCTGCCCTATCGATGAAGTCGAGCAGGTCTACCTCCTTACCATCACCGCGCAGCAAGTTGGAGAGCGATATTTCGCAGATATCCACCACGCTCTCGTGCTGAGCCTCGGGCAGGCTCTCGTTGAACTTGGTACGCACGGCGTCCATCATCTCCAGGTGTATGTTGCAGAGCGGCATGAAACTACCGCGCATCAGCACGATGGGGCGTTTGTAGAGGAAATCGGCCGGCTGAGCTACCGTGCCATCGGGGCAGAAAAGAGTAGCCTGGCTCAACCCACTGCGCACAAGCTGCAGGGCAAGTATGCGATTGTCAAACATGCCGAAGCCGGCACCGGAAAAGCGCATGAAGTCAATCTCAAACATGCTGCGATCCAGGTTGTCACCCACGCTGGTCACGAAATCCTCCATATGGTCACGCTCATAGAAGAGCGCGTGAAGAAGGTTCACGCCCAACACGCCGAGCACTCGCATCTGGACATCGTGGTCGGGCACCAGCAGGCGCACGTGCATCACAAAATCACTAGGTTCTGCCTGGGGGCGCAGCTGAAAGCGCACACCAATCCAGGCACTCCAGGGGCCGTTGTCGCGGTACCCCTTACACTTGACCGTATTGCAGAACGAGAAGAAGCAACTCTCAGCCCCGCGTTTCTCCCCCAGGCGGTTAATGAGCTGAGTGTACTCATAATCCATCATCTGCACCAAGCGCTCCTGCGACACATAGCGGCGTACGGGGCCGTAGAGCGTATCGCTCACCGTCATATCGTAAGCCGATATGGTTTTGGCCACCGTGCCGGCAGCACCGGATGAGCGGAAAAACCAGTTAGCAGTCTCCTGCCCGGCACCGATTTCTGCGAAAGAGCCATAGAAGCTCTTATCCATGTTAATACGGAAGGCCTTTTCCTGAGTGGCTGCGAGGGTCTGAGTATCTGACGACATAACGGTAAAACGCGAAAAAGTGTGAACGGGGTATCAGAATGGCAGAGGTAAGACGGGGATGTGCTGCATGGGGCGCGGCATGGGCAGCGGAATCTCGTTGTCAACCCCGGGCAGCTCGGTGTCTTCCGCCACGTCATCCATCGACAAGTTGGCATCACCCGCACCGGTACCGACGGTCTGGGCCAGATCATCGGCATTCTTATAGCGGGGATTGAGTGTCGTCACACAACCGTAGGGGTCATCGCCCACCAGTGCCGGCGACTTGGGCAATACAGGTACTACAGGCAACACGCGGGTGGACGCCGCATGGCTGGAACCGACCTCCAGGAAATCACCGAGCGTGGGGCTGCCGTCCCCGTGCACGGCGCAGGAGCCCAGGGTGACATCTCCCTTGGGGAAAAACTCGCGGTAGGTGGGGCGCTCATAAACGGGCTTGCCGTCTTTCATGGTGCTTTCAAAGCAGAAATTGGTAGCCAGGTGGCCGGAGGAGAGGCAGATTTCAACCTCTTCAGTATCCGGCGGCGGGTTAAGGTCGGCATTCCCGAACTTACCCTGAGCAGCCTTGAACACGGCCCCGAGCACGGGCGAGCAGGTGTCGGCCGCAAAAGCCTCGGGATAAATGGCGGAGTGGTCGTTGAGGAACCCCATCCACACGCCGCAAGTGACATCGGCATCGTACCCGAAGAGTGTTGTATCAGCAAAGTCATAGTTCGAACCGCACTTGACCGCGCCCTTGAAAGAGTCCGGCAGGTGGGGGCGCACGCGTGCGGCAGAGCCATCCGTAAGGCTATCGCGCATAATGGAGTGCAGACGGAAGGCGGTACAGGGGGAAGTGCTGTTGACGTGTTTACGCGAAACATCGTGGGGGTTCTGCCAGAGCACCTGCCCATTGCTGTCGGTAATCTTGGTGACGATATAGGGCACGATGGGGCGGCTGCCGCAGTTCGGGAACACAGTGTAGGCCAACACCATTTCACGCAGCGACATGGGCTCCGTGCCCAAGTACACACGGGGGTAGTACTGGGGGCGGGCCTCCGTACTGTGGGGAATACGCAGCGGCGGGGTAATACCCACGTTGGTCAGCGTGGTCACGAAGGGCTTGGCGGCAATTTTCGGGTTGGAGCTCAGGGCTATGCCCAATCGGGCAGAAGCCGCAATCTTCGACCAGCAAAGTGCTTGTCTGGCGGTCACGGTGTCGAGGTAGCGCCCCTTCTCCACCTCCATACCCCACTCACCGAGAATACCCTCCGAGCCGCCGATACCGGCCAGACGGTTATCAAGCGCATCATCAACCAGGCGCGAACACGGGGTGTAACCGTTGTCAAATGCGCACATGTAAAGGAAGGGCAAAAGCGCCGTACCCACGGGGCGTCGACCACTCTCAATAAAGTCGTAGTTATCGCGCACGAAACTGCGGCCTGCCACATAGACGAGGGTTGCGCCGGTTTTGTTGTCGACAGCATAAACGGCGCCATCAAGGTAACGGTGCTTGGCCGCATCGGGGTGACGTGTGTCGCTGAATCGCACGTGCGAGTAATCTTTGCGATTCTCTATGGAGTACAGCTGGTCAGTAAGGGCCTGCTCGGCCGCCTTCTGCATATCACTGTCGATGGTTGTGTAGATTTTCAACCCGGCGCTTTTTACAATCTCTTCACCTCGCTCGGGATTCTGGAAAATATCAATAGCCTGCTGCTGCACCAGAGCATGCAAGTGGCTGGTCTGACGGCGCAGGGGCTTGGGATTAAGCTCCATAGGCTGCTTTTTGAGGCGCTCCGCTTCCTCCAGCGTGAGGTACTTGAGGCGCTGCATACGGTCAATCACATCGTTGCGCCACTTGAAGTTCAGGTCAAAATTGCGGATGGGATTGTAGTTTTCAGGGTTTTTAATCAGGGCAGCGATACTGGCACTTTCGCGCACCGTGAGGTCAGCCGGTTCTTTACCGAAATAGCCGAGAGAGGCAGCACGTATGCCATAATAACCGCGACCGAAGTAAATGCGGTTGAGGTAAAATTCCATAATCTGGCGCTTATCGTACTTCTCTTCAATACGCATGGCCAGAAAGATTTCAACAATTTTACGTTCGTAGCGACTGCCACCACGGGCGAGGGTGCGGTGCTCGAGGTCGTAGGCATTGCGGGCAAGCTGCTGGGTAATGGTCGAAGCGCCCTGGTTGGTACCACCGGCACGCAAAGCCTCGACTGCAGCACGAATAATACCGATCGGGTCATACCCTTTGTGAGTCCAGAAAGTCTTATCTTCCTGGGCGACAAGGGCATCTACCATGCTGCGTGAAATTTTGTCGTATGTGACGTAGCTGCGATTTTCATCGAAAATACGACCGATTTCATGACCGTTGCGGTCGTAGATAATGCAGGGATGGTCGAGGTTATTGATATCTTCAAGATTAAAGTCTGCCGCCCACTTCTGATATTTGGCAGTGAAAATGTTGAACCCCACGTAGCCGGCTACGCCACAGAATACCACAAACACGCCACAGACAATGAAGAGCCGCAGCAGAAAGCGCCGCCAACGACTGCCCGTGCGAGTCGCGGTCTCCCTGCGCGGGCTGAGACTACGCCTGCGGCTTTCGGCTTCCTTGCGCCGGTTCTGGTATTCATCGAGGTCGTCCATGCTCTGTGTGGATAGAATAGCACAAGCGACTGTGCTTTTCAAGGCGCAAATAGGGCAAAAGCGTCAATTTTCAGCTGAGAGCCGCCTCGCCCGCACACCGATAATTCCCAGCAGGCAAACCGCTGCCACCATTCCCCCCACGATAGTGGATATCGTTATCGACAGGCCAATGCCGCAATCGGGAGCATGCAGCAGATAGGTAGTGCACATGGTGGTCATGAAAAGCGCCGGCAGGGTCACAAACCAGTGGCAGCGCTTGCGCACGCGCAGCAGAACAGCCAGGCTCCACAGGGTGAAGCAAGCCAAAGTCTGGTTCGCCCACCCGAAATAGCGCCATATAATACTGAAATCGAGGTTGGCAACCAGAATCACACAAAGGAAAAGAGGTACAGCTACCAACAGGCGCCGAGGTACACCGGCCTGCCCCATGTGGAATATATCAGCCACCATCAGGCGGCAGCAGCGCATGGCAGTATCGCCGCTGGTGACAGGCAATACCACCACCCCCAACACCGCGATGACCGCGCCGACCGGCCCCAGCAGTGTGGTGCAGGCCTGATTGACGGCAATAGCCGGGCTGACCTTAATTAACTGCCAGAACGGGACTCCCTGCCCGCCTTCGGCCACGAGTTGCGGCATCATTTTACCGGCACCATCGGCTACGAGAGCGTAATCCGTGCTCAAATCGCGCAGGCTGAGGCCCACCACACACCACACCAGCGCCACGAGGCCTTCCATCACCATCGCACCATAAAACACGGGGCGCAGGTTGCGGGACTGCTGCAGGCAGCGCACCATCAGGGGGCTTTGCGTGGCATGAAAGCCTGAAATAGCCCCACAGGCAATGGTTACGAATATCATGGGCCACACGCTCAGGGAGTCGGGGTGGCTATTAACTGTCATATCAAGGTCGGGCAGCACCGTGACCTCGGGCGTGAGCGGCAACATAATCGCCAGTCCCAGGGCCATAAAAATGAACAGCACGCCGAAAAGGGGATAAACTCGACCGATGATGACGTCGATAGGCAAAACAGTTGCCAGGAAATAGTAGACCAGAATGATAACACACCACCAAGTGACCGAGATATCGCTCACCAGTGCATGCAGCATACCCGCCGGCCCGGTGGTGAATACAACCCCGACCAGCAGCATAAGCAGAATACACAGACCTCGCATCATAATATGCGCAGGTGCTCCCAGATAGCGCCCCACCAGCTCAGGCAGGTTCTCCCCGCCATGGTCGGCAGAGGCCGCCGCAGCCATGAAATCATGCACAGCACCGGCAAGCAGGCACCCCAGCACAATCCACAGCAGAGCAACCGGCCCGAACAGGCAACCGGCGAAAGCGCCGAACACAGGGCCAAGCCCGGCTATATTGAGCAACTGCACCATGAATATGCGCCAAGTCGGCATGGCGACATAATCCACACCGTCAGCCTTGGTCATGCAGGGCATGAGCAGTTTGAAATCCACCCCATATACACGCTCAGCTACCTTGCTGTATGCAAAGTAGCCAAGCACCAATATCAACGCACTGGCAAAAAATGCCACTAATCCGCTCATGATTTGTTCTTAATTCTTCTCCGTTGACCCCAGGGCCGTATTCTTACCGCCACCTCCACCGCCGGAGGCCGGAGTAGCCGCAGGTGCGGGAGCCGCAGCCTCCGCCTTTTCTTTGGGCAGCACCCAGCGCTCGATAGCGCCCTCAGCGTAGGCACCATAGATGGAGGTGGGGTCAATGTTGCGCATTTCAGTATAAATGGCACGCATACGGGCTGCAGAGCCACCGCTGCGGCGCACATGTCCGGCGTAGGCAGCCATGATTTCCTGGCGCTGGCGGCGGGAGTAATAGCCGTCCGCAATGAGGGAGCGCACGTACTTGTGAGCGGCATCCAAACTCATCGTCTGCATTTTCTGCCCCACTTCGAGCATGCCGGTAGCATTCGTCGCAAGCGAACCCAGTCCTGTGGCCACACCCTCCCCCAGCGGATTACCGGGCATGCGCACATCTTTCATATCAGCAGCCTCGGCCAGGAAGTTAATCTGGCGTTTACCCTTGGCTCCGCGTGCTTTTTTGAGCAGCTTTTCCTGCTCCACATAATCGTCAATGATACGCTCAAGGTAAGCGCCGGCGGTTTCGGCGTCCTTCATCTGCTCAGCCCCCTGCACAATACCGCGCAGCGAACCGCTGGAATCGACCACGGCCAGACAGGGGAAACTCCATATCCCCCCGGGCAATCCGGCATCGCCCATCACTTTCTTATACTCGCGTTGCTCTTTTTCATTCGGCAACTGATAGACCGGCACCTCAAGGAATACAGCGCCGCGAGCGTAGCGCATGATTTCGCGCTTACGCACAAAGCGCTCACGCAAATCAGCACTCACCTTGTCGTAATTAGCACCGTAGCAGAACAGAACAACCGGTTTACGATCGCTGGCCTTGGCCAGTGCATTCTGATACTCAGCAGCATTGAGCAGCGGGCTGACAGCAAGCCCGAGCATCATCGCTATTGATAAAATGTTCTTCAACATGGCTTGTTAAAAGGGGGCAAATCAGGATTTTTTCTCGTCGCTCTTTTCTTTGAGCAGTTTACCGTATACATAGAAACCGACGACGGAGGACTCCCACTTATCGCCATCGCGCAGCAGGCGCACAAAGCGGGCGCAGGGAGAGGCATCTCGCAGGTCGCAGCGAACCACAGCGCCGGATATCTCGCACTTAGCTCGTACGGGTTCCCAGTTCTGTCCATCGTCTGAAATTTCAATCTTGAAGTCTCGGTCGCGGCGGGCGTTCTCACCGAAGAGACATACCACACCACTGAGGCGAGAGTTATTCTCAAGCTCGATGGTCATGCCGGAGTTCCCTTCGAATTTGGCCGGTATTTGCCCACCGGTCTTCTGAAGTACCGCCCAGTGCAGGCAGCACTGGGGCATCTGCCCCGGGTCGAGGGTGGTAGCGGTGCGAATCAGGCCCTTGGCCGACACACACTTGCCGGGGAAGGCGCGGAACTTGAACTTGTTCTTGGGGAACATCTTCTTGCACTTTCGATTCGCCAGTTTACCAATGGCTTGGAAAGTACGCTTGTCGCCGTTGGAGGCAGCGGTGTATATAGCCTCGCCGAGAGCAGCCCAAGTGGCATCAATCGTTTTCTTAGTAGTGCGGGCGCGGCTCATGGTCTTTACCACGAGTTCGCTGAATTCCTCCTGCAACTTCTCATTTTCGGCATCGGAACCGGGCACGGAGGCGATGAAATCCAGGCCCCAGGCCAGCACGGCACCGGAGTAATCAGGTTTATCCATCAGGATGTTGAGCGCCTCTTTCATATAAGCGAGCTGCTCTTCAGGGTTGGGGCAGCCGGCCATGTGAGCCGAAAGCAGCGGAGCGATATCCCAGCGGTTGGTACCAAAGCCCTTGCACTGTTTGAAGAAGGCAGCAAACATCTTATTGCGTTCGCGGCGGTTGGGCTCAAGCGGCAGCAGGTGGGGGTACACATAGCGGCTGAGCAAGGTCGCGGCGCAGTTATGGAATTTGACGGCCAGTGTATCAACTACACGGTCATGCATCTCTTTCCATTTCTCCTTGTTCTGCGGGGCTTTCTGCTTGAGATAACCGGCATACGAAACCCAGGCCGGCCAATTAAGGGGCTGAGCAACCACGGCGGCATCGTAACAGTTGACTGCACTCTTCATCATGCGGCGGGAGGCCAGCAGCTCAGCAAGCGCCACCAGTTCATCGGACACCATGGTACGGTGACGATCGGTGTACAAATCCTGCATGAGAATAAGGAAGTCCCAATCGTGCAGCCCCCAGAATACCTTGTGCATGCCATGCTGCCAGTAAATGGAGTAGCTCATCTTCCACTCCGAACCGACACGTACGGCATATGCACAGTGACCGGGCTCGCCCATGGTCATAGCCGGTATACCGGCAGCCAAGGCACCATAGGCACCATAGTGAGAGCAGGCACCGCACACGCCGCCGATTTCGCGGTGGGCCCAAGCGGTGGTGTTCTTGGTGTATTTGAGGATGGGGGCGAGATAATCAGCCGAGAACACGGAGTCACCGGCGACATTGCGCAAGCGGTATACGAGCTGGTTGCAGGCCCCCAGGTACCCTTCGGCGGGCAAGCGTACATTGTCGCGCTGCCAGGCAAGCGACTGGGGACTGCCCCAGCCACCGGGCTCCTTACAACCGGTCACAATACGGGTTTCCCAGTACTGCAGGTCATCGAAAATGACGTTGAGCTTACCCTCCTGATAGCTGCTGAAGTAGTAGGCAAAGCGAGCTATCATATCCTTTTCGGAGTAGTGCTCACGAGCGAACTCGGTTGCGGTCGTGGCTGCGATTCGGCGAGCCACGGGGTCCTGCATATCTTCCGAATACAGGGAGTAAATCTTGGCCAGATATATCAACCCCTGCCCCAGACGGTCAGTAGGCCCGGAGAACACGACACCGTTTATCCAATCAAGGTCACTACTCAGGGCGAAAAGAAGGGCCGAGCCCATCTTCTGCTCTGTCACTTTGCGTATACCCTCATAACCGACCTTGCGGATGAGCGTGATACGTGCCAAGTCGAGACGGTTGGCGGGGTCTTCCAAGAACTGCCAGATGGCCTCATCCTCACCGTTTTTGGTTTTGGAAATCACGCGCTCAAGCAAATCTTTGTAGATGACATCGGGTTGTTTCCACATGTCGGGGGCGAAATCTTCGCTGTGGAAATTGGTGCGCCCCGCATTCTTCTTTTCGAGCTTTTCGTATGCCGCGGCAAGTTTTTTGGCATTGCGCTCGGCCGAACCGTTGCGTTTGGCATCACAAACACCGGGCATGACATCCTGACCGGGCAACACAGGTATGTCAGCCTCGGCTATCTCCTTAAGGGGCGCAGGTGTAGACTCTTTCGGCATGAACGAGTCGGGGTCTCGCTCCACGAGCGATGAGCCATCATCCGTCCCCTCCCAGGCGGATTCGTCTTCCTCTTCGGCTTCCATTCCGGCCATATCGGAATCATTGGTGCTTACCTCACCGCCCTCATCAATCACCACGCCCTTAACAGGCTCAGTATCAGCCACGGTTTCCGATTCAGTTTCAGTCCCGGTCGGTTTCGCCACTACAGTGGCAGCCGTGGGTGCCGGCGGTTGGGTCGCCATTTCATACACCCAAGAAACCAGATAGCCGCCCACCATGGCAGCCAGTGCGTAGGATAGTAATTTGACAAGATTGGTCGACATAACAATAAAGAAAATATAATCAGTTAGCGAGGCGCTTTTTGATTTGGGCGAGGGTCTGGGTTGCCTTGTGGCTGATGAGGGCATCCTGATGGCCAACCAGAGCTTCAACAAACGGAACAGCACGTTCGCTGCCGAAATCAGCGAAGAATTTCAGCGAGCCATCGAGTATCTGCAGGTCGGATTGCGGGGTAACTCGCGCCAGCAAGGCCTCTTCAACCCTATTACCCAGCAGGGGAATGATTTCAGCCCAGGCAACAGGGTTTGCTATCCACATACTGACAACGGGGGCAACCATACCATCAGGGTCCTCCGCTACCAGTCGGCGTACCACCTTAGCGGACAGCCCCCTTGACGTCTGACGACAATTATCGAAATACGAACGGAACACACGCAAGGCCATGGCGTCTTTCGCCGGGGCATACACTACCAGAGCTTCTACGAGTGCCTGGTAGGTATCCGGCTCTGTCAACCAGGGGTCCTGCAGCACCCGCAGCAGCGCATTCTTAATATCCACCCGCAGCACCTGCACATCCGCTCCGGCCAGCATGTTGGCAGCCACTCGCACTCGCATGGGGTCCAGGCAGGTCAACTCACTGACATTGGCCGCAACAAAATTGGGATTGTGGGGGGATTCCAACACATCTGCCGAATAGCGGCTCACCAGTTTAGCTCGCTCGGCACTGAAATGCAATTCATATATTCCCTTGTCCGCACGAGAGTAACTGACTTGCCCATAACGGGCCAGCACCACGGGAATCTGCGCCCGCGACACCCGGGAGTTTACCACAACAAACAATGCACCACGACCGCGCGTGTATGCCCGGGTATATTCCGACTGCAGCAAACGGGTAAGAGATTCACGGATAAGTAAACGTGAATTGGACGTCTGACTATCCATATAGATGGCATAGTGAGTCTGACGGGGAGCCTCGGCACAAACGGTATGAAATACCTCTAAATCCCCTTCCGTCATCACAGGGCCTCTCTTGGCCTGTACCTCCTCGGCACCGTTCATGATACCATCATCCACCGGCAGGATTTCTGCTTTCTCATCGGGGGTACGTGCATGCCACACAAAAGGCACAGCCACCGACCACCCCAGAATCAACACTATCAGGGACGATATGATTGCTTTGTTGTTGCGGAAGGAGGGCAGCAAACAACTGGCCGAAATCAGGCCACACCCTATGGAAATAATAAGTTGATACTCGATATCGAGCTGATTGACAGGAGTTTTCATCGTCTCACTGTCACCCAGGAAGAAGATAAATGAGCAGGCCAGAAACAGGGTAAGCGCCAACACGCCCCGAACTTTCCCCCTGTTGCTGAACATTGTGCCGGATTCCAGCCGCCGCTGCATCTTCTCCGCACGAGCTATCTGGCGCCGCTGCATACGGCGAAATGCAACAGCCTCGGGCCCCTCAAGGGGTGCGGCACCGGTTGCCCCTTTATCGAACTCAGCCGAAAGACATTTTGCACAAACACTCTGAGCCTCAGAAGTTGCATTGAAGCGAGTTTTACACCTGTCACACTCTTTTTCCACGACGTTTTATATAGCAAAAAAGAAGATAAAAATCAAGCCTGTAATGCCGAACTTCAAAAAATATCGGCATTTACAGGCTTATCCTGAAAAACTTACCGTAAACTCACTCAGCCGCCGTCATAACCGGCGCGGACTCGCTGCCCTGTTCTTCTTCTTTCGGAGCATCGGGCTGCTCAGGGCACGGGGGAACCACCGTGGCAGCGGCCACCCTAGCGCGATTCATTTTTTTCACAGCAAAAACCTGCACCTCAGGCTGCGGAACGACCTGCTCCACAACAGGGGTATTGACGGAGGCCACAGCCTTGGGCACACCATCCGATTGGCCATTCATCAGAGCCACCGCCACGAACGCCACAGCAGCAAGAGAGGTTGAAACCATGGCCCAACGCCTGACGCCGCCTACGTTGTCGAGGAACTGACGCACATGCTCCCACAAGAGTACCCTCGCGGGACGTGTCACAGAATCACTCGCTACGCGATTTTTGAAATCAGCAAGGAAACGACTTTCAAAATCAGCCTCGGGGGTCGGTTCAATCCTGAGCATGGAGAGCATTTTCACAATCTTCTCCTCATCCTCAGGTGTGATGTCGTTTCCTTTTTTATGCATAACTGTGAGCTTGTGAGCGTTCGTTAGTATTGACGGTGGCAATTCGGCGAATGTTCAAAAAAATACGAAAAAAATCATATTTTATCCTGCAACAGTTCCGGCGCCGCCTTTTTTCGGTACAAAATATCGGGAGCATTTTCCTGCAGCCAATCGCGAATCAGCCCCTGGCCAAGTTCAATCTGAGCGGAGCGGCGGGTACGAGTATCGGCCACGATTGCCTGCATATCATCGACATCGTACAGGGTCACACCGGGAATCTCGCCGCACGCGGGGTCAATATTGCGCGGTACGGAGAGGTCGATAAGAAAGAGCATACGTCCGTTGCGGGCAGCCTGTACAGAACGCAGCACTGCGGGGGAAACAACGTAAACGGGAGAAGCGGTGGATACAATGACGATATCTATCTGCTCCAGGTAGGGTACCCACTCTGAGAAGCGGATGACACGGCCCCCCACCTGCTCCGCCAGCGCCACGGCGCGGTCATATGACCGATTGGCCACGAATATACTCTCTGCACCGCGCGAGCGCAAACTGCGGGCAGTACTGCGCGCAATTTCACCGGCACCTACCACCAGAACATTGGCACCGCTGAGCTCCCCGAGTGATTGACAGGCCAGCTGCACAGCCACGGCCCCCATGGATGTGGGGCCGCTGGTGATTTGGGTATCCGTTCGCACTTTTTTACCGATGGAAAAAATACGCTGGAACGTACGATTGGCAGCTGTCGAGGTGGTACCGGCTTCGAGGGCGGCTCGATAGGCATCTTTGAGCTGGCCGAAAATTTCTGTTTCGCCCACGACCATGGAATCAAGCCCGGCAGCTACAGCGGCGAGGTGCTCAAGTGCAGATTCGCAACTGAAGTTATAAAAACAGGCAGAAAGATTCTCCGTTGCGGCTCCGGAGCCGAAGAAATGCTGCATGATACTGAGCCGTGCCTGCTCCGGTTCCATACTCCAGTAGTAGATTTCGGTGCGGTTACAGGTGGAGAGCAACACGCACTCACAAACACCGGGCAACGCACAGATAGCTACATTGGCCTGCACCAGACCGGTGCGGGATACCGAGAAACGCTCACGCACCGCCAACGGGGCCGTGCGGTAGTTCAGCCCCAGGCAGCAGAGTTCCGGCTGGTAATCAGTGCTCATCAGCAAATCCGGCAAGTATAGTTTGCACGAAGTCCCTGATATTGTGTTTGGGGCTTTCGAAGTGGGGCTCCAGACCGTACTCACGCAGAGTCGCACTGGTTACCGGGCCGATACTGGCTATGCGGCAATCAGCCGGCAGCTCGATACCGAGGGCCATGAAATGGTGCACTGTACTGGAGCTGGTGAAGGTGATGAGGTCGGCACCCTCAGCAGCCAGGCGACTGCGGGCCCCGGTGGGGTCTTCCGTCTCAGGCACGGTGTTATATGCGATACACTCATCGACAATAGCCTGGCGCTTCATGAGTTCCTTGTATACAACATCACGCCCCTTCTCACTGTGAACCCAGAGCATGGTTACGTTGGCCACGCCGCCGAACTCGTCCGCCTTGCGGTCAAACTCGGCTATCAGTTCCTCGGCAACGGCCTTCTGCGGCATAATGTCTACCATAAGGCCGAACTTCTTCAGCTCGGCAGCAGTACCGGGGCCAACGGCTGCAATGCGCGCGCCACCCAGCTCGCGTATATCCTCATACACGGCAAAAAAGGCCTCGAAGAATTTTTTCACTCCGTTCGGGCTGGAGAAAATGAGCCAGTCATAGTGAGGGCTATCAACAACGGCTGCCGCAAAATCGTTGCGATCAGAAGGCGGCGCAATTCGGATAGTGGGCAGTTCGAGCACATCTGCCCCCTGCTCACGCAGCGTTGTAGCCAGCGCACTCGCCTGCTCACGGGTGCGGGTCACCACCACGCGCTTACCGGCCAGCGGGCGGGGGCTGAGCATCGGTGCCAGCTCGGCCGCCAAATCAACGACTTCACCAATAACCACCACGGCAGGCGATGTCAGACCGGCACGGGTAACAGTTTCCGCCAATTCAGCGACAGGCGCCTGAACACTGCGCTGCCGTGCGGTGGTTGCCCATTGCACCACCGCGGCCGGAGTCTGCGAGTCCAGCCCGGCGGCCATCAGTTGTTGCAGTGTCTCACTCAGGCGGCTCATACCCATGAGAATGACTCGGGTACCGCCGGTCCGGGCTATCGCCTGAATATCCAGCTGGCTTTCAGCCTTACCGGGCATCTCATGCCCGGTGAACACGGTAAACTGAGCACTCAGCCCCCGGTGGGTCACCGGAATCCCTACAGCAGCAGGACCGGCTATGGCAGAGGTGATACCGGGCACCACCTCAAAGGAAACCCCGGCCCGAGCCAGAGCAAGCCCCTCTTCGCTGCCACGACCGAAGACGAAGGGGTCGCCGCCTTTCAGACGCACCGTTCGCGAGTGACGGGTGGCGCAGTCCACAAGCAAGCTGTTAATCTCATCCTGCGGCATGGCGTGGTTACCGGCACGTTTGCCGACGTAGATAGTCTCACACCCGGCAGGACAATGGCTCAGCAGGGCGGCGTCAGCCAGGGCATCATACACCACGCAATCAGCCTGCTGCAGCAGGCGAAGGGCCTTCACCGTAATCAGCTCCGGGTCACCGGGGCCGCCCCCCACCAGATAAACGGTTCCTTTAATCTTCTTGCTCATAACATCAACTCCGGTTCAGCAACGGCGGTTGCAGGTTCTTCAACAGGCGCAGGCATCGTGCCGATAACAGCCTCTCCGGCACCGACTGCAGGCTCACCCGGGGCTGCCGGAGCAGCGGGGGCCGGGGTTGCTTCGGCCGGAGCTACAGGGGCAGCGGGTTCTGCCCCACCGGCAGCCCTGCGACCGATTTCGATAAGCTGAGAGACAGTTACCAACTTAAACCCACGCGCCTGCAGGCCGGTTACAATCTCTTCCACCGCGGCCAGGGTCGAAGCGTGAATATCGTGCAACAGAATGATTGAGCCGGAGCGAGCGTTGCCCACAGCGCGCTGCACCACGGTCGACACACCGGGGTGCTGCCAGTCACGCGTATCGACATCCCACAGCACGGCATGCATGCCATAATTGTTGTACACCATATCAACCAAATCAGAATTGATGGCACCGTAGGGAGGGCGCATGGTTGTCGGGTAATAACCGGTGGCCGATTTGATGATTTCGTTGGTGCGCTCAATTTCGCGCTGAGAAGTTGCTCTGCCGACAGCGGTCATCTTGATGTGGCTGTAGGTATGGTTGGCGATTTCGTGCCCTTCGGCTACGGCGCGGGCAAGAATGGATTTATTGCGGGCAGCGTTCTCTCCCAACACAAAGAATGTGGCTCTGGCACCATTGCGGCGGAGAATATCCAGCACCTGCGGTGTGTAGGTGGCGTTGGGACCGTCATCGAAGGTGAGCGCAACATATTTGCCGGGTACATTCACATGAGACACCCTGTGCCCGGGCACCTTGGGAACGAAGGGGCGCTCCGCTACGGGTGTGGTAACCTCGGCAGGCTTTTGCCTGACAGGGCGCTTGGTAGGGCGCTTGGTAATGGGTTTCTGCTGCGGTTCAACGACCCCGGGTTCTCCACCCGGAGGCAATATCGTAACCTCGGGCGACTGGGTCTGGGTACAGGCCGCAACGGCCAACGTAACAAGAGTAACAATAAATCTGCGTACAGTCATCATGAAATCTTCCTGCCGTTATTCTACCCGTGCTATCGGCTTTTGGCAACCTCTTTTGAAGTCATGACAGTGCGCTGAGTAAAAAATTACGGGGGTGAACACCGTCACCCCCGTAATGAGAAATAAGCCGGAAAAGCGCTATCAGAACTTACCGCCCACACCCAGACGCACACCGATAGCGGCCTGTTCTTCAGAAGCGCAGCTGTACTCAGCCCCATCGAAGGGGGACGTACCGCCCTGCAGCATCACGGCACCGATGATGTTGATGTTCGGCGTCACAGCATAAGCGGCACCCACCTCTACGGAGTAAACGATGTTGGCCATATCGTCACCGGAGCTCAGGGCGTAGTCAGCGCCGTTCATGCCGGGGTAATCGAGCATGGAAATCCCCAGACCGAGGTTAGCGCCGGCAAAGGCGGTCAGCTTCTCAGAAACCGGGCGCACATAGCGGTAACCGGGCATCAGAGTAAAGTTGTTGAGTTCAAAGCCATCTTCCTCGCCGAAAGCATAGCTGAAACGCAGCGTGGCATAGTGATTACCCTTCACATTGTAGAGACCGGTCACGTCAAAGCCCCAGGTATCGATGGACGGGGAAGGATAGTTCTTGTTGATGTCGGTAATGGCGTGATTGTAAACAGCAGCCACCTCCCAGGAGTACTTGGAAGTCGGAGCATCGGTGTTCGTTGTAATTGTACCGGCCGTCGCTACAGAAGCGAGGGCAAAAGCGATAAGCGAAATCGTGGTCTTCATGTCAGTTTGTTTCAGTTTTGTGAAAATCCGAGCGCTTCTGCCACAGAAGCGGGCAGAAGATAGCACAGTTACCCGACTTTGGCAAGCGAAAACGCAAAAAAAACACATTAACACTTGCCCGAATCGACTTGCTATGGTAGCATGCACGCATGTCGCTGCCATGGTTTGATAATCAATTCCCGCTATATCTGGCTCCGATGGCCGGTGTAACAGACCCCATCTTTCGCACCTTGTGTAAAGAAGCCGGAGCAGATGTGATGGAAACAGAGTTTGTCTCGGCGGAGGGGGTATTGCAGGCTTGGCAACGCAATCGGCGCTATGTAGAGTTCGAGCAGGAACACCGGCCGCTGGGCATTCAGATTTTCGGGTCCGTGCCCGAACATGCTGCTGCGGCGGCCCGTATTATTGTGGATGCCATGAAGCCCGATTTTCTGGATATCAATGCCGGCTGTCCGGTGCCGAAAGTTGTGGGGAAGAACGGCGGCTCCTCCCTGCTGCGGGATTTACCGCTACTGCAGCGCATTGCTGCTGCCGTTGTCACCGAACTGGGCCATGATTGCCCGGTGACAACCAAGATACGAATCGGTTGGGATGCTGAGAACATCTGTGCCCCCGAAGCCGTGGTACGCCTGCAGGATGCCGGAGTACAAGCCATTGCCATACATGGCCGAACACGCTCACAGCAATATGGAGGACAGGCCGACTGGGACATGATTGACCACTGCGCCCGGTTGGTACAGGTACCGGTCATCGGCAACGGCGATATCTGCACCCCCGAAGATGTGCAGCGAGCAAGAGAGACAACAGCGGTGGCAGGGGTTATGATAGGGAGGGCTGCGATGAATGCCCCCTGGCTTTTCAGCAGGGCAAAACATTACCTGCACACCGGCGAAATTCCCCCAGAGCCGACTGCGGCACAGAAACTGGATTTCATGTTGCGGCACACGCGCATGGCGATTGAGAGTGAGCACTACGGCAACGAACTCATCACCATGCGGGCCATGCGCGCCCGACTGCTGGCCTACGCCAAGGGGATACCGGGCAGCAAGCCGCTACGCCCTGCCCTGGCCCGGGTAAGTTCACTGCACGAACTGCAGGATATACTGGCTCCGCTCTACTGACGACTCTCCGCTCAGGCAAGTTCAAGGTCGGGCGTAAGAGCCCGCGTGGCGGTGTCGTGCAGCTCTACAACTTCCCCCCGCAGCGTTGGGCCGAAGGTTTCTACCAATCGGCAAGTGGCAAGGCGATGCGTGGCGACTTCATACGCGGCAATCCATTCATCCGCCCGCTGCAGCGCAGAGTCCGGCATGGGGTAGCGCTTCAACCCGCGGTGAAATGGCTTGGGTGACAACCTGGCACGCCAGCAAAGCTGGCTGCGGCACAGTTTTATATAGAGCGGGTCCGCCTGCAGAGCGGCAAAAAGTTCGCCCTCGCGGTCGGAGCCGACAGTTAACCCGGGTTCGCTCAACATCACACGCCAACCATGGGCCGTGCGGTACAGGCGAGCCGAGAGCTCGGGGGCCTGTTCGCACAAGCTGCGAATAGCGGCGATGAGCTGCCGTTGCTCTCTGGCAGGATTGGGGAAGAGACGAGCCCACAGGCCACGGCGGTAACAATCAACATCCGCAAAACACAGACTGACCGAATTGAGAACCAGGCAACCATAGCGATTGCGGGTGACGATATTAGCAGCGTCGACCTGCTGCTCAACAGGCTCAAGAATAGCCGCACTGTACGGCTCGCGGCAATCATCCAGCCTGCGAAGCTCGGCACAAAACTGCTCCAAGGGCATACTGCCGGGGCTGCTCAGGTAGCGCTGCCACAGTTGGGCGCGCTGCTCCATGCGCTGTTCGGCTTCTTGCTGTGAATCAGGCGACATACCGCGCAGGCGCACCTGACGCCCGGCAATCATGCGCCGTTCTTTTACCCAAAACGCCGGTATCTTCATGACGGGATTTCCCCTATGGGTTGCAGGGTGTCAAGCACATCACCCGCCAGCGAAGTAATGGCCGTCACCCTGTTGTCTGCAAGTTCAAATATCGTGGCCGATATGATTTCTCCGCGCTGACAGGCTACGGTACAGGGGCGGCGGGCCCCCTGCCACTCGACACTCGAGAGCAGAAATTTGAGGTGAGCGCACTCTCCACAGCGCTGCCAACTGTCCAGGCATGAGCGCAAATGGCGCAGCAAATCCAGCTTACTATCAAAATGCAGCCCGGCAGTATCGGACTCATAGTGAACGTCCTCTCGCAGCAACGGGGCCAATGCTGTAAAATCGTGCTTCACCATCATCTCGCCAAAGGTGCGGGCCGCCTGTTCCTCCGTTAAGTCAGCGGCGGGTGGTAACTCAATCTGCGAGCAAAAGCGCAATCCGGGCTGCACGGCACCATGCTGCTCGACCTTTACTGCAAAACCGGCAGCAGCGGCATTCAGGCGCACTGTAAGAAACAGCACCTCCGCCGGTTGGGTTTCGGGAGCAACTGCACCCACCTGAGTCGGATACGAGTCAGGCGCATAGCGGGCGTACCCCCGTTGATCGGCCTGCTCTCCCACAACGGTATCAACAAGTACCACCAGATTTTCCCCTTTCGGGGTACGCATGCGAAACTCGGGCACACCACAGCGGAACAACGGCTTGAAGGGCAGCCGCCACTCATAACCGGCCTCCAGCAAACCACCGGCGGCAATGGCCAGTGCTAAACTGACGGGGAGCAGTTCCGGCGCGGGTTGAGCTTCAACCTCTACGGGCGGAGGCTCGGGCTTGGCAGCAGGCGGCGGCGTCACGAGGGCATCCGGCACTGCATACAGGGTTCCCCAGGCACGGAATCGCTCACCGGCCTGCGGCAAGGGTGAATCAGCCCCATACACCGGTGCGTACACATTCACCGTCTGCTCTCCGGCCTGAGCAACTATATGGCAGAGCGGCAGGCCACAGAAATCGCAGCGCTCCGCGCGGCTCACCACTGCGGTCAAATAATCCCCCTTGTCTGCCGGCTCCTCCTCACCTGTTAGCGGCATGTAGCGATGACAAAGCAAGCTGAGTGACCAACGGAAACGCAAGCCGGCATTCATGCGGTCGGGGAACATCACCACTTCGGCACACAACGCGCTGAACTCGACTCCGTTGTCTGCACGCAATCTTACACGCCCGGGTTCGGAGGGGTCCGTTTCAATGAGCGACAATTCATTCACCGCATGCTCGGCAGCATAAAAATCGGCATAATGGAGCTGCAACTTGCCTTCACTGCGCCCCTGCAGTACGACCAACATCAGCGGGCTTTCCGTCCCCGAGCCTTTGATTTCGACCCCGGGCGGCAAATGGCGAGCGTGAGCAAACCCCTCGATAACAGGGTAAAGCGGCACGCCTTTGTTGGCCACCTGACGAGTGAGGTTGTGCTTCTTAAGCAACCAGGCTGCGCAAGGCATATCCGCAGCAGTTCCCCGGCGATACATGGCGGGCAGGTACTGCAGAGCTTCTGCCGAGCCCCCCCAGGTTCCGTTACGGCTCACGGTCACCGGCGGCATAGCCACACAGCGAGCGCGCTCAGTTCCGAGTTGCTGCACAACACAAGGCACCACCAGTACCAACGGCACGCCCGCCGAATCACAGTGATGCAGTTGCTCAACCGTCAGAGCGGCAGGGGCCGCCATGTTACAGACGCTCAGTGCATAAATGTGCGCCTTGGCCCCATGCAACTCAGCGGCAAAATGAGCACTCCCTCGCTCACCGGACAGGCGGCGAACATGCCGCAGCCCGCAAGCCCGCAAATGCGCAGCAAGTTCGCTCTCGCTCTCAGCCTGCAACAAATCAGACGTGCGCGAGCACAGGTGCGCAACAGCACTCGTGCCCTCTGCACGGGAAATGATGGTATGTTCAGCCTGCATTTTCTGCCGGAGCTACAGCGCCCTGACGATCGTAAAGTTCTTTGTAAAGCGGACAGGTGGCATACAGTTCTTCATGAGAACCATCGCCGACGATGCAGCCGTGCTCAAATACCAGTATACGGTGGGCATTGCGCAGCGTGCTGAAACGATGTGCCACAATCAGGGTGGTGCGACCCTCAGCCAAGCGGTCGAGCTCCTGCTGGATTTCACGCTCGCTCTCAGCATCGAGCGAAGCGGTGGCCTCATCAAGTATGAGGATAGGGGCATCTTTCACAAATGCACGAGCAATAGCGACTCGCTGGCGCTGACCGCCTGACAAGCCGGACCCACCCTGCCCCAGCATGGTGTCCATCCCCTGTGGCTGGCTCGACAGGAACGCACTCACGCGGGCGGATTCAGCCGCAGCTGTTATTTCTGCTTCGCTCGCACTCTCTCGCCCCAGTTGGATATTCTCCCGTATGGTACCGGCAAACAGCAAGGCCTGCTGTCCCACAATAGAGAGCTGCTCACGCAGGTCATGGCGAGTGACATCACGTATATCCACACCATCCACAAGCACAGCCCCATCCGTCACCTCATAGAAGCGCGGCAACAAACTGGCAAAAGTCGTTTTGCCGGCGCCGCTGGGGCCAACCAACCCGACAATCTGCCCGGCCGGAATGTGCACATCGATATCACGCAACACCGGTTTGCCATTATCGTACGCAAATGTTACGTTGCGGAAGGTAATGTCCCCCTTCACTCGGGCCGGCAATTTTACCGGATGAGGCGGATCATCGATAGTGTTGGGGGTATCCAGAATTTCAGCAAGTCGGGTCATGGAGCCCTGCGCCTCGTTGAGGCGATTGTAGGCCATACCCGCACGCTTCATCGAATCGAAGGTAAAAAACAGGGCGGCAGCCAAAGCCATGAAATCCGAAAGCTGCATACCGCATACACTGCCGCAAACCAAGAGGAACGAAAGGGCCAGCGCCGTTACGCCCTCCATAATCGGTATGATTGCCCGCTGGTACTTCACCAACTTTACCGTGTTGCGACAAAAACCTTCGGACACCTTATCGAAATCAGCAATCTGCCGCTCTTCAAGCGCATAGGCACGAATCTCACGCTGAGTTTCAAGATTCTGCTGCACTACGCTGTTGAGCTCACCCAAATTAGTCTGCGCGCGACGTGCTTTTTCAGATATACGCTTACCGAACGTAAAAACAGGCCAAGCCGCCAACGCAATGAACAAAACAACCAGAAAAATCTCCCATCTGCCGACAGAAAAAAGGAGATAAAGGAATGCGAATAATGCACATACACAGGTGATGGGCTGCTTCACTAAGTCATTAGAAATATGTGAAAGCACAGTCTGCACATTCTGAGAATCTGACACAATTCGACTTACAATATCGCCCCTGCGTTGACCGTCCAGAACAGACAGAGGCAGCTGCTGCACATGGTGAAAAACAGTCAGGCGAAGCCCCTCCAATATACGCAACCCGAGAATATTCACCACGACCGAATTGAGCCACATCGCAGCACCTCTTATAATAAAGATGAACGGCAGAGAAGCACACGCAACCAACAACATCACGGAATGTTCCAGCTCACGCAATATCGGCAGTACAGTTAACAACTCAGGCTCAGCTGCTCCGGACTGTTGAAATAAAACAGGAAAGATATATTTCACCATAAACGGCACTCCTAATCCACTGGCGGCGGAGGCCACAAAACCGGTTAAAAATGTCAGGCCCACCCATACTATGTGAGGAACCAGGAATAACTTTACGAATTTAACAATACGTTTAATCATACCACTTCTTAGTTATTTTTCTGATTTTCCTGACGAACCTGTTCATCGTACAATGATTTATAAAGCATACACTCTCTGTAGAGAGAGTCATGCGTGCCATCTGCAATAATTCGCCCCTCCTCAAAAACGAGAATACGCTTAGCCATGCGGATTGTACTGAAGCGGTGCGCAATAATAAATGTCGTACGGCTTCTGGACAAGCGGTCTAGCGCCTCCTGAATAACAGCTTCGCTACGCATATCCAGCGCCGACGTTGCCTCGTCCAGTATGAGAATCGGCGCGTCTTTCAGCATCGCACGAGCAATGGATATACGCTGTCGCTGTCCTCCCGACAAGCCTCCACCGCCTTCAGCAAGCATGAAATTATAGCCCTCCGGTTTCAAATCAGCAAACTCGCTCACACATGCCATATCACCGACCCTGCGCACAGCGGCCTCATCTGCCCCGGGGCGTCCGACTCGTATATTCTCACTTATCGTATCGCAAAACAAGGCTGCAAACTGCGACACCAGAGCGATGTTGTCTGTACGTTCTGCGCGTGTAATATGGCGCACATCCACGCCATCGATTTTAACCGCTCCTTCCTGTGGATCATAAAAGCGGCATATCAGGTTGATAAACGTCGTCTTACCGGAACCACTCGGCCCCACAAGAGCCACAACATCACCGGCAGGGACATGCACATTAATATCACGCAGTACTACTTTTTCATCAGTATATGAGAACGTTACATGCTCAAAATCCACCGCCCCGCTGACAGGCTTCGTCAACGAAATCGGACACTCCGGCTCCGGAGTCTCATCCTTAGCAAGTAAAATCCTGTTGAGCGCCTCTATCATAACCGATATCACTCGGCACTGATTCTCGATGACACCCAAACGCTTGATGGGATCATAACAAAAATAGAAAGCCGTGGCTATAGCAGTAAACTCCTCCAAGGTCAACCCATCACCGCAGCCGCGATAAAGAGCATACGAAAGCGCCAAAGCACTCACCACTTCAATAGCCGGAGAAAGAGCTGATTGCCATGCCGCAATTTTAATACGAAGGCGATTGAGTTTTCGAATATTGTCAGCAAGAATACTCTCCTGACGAGCCTCAAGATTGAAAGCTCGCACCTCTCTCTGGGCCGAAAGCGATTCCTCCACATTCGACGTAATCACATTCATGCCCGAAAGAGCAGAACGCATTTTCTTGAGGACAGCTTTACCAACGAATCGCACCACGGGGATGCAAAGACAGGAAATGAGCAGATTGCCAAGCAATACTGCACTTTGGTGACTGGTAAGAGCCGCATATACCAGATAAGCGACGGCGGCAACAAGTGTAAGCGGCTGAACGACCAAATCGTTCAACACCTGAATAAGCTGTTGCTGCAACCCTTGGGTATACTGAATAACAGCGGTCATCAAGCTACCACGACTTTCTCGGTCATGGAAAGAAAAAGACAGCCATTGCAAACGAGCGAACACATCATTTCGCAATCCTCTGAGAACCCCCACACCGGCACATGAGAGCAGATATGAGTTGAAGTACGTCGCCAAACCACGCACTGTCATCACAATAGGAATAATCAACGCTGCCCCGATGAGGGTAGCCGTCTGTATTTCATCCGGTTCAACAAAGCGACTCAAAAACTGAGTAAGCCACTCAGGAGCCGGAATCTCACCAAACACAACCGGGCATACCTTCTGCACAATCACCGGCAACCCGAAACCGGAAGCCGCTGCAGCCAACACGCCAAAGAAAATCCCCCCTATCACAAATCGCTTGTAGGGCGGCAGATACTTCTGCACAAGCGGCTTGATTGTAGAATAAATTGAAAGCTGTTTTGACTTACTCATATACAACACAAACATTCTACCAGACGGAGCGGCGTCTATCAATCAAAAAAGCACTAACTCCATATTTCTTCTTGCATTCCGCGGCAATTTTCTGCTAAACTGCCGCAAAATCCGCCGCTCGACATGATTCAAGTCATCACCTGCACCCTCTGCCTGACCCACAATTGCACCCTGCGCTGCAAATACTGTTATGCCGGGCGAAAATATAGCCACGCCATGAGCCGGGAAACCGCACAGCGAGCCATTGACATCGTGTTTGATGAAGCCCGGCGTACAGGCCAAGGGGCCGACATCAGCTTTTTCGGCGGCGAACCACTGATGGAATGGGAGTTGTTGCAATGGTGCTACGAGTACGCGAAAACACACGCCCAAGGGCTCATTGTACCGCCTCGGTTCAGCGTAACGACCAACGGCACTCTGCTGACTCCGGAGCGCCTGAACTGGCTGACCGAGCGGAATTTTCTCATCGGGCTCTCCATTGACGGCTCGGCAGCCATGCACAACACCAACCGCTGCCGCCCCGATGGCAGCGGCAGCCATAGCGATGTTGCAGAAGCTCTGGCCCTCATCGAAACTCACCCCACGGTTCGCTCGCAGGCCATCTGTGTAGTCACACCGAACAATGTGCACCATCTCAGTGAAGGTGTATGCTGGCTTGCGACCCACTACAGCGGCACCATCGCCCTCAACATCGATTACTGGAGCGAATGGAGCGATGCCGATTTCGATGTTCTCTGTGAACAATATGCCGACGTAGCCCAAACCGTGCTGCAATCCTATCGCAAGGGGTCCCCCATCCACCTGCGCAGCATAGATGACAAAATCAGCACCCACCTGCACTCAGAATCTGACGATTGCCTGCGCTGCCGCATTGGCGAGCGAGAGATTGCCGTGAGCGCAGACGGCAACTTCTTCCCATGCTCCCGCCTGGTGGGCGAGGGCGACACCCCCGAACTCAACTTCGGCAATGTAACTGAGGGTATCAACCGTGCGCGCCAGCAATACATCATCTCCATGCGCGGCTGCGCCACAGCGGCCTGCAAGGTGTGCAGCCTGCGCACCCGTTGCCTGAACTCCTGCGGTTGCACCAACCACGCGGCCTCGGGCAAACTCAATGAGGTTTCCCCCTTCCTCTGCTGCTCGGAAAAACTATTCATTCGCACGGCGGATGAACTGGCTACTCAGCTCTATGCAGAGAAAAACCCGGCCTTCATGAACCGTTTTTACGACAAAGGCTCAAAAAACTGAACAGACTGAGCGCTTTGCGCTTGCAAATACGCACATTTCAGCTATCATGTTATGCATGAACCGCCTTCCCATACCACAGTATGTTATGGCTCTGGCCCATGTAGCCGCCCTGCGCTCCGAAGACCCCTTCCGCAAGGTCGGAGCAGCCGCACTCGACAAAGACAACCGAGTCATCGGCACCGCATATAACGGGCTGTTCCCCGGTTTTACAGCACCGGAAGGCTTCTGGAATTCCCGCGAAGAGCGGCAAAAATACATGCTGCACGCCGAAATTAACCTCTGCAGCCTCTTCAGGCGCGGCGAAGCCCGCGTCGTTGCCTGCACTACCATGCCCTGCACCTCATGTATGCAGGCTCTTTGTGCGCATGGCGTGAAAACGATATACTACGGCGAGCCTTACGCTGACTCCCGCGCACCTGAAATTGCCGCTATGTACGGCGTAGAGCTCATACATGTACCCGATTACCCGCTCTCTGCCCGCTTCCCGCTGGTGCAGTAAGCCACACTCATTTACCACATCCCGGGGTGTCATTCACCCCGGGCTTTTTTGTACCGACAGCGCCCCGGGCAGACAAAAAACCGACAGGTTCTCCCGCTCTCCGGGAAAACCTGTCGGCAAATAACAAGCTTTATGCGTGCAGCAAGTGAGCAGTATTGCTTACTTGGCGCGGTAGTACTGGTAGTGTACGCGCTCGTCGATGGCGAGAGCCTCGCGAACGGTGCGGATGACAGTGGGCTCGGCCTCGAAGGCGAAGAGCATGTACTGGCCATGGCTCAGGTGCTGAGACTCGTAGGCGAACTCGCGACGGCCCACATTGGTAACCTCAGTAACCTTGGCGCCGGCGGCCTCAAGCTGAGCCTTGATGTCTGCGGTCAGCTCATCGAGGGTGGCGGAACCCTTCATGTTAAAAACGATCAGTGCGTCGTACTTTCTCATAACTCGTATTTTAGTAAGATATCTTGCTTTCGCAAAAAGCGTCGGCAAAGAATGCACCTTTTTTGAACAAATTGCAAGCCTAAAGTGCGTTTTACGTTAATTTTTTTGCATTTCCGGCTCAAATCAGCTTGAGTCGCACCAAATCCTGAGTATCGATGAGGCCCACGGGCTTGTGATCGGCGTCAAGCACCACGAGGTCGTCGATACGGCGGTCGCGCAGGGTCTTCACAGCGGTGATAGCCAACTTGTCAGCCTCTACGAACACGGGGTTCTTCGTCATCAGAGCCGCCACGGGCTGAGAACCGCAAGCGGGGTCTGCCTGGTAGGCTCGGGCAAAGTCGCCATGCGTAAACACACCGGCCAGGGTGCCGTCTTCGTGCGTGAGCACACAAGCACCGGCACGAGCGCTGGTCATGGCAATGATACAGTCAGCCACCGTAGCACTTTCCGGGCAGCTGGCAAACTCCTTGCGCATAATGTCGGCAATACGCATGAGCAGAGCGCGACCCAGCGAACCGCCGGGGTGACTGCGAGCAAAGTCCTCCTTGGTGAAATTGCGAGCCTCCAGCAGAGCCATGGCCAGGGCATCACCCATCACCAACATAGCGGTGGACGATGAAGTGGGAGCCAGATTCAGCGGGTCAGCCTCGCGCTCCACTGCGGTGTCGAGCACCACATCGGAGAGCTCAGCAAGGGTCGAGGTGCACTTACCGGTCATGCTGATGATGGTCATGTCAAAGCGCTTCAGGAAAGGCATGAGCGTGAGCAGCTCAGAAGTCTCACCCGAGAAAGACATAGCAATGCAGGCATCACCATCCTGCACAATACCGAGATCACCGTGCATGGCATTCATGGAATCAAGCACTACCGAAGGCGCACCGGTAGAGGTGAGAGTAGCAGCAATCTTGTTGCCGATAAGCCCACTCTTACCCACACCTACCACGATAATCTTGTGACCGGTCTCAATTGCCTTGCGCATGGCATTGACCGCCTGCACAAACGAATCATCAAGCCGCGCGCAGATAGCCTGCAGAGCTGCGATTTCATCTTCGAATACTTTTTTGCCGCGAATGGTATGATCTGTGGTCATGGCTGTATGTAGAGAGATATTTTATCGCCTGCTAGTCTAGCACACACACCAGACCGCTGCAACAAAAAAAGCCCCTCATACGCACAAAAAACAGTTTTCCGGCGCAAAAAGAGACATCATTTTCCCCCAAACATCAGATTTATCTTGAAACCGGCGCCAAAAAAGGGTAAAACATCGGCAGGGATATAGTCACCCCCCACTTCTCAACAACATGAATACGACATTCAAAATCCACGGTCTTTGCGCAGCTACGCACACTCCCATGAACGCCGACGGCTCCTGCAACCCCAATGCAGTTGACGCTCAGGCCAAGTTCCTCGCCTCCCAGGGAATCAAGTCAGTCTTCATCACCGGTTCCACCGGTGAATCCGCCCACATGCAGCTCACCGAGCGCAAGGAGAACATGGCCGCCTGGGGCGAGGCCGGCAAGAAGTACGGTATCGATGTAGTGGTTCATACCGGCGGCAACTGCGTGTACGACGGCCGCGAGCTGGCCGCTTATGCCGCACAGTGTGGTGCAACTGCTACCGCCAGCAATGCCCCCTGCTACTTCAAGCCCGGCAACATCGACCTGCTGGTAGACAGCCTGGCCGTGGCCGCCTCCGGCGCCCCCGAGCTGCCCTTCTACTTCTACGACATTCCCGTACTGACCCACGTAGGTTTCAACCCCTGCAAGGTGATTGAGGCTTGCGCCAAGAAGATTCCCACCTTTGTGGGCGTGAAGTTCACCAACCCCGATCTCGCTCTGTACATGGACGCCCTTAACTACGAAGGCGGTAAGTACGACATCCCCTGGGGTGTGGATGAGTGGTTCCTCGGCGCCTATGCCACCGGTGCCAAGGGCGGCGTGGGTTCCTCTTTCAACTATGCTCCCAAACTTTACAACGACATCATGGCCGCAGTAGACGCCGGCGACCTGGCTGAGGCTCGCCGCCTGCAGCAGCTTTCCGTCACCATGATCAACATCATCGCCGGCAAGGGCTACATGGGCTGCTGCAAGTACCTCATGAGCGAATGGACCGGCGTGGACTTCGGCCCGGCTCGCCTTCCCATGGGCAAGCAGGACAAGGCCACCCTCGATGCCCTCAAGAGCGAACTGAAGGCTATCGGTTTCTACGACTGGGCTATCTACAAATAACTCTGACTCTACCCCATTACGGTAATGAAAGCACTTGGCGAGTTTTACAAAGACAAGCTGCTCAATGAGGTAGTACCGTTCTGGTTCCCCCGTTCACTGGACACAGTGAACGGGGGGCTCTACCATTGCTACGCAGCAGATGGCGAGCTGGTAGACACCGACAAGAACGTGTGGGCCCAAGGTCGCATGGCTTGGATGCTCCTGACCTGCTACAACAGCATTGAGAAAAACCCGGACTGGCTCCGCTACGCCGAAAGCGCCCTCACCTTCCTGGAAGAAAAGTGCGCCGATCACAAGCTCAACCGCCTTTACTTCCACGTAACGGCAGACGGCACCCCCATCCGCATGCGCCGCTATGCCTACAGTGAATGTTTCGCAGCCATCGCCTGGGCGGCTCACTATGGTGCCACAGGCGACCCCCGCAGCGCCGAGCGCGCCCGCAACTGGTTCGGTGTGTATGCCGACATTTTCTTCACCCCGGGCAAGATGACCCCCAAAGGCACCGGCAACCGTCCCGGTGAAAATCTGGGCTGCCGCATGATTATGCTGGTCACGGCACAGGAAATGCGCCGCTACCTGGGCGATGAGGGCGGCACCTACACTGCCTGGATTGACCGCTGTATCGATGATTTGGAGAGACTCTTCCTGCACGAGGATATCAAGGCTGTGCTCGAAAACGTAGCCCCCGATGGTTCCGTCATCGACCACTTTGACGAGCGCGTGCTCAACCCCGGCCACGATATCGAGGGCGGATGGTTCGTGCTGGAAGAAGCCCGCTACCGCGGCGGCGACAAGAAGCTCATCGAAATCGGCTGCAAAATGATTGACTGGGCACTTGAGCGCGGCTGGGACAAGAAGTACGGCGGCCTGCTCTACTACACCGATGTGTACAACAAACCCGTGCAGGAATACTGGCACAACATGAAGTTCTGGTGGCCGCACGACGAGGCACTCATCGGCACTTGTCTGGCCTACGTTATGACGGGCGATGAAAAATACGCCGACTGGCACCGCAAGATTCATGACTGGTCATTCGAGCACCTGCAGGATAAAGAACACGGCGAGTGGTTCGGCTACTGCAACCAGGACGGCACTACCACCAACGGGCTGAAAGGCACCATGTGGAAATCATTCTTCCACCATCCCCGTGCCCTCTGGTGCTGCGCCCGCTACCTGGGTGCCATTCCTGATGCTACACCTTCAAATTAACAGACAAAGCACTAACAATATATGATTATCGGCATACTCAATTCAGGCGGTGATTGCCCCGGCATCAACGCAGTTATTGAGGGGTACGTCTCTGCTGCATACAGCCGAGGGTGGCGCGTAATCGGCTTCCACGATGGCTTTGAAGGCCTGCTCCCCGTGGAAGGCGGTCGCCGCTACGAGATGTTGACCCCGATGAAAACCCACAAAATCCGCTCCCACGGCGGCACGATTCTGGGTACAACTAACACAGGCAACTTCCAGGTTGTCATCAACAAGCTGGGCATTCCCCGCGTAGAGCCGGAGATTATGGCGAAAGCCACCAAGACCATCTCGGCTCTTGGTCTGCAGGCTCTGGCAGTTATCGGCGGTAACGGTTCGGCCCGCACGGCCAACCTGCTCTCAGAAGAAGGCCTGCCCGTTATCTCCATTCCCAAGACGATTAACAACGATCTCTGCCCGGACTCGGACTACACCTTCGGTTTCCAGAGCGCTGTTTCCGTTGTGAGCGAATCCATTGACCGCATTCGCACCACAGCCAATGCGCACCAGCGCATGATGGTGGTCGAGGTCATGGGCGACCAGTCCGGCTGGATTGCACTGCACAGTGCCATTTCCTCCGCAGCGGATGTCGTGCTCATTCCGGAGATTCCCTTCGATTTGCAGAATGTGGTTGACTGCGTGAAAGCCCGCAAAGCCAAAGGACAGCGCGAAATCATCGTGGTAGTGGCTGAGGGTGCCAAGCTCAACGGCAAACTCATTACCGTGCGCAACAAAGACAACGGTGATGAGCGTCTGGGCGGCATCGGTAACCGCCTTTCCAAGATGCTTGAGGAAATGACCGGTATTGAAACTCGCTACTGCGTGCTTGGTCATACCCAGCGCGGTGGTAGCCCCTGCCCGTTCGACCGAATTCTGGGCATACGTTTCGGCGTAGAAGCCGTGAAACTCATCGAGCAGAGCAACTTCGGCCGCACCGTTGTGCTCAATGGGCTCAATGTGGACAGCGTACCCATTTCTCAGGCCATCGCCAAGCCTCGTATGGTAACGGCTGACAGCCAGATTGTACGAACCGCTCGCGACCTCGGCATCATCTTCGGTGACCGACGCCCTGAAGAGATCTTCGGCAGCAAACCTGCTGAACAACCGGTTGCAGCAGCCCCCGCTGCAAAGCCCAGCAAGACCACTAAGATAAAGGGATGAAAAAACTGACCTCAAGAATTGCCGTTTTAGCCTGTGCAGGTGCTGCCCTGCTCAGTTCATGCACGCAGATGTTCTCCGGCCCGACCGCGGCCAATATGCGCCCCAGTTATGTCGCCATGGAAACCAACTCCGGGCGCATACTCTACGCAGCTAACCCGAACGAGCGCCGTCCCATCGGCATGCTGGCCAACGTAGCCAACGCCATTGTCGTGCTCGACTGGGTGAAGGCAAAGAACGTCAGCATGGACACCGTGCTCATCGTACCGCAAGCCGCCTGCCAGTGGCCTGCCACCAACCTGCTGCGCCTGCGCCCGGGTGACAGAATCACCCTGCGAGACGCCCTGCACTCCACTATCATGTGGGATGACAGTGCCTCAGCCGCCACGCTGGCTCACGCCTGCGGAGCCACGCTGAGCATGATGGATGCAGAAGGAGCCTTCATCGCGCAGATGAACCAGATGGCTGCTGCCATCGGTATGAACGCCACGCGCTTCAAGGGCAGCAACGGTGCCGTTGTTTCACTGGCCTCGACTCGCGACCTGGCACTCATGGGCATGTACGCTATCGAAAAACCGGCATTCAAGGGGATTAGCTCCAAAAGAACTCATACCGCTACCATCACCAATGCCTGGGGACAAGCTCGCCAGGTTACCATCACCAACTCCAACCGCATGCTCGCCTACGACAACGTAGACGGCGTGAAGGCAGCCCGCTCACAAACAGCCGGTAGCTGCCTGATTGCCACGAGTACCCGTACCTCGGTCAAAATGAATGACCCGCGTACCGGCAAGCCCGCTACCTACGGTCAGCGACTGCTTGTCGTTGTCGCCGGTGAGCGCAGCTCTGAGCAGCGCTACAAGACAGCCACCGGTCTGTTGCGCGACGGCTGGAGTGCCTGGGAAGACTGGCAGCGGTCCAACGATTTCACAGATCATTCCAAATTCATCATTCTGCCACACTAAACATTTACAACCATGAATATCGGTATTCTTAACGCCGGCGGTGACTGCCCCGGACTCAACGCCGTGATTGAAGGCGC
>JAZRKM010000102.1:0-39178 GCA_045646325.1 Akkermansia sp. | reverse complement strand
CTTCTGTACCTTGGCAAGGGTGTCAGCCAGCGGGCCAACGGCCTTGGGAGCCTCACCGCGCACACCGTTGAGAATGGTGCCGACCTTGGTCTCCTTAATCATGTCGGAGAAGTCGTCAGCGGGCAGGATGCGCATGGTGGTATCGCGCATGACCTCGGTGTAGATACCGCCGGTGCCGAATACCATCACGCGACCGAAGTTGTGGTCGGTGTTCACGCCGATGATGGTCTCGGTGGCCTTGGTAATCATCTCCTGAATGAGAACGGAAGCGCCCTTGAGCTGGAACTTGGTGATGGAGCCCCACAGGCCTTCCCAAGCTTCGTTGAAGGATGCCTCGTCATTGATGTTGAGGTAGATACCCTTCATCTCGGTCTTGTGCAGAGCATCGGGAGCGGAGAGCTTGAGCACCACGGCGTTCGGGAAGATGGTCTTGCAGAAGGCCAGAGCCTCAGCCTTGTCGGTGAAGTTACCGCACTTGGGATAGTCAATGCCGTAGTGATCCATGAGCATGTTGACGGTATCCTGGGGCAGGGAGGCGAGCCCGGCTTCCTTGGCGGCGGTGACAGCAGCCTTGATGTCGGCGGGAACCTCACCCACCTCGCAGGTGGCAAGCTTCTTGCCGCGGAAGGCCATCTGGGCCTTCAGCAGACCGAGCAGGCGCACGATGTCGGCGGGGTACTCGTAGTTGAGAATCTTGGCCTCGTTGAGCAGCACACGACCTTCGTCCACGCGGGCACCACCCACGAAGGAGCAGAAGATGTTGACGTTCGGGTACTGGGGGGCCAGCTTGATGACGGCCTGAGCGGTCTCGGGGCACTCAGTCACGCGCTGGGGGGTCAGCAGAACGAGGATGTTCTTGTACTCACCGCTCTCGCAGAGCACCTTGAGGGCAGCCTCGTAGCGGTCGGCCTTAGCATCGCCCACAACGTCGATGGGGTTGCCGAGGGAGGCCTCGGGGGTCAGCACGGCGCGCAGAGCAGCCTTGGTCTCATCGCTGGGAGGAGCAAGGTCGAGGCCGGCTTCTTCGCAGAGGTCGGAGGTCAGCACGCCCACGCCACCGGCGTTGGTCAGCACGGCTACCTTGCCGTCGAACTGGTTGTGGTTGCAGTACTGCAGCACCTCAAGCAGGCCGAAGAGCTCGCGGTCATTGTAGGCCTGAATGGCGCCGGCACCCTGCAGAGCCATCTCGAGCACACGGTAGTTCGGAGCAAGGGAACCGGTGTGGGACAGGGAGGCGGCCTGAGCCTTGGCGCTCTTGCCGGGTTCCATAATCACGCAGGGCTTGGTGTCGGAAACCTCCTTAATCACCTTGAGGAATTCCTTGCCGTTCTTCAGGGACTCGAGGTAGAAGACGAAAGCGTTGGTGTTGGGGTCGTCCTTCAGGGCGGCGAGCAGGGCGTCCTCACCCATCACGGCCTTGTTGCCGATGGAGATGAAGTGGGAGAAGCCGATACCCTTACCGGCGGCCCAGTCCATGATAGCGGAGCAGTAGGCACCGGACTGGGAGATGAAGGCCACGTTACCCTTGCCGGGGAAACCGTCGGCGAAGGAGGCGTTCACGCAGTCAAAGGTGGAGATGTGGCCGAGGCAGTTCGGGCCGAGCAGGTTGATACCGTTGTCCATGCACTTCTGGGCAATACGCTTCTCGAGCTCCTTCTCACCTACTTCGGCGAAACCGGCGGTGATGATGGAGATGTTCTTGGTGCCATTGGCGATACAGGCATCAATCACACCCTCGGTGAAACGGGCGGGCACGAGGATAACCACGAGATCCATGGCCTCGGGCAGGGTGTCTACGCTGGCATAGCAGGGCTTGCCGCAGAGTTCCTGGCCTGCCATCTTGGGATTCACGCCGTAGAGCTTGCCCTTGTAGTCAGCAGCGATGATGTTGTTGAACACAACTGCGCCCAGCTTGGTGGGGTCGGCAGACACACCGACAACGGCAATACTCTTCGGATTGAAGAATGTTTCGAGTGACATAGTGAGTTAATTTGGTTTTGGTGAAGTGACAAGCCAGAGAGCGGCTCTGCGCTGATTGTAGCACTTCATGCCTGATTTTACAAGCTAATTTTGAAAAATGCTTATGTTATAAAAAGGATTTTACGCAAAAATCCCCTCAATTCGCGAACGAATGAGGGGAGAAAAGAAAGCGGAAGGAAAGTGACGGGGCTTTACTTCTTGTCTGTCAGACCGCCGATAAGCAGCTCGGCGTTGTTCTGCGTGCGGCGTATGTTGCGCAGCAGCAGCTCCAGGGCCTCCCAGCCGGGGTGACTGGCCAGTTGGCGGCGCACTTGTAAGATGCGGGTGAACTCATCCGGGTGGTACAGGCGGTCGTCATTGCGGGTGCCGCTCTGGGGAATGGAGATGGCGGGGTACATGCGGCGCTCGGCCAGTTCGCGGTCGAGGCGGATTTCCATGTTACCGGTGCCCTTGAATTCCTCGAAGATGATTTCATCCATACGCGACTCCGTGTCCACCAGGCAGGTGGCGATGATGGTCAGGCTGCCGCCCTCTTCCACGTTGCGGGCTGCGCCGAAGAATTTGCGGGGTTTTTCGAGAGCGTTTGAGCCGAGACCGCCGGACATGATTCGGCCGCCGCTTTGGTTGGCGTTGTAGCCACGTGCCAAGCGGGTGAGGGAATCGAGCATGATGATGACGTTCTTACCCTGTTCCACCAGGCGGCGGGCGCGCTCCAGCACCATGTCGCTCAGCTGGGCATGGCGGCGGGAGGGTTCGTCGAAGGTCGAGGCCAGCACCGGGGCATCTACCGTTTCTTCAAAGTCAGTCACTTCTTCCGGTCGCTCATCGAGCAGCAGGATGAGCAGCTCGGCGTCCGGGTAATTCGCGCGGATGGACCTGGCCATGCTCTTAAGCAGCACGGTTTTGCCGCCGCGGGGCGGGGCTACGACCAGCGCTCTCTGCCCCATGCCCACGGGGGTGATGAGGTCGAGCACTCGCATGGAGGGGATTTTGAGGTCCGGGTTCTCCAGAATGATTCGTTCGCGCGGGAAAAGGGGGGTGAGTTTGTCGAACTCCTTGGGTTGCACGTATGCTGCGGCCGGAGTGCCCTCTATCTCCAGCACCTCGCCGGCGCGCAGAGGGCGGTTGGCCTTGTTGCTCTGGTCTTGCGAAAGTCTGACCATGACCTTGTTGCCGGGGCGCAGGCCGTGGCGTTTCATGAGTTCGCCGGGCAGGGCTACATCATCGACCTCGTGGCGGTAGCTGCGCTGCTCATCGCGCAGTAGTACGGTGCCGTCTTTGCTGAGGTCGAGCACACCGCTAACCAGCACTTTGTTGCCGACTTTTGCGGCATTGCGGCTCAGTTCCAGCACCAGCTCGGGGCGGGTCTTGCCCGTGGCCCCTTTCTTGATGCTGAGCTCGGCAAGTTTGCGCAACTCGTTGAGCGGCATGGCGCGCAGTTCGTTCATGCACACGACCTTGGCTCGCTGGTGCACAACCTCAGCTTCTTTTGCCAGCTCGGAGTCGAAGAAGTACTGCACCTGCGCGCGCAGCATATCGAGGCTGCCCTCGTTCCAGAACACAGTACCGGATTTCTCGATTTTTTCCTGGGTGGGCATCTGGGCGGCTATCATGGCCTCGGCCTGCTCGCGCGGCATGCCGTCGCGCTCGGCCAGGCGCTTAATCTGAGTCTCGGTCGAGACAGCCACCAGGCACACCCGGTCCGCACCGAAATCTGCCGGGCTTTCAAAATAAAGGGGAATGTCGATGAGGAAGGTGTGTACCAGTTCGCTGCCACGGGCTTCGGCCTGAGCTTCGCGGCACAGCTGGGCTACTTTCGGGTGTACGACTTCGTTGAGCTTGCTGCGCCCTTCGGCATCGTGTTGTACGATGTCGCGCAGCAGGTCTTTGTTCACGGAGCCATCACTATTCAGGGCTTCGGCGCCAAAGGCTGTTACAAGGTCGCGGGAGAGTTTGCCGCTCTCCTGTAATTCCTTTACAGCTTTATCGCAGTCAAAGACTTGCATTCCCTGACCGCCGATTTCTGTAAGCAGCTGTACCGCTGTTGATTTGCCTGAGCCGATTCCGCCTGTTACAACAATAACCTTCACGCCGTTCACTTTATCATGTTTTTTGCGGCATATCAAGTGTAAAGCGTGTCCGCAACGCGCGCAATGTTGAACTTTGGTTTCCTTGCAAAATGACCGGCAAATCGCAATCGGTCGCGTTTTGTTACTCAGGGTCAGCGTGAGCGGGGGAAAGTAGGCGGTTGAAACCGCGTGTGCTCAGGAGGGGCGGCAAAAAAGTTGGGGCTCTGCTGGTGAGCAGAGCCCCGGTTAAATGTGTGTGTTCGGTTCGACTTCCTTATGCCTTGAGAGCAGCACCCTCCTTGGCGTCGATTGCCTTCTTGGCCAGTTCGAAAACAGCCTTGAAAGCCTCGGGGTTGGCGATAGCCAGCTCGGCGAGGGACTTGCGGTCCAGATCAACGTTGGCGGCCTTCAGACCCTCCATGAAACGAGAGTAGGTAAGACCGAGGGGACGCACGGCGGCGGAGATACGAGCGGTCCACAAGCGGCGGAATTGACCCTTCCTCTTCTTGCGGTCGCGGTACTCATACTGCCATGCTTTGTAAACAGCATCCTTAGCGTCGCGGAAGAGCTTGCTGCGGAAACCGCGGAAGCCCTTGGCGCGGAGCAGGATGCGCTTGCGGCGGGCGCGAGAAGCCGGCCCATTTGTAGCACGTGCCATATTTAAGTATCTTGTGTATTGTGAGCGGACTGTTCTTCCTCACCTCCCTGCAGTCTCGTCCGTTCTATCCGCGGCGAAAAATACGCCGGGCAGGCTGCATGAAGGCCGCCCGATTTGCGGGCGGGGCTGGCTTGTGGCCATGTTCCTCGGCTTAAGCGAAGGGCATGTTCTGCTTAACGGCCCAAACCTGGGTGGCGTCCACCAGAGCGGGTTTGCCCAGAGCGCGCTTGCGCTTGCTGGACTTCTTCTGGAGGATGTGACGCTTACCCTGCTTGCGACGCAGAACCTTGCCCGTGCCGGTCACCTTGAAACGCTTGGCGACAGCCTTACGTGTCTTGTTGATACCACCTTTGCGGGTCATGGTGCAGAGATGATACAGCATTTTTTCCGTTTGGCAAGAAAAATATCCGTATTTTGGTAATTTTTTTTCGGCGAAGTGAATTTTCTTGACGCGCGCGGGGCAGTTGTGCTAATCTGTCACCAACAAATAGGGGGTCTGTACCCTGAAGTTTTTATCTTCTGACACATCATGAAACCTGCAACATTCAACTGCACAGTACTCCGCGACGGTCACCAGTCGCTGGCCGCTACCCGTATGGCAACCGAGCAGATGCTCGAAATCGCTCCGATTCTTGACACGATGGGCTTCTCCGCCCTCGAAACCTGGGGTGGTGCCACTATTGACTCGGGCCTGCGATTCCTGGGCGAGCTGCCCTTCGACCGCCTCGATACCCTCAAGAAGCTGGCTCCCAAGACCCCGCACATGATGCTGCTGCGCGGTCAGAACATGGTGGGTTACACGAACTACCCCGATGACGTGGTGGAGGCCTTCGTGAAGACCAGCGCCAAGCACGGCATGAACATCTTCCGTATCTTCGACTGCCTGAATGACCCGGAGAACATGCGCACCTCCATCCGCGCTGCCAAGGAGGCCGGCGCCATTGCCCACGGCACCATCTGCTACACCACCTCCCCGGTGCACAACCTTGAGTACTTCGCCAACCTCGGTAAGAAGATTGCCGACATGGGCGCCGACGGTATCGTGATTAAGGATATGGCCGGTCTTATCCCCCCGAGCGAGACTGCCGCTCTGGTGGAGGCTATTAAGAAGAGCACCAACCTGCCGGTGTGGATTCACACGCACGACACCGCCGGTCTGGGTGCCGGTGCCTACGTGGCCGGTATCAACGCCGGTGCCGATGCCGTGGACTGCTCCATCTCCCCCTTCGCCAACGGTACCGCTCAGCCCGACTGCATGCGCATGCTTGCCCTGCTGAAGGGTTATGACCGCTGCCCCCAGGTGGCTGACGACTTCACCGAGAAGCTCACCAAGATTTCCGGCATGCTCCAGCCCATCTACGAGAGCCTGGGCCGCTTCACCAGCCACAAGAACGAGGTTGTGGACAGCGCCACGCTGCTCTACCAGGTGCCCGGCGGCATGCTCTCCAACTTCCGCAACCAGCTGAAGGAACTCAACATCATGGACAAGTTCGACGAAGTGATGGCCGAGATTCCCGTGGTGCGCAAGGCCCTCGGTTGGATTCCGCTTGTAACCCCCACCTCTCAGATTGTGGGCTCTCAGGCTGCCTTCAACGTGAAGTTCGGTCGCTGGAAGCAGATTACCCCCCAGACCATGGACGTGGCTCTCGGCTACTACGGCCACACCCCGGCCCCCGTCGACCCCGAGCTGCAGGCCGAGTGCGCCAAGCGCTCCGGCAAGCCCGTCATCACCTGACGCCCCGCCGACCTGAAGGAGCCCGGCATGCAGGAGCTGCGCGACAAGCTGACCGCCAAGAACATTCCTGCTACGGACGAGAACTGCGTGATTTACGCCATGTTCCCCCAGCAGCTTGAGGACTACTATGCCGGCAAGCGCCCTGAGCCCGTGACCGTGAAGAAGGAGGAGAACTACGGCGCCCCCGTTGCTCTGTCCACCGTCGGCGTATCTGCCGCCATCTCCGGCCGCGACATGAAGCTCAACATCATGGGCCGCGTGTACGACGTCCACATCGAGGAGAAGTAATTCCCTCGGGCAAAACCCTGTCAACGAAACCCCGGTTCGGTCTGCTGGCTGAGCCGGGGTTTCCTGTTCAATCACATGTGTCCCAAAGATTACAGAAAAAGGGCACCAAACGCCATATAATCAGCGTATTCTGCTTTCATTTCTGCGCAGGGGTATCACGAACCTGACCATCGGTAGTAAGCGTTCGGTTATCCAATATCCGGCGCTAGCCGCTAATCCTTAATTCGTAAATCGTAAATCAAAAATCGTAAATACGCGTGTCCCAAATCTTTGGGACACGTATGCTGTTTAATATCATGGGCGCACAATTATCTTGCCAACGGGTGTTGCTCTGTGCTAGAGTAAACCCGTGAACGGAGTTATGAGGTATCTTTTTCTTCTGATATGTACCTGCCTGTGCGCTTGGGGGATTGAGCCGACCGAGGTGGCGGTGGTGTACAATGCTGAATCCCCTCTCAGTCGGTCAGCAGCTCTGCGGTATTGTGAGGTGCGGCGAATTCCGAAAGAGCAGCTGCTACCCCTGTTCGGCGTGAAGCGCGGGGATATCAGCCGTAGTGATTTTGAGGGCTCGATTGTGCAATCTCTGCTGCAACAGGGGCACCGGCAGGGGCTGATGTGGCCGAGCGGCCCGCGCAACGGTTACAAGCTCATGCGCGCCATGGTGCTGATGCCTGATATTCCCTTGCGGGTGAAGGAAGAAGTGGTGAACGGCAAGCCCGTCGGTACGGGCCGGTCGCGGACCGAGGCCGCGGTGGATTCGGAGCTCATGCTGCTGGGTGCCAGATATGGCACGAAGGGCATGGGCAATAACCCGCATTTCAAAAAGCCGATACCCGGCCGGAAAGAGCGCCCGCGTGTCATGATGGTGTGCCGAATCGACGGGCCGGATGAAGCGAGTATTTACCGCATGATTAATGAACCTGCCCTTGTGGAGCGCTCCGGACTGTGGGGCTGGGTTGTGGTGGATAACGGTGGCCCGTATAAAGAGGGCGATGCCATGATAGCCCGCGCGGCAGAGCATGCCCGCAAGCATGCCCAACCCCTTTTCTATGAGAACTCGCGCCCCACGCTGGCAGATGGGTTCCCGCTCATGCAGCAGGTCGCTGTCTATTTCGGCTGGTACAATCGGAATGCCAACGGCCCCTTCGCCCCATCGGCGCCATCACAGTTCCGGCTGGGGCGCGGGGCTATTGCCTGCCACCTGCATTCATACAGCGCTACCGATTTGTACAACGGCGTGACTTGGGTGAGCGCCTTGCTTAAGCGCGGAGCCTGTGTGACTGCGGGTAATGTGTTTGAGCCCTACCTGGGGGCGTGTCTCGACTACGATGTATTTTATCAGCACCTGCTGGGCGGAGCTCAGGTGGGTGAGGCTGCTTTGGTTGCTACCCCGGTGGTCAGTTGGCAGGGAATCGTGCTGGGTGACCCGCTTTACCGCCCGTTCCCGAAAAATCCCCGCACCGGTTCGGATAACCCCTTCGCTGTCTGGCAACGGTTGCGCCGCAGTGCGGAAGATTCATTGCCGGCCCTTCAGACGGCAGTCGAGCAGAAAATGAGCAGCCCGAACGCACCTCTCTATATCGAGATGTTTGCCTGGCTGTGTACGGAACAGAAAAAATATACACTTGCTGTGGAATACTTTGCACTGGCAGCCAAGCGGCACTTCCGAGAGCCCGACAAGGTGCGCGCCGCGCTGATGCAGGCCGCTGTCACTGCGGCCTTGGGTGACAAGGAGCGCGCGCTGCAGCTTTTCGACGCCCTTGAGCTGCGCTGTGCCGCCACTCCCTGGTTGAAGTCCATCCAAGCGGCGGCGGAGCCCTATCGTCCTAAGCCGGAGCCTGTTGCGCCGAAAAATCAGAAGGCTCCCTGATGTTCAGAGAGCCTTTTCTTCGGGAGATAGTGCAGAGGGCATGCCGCCCTGTATCATTCTTCTTCCGTCCGGTTCTGGCGGGTCAGTTCACGTGCCGCCGCAAAAACAACAGAAGGGGCGGTCCCTTTCTTCAACTCTTTCAGAATGTCATTGCGAAGCGCTACCGCTGCTTTGAAAGCCGCCGTGCTATCTTCGTACTGCCGGTCAGCAAAGTATTTAACAAACTGCTCACCCTGTCTTCTCAAAGCCAGTCGCCACCCTTGAAACGCCGTCTTTTTGTACGTGTATCTTGAGATGTTTTTCGCCCTCATGATGAAATCCTTGGAAAGAAAAATTATCTGAGGCGATTTTAACAGGATTTTTTTGTTTTTGCAAGCTTAAAATGGCAAAAATAACAAAAAATCACACCCCGCTACCCAGCATGGTGCGTACATTCTGCCAGCACAGAGCAAAGGATGTTGCGAAGTCTTGCGGACGGCGTTCGAGCCAGCGGTCAATCAGGCGTGCGGGGAAGGGGAGCACGCCCTCGATTTCTGCTGCGGGGAAAGTGACCCTGCCGTCCTGCATGGCGGCATAGATGCACACATGCTCGTAACCTGTTTGCGGGGAGGGGGGCAGGTTGCCTACATGCACGAGTCTGGCGTTGGTTATGCCGAGTTCCTCCTGCAGCTCGCGGTGGGCAGCTGTTTCGTAATCCTCACCGGCGTCGAGGTGCCCGGCGGCGGAGGAATCCCACACGCCGGGGTGGCGGTCTTTGAGGTGGGAGCGTTTCTGCAGCAGGCAGTCGTGATTCTTGTTGAATACCAGTATGTGAACGGCCCGGTGCAGCAAATCCTGCTCGTGTACCTCACGGCGCGTGGCTTGTCGCAGCACCTCATCCTGTTCATTCACCACATCGAACAGCTCGTCATCCTTTTGTGCCACCTTGGCCAGCGGGTGCGGGTCGTAGGCATTGGTGAGGGCGACCCACTGCGCCAGCCCCAGTTCCTCGGGGCGTGCTGTAGGTGATATACCGACCTTCGCCGCAACCTCGGCCCAGGGGGGCGTGGCGGGGAGCTGTTTGTGCATTTGCTTGCGGCGCTGGGCGAAACAGCGGCGCATCAGCTCATCCATCAACCGGTGGTCGTAGGGCGGCAGCTCAGCCGGGTTGCGCGGGGTGAGCAGCATGACGGTGGAATCAATCTTGGGCCGGGGCGAGAATGCTTCCGGCGGGACGGTTTTGAGCGCTTTGGGTACCCAATCCATCTGAATGCGCAGCGAGAGCAGCCCGTAGGCTTCATCCCCCGGCTGCGCGAGAATGCGGTCGATAAACTCTTTCTGCAGCATGACCACGGCGCGTTTGCAGGCGCAGGGCGAGGTCAGGAAGTTTGCCAGAATCGCTCCACCGGCAGAGTAGGGCAGGTTGCCCATGAACTTCACCGGTTGTTCGGCAAACAGGCAACGCGGATCCCAAGTGGCACCATCGGCATGGTGTACTTCCACGTGCGGGCTGTCAGCCCAGCGCTCGCGCTGATAGGCTGCCAGGCGGGCATCGAACTCCACCAGTATCAGCTTGCGGCACAGCGGTACCATGTGCTCGGTGAGGGCTCCCGTACCGGGGCCGACCTCCACCACGCAATCTTCCGGCTGTATGTCGAGCTGGTTCACAATCCAGCGGGCTATGTTTTCGTCTGTCAGGAAATTCTGCCCCATCGATTTGGAGGGGGTTACGTTAAAATTATTCAGCACCTCGTGGATTTGCGCAGCTTTCATGTGCGCGCTATTGTAGCGCGCCTTGTTCGTAATTGCAAGAGATAATATCACGCACTCTTTACAAATCCGGTGAAAGGTGGTATGCTGTTGGGCGTCATGATGGAATTGCCGATTCGCCCTCGTCGTAACCGTAAATCAGCCGCTATGCGCGGGCTGATGCAAGAGACTACACTCACCGCTGCCAACCTGATTTACCCGATGTTTGTGCAGGAAGGGGAGTCGAATTCCCCCATCGATTCTCTGCCGGGGTGTACGCGCTGGTGTGTGGCGGATATTGCAGCGGAGTGTCGCCGCCTTTATGAGCTGGGGATTCCCTGTGTTGACCTCTTTGCCGTGGTGCCGGAGGAAAAGAAAGACTCCGCCGGCAGTGAGGCATGGAACCCCGACGGTGTGGTGCCGCGCGCTATCGCAGCCATCAAAGCCGCCGTGCCCGATATGCTGGTCATGACCGATGTGGCGCTCGACCCGTTCAATACCTACGGGCAGGATGGTATCGTGCGCGAATACCCCGATGGTTCCTACGAAATTCTTAACGATGAAACGGTGGAGGCCCTCTGCCGTCAGGCTCTCTGCCATGCCCGCGCCGGGGCGGATATCATTTCCCCCAGCGATATGATGGACGGCCGAATCGCCGCCCTGCGCGCCGCGCTTGATGCCGAGGGGTTCACCGGGGTGTCACTGCTGAGCTATACGGCCAAATACGCCTCGGCCTACTACGGCCCGTTCCGTGGGGCGTTGGGCAGTGCTCCCAAGTTCGGCGACAAGAAAACCTACCAGATGGACCCCGCCAATGCGCGCGAAGCTCTGCGCGAGGCTGAGCTGGATGTGGCAGAAGGGGCCGACATGCTCATGGTAAAACCCGCCACGCTCTACTTGGATGTCATTCGTGCCATGCGAGAGCACACCCACTTGCCTGTTGCGGCCTACCATGTGAGCGGCGAGTACTTGATGGTGAAGGCGGCCGCGGCCTCCGGCTGGCTTGATGAGCGCGCGTGTATGATGGAGGCGCTGCTCTCCATTCGCCGTGCGGGGGCGGATATGATACTCACTTATGCAGCGCCTCAGGTCGCTGCCTGGCTGAAAGAAAGTTAAGCAACTCTACCGGGCCGGATGAAGGAGCAGGGCAAGACTCGTCGCAATCTCTTTGCGCTTTGCGCCAGGATGGATTGTGCCCTTGTCTTGCTGACGGTGCTGCTCAGTGCCCTGCTGATGCTGCGTTTCGGCGTGCTGAGCACGGGGGGCTCGCCTGGTATTGAAAATGAGGTGTCGGCTGAGCCGAGCCTCGAGGATCCGGCTCAGCTTGACCCGCTTCCCCCGGCCGGGCCGCCCTTGCGATTCCTGATGTACAATGTGCATAACTATTTTGTGCCGGGGGAAAAATCGCGCTCTCGCTATGTGAACCGTGCGAAGTCGGTCAAGGCGCGCAATGCCGTGGCTGATGTTATAGCTGAGGTCGCTCCGGAGGTGGTCGGGCTTATTGAAATCGGCGGCGAAAAGGCGCTGGCGGACCTGTGCGAGCGCCTGCGGGAGCGCGGACTAGAGTACCCGTATACTTATGTTCTGGAGCGGCGGGGCGAGGATCGTGCGCTGGCACTGCTGTCTGTCCACCCCATCGTGAGCAATGATTCGGTGGCAGACGTGGCGCTCTTTGGCTCACAGAAACGCAAGATGCTGCGCGGGATACTCGATGTCACCATCGGGCTTGAGGACGGCCGCCGGTTCCGTATTGTCGGCGCTCACCTCAAATCGCGTGTCGGGACAGATGCCGCCGCCGCCGATTCTCTGCGCAAGCGCGAGGCTCGCACCCTGGCCATGCACCTGCATGAGCAGCAACAGCGCACACCCCAGGTGCCTGTGCTGGTGTACGGCGATTGGAATGACGGCCCCGGCGATGCGAGCCTGAGTGTGCTCGGGCGCGGGGTGGGGCAGCGCAGCGGACTGACCCGCCTTAACCCGCAGGATTCACAGGGGAACTGCTGGACCCTTTACTTTGAAGACGGGCGCGAGTATTTCACCTTTGACCAAGTGTTTGTGAACTCTGTTCTGAAACAGCGCATGGGGCGGCGACCCAAGTGCGGTATAGCTGATTCCCCGGCGACGGCAACCGCCAGCGACCACCGCCCGGTCTGGTGTGACCTGCGCTGAGCGGAGCTCCGCTCGGTTATGGCTGCTGAGTGGTGGCCGGTTCGTCCGTCAGGAAATTGAACTTGCGAATGTTGGCTGCCCAGTTGGCGAACTGCTCAGCGCGCTTGCCGGGGCCTATTTTGCCGCTACCGTACTGAGGAGGCTCGGGCCAGGCTGCTATCCGTTCAGCGAGTTCAGCGGCCTCGCGGTACTGCTTTTGCTGCATGTGCTGGGCAATAGCGCCCGAGGCGGCAAAGTACAGCACAAACCATTCTTCATCCGTGGGCGTCTGAGCTGTGGGCGAGTTCGCCACTCCCTCAATGAGGGTCAGATACTCAGCCGTGGCTTCGGCTTTCTTATGTGCGCGGGCCAGCAGGGTTGCTCGTTGCAGGCGGGCGCGGGTTTCCCAGGCGGGGGGCAACTCACCCAGCTCGAAGATACTGTTGTTGGTGGCAATCGACTCTTCAATGCCCTCCGGAGTGCCGCGCAGGGCCTGCTCGTGCGCGAGAACGCTCAGAGCCAGGGCTCTTTCGGGTACAGTGAGGTCGGGCTGGCGCAGCAGGTTGGTCAAGATGGCATTTGCCTCCTTGCCGCGGTTAATCCAGGCCAGCACACGGGATTGCAGCATGAGTGCCTTGTAGCGATAGGGGGATTGTATTTCGGCAGCTGCGGCGAAGTACTCCGCTGCGCGGGTGATTTGCTCGAGTGATTTGAGCTGCTCGGCCTGGCGCCCGCAGAGCAGCAGGGCTCGGGCGCGCTTTTGCGGTTCGGTACTACTGTCGGCCAGCTCGCGCAGCAGGTGCAGGGCTTCTGTGTGCTTGCCTTGCTCTGAGAGACGGTGCGCCAGATTGATGGTAAGGGTGTAGCGCACATCTTCACGCTCGGTTGTCGCTACCGATTGGCGCAGTTGTTCGGTGGGCTCGGGTACATCTTCCCCACTGAGGTAGAGTTTTTCCGTGGCGTGTTGCTGCAAGGCGTAGTAGCGCAGGGCCTGCTCACTGTCCCACCCTTTGCGCTGGGTGGCGGTGAACTGCTGCAGGCGCTCCAGTGTGCCGGCCGGGTTGGTCTGAACGTCGATTTCGGCAAGTTGCAGGGCGATTTCCACCTCTTCTTCGGGGGTGGGGTGCAGCAACTGGGCAGATTCTATTTCTGCGCGAGCCTGTTCGGGGTTGCGCTGCAAGATGAGCCCGGCGTGCATGAGCAGCATGGCTCGGCGTACCCTCGGGGGGAGTTCTTTAGCCAGCAGCTTGTCAATCAGGGGCTGATTTTCGCTGATGACGGCGCAGTACATGGCGTTGCACAGGGCTGCAGATTGAAGCTCGCTGGAGGCCAGCTCGGCGCTGCGCAGGAAGATTTCGGCTGTCTGCGGGGCATTGTACGGGCTGCAACAGGCTTTGTAGAAGAGGTAGCGCGGGTTGGCGTCATCCTGCTTCATCATATTGAGGTAGAGCGCTGCCTGCTTGGTGTTGCCGCTGTTGATAAGCCTGCGCACCTGCTCACCGATGATAAGCTGAGATACCGGCTCGTTGGGTAATTGGGTCGCCGCCGTATTGGCCAGGGTGACATCGTTGGCATCGTGATTCTCGCCATTGTGCTGCAGTCGCTGCAATACGGCCATGGCCAGCGCGGCTCGGTGCGGTTTGGTCAGCTCGGTGCTCCATTCTTTCAGTCGGCGGCGGGCGTATTCGCTTTCCTCGAAGGCTTTGTGCGCATTGAGTCGGCGGAATACTTCATCCAGCAACGGGGAATCAGGGTTGGCGGCAATGAATTGCAGCAGGGTTTCTTCGCCCTTGCCTTCATCGCTTTCAATATCCTCATCATCTGCTTCGTCAGTGGTTTCTGCCGGCGGGGCCGCAGCGGTCTTGTCGTAATACACCTCGGCCAGGGCCAGGCGCGTACGCTGCTTCATGATCAGCGGCACCGCCGGGTTGCTTTCCATGACCCTGCCGGCCTCGATGGCCCGGTCATACTGGCCGCTGCGGCGCATTTCTTCGATATTGAGCAATTCCACTATCGGCAGCAGTTCTTTGCGGCGGGTTGCCATTTCACGCAGGGGCTCCAGAGTGGAGGCATCGCCGCTCGTGGTGTAGCGCAGCTGGTGCTCAGCCAGGGCTGCCTGTGCGAGAGTGGCAATCTCGGGGTGGCTGACGGCTGTCAGCGGGGCAACGTATTCCACAAAATCCAGCAGCGGGCTCTGCCAGGCACAGTATATCATCGCCTTGGCCGCATAGGGGTAAAATACGCTATCTTGCGGGACTTCCTTAAACTGAGTGGCAGCTTGTGGCAGGCGGTTGAGTTCCACCAGGGTGCGTCCTTTCCAGTATAGAACCGCAGGTGTGGTGGGGGCAAGTTGCAGTTCTTGCAGGGCCTCGGCCGGTTTGCCGGCCCGCAACAATTGCTCGGCGGCGGCTACGTCTTGCCCGTTCGCACTCTGCAGGCTCAGGGCCAGCAGGAGCGGCAGTATACCGTGGTAGTGCTTGGTGAAAAACTTCATGGCTTCAGTTGGCGGGGGCTGTCGGCTGTCCCGTGTGGGTGAAAAGATTGATATAGCGCAGGCCGGAGGCGGTGAGGGCGGCGTTTTTGCTGCTGCCCTTCACGCGGTTGACGGTGGCGTTCTGCTGCAAGGTGGGCAGGGGGCGGCACTTGACGATGGTGGGTTCGCTGACCGACTGCGCAGCAGGGTAGATGGCGATGGGTATGCCCTCACGGGTGAACGCTATATCCACAGCCGGGCAGGGTTGGCCCCAGCGCCCTTTATAGAGGAACGGGTGACGGCTCAGTATATCGAGACTGCCCTGCCAGGGTACCCGCACGCGGTAGTGCTCTTTCAGACCGGCAAAATAACGCGAGAGCGAGAAGGCTTTGCCGCCCTTGCAGGCGCGCAGAACGTCAGCGGCATCGAACCCCACCAGGTTAAGCCCGTTGAACAAGCCGTGCTTGTTCGTGGGCGGTTGCACAATCAAATCGTAATTCGAGTTGATCATCAGGCAGATTTCCAGGTGGCAGTGCGCGCGGGTTTTGTTTAACCCCACGCCGCTGTAACCCAGTATACCCAGGGTATCTCTGTGGGTGACCTGCTGCCCCACGCTGCAGGCGGTGGATGCCAGGTGGGCATACAGGCTGTAGATGGTGCCCTCGGGCACGCGGTGGGCCACGATGACATAGCGCCCGTAGTTGCTCTTGCGGGGGTCATCGCTTACGTAAGCGACAATCCCGGGGGCGATGGCCCGCACTTCATCCAGCGGCTCGCCGTTGGCATCTCGCCGTATGGGCTTGACGTCAATCCCCTCGTGCATGCGGCTGTACATAATCTGACCATCGCCGGCACGGTAGGGGTTACGCACCATTCCCCACGAACCTGCCTGCCAGGGGCGACTGGTGACCCCCTCGAAGGTGCGGTCTACGTACATGAAATACGCATCCCCCCCTTCGCCGTACAGTGTGCGATTGTCGGTCGGCAGGTGGAATACCAAATCCCCGGCCGCCATGCACGGGCACAGCAGCAGCAGGCTGAGCAACAGCTGGAACAGTGCGGTACGTGCCATGGTTAACCGTAAATCTCGCCAACTGTACGCCCGGTGAAGTCGCGGGTCTGGTTCTTCACGTCCTCCGGCTTCTTGGGCAGGGGGCGGGGGTTCTTCTTCTTGTAGCGCTTCTCTTCGAGTTCGGGGTGAATCGGGTCAACCGTGCGCGATATCATCTTGAGGTCGTAGCCGTTGAGCCCGTTCCAGATGACCAGCACGCCGTCATTCACCGGGGTAATGCGCATAGGCTCCATCGCCAGGCCGTTCACAACGGGCAGCATGAGCATGCCACTCTTGTCAACGGTATTGTAGTAAAGTCGGTTACGCCATTCCTTGCGGGCGTAGAGAGTCACGCCGTAGGAGCCATCGGGGTTGACGTGGGACTGGAACTTCTCGAAGTGGTCCAGCGACATGATGGGCATGCGTGTGTAGGTGACGCCGTTGAACTTCACAATCATGCGGGCGCTGGTGCTGTCGGCAGCCTCGGTAACAGTGTTGGAATCCTGCACGAGGAAGAAAACCGGGTAGGCCTTCTGCTGCTGGCAGCTGCCCAGTACAGCGGCAGCCGTAAGTGAGGCGATGAGAGATATGAAGAATTTCATACGCGGAAAGGGTGGAATGCTGTGATACAGCCGTAACTCTAGCATATTTTCCGCGGCATTGCGAGCCAAAAATCAGCCACGCAGAAAACTACGCCCCGAAATGCAGTAGTGCAGGCCGCTCCATACGGTCAGTATGACACTCGACCACAGGAAAATGGCGCGCAGCCACTCGCCACCCACCCCGATGGAGAGGCTATGCAGCGGTTCGGGCAGGTTGCCGGCGTAACCCAGGTGTACCAAACAGGCTATGCAATAGGCCAGCTGCATGCCGGTCTTCCACTTGCCGCTGCGGTCGGCGGCCATCACAACCCCGCTCTCAACGGCAAGCTGGCGCAGACCTGTGACAAGAAACTCGCGGAAAATGATGAGGATGGTGACCCAGAACGGGCACATGCCCACGTAGGTCAGGTAGATGAAGGCGGCGCTGACCAGTATCTTGTCCGCCAGCGGGTCAATGAGCTTGCCGAAGTTGGTGATAAGGTTGTACTTGCGGGCCAGGTAGCCGTCCAGAAAATCGCTGATGGCACCCGCCACAAAGGCCCACAGGGCAATACAGTTGCCAATGGTAACAGGGATAAAATACCACCCCTTGTACTCCAGTGATTCAATGTGGCTCACTCCATCGGTGAACGGGGCTACACTGTCAATCGCCAGCGCGACGGCGAATACAACGACCAGAGCAATGCGAATCAGGGTGATGGTGTTCGGCAGGTTAAACATTTCGCACTCTTATATACTCCGCTGAAAGTCGCCTTGCAAGCCAAAAGACTGTCCTCGCTCGCGGTAGAACACATTTTTTTGATAAAATATTTCTTTGGTGTGTCGGTGGCGGGGACGAGCCGCCGGGGGGAGGGGGCTGGCCGACGTTTTGTCATGCACTGCGTAAAATATGTCCCGATAGGGTATTTCTGACATACAATGAGCTTGCAAGGGGGCACGAATATGCTATACTGAGCGGCATGAATGCCTTTCGTATCACAATTCTCTCGCTGCTGGTTATAGCGGTAGGACTTATGTTTTACGTTGTGTTTGTGACCTTGCCCGCCATGCAGGCAGACCAGAACATTTACAACATATCCCGTCAGGCCGGTCAGAATCAGCAGCAGACTGCAGACCATCGTGACCGTGTGAGCGCCTATGGCGATGGGGCTGAGACTGCCGGCTTGCAACAGGCTGTAGCCGAAGCGGAAAAGGTTGACCGTGAGGCTGAGAAATCTGTTTACGATGCTGAGGAACAGGCCGTGCTCGATGAAGCCCGCCGCAAGGCTCAGGCCGCTCAGGAGCAGGTGCCTGCCTCCCCCAAGACGGATGGCGCTATCGGCCTGGTGACTTCGTTCAATAAAGAGTGGGTCTCGATTCTCTTCAAGCCGGCTGTGAAAGATGTGCTGCCTGAAGGGCTGGTGATTGCCGTGCGCCGCGAAGGTCTGGTGCTTTGCGAGGCTACGGTGGATTTTAAAGACGAAGAGTCAGGGCAGGTGGGTGCAACCCTGCGCCCCCAGGAGTTCGGTAAGGGGCAGGTGGATGTCGATGAAAACGCACTTCTGCCCCGCCCGGGCGATGAGATCATCTACTCCCCCTTTGCCTCCGCCCGTGACCTGCGCCGTGAGAATACCTTTCTGACCCCGCAGCCGCTCACGGTTCCCGCTCCCGCTGAGGAACCCGCCCCCGCGGAACAGCCGACCCCCGCCGTGGAACCTGCTCCTGCGGAACAACCGGCCCCTGCCGCTGAGCCGGCCCCGCTTCCCGCACCTGCCGAGGAGCCGTACGAGATTACCGACCTCTGATTTTTTTTGTGCGCCATGTCACCTCGTCCCCGGTCACCGCTGTTCGACAACACGCCGACTTTCTCGTTCGAGTTCTTCCCTCCCAAGACGGAGGAAGGTGCTCGCTCGTTGCTCGATACCGTGGTGCGCCTGCAGGAGTTCCGCCCCAGTTTCGTGAGTGTGACCTACGGCGCCGGCGGTGGTTCTCGTGAGCTGACCCGCTCGGTCGTGCACAGTATCCAGCAGCGAGGCATACCCACCGTACCCCACCTCACCTGTGTGGGGCACACCGCTGCGGAAATCGAGAGCATTCTTGAGGGCTACACGAATGCCGGAGCCCGCGCTATTCTTGCCCTGCGCGGCGACCCTCCCCGCTGCATGAAGGATTATGACCCCTCGAAAGACTCCTTCCGACATGCCTCGGAGCTGGTGCGCTTCATCCGCGAGTGGGAAGACCGCAACCGCCTGCCTAACCGCCTGACGATTGGTGTGGCCGGTTTCTGCGAGGGGCACCCCGACACGCGCAACCGAATCCGCGAGATGGATTACCTGAAGGCCAAGCTCGATGAGGGCGCGGACTACATCTGCACCCAGCTTTTCTTCGACAACCACGCCTTCTTCGACTACCGCGACCGCTGCCGTCTGCTCGGTATCGATGTGCCGATTATCGCCGGTATCATGCCCGTGACCTCCATATCGAGCATGAATCGCATGGCCGAGCTTTCCGCCGGCACCAATTTCCCCGCCCGCCTGCTCAAGGCTATGCTGCGCGCCGGGGGAGACAAGTCAAGCATTGAGCGCATCGGCATTAACTACGCCAGCAACCAGTGCGCCGAGCTGCTCGATGCCGACGTCGATGGCATACACTTCTACACCCTCAATCGCTCCAAAGCCACTCTCGAGATTTACCACAATCTCGGTATCAACAACTATTTTGACGTGGATCGAATCCACATGCTCAGCAACCTTTACAAATCCTGAACCATGGAAACGCAAAAGAACACCCCCAATCCGGACGAAATGCCGCTCTCCCCTGAGGAAATCAAAGCCATCGGTGAGATTGAACTCGGGCCCGCCAAACACGAAATCTTTCTCAACAAGCACTACAAGAAGCTCATCATCGGCGGTATCGCTTTCATGGTAGCGGCAAGTGCCGCCATCGGTTATTACTCCTACACCGAACAGCAGCAGGAGAGCGCCGGTGCCCTTATCGTCACCGCCATGGGCTCGGCCTCGCAGAACGGCGCCGCCGAGCCTTCCGCCTACGCTGCCACGGCCCTCGCCACCATTAACAACGAGTACCCCGACACCAATTCCGCCGAGCTGGCCCGCCTGATGGAGGCGCTCTCCCTGCTCACCGACAACGCCAAGGCAGAGATGGCCATCGGCCAGCTGGAAAGCATTGCCGCCACCACGCAGAACCCCCTGCTGCGCGCCCGCACACTCGCCTCCCTCGCTACCCACTTCACGAACGAAGAGCAGACCGAGAAGGCCACCGGTTACTGGAAGCAGATTATCGCTCAGCCCGCCAACCCCTACACCGCGCTGGCTTACCTCACCCTCGGTGACCTGGCCAAGCAGAGCGGTGATATAGAGGGTGCCCGTACCTACTACAACCAGCTCCAGAGCATCTGCCCCTACAGCCCCCTGGTGCGTGAGAATGTCGTTGGTCTGCGCCTCGCCCTGCTTGATGTGGATGCTCCCAAGCCCGTCGCTGCCCCGGCCGCAGAGCAGCCCGCCGCAGAGCCTGCCCCCGCCCCGGCTCCCACCCCGGCACCCTCCACAGGCAATCCCTTCGGCATCGACCCCTCCAACCCCTTCGGCGACACTCCGACTCCTGCCCCTGCCACCGGTGACTCCGCTGACCCCTTCGGCGGTATGTCCACTCTGCCCGGCGGAGCTAACTGATTATTAACACCGTAACTCACAATGGGACTTTTTCAGGACAACTTCTCCATGCTCTCTGAGCTGGAGCGCCTGGCTGCCATGGTGCAGGACCCCGTGCGTGTGCAGGAAATCGGCGCGGATGAATGGCCCCTGGCCATGATAGCCTGTGGCCTGGTCACCTGCAATGACCCCGACCGCTTGCAGGATAACCTCGCCGCCTACGACATCTTTGCCGCCAAGGTAGCCCCCGCCGGCCGAAAGGGCAGTCTGGCACAGCTCGTGCGCTTCATCACCGCCCGCAAGGGCGATGGCTGGCGCGCCCTGCTGCCCTACACTCTGGCCGAGCCTGAACCCACCCTCAGCCGTGCTGCCGCCATGCAGCTGGCCACCCTGGCACAGCCCACCGCCACCGAGAAGCTCGCCGGCGTGGCTGAACTGGCCCGCCTGCTGCACACGCGAGAGACCACACCGCCCGCTGTGCTTGAAGCCCTGCTCAGCCTCAGCGACCAGCGCGTGCTGCCCCACCTGCAGCCCCTCTACTCCCTGTCTGCCGAGCGCCTCGGCGCCATCATCTCCGCCATCAACCCCGCACCCAACCACCTCAGCTACACCTGGGTGCTGGGGGCGCTCAGCGCACAGCCCGAGCTGGCAGAGCAGGTGACAGCACTCCTCGAGCGCATGGCCGCCACCACCACCGCCGTCATCGACCTCGTGCTGCCCATACCCACCTGGGCCTTCGAGAAACCCGCACCGCAACCCCTGCACGGCTGGAACCGCGCCGAGTACTTCCCCCGCATGCTCCCCGTGCTCTCTGCTCACCTTAACCCCGCGCAGATTTCGCGTCTGCAATCCGCTTTCGGCGCCTGAAGTCACACTTCAGGCTTGCCAAAAGTACCCGCTTCGTGTGTAATATTCCGCACACGGCCCCGTAGTTCAATGGATAGAACGGCCCTCTCCTAAAGGGCAGATATGGGTTCGATTCCCGTCGAGGCTACTCGAAAAAACGCTCAGTTTCGCTGATGAAACTGAGCGTTTTTAATGTTTAGCGTGCATGATTAGTCTGCGGCTGACCACATGCCCAGTATAACCATAAACAAGGCGTTTGACTCGTAATTTCGTTCGGCTGCGAGTCGGGAGCATTCGGCTTTGATTTTCTCGACTTGCGCGTCGATATCGTGTTCCTGAAGGAGCAGGTAGTAAATGGCGACAGGAATTGGAGGTGACTCGGGGGATTGTCTCAAAAATCTTGCGTGACTTTTGATGTCGGCGGCCAGGCGGTCGGCGCTTTCTTTGTCGCGGACATTTGAGAGCAGCTGTCGTAAGTGCACCAGGCCTGCGGAGCGCTGCCGGAAGTGGGCTGCAAGAGCTTGTCTGTAAACCGGCAGTGCCGCCGTGATGTCAAAATATATGCGTTTTGCCCGTAGCACGCTACCCTCTCTATAAAGGAATTCCGAGGAAAAAATGACCTGCCCGGTCGTTTTATCCGTGCTGATATCCTGCCCCCATCCCGTCGGGGATTCCCTGAGCTCACCCCACTTCAGTTGACCACCGGGCAATACCTCGACGAAACACAGAGCTGTTTCCGGTGTGACTATAATGAGCTGCCTGTCGCTTGGCAATTCGTGGGCGGTCTGCTGTGGTGCTGCCGCCGATTCCGGCACAAGGCAAGCGATAGCGCACGCGCAAAAAGCGGATGATAAAACGGAGCTGTTCATGGCTGAGAAACTGTTTGACTTCCGCTATTATATGTCATGGGCTTTATTTTGCAAGCTGTAAATCCTGAGCTGTCCCGGCTCAGTCAAACCGGGGATGCAAAGAAGGAGAGCAGGCGGGCTGCTCTCCTTCGGAAGTAAGGGGGGAGGAGTTCTCCTCGTTTTAGTCCTCGTTTTCGGCGAGTTTGGCGTAGGCGAACTCTTCATCGGGGTCGGGGCCGTGGTGGGCTTTGTTGACCTTGGAGCGGAAGAGTTCAGATTGATCCTGCAACAGGGCGAAGGAGTGACGCACCATGGCTCGGGTTTCGTTTAGCAGGTTCAGGTACAGGATGCCGTTGCGCATGTCAACCTCATCTTCCTCTGCGCGGATAAGATGGGCGCGGATGCATTGGGCAAACTCATTCTTGAGGTCACCGGACTGTGCCATCATGCTCTCGATGCCGGAGCCGCCATCGCTCTGCAGCTTGAGTGCCAGGCCGGGGAAGCATGCCGAAATACGGTCGCTCATGGAAAGGAGGTCGTGCCCCTGTTCGGCGGTCAGGCCTACGTGGTTGTTGTCGATATGCTTGTAGCAGGCTTTGACAATAGTGAGCAGGCTTTCTGTAACCATAATCCCATTTTCATGCAGGCGGAGTATGAGCTGCCCCTGGTCATACAGGCGAGCGGGCAGGGTTTGTAGGCAGGGCAGAATCTGGTCCTCCTGTATGGCCTTCAGCGTGCGGTTGAGCTCGCGGGTCTTCTTGCGCAGGCGCTTCAGTGAGCTATAGTCCTCTGCAAGCAGGGCTTTAACCGTAGCGCGGTAGATGCCATAAGCGCGGCCAAGTCGGTTCACGGAGTTTTCACCCAGCTCGTGCATGACCTGCGGGGAGTTCAGGTCGAGTTCCGGCAGGGTGTCGGTATTCTTCCGGCGGTGCAGATAGGCGGATTTGACCAGAACGACTCCGGCCACCAGGAGCATGATGACAATACCCCACAGGCCGCCCTGCATCATCACCGAAGCGGTAATACCGGCAGCCAGGAAGGCGAGCAGGCCTGTGGTGAACCAGCCACCGATTACCACCATGACACCCGTGATGCGGTATACGGCACTATCGCGCCCCCATGCACGGTCTGCCAGCGAGCTACCCATGGCTACCATGAAAGTGACGTAAGTGGTGGAGAGGGGGAGTTTTAACGATGTGGCCAGTGAGATGAGCAGAGCGGATACGGTGAGGTTGACCGAGGCGCGTACCATGTCGAAAGCAGTGCCGTCGTCCTCGCTGAGCTCGAGTGGCTCGAAGCGCTTAGCAACAAATCTCGCAACGGGGCCGGGGGTGATGCGGGTGATGAATCGAGAGACGTTCAGCGCCCAACGCACTGCGGCGCGTGCGGGCAGGCTGGAGCCGAAGCGTTCTTTGCTTACGCCGTTGCTGCGAGCTAGTTTTACCTCCGTTTCAGTTACGGTGCGAGCCTTTTTGGAGAAGAAGAGAGCCAGCACCATCACCGCGCCGGCAGCCAGCAGGTACCATATGTTGGCCTGTACCGGAGCGGCCAGGGAGCCCATGCTCAGGGTGTCCAGTGTACCGCCGGCAGCTACGTGATCACTGGCAATATGGTAGGAGGATTCAGCTGCCATGAATACGCCAATGAAGTTTACCAGGTCATTGCCTGCAAATGCCAGAGCCAACGCGCAGGTGCCTGCCAGCACGGTGATACGCAGGGTATTCACGCGCAGAACGTATTGCAGGATAAAGGATGCTACGAACCACACCCCGAAGGTGCAGAGTACAACAAGACCGATATTGTTGTTCAGCCGCTCAAGTATGTCGGGTGTGACAACAGAGCTGTGCTTGAGACCCTTAAATACAGCAAAATAGCTGATGGAGGTGAGGGATACTGCGCACCAGAATGCGCCAATGTATTTGTAAGCTCTCTGGTAGCGGAAACTGAACAGCAGGCGGGAGAACCACATTACTACGCAACCGCAGGTGAATGCCACGGCAACGGAACAGAAGATGCCGGTGAGAATGGAGAGTGCCTTGCTGCTGTTGATGTAAGCACCCAGGTGCTGGGCTACCTGTTCGCCGCCTTCATAGATGGTACACAGCGCCACTGCGACTGCCGCGCCCAGCAATTCAAACACCAGCGAAACCGTGGTCGAGGTCGGGAGCCCGAATGTGTTGAAGAGATCCAGCAATATCACATCCGTCAGCATGACGGCGAGGAAGATAATCATCACCCCGTGAAAGCTGAATTGTGCGGGTACGAATACGCCGCTCCGGGCTATCTCCATCATGCCGCCGGAGAGAGAGGCTCCCAGTATGATACCTGTTGCGGCCACTGCCAGCACGATGCTGCGGCGAGCCGCATTGCAGCCCACAGCAGAGTTCAGGAAATTGGCAGCGTCGTTCGATACGCCCACTACCAGGTCAAACACGGCCAGCAAAAGCAGGATGGCCAATATCGCGATGTACATTTCGTTCATACGCCCCATATCCTACCATGTAGCGCCCTCCGCATGCACGCTTTTCTGTGTGAAGCCTTCGCCACACGCTTTGTGGCTTTTTCGTCACAAAGTAGCGCAATGCAGCAAAATAGGGTGGCTCAGTGTGGGTCTGAAGGGCCCTCTACTACATACTAAGATGTTGTCACACTGCGGATAATGTGGGCAGAAGGATGGTAAATGTTGTGCGGTGTCCCGGTGTGCTTTCTACTGAAATGGTACCGCCGTGTGCTTCTACAGCATGGCGTACAATCGCGAGCCCGAGGCCGGTGCCTTTAACTTTACCTGTTGCATCTGCTCGATAGAAACGATTAAAGATGTAGGGTATGGCCTCCGGGGAAATTCCAATGCCGTTGTCTATCACTTTGATGGAGCGGGTACCGTTATTCTCTATTTTCGCAATCAACGTAACGTGCAGCCCAGGTACGGGGTTGTTCTTTAAGGCGTTTTCCATCAGATTGAAGATAACCTGAGACCAGTAGAAACTATCACCCAGCATGTCAAAAGGTTGTGGAGAAATGTCGATTGATACGGTGGCCTGCTGCTCATCAATCATTGATTTTAAGCGCAGGCAAACATCTTCTGCCAGTTGTTGCAGATTGAAGTTTTCGTTTTTTAAATAGCTCGAGTCAGGGGAATCGACGCGTGAAAGAGTCAGCATGTCGGATATGAGGCGAGTCATGCGGTCGGCATTGCGCTTCATGATGCCAAGTGAACGTTGGCGTATCACGGCATCTTCTGCTGTCTCAGGCTCATCGAGCAGGGTATCAAGATACCCCATAATAAGGGTAAGTGGGGTTCGTAGCTCGTGGGACGCATTGGCCACGAAATCCCTGCGTATAATCTGGGTTCGTTGTTCTTCGGTGATATCCAGGAACACGATGCCGATGTGACGCTCCCGATTTTCCAACGGTGTAGCTTTTGCCCGGTATATTCGTTGTTCTTTCCCTCGGCGTACTGAAACATTTTGGCGAGTCGGGGCAGTGCTGGCGCATACCTGTTGCAAGAAGTTTTTTAATTCGCTATCCGGTAACATTCTCAACAGATTGGTATGGACGAGTGTATTCTGCCCCACGAGCTCGGTTGCTTTTTTGTTGGCCATGACGACGCGTCCGGAGGAGCGTATCAACAGAAATGGCACGCCCAACGCTTCCAAAAACAGCGTTTGGTCGCGGCGAACACGATCCTCCAGCTCCCCCAGCATAGCACGCAGATGTTTGGCTTCGTGCTGTACGATTTGAGTACGATAGCGGGTGCTTTTTATCCTACAGCTCAGAAATATAAACGGTAGGGCAAAAGACAAAATGGTGAGGCCCAGCACAACGTCCCAGCTTAACATGACGCTACTGTAGCAGAAAAAAACGCCGTAGAAAAGCAAAATACATCATGCGCGAGGGGGATTGTGTTTATTTTGACACACATGAGGTGGCTTTTAACTCACGGAACAATTCTTGCGCAATCGGATAAAAATGTGTTTTAGTATGAGCAACACAAACCATGCAACATACAGATACCTTATTCCGCACCTTCTGCCAGGCCGGCGCAGCATTGGCTCTACTGCTTATCGCAGGTATATTTGGTCAGCTCTGCATTCATTCGGCAGATGCCTGGCAACACTTTGGCTTGTCCTTCCTTTGGGGGAGCAATTGGGATCCTGCTGTAGATGATTACGGCGCTTTGCCTCACTTGCTGGGCACATTGCTTACCACTTTGATTTCTCTGCTGCTGGCTGTACCTCTTTCATTTGCCGTGGCTTTGCTTATCACGGAAACGCCCGATTGGCTGAACCGTCCGCTAAGTCATTGTGTGGATTTGCTGGCAGCAATTCCGTCAGTTATCTATGGTATGTGGGGGCTTTTTGTACTCGTGCCGCTTATGCAGGACTATGTGCAACCATTCCTCTCTGAAACCTTGGGGCTGATTTATCTGCCGGGTGGGTCTTGGTTGCTGGGTGAGGATGGCTTTGGCTGTGGGTTCGGCTTCTTGAGTGCCGGGGTGATTCTGGCACTTATGGTCTTGCCCTACATGTGCGCTGTGATGCGCGATGTATTCCGCATGACTCCGCCAATGCTGCGTGAGTCCGCCTATGGCTTAGGGTGCACTCGGCTGGAAGTTACCCGTGATGTCGTGGTTCGCTACGGTATTCGCGGCATTATTGGCGGAATCTTCATTGGCATGGGGCGAGCGTTGGGCGAGACCATGGCTGTGCTCTTTGTGATTGGGAACCTGATGGAAAATCCTGCGGGTCTATATTCCTGCGGTACGACGATTGCGGCGACTCTTGCCAATAATTTTGCGGAAGCTACCGGATTGCAGCAAAGCGCGTTGTTTGCGCTGGGATTGGTGCTGCTGCTGCTGAGTTTCGGTATACAACTTATTACGCGCTATTATTTGAGCCTTACAGCCTCCAAACGTGGGGAAAAACATTAAACATTTAAGAATATGACACCTCGACCTGTTATTTATCGCAAGGCGGCTAATCAATTGCTCAATTTGCTGGCCGTGGTTTCCATTTGCATCGCCTTAGGTGGGATGGGATGGATTCTCTATACTGTTATTTGCAATGGTGCTCCTGTCATTAATTGGGAGTTCATTACTTCTCCTTCCAAGCCGCATGGTGAGCCCGGTGCCGGTGTGGCGAACGCCTTGCTCGGCACTCTCATAATGACTATAGGCGCAACGGTGATGGCTGTTCCTCCGGCGTTGGCCGGTGGTATATACCTGGCCGAATTCGGTAAGAATAGCAAGTTTGCAGATATGTTACGCTTCTGCGCAAATGTGATGATGGGCGTGCCTTCCATTCTGATAGGTCTGTTCGTTTATGCGTTGATTGTCATTCCCTCGGGGAATTTCTCCGGTATGGCGGGTACAATTGCGCTGGCTATCATTATGTTTCCTGTGATTATGCGCATAACGGAGGACGTGCTGCTTATGGTTCCGGATACACTGAGAGAGTCTGCCTTGGCATTGGGGATGAGCCGTATGCGTACGACGTTGGATATCGTTGCTCGTAGTGCTCGCAATGGACTTGCTACCGGCATTCTGCTTTCGCTGGCGCGTGTCAGTGGCGAGACTGCTCCCTTGTTGTTCACGGCATTATTTGCAGATACGTGGCCGGGGTCTTTCTTCAGCGAGCCTACGGCCAGTGCTCCGGTACTTATTACTGAATACACGACGAATTCGCCTTTTGAAAGCATGCATGCCATGGGGTGGGGCGCTGCTCTGGTCATGGCCGGCTTTATACTGATTATCAATATTGTAACCCGTTGTTTATTTCATGAAAACCAACATTAAAATATCGGCCCGTAACCTCAACTTCTTCTACGGGAATAACCAGGCGCTTTTCGATAATAACCTGGACATACATGCCAACAAAATAACGGCCGTTATCGGACCAAGCGGTTGTGGAAAATCCACTCACTTGCGCATCTATAATCGCATATTTGAGCTTCATCGCAACCAATATGCCACAGGTGAGGTACTGCTGGATGGCAAGAATATATTAACGCCGGATGTTGATCTGCTGAAATTACGTCACCGAGTAGGTATGATTTTCCAGAAACCCACGCCGTTCCCTATGAGTATAGCTGATAATGTGGCATACCCGTTGAAATTACACTACAGACTTAGTCGCAGCGAGATGGACGACCGCGTAGAAGCCGCGCTGCGAGGGGCTTCGTTGTGGGATGAAGTGAAAGATAAGCTCAAATCCAGCGGTATGGCTCTTTCCGGTGGTCAGCAGCAGCGCTTGTGTATTGCTCGTGCTTTGGCCGCTGAGCCGGAAGTGCTCCTGATGGATGAACCCACCAGCGCCATTGACCCGGTAGCAACCTTGCGCATTGAGGAGCTTGTGCTGGAACTGAAGCAGAAATACACCATCGTTATTGTGACTCATAACATGCAGCAGGCCTCTCGTATCTCCGACCGCACGGCATTTTTCTACAAAGGCCGTATCGTGGAAGTTGATGATACTACCAAAATCTTCACGAATCCCACACATAAACAGACAGAAGACTATATTACCGGTCGTTTCGGTTAACCTTATACCCGCTTCAACATCATGAACAATCATTTTATTACTGAACTTACCAATCTGCGCCGCCAGCTCTGCGCCCAAGGCACCGCAGTAGAGCAAACCATAAAGCAGGCCAACAAGGCCTTTCAGAACGGCGATGTCGAGCTGGCTCGCAGCATTATGTCTTACGATGAAGTCATCGACCGCGAGGAAATACGCATGGAAGAGGAATGCTTGAAGGTGCTTGCTCTGTATCAACCCGTAGCCGGTGATTTGCGGACGGTTGTGTCTTGCATTAAAATAAACGCCTCTCTGGAGCGTATGGCTGATTTTGCCTGTCATACGGCTGAGCGCGCGTTGCATATTGCGCAGCTGCAGGAGATGCCGGGGCAGGAGATGTTTGATTTCGAGCCCATGGAACAGCTGGTGCTCGAAATGCTGCACGATACGTTACAGGTCGTCGAGTCGTCAGATATTTCTCTGGCTTACAAGGTAATTGAGCGCGACGACGTGGTAGATGCAATGCGCAGTGAGCATCGTGCTCATGCTCGTGCTGCGTGTGCGCTGTGCCCCGCAGCTGCTGAATACTATATCGATTGCATTGGACTTGCTCGTGATCTGGAGCGCATAGCGGATTTAGCTACCGATATATGCCAGCAGATTATCTACCTGAGCACAGGCTGTATTATACGCCATAAGTCCTGCGGTAGATGAGATGAGTTTAAAATCCCGCTCTTTTGCGGGTAACACAAAGCCGCCCGGATAGTTCCCCGGGTGGCTTTGTGTTATTTCGCGCCTGAGCGGTTTCTTATGCGTGGCGGATGTATCACAGAGTGCTTCCTTTGGCCTGCCATCAGGTCTTCCAATGAGAATTGGGCGGGCGTAGCCTGCAAGGCTGATTTAACCTTGTCGACCGGCAAGATTTAACCCGAGCGGCTAGCGAAAGGGAGCCGGAGCAGCAGCAACCCCCCCCCGTAGACTCAGGGTCTGCGGGGGGGGGAGGGGCGTTGTTTTTTAGTGTGGGTTAAAGATTGGGAGCAATAAGCTTTACCACAGAATCGGGCAGTGCTACATAATTGAGCTTGATGGCATTGGCTGCTCCCTTAGTGTAGCACCACATGAAGTAGTCGCGCAGGGCTGCTTTTTTCTCAGCAGGCGCATCCTTGCGAAGCAGAATGTAGGTGACACCCGTAATAGGCCAACTGGTAGCGCCCGGCACGTTGGTAAGCTCCATGTAGAAGCCGGGGGCGTTCTGCCAGTCTGCTGCTGCGGCGGAGGTGGAGAAGCTGGCTTGCGAGGGGGCTACGTAGTTCCCGCTGGCATTTTCCAGCATGGCGCAGGCTAGTCCCGCTTGCACTGCGTAGGTGTATTCCGTGTAACCGATGACACCACGAGTTCGGGCTACATTGTTGCACACCCCCGGGTTCTTCTGTCCCCCGATGCCCACCGGCCACTTAACCGAGGAGCCTTGACCTACTTTGTTCTTCCAGGTTTCGGAAATTTTGGAGAGGTAATTGGTGAAGATGAAGGACGTGCCGCTGGAATCGGAACGGCGGACTACCGTAATTTTCAACTTGGGAAGACGCACCTTCGGGTTGAGCGCCTTAATGGCGGGATCGCTCCAGTTGGTGATTTCTCCCAAGAAAATACGGGCAAGAACATTCTGGCTCAGTTTGAGTTGGTTGTTTTTGACGCCGGGAAGATTGACGATAACAACGACGCCTCCCGCGAGCATGGGATATTGCTCGATACCGGCTGCTTCCTGCTGTTCCAAGGTCAGCGGATTGTCGGAGCCTGCAAAATCAACCGTTCCGGCTTTAATCTGGTTCAGACCGGCACCGGAGCCCATACTCTGGTAGGTAATCCGGGTGTCCGGGTTTTCCTGTGAATAGGTGTAGGTCCATTGTTGGTACACAGGGGCAGGGAATGAGGCACCTGCACCCGTAATCACCATATCGGCCTGAGCAAGAGAGCTCAGCCCCAAAGCGGCTATAAATAGATTCTTAAACATGATCGTATATTTTGTAAGAAGTGGTTAGAGGTTAATCATCAGAAGTCGAAACGGAGTGCAGAAGAGAACTGCCAACCCGTGAAACCCTTGTTGCCCTTGACGTCACAGCCATCGGAGTTCAGGTATTCAGCACCAACCATGAGCTTCATCATGTGCGGGTCGGTGGGGCTCACATAGTAGTTTGCTCCTACGTACAGACCTTGCAATTTGTCGCTCGTGCCGGAGTAAGTGGAGTTTGTGGTGTAGTAGCGGCTATCGCACTTCACGGCGTTGTTGCCACTTGCCAGTTGGTAACGCACAACGCCTTCCCAGTGAGGAGAGAAGCGATAGCTGGGCATCAGCACAAGGCCAAATACGTTTTCTGCGCCCTTATCTCCACCGTAGACGTTGAAGCCAGCCAGTGATTCTGCCAGGAAACTCAGTTTATCCTTTTTAGCCTCCCAGCTCAGGGCTACGACATCCTGAGCGCCCGGGCCGGCATACTCCGAACCACTGTTCGTTTCACCGTCTTTGTGGAAGCTGTGCATATAATCCAGCTGCAGGCGGCTGTTTTTGCCGGTTGCGCGGGAAACCGACATGCCTAGGGTTACGCTGTCGTTGCCGTTGAGGGCGGGTTCCAGCCAGGTGTTGTCGCGTTGACCATTTACCCAGAGGCCTGCATTCCAACTCCAGTCGGCTTTTTTATCCGCGCTTGCCACGGAAATGCCATAGAGCTTCTCGGCCTTCAACTGGTTGACCAGCATGGAGCGTTCCAAGGTTATCAGCTTGGCGCTCGAGGTGCGGTACTCTGCCATGTAAGCCGGTTTGTGTTTACCCAGAGTCAGAGTGACGGGCTCCAGTGTAGTGGAAATGGTCAGTTCGTCCAGCGTCCCCTTGGTTTGGGAGCGCTCCCACACCCCATCGCTGAACTTGTTACGGGCATCCAGACCGCCAATGTTCCAGATACCTTTAAGGGTGAATATGTTGAGTGCTTTAGCCTGGGCGCCGAGGCGGAATCTGCGCCATTCATTATTATCCTTGCGATTGCCTTTTACTCGGTCATCGTCACCAGCGGGGGCGAGATACCCCCATTGGTACTGACCTCGCATTTTCAGCGTCAGTTCCTGCAGGTAGGGATTCTCTGCATTGTCTCGCTTGGCATCAAACACCTTGAACGCATCCTTCATGTGTGCGCCAAGATTGAAATCAGCAGCTTGTGAGAGATGTGCAGCTCCTGCGGCGAGGGCCAGTGCCATTATGGTATTACTTTTCATGTTGTATGTGTTGTGTTTGGTGTCGCCTGTTTCGGTCGACACATTCAGTAAACCTCATTTTTTTTCATTTATCAAGTTCTCTATGGTGAGTCAATAGCTACATGAATTGTGACTATTTTGACACATAAAATCCCTTTCCAACAGGTGATGTTTGGTGTATACTAACCGCACGAAAAGCCATGTCTGCACACATCATTATTGTAGAAGACGATGAAGATATCGCCGCGCTGGTCGCCTTTAATCTGGAACGAGAGGGGTTCAAGTGTACGCTTGTTCACAACGGTACGGAGGGATGGGAGCGAATTCGCACTCAATTGCCGGATTGCGTGATTCTGGATATGATGTTGCCGGGAATGTCGGGCGTGCAGATTTTCATGTCAATGAAATCGCACGAGCTGACCAAGAATATACCGACGTTGTTCCTGACGGCTCGTGCCCAAATGGAAGACAAGCTGGAGTGTTTGGATATGGGGGCGGATGATTATATAACCAAGCCATTCAGCAGCAAAGAGCTGAAGCTTCGCGTGCGCAATCTCCTGCATCGCACAAACTCAGGTGTAACGCGTCTGATTGTTAAACATGGCCCTATCTGTGTTGACAAGGCCAATCAGAGTGCTGCCCTGGAAGGTGAGCCTCTGGAGCTTACCTCTGCTGAATTTAAAATCCTTTCTTACCTGATGGAGCGGCCTGATAAGGTGCAGGACCGCTACAAATTGCAGCAGACGCTCCTGGGGTATTCTGACACGACGCAGACTCGCGCTTTGGATACTCACATTAAGCGCCTGCGACACAAGTTGGGCGAACACGCTGACTACATTGCAACCGAACGCGGGGTTGGGTACTACTTCTCCACCCGACCATCGCAAAAGTTGGAAGAATTTTCTCAATAAATAACCCCGACTTCTTGCGAGATTATGCCGTCGTAGTGAATGTTCACCTGCGCCCTCGTTTCGGCCGGCGGTCAACGCGAAGAAGGAGAGCAGGCGGGCTGCTCTCCTTCGGGCGTAAGGGGGATAGGTTGTCTGCGTTTTAGTCCTCGTTTTCGGCGAGTTTGGCGTAGGCGAACTCCTCATCGGGGTCGGGGCCGTGGTGGGCTTTGTTGACCTTGGAGCGGAAGAGTTTCATGATGAAGACGAAGGAGCAGGGGATGAAGAACACACCCACGAGGGTGGCCACGCTCATGCCGATAACCACCACCACGCCGATGGCGTTGCGAGCAAGGGCGCCGGAGCCTTCAGCCGTGAGCAGCGGTACGCAACCCAGAATGAAGGCGAAAGAGGTCATCAGAATGGGGCGCAGTCGCATGCGGGCGGCGGTTACGGCAGCATCGAGCAGGCTCTGCCCGCGCTCCATCTGCAGCACGGCGAACTCGACGATGAGAATGGCGTTCTTCGCAGCGAGACCCACGAGCATGACCAGACCGATCTGGGCGTAGAGGTCGAGGGTCATGCCGTATGCCCACAGACCGAAGAAGGCTCCCAACACGGCAATGGGCACGGAGAGGAAAATGGCCAGCGGGAGGGTCCATTTCTCGTAGAGGGCGGCCATGATGAGGAAGGCGAACACGCCCGAGAGGGTGAAGATGGCACCAAGGCCGAGGCCGTCCTGCACCTTATTTTCCTGGAAGCTCATATCGACGTAGGAGTAACCGAACTTGGTCTTGTCCATCACGTTGTTGAACACCTCGTCAATGGCGGCCATGGCCTGAGCGGAGGAGTAGCCCTCAGCCGGGGCAATGCTGATTTTGCCGGAGTTGTAGTTGTTGGTGTGCTGCACGAACTCGGTATCAGCGATGTCTTTGATGGTGACGAGGGTGCTGAGGGGCACGGATTCGCCCTTCTTGTTGGCAACGTAGAAGTTGGCAATCTGGTCGGTGCTGCTGCGGTTGATACCGGCCGCCTGCATGTAGACCTGCCATTGCTGGCCGAACTGGGTGTAGTAGTTCACGAAGCGCGAACCATTGAAGCACTGCAGCAGGCTGTTGGCACCGGAGTAGTCGATACCCTGAGCCAGGCACTTATCCTTGTCGATGGTGATGCTCTTCTGGGGAACGGCAGGCAGCATCATGTCGGTGGCTTTGGCGATGGCCGGGTGGGCCTCCAGCGCTGCCTCAAGGCGTTTCATCTGCTCATAGAGCACGGCCACACCCTGACCTTCACGGTCTTCGAGCACCATGGCGATGTCGTTACCGGTACCCACACCGGGAATGGCGGGGGGCATGGCTGTGAAGACGATACCGTCTGCCCCGCACATGAGGAGGGCGCCCTGCAGGCGTTTGTTGATGTCGGCTGCGGTGGGCTGCTTTCCGTTTGCCATGGGGGTGCGGTCAGCGAAGTCCTTGAGCTTCACGAAGTAGGTCATGGCGTTGGTGGTCTGCACGCCAATCATCATGTTCATGCCGATGATGGATACCACGTTGTCCACGGCAGAGTCCGACAGGAGCACTTTTTCCACGGTGACGGTTTCGTCCGTCAGGCGCTGGAGGGAGGAGCCGGGTTTCATGATAACGCCGGCGATGAGGAAGCCCTGGTCTTCGGACGGCAGGAAGCCGCCCGGCACGCGAGAGGCCGTGGGGATGATGAGCACGGCCAGCCCGACCAGCAGGGGCATGGAAATCCAGAGCTTGCGGCAGAGGAAGCCACAGACGGCGGCGAATTTATCGGCCACCCAGTCATAGCACTTGTTGAACCCGTTGTAGAAGGGGGTAAGCAGGGACTTATGCTCCTTCTTGTTCTTGAGCATGAGTGCCGAGAGGGCGGGGGAGAGGGTGAGGGCGTTGAATGCCGAGATAAGCATCGACACGGCGATGGTCACGGCAAACTGTTGGAAGAGAGTACCCGTGATACCCGGCAGAAGCACCGAGGGCAGGAACACGGCGGCCAGCACCAGAGCAATGGCCACTACGGGGCCGCTCACTTCTTTCATGGCGGCGAAGGTTGCCTGGCGCGGGGTCATGCCGTTCTCCATGTGGGATTCCACGGCTTCCACCACTACGATGGCGTCGTCCACCACCAGACCGATGGCCAGCACCATGCCGAGCAGACAGATGGTGTTGAGCGAGAAGCCGAGGATGGGGAAGAAGCAGAAGGTGGTCACCAGTGATACCGGCACGGCAATGAGCGGAATGAGTGTGGCGCGCCAGCCCTGCAGGAACAGGAACACCACGAGTGCCACCAGTACCAGAGCCTCGAAGAGGGTGTGGATGATTTCGTTGATGGAGTCGCTCACCGTGGTGGTGGTGTCGAGCGACACGAAACCGCGCATACCCTCGGGCATGACCTTCTCTTTTTCCGCGAAGAGTTCACGCAGATTGCTTACAGTTTCGAGCGCGTTGGCGTCTGCTGCCTGGTAGATAGCCAGACAGGTGGCAGGCTGGCCGTTGACTCGACCTGCCAGGGAGTACATTTGTGAGCCGAGCTCAATCTTGGCGATATCTTTCAGGCGTACGGCCTGAGTGCGATCCTGAAGGATGATGATGTCACCGAATTCCTCGATGCTGTCCACACGGCCTTTGTTGCGGATGGTGAAGGTGAATTCCTGGCCGTCGGGCATGGGTTCGGCACCTACGGAGCCGCCGGGGTTGATATTGTTCTGCTGGTAAACAGCGTTGTACACCTGGTCAACAGTCACGCCCTTCTGTGCCATGCTCTCGCTGTCGAGCCAGATTCGCACGGCGTAGCGACCGCCGAATACCATCACGTCGCCCACACCCTTCACTCGCTTGACCGGGTCAACCAGGTTGATGTAGGCATAGCCCGTCAGGTCGATGGGGTTGAAGAAGCCCTCGGGTGAGTCGATGGCGTAAATCATGAGCGGCAGACCGGCAGACTGCTTGATGGTCACACCCATCTGCGATACGGTGGAGGGCAGCTGCGAGGTTGCCTGACTGTAGCGCATGTAGGTGAGCTGCTGGTTGGTATTCGCATCCGTACCGGGTTCGAAGATGACGTTGAGTGAGCACGAGCCGTTGTTGGACGACGTGGAGTTCATGTAGTCCATCTTCTGAATACCCGAGAGCTGCAACTCGATGGGGGTTGCCACGGCGTCTGCCACTTCCTGCGCGTTGGCACCGGGGTAGGTGGCGCTCAGCTGAATGGTGACGGGGGTGATATCCGGGTACTGCGAGATGGGCAGAGCCAGCATGCAGATGACACCCAGCATCGTGGTGACGATGGAGATGACGCCTGCAATGATGGGGTGTTTGATGAAAAACGGTGACATGATAGACTGGCGGGTTAAGGATTATTTGAACTGCGGGGCAACGGAGGTGTCGGCATCGGCTGTGACGGAGTCGACCACCGTGCGGGGGGCTACATAGTGGAAGGGGGAGGGGGTGAGCTTGTTGACGCGTTGTTCTACCGCCATGTTCGTGGCCATAGTCTGGCTGGCAGCCATGAGGGTGCCCTCCACAATGACGGGGACATTGGCCATGTCGGCAAAGCCCATGGATTTGAGAATCATCTCCATAGCGGAGCTGAATCCCTGACCGTGGGCGATGAGTTCGAGCTCATCCTTGGCGCCGGCACCTTTGAGCACGAGCTCCTTGGTGTTTTTCACACCGGCGCGGCGCAGCACGAGGGTTTTCCAGTCTGCGGCGTGTTCTTTTTGCAGCACGTCATCGGGCAGGGGGCTGCCGGCCTGTTTTTCGAGCAGGGCGCGGAAATCGGCCACTCCGGCATTTTTCAGCACCAGGGCATCCCAGCTGTCAACACCGGCTCCGCCCAGAATCATGGCATCCAGACTGGTGGCCTTTGCTTTCGCCAGCATAGGCGGTACGACTGAGGCTCGGTCGACATCCACCACATACATGGGCTGCACAACTTCCTTGCCGCCATCTTCCTTCACCGGCACTATCACCATCGAGCCCTTGGTGATGGGCAGCGGGGTGGGGGCATTGTCTGCCCCGAGCAGCAGCAGCAGGTCGCGGCCGTTGGCATTCATGGGAGCGCGGGCCGGTACCAGGAAGGCATCTTTAATCGGGTTCATCGCTGCACGCACTCGCACCGGCATGCCGCTGCGCAGACCCTGGTCGACATTCTCCACACGACCGACGATACCGAAGGTACCGGTGGAGGTGCTCAGTGAGTTGTCCATGGATACCATTTCGCCCTTGGTGGGGTAGACGGAGCCATCTTTGAGCACCAGGTCAAACTGCGGGCGTTTGCCTTCGCCGACCTTGTGCTGCTGCAGGGCCTCGATGGTTTGCAGGGCTCCCTTGCCGCTCACGCTGAAGTCCACGCGCATGGGGTTGATGGAGGAGATGGTGACGAGCGGCTGCTGATCCGAAGGGCTGACCAGGGCGCCGATGGAAGGCTTGCTGATACCCACGCGGCCATTGAAGGGCGCGGTGATGGTGGTGTAGCCGAGGTTGATTTCAGCCAGCTGCACGGCGGCCTGTGCCTGGGCGATGGTGGCCTCTGCCTTATGCACGGCGGCTTCGTTGGTCTGAGTGGCGGTGCGGGCATCGGCCACGGTTTTGGCTGCTACGGCACCGGGGCTGCTGGCCTCGAGTCTCTCGTAGCGCTCCAGGTCAGAGCGGCTCTGGTCGAGCTTGGCTTTTTCCAGCTCAAGGGAGGCTTGCGCTGCCAGCAGATTGGCGCGGGCGCGGTCGAGAGCTGCCTGATAGGGAGCGGGGTCGATGGTGTAGAGCACGTCACCCTCTTTCACGATGGTGCCGTTGCGGAAGTTCTGCGTAAGAAGGAAACCGCTCACCTGCGGGCGGATGTCGGTTTCCTCCTCACCGCGCAGCGTACCGAACCATTCGTCCTGTACGGCGACATCTTGCTGCACGAGCGGCATCACCTGCACCGGGAAGGGGGGGAGGCTGGCGGTAGCCGGGGCGGCAGGGGCTGCCGGCTTGGCTTTGCCTTCAGCTTTGCTCATCACCTTTTGCTCAGCAGGCGTCAGGGTGGGGCGGAAGGTGAAAGCCTCCGTGACGATGGTGCCGCGCGGGGTGGGGTCATCTTTCGCCAGGCGGCTGTTGGAGGAGGAGATGTTCATGGCGCGTACGCCGTTTTCGGGGTCAGCCACCACGGGGACATCTTCGGCATTCTCGTAGCCGTACTCGCGGAAGTAGTCCATGAGGGGGCGGGCGTAGTCCTTAATGGCCACCAGCTGCTGGGTGGTGGTGTACCCGTCTTCTTCAGTGATGGTGATATCGTACTTGCCGTCAATGACTACGGGGATGGTGTGGGGCTTGCCCTGTTTGTCGGCCACGATGATGAAGTTGTTGCGCAGCACGGGGCGAATCGCAACGGCGGGCACCAGCAGAGCCTCTTTGGTGCGCAGAGGGATTTTCACACGCACCGGCATGCCGCCACGCAGCAGGGATTCGGGGTTTTTCACTTCGCCTTCCACATCGATGAGCCCGGTGGTGGCGACTTTGCTTTCCATGGAGAGCAGGGTACCCTTGTGCGGGTAGACGCTGCCATCTTCAAGTATCAAATCGAAGCCGGGGGAGGTCAGGGAGGGGTTCTTTTTGTCGGACTGTACGTTGCCGAAGCGGCGGAAGGAGTTCACCAGACCATCGCTGTTGATGGAGAGGTCCACACGTATGGGGTCAACGGTGGTGATGTTGGCCAGTTTGGTGGCAGGGGTGACAAGGTCGCCCTTGGAGGCGGTGGCCGTACCGACGATACCATCGAAAGGTGCGCGCACAACGGTGTAGTCGAGGTTAATGCGGGCGGTGGAAACGGCGGCTTTATTCTGCTCGATTTCGGCCTCGCAGGCCTTCACGCCGGCCTCTGCCGCGCGCAGCTTGTGGCGGGCATCGGTAACCTGTTTTTCGGAGGCTGCGCTGGTCTTGACAAGCTGCTCATACCGGGCGAGGTCGAGCTTGACCTGCTCGCGCGTGGCAATGGCCGATGCCAGGGCTGCTTCTGCCGCCTGCAGGTTGGCCTCCGCCTGGGCCAGTTCGGCCTGAGCCATGGACGGGTCAATGCGGAAAAGCACATCACCTTTTTTCACAGGCTTGCCATCGCTGTATTCCTGTGCTATCAGGAAACCGCTCACCTTCGGGTGAATATCGGTGTCGTTCTTGCCACGCAGGTAGCCGAACCATTCACCGTGGTCTGTAACTTGTTGTTTTTTGATTTTAAAAGCCTTGACTTTTACCACGTCTGCCTGAGACTGGGTTTCCTGCTTCGGCTCGCATGAGGTGAGCAACCCCAGGGCGCAGGTGCCGAGTGCCAGGGCTATGAGGGTGTGTGCGGTCATATATTCTGAGCTGGATGTGAAAAATTACTCGCAACCGTGCATGATGAGCACGAGGACAATGAAAATGATAATGGAGATGGTGCCGGCGCCGATGGTGCCTTCTTTCTTATCTTGCTCCGGCTCGCGGATGATGGTGGGCATCTTGTAGCGCTTGGGCTCACTTGAGCCGGTATCCCACTGGTAATCGTAGGAGGTATGGTTCCGGGAAGGCTCGGCGGGCGTGGGGGGCAGGGCCGGG
>JAZRKM010000101.1:0-2919 GCA_045646325.1 Akkermansia sp. | reverse complement strand
GGGTGGCAGCTACGGCAGGCTCGGGGGTGTCGGCCACCTCGGCCACATCGTCCACAACGGGCGGGGTTACAATCTCAGGCTCAGCGGCAGCCACAGCTGTGGCGGTACCTGCCGGGGGCTGGGTGATGTGGCCCTGGGCTTCATTCGTGCGCACCGGGTTGGCCGTGGGGCCTTCAACGGGCTGGGGCAGCACGTCATTGACGGGGGCTGCAGGCTGGGCCGCCGCTACCGGGGCAGGGGGTGCCGTGATGGTAGCCTGAGCGATGGGGCCGGTCTCGCCGGACTTAATCTTACCGCGCAGAATCACACCGCCGATGACGATGAGGTGGATGAGCAGCAGCGCGATGATGAGTCGCACCACGGTCACGCTGTTGGCACGGTCTTCCACCAGGCCGGTATCGCTGCGGTGGCGCTTGAGGTTACGGTTGATGATGGCGCGGAAGATGTGTTTTTTGGGTTTGGCTCGATCCATGTCGGAGTTGCGGAAACTAGAGGAATATTGGCGCTTCATAAATGGTACAGGGGGGGACGGAGATTAAAGGTGAAGAGTTTGAAGAACGGCTGCGCGGTAGCACTCACCGCGCTGTACATAACCGGTGAACTGGTCGAAGGACGACGTACCGGGGGAGAAGAGAACCACATCGCCGGCTTGTGCTTCTTTTGCGGCGGCGGCGACGGCCTCTGCCACTGTCTCTACGCGGATGGTGCGGCAGACGGGCGAGAATGTTTCCACCAGCTGGTCGGCAATCTGCCCGAAGACGATACAGCAGCGGGCCTTTTGAGCCAGCATGGGGTTGATGGCGGTGTAGTCAAGGCCTTTGTCCTTGCCGCCGGCCAGCAGGATGATGGGGCGGGTCTGGGAGCGCACAGCGGCCTCGGTGGAGTGCAGGTTGGTGCTCTTGGAGTCGTTGAGCCACAGCACGCCGTCCATTTCAGCCACGGTTTCGCAGCGGTGCCCGGGCGGCGAGAAACTGTGCAGGCCGGCGAAGATGTCCTCATCGCTCAGGCCGACGGCTCGGCAGGCGAGGGTGGCGGCCATGGCGTTTTCGGCATTGTGGGCCTGCTCCAGTGTGGTGCCGCGCAGCAGGGTGAGGGCGGTGTCGCCCTCCATGATGGAGCCGTTGCGGTAGCTCAGTTGCCCAGCGTCAGAGACGGAGGAGAACTCGGCCACACGGGGTTTGAGTCCGGGGAGGTTTTCGCCTGCGCGCACAATGGCAAGCTGGTCTTGCCCCATGTTTTCGAAGACGCGCAGCTTGGCGTTGAAGTAGTCCTCGACCTTGGTGTAGCGGTCCATGTGGTCGGGGGCAAAGTTGAGCCAGATGGCTACCTCGGGCCGGAAGTCGATGATGGTTTCCATCTGGAACGATGAAACTTCGAGTACGGCGAACTCCGGTTGCTCGGTCAACAGAGCCAGCTCGCAGAGCGGGTAACCGTAGTTGCCGCAAGCCTTGGCCGCGTGACCGGCCTGCAGCAAAATGTGCTCAAGCAGGGCGGTGGTAGTGGTCTTGCCGTTGGTGCCGGTGATGGCGATAATACGCCCGGTGTAGAAGTGGTAGCCCAGTTCAATCTCGCCGATAATGGGAGCACCGGCGCAGGTGAACGCAAGGGTCCAGGGGATATCGGCTTCGATACCCGGGGAGAGCACAACGAGGTCGGCCGCGAAGGCCTGAGCTGCCTGCTCAGCCGCGCCGGGAACGAAGCAAAGCGAGGGATCGGCGCAGGTAGCCTGCGGGTTGCTGTCGAAGATGCACACCTCCGCGGCACCCCTGGCCAGAGCCAGGCGCGCGGCGGCTACACCACTGCGACCGCAACCGAGAACTGCTACTTTTTTACCGGTGAGATTCATGACGATGAGGGCGGGTGATTTTACTATATTTTACTGTCCCATGCAAGAATAAAAGAGCGCGACGCCGACGAATGCCAGAATACCCGCCACAATCCAGAAACGAATGCAAACCTGAGTTTCGCTCAGGCCACCCTTCTCGAAATGATGGTGAATGGGGGCCATGCGGAAGATGCGGCGCCCCTCGCCGTATTTGATACGCGTGAACTTAAACCAGCCAACCTGAAGCATGACGGAAAGAGCCTCGGCTACAAATACGCCGCCAATGACTACCAGTATCAGCTCCAGCCCGCTGCACACGGCTACAGTGCCCAGTGCACCGCCCAGAGCCAGGGAGCCGGTGTCGCCCATGAAGACGCGGGCGGGGTTGCAGTTGAACCACAGGAACCCGGCGCAGGCTGCCACGATAGCCATCAGGAAGGGCGTAAGCTCGTGAAGCCACGGCAGTATGCACAGGAAGGCGAGGGCGGCGATAATCATGCAGCCGCTGGCCAGGCCGTCCAGACCGTCCGTGAGGTTGACGGCATTTGAGCTGCCGATGATGACCAGGATGGCCAGCGGAATGAAGAGCCAGCCCAAATCAAGCATGTCGTAGAAGGGAATCGATATGCGGGTGAGCTCCGGGCAGTCGATGTAGAGGTACACGGCACAGCCGGCGGCAGCTACGAACTGCAGGGCAATCTTGAACCAGCCGCTCACACCATCGGTGCTTTTTTTGGTGATTTTGGCGAAGTCGTCCAGGAACCCGAGGAAGGCGGTGATGGTGGTGACAATCAGGCAGCACTGCACGCGCGGGTCACTCAGGTTGCACACCAGCAGGGTGGTGAGCAGTACCAGGCCGATGAGCATGAGCCCACCCATGGTCGGGGTACCTACCTTACTGCTGTGCTCGGGGGCCAGCACGCCCTTGCGGGCTTCGCGGATGGGCTGGCCTGCCTTCATGGCGCGCAGCACGGCGATGAGTTTCGGCCCGATGATGAGGGAGCCGACGAAGGGAATGGCCAGCGCCAGAATGCGCAGCAGGCTATCGGGGGTGTTAAAGAGTTGCAGCATAACTTATGTGGTGGGGGTAAGGG
>JAZRKM010000100.1:0-3570 GCA_045646325.1 Akkermansia sp. | reverse complement strand
GGGGGATTAGTCGTTGTCGACCACTTCGGCGTCTACAACCTTGCCCTTGCCTTTGGGGGCGCGGGTTTCGGGGCAGTCGTCCGTACCGCAGCCGCCGCCGTTGCAGCCACCCTGCTGGGCAGCGGCCTGCTGAGCGGCCTGCTGCAGGTTGGCAAGCATGGTCTCAAGCTCCTGCGTGAGGGTCTTGCACTTGTCGACATCCTTGGCCTCGGCGGCCTTCTTCAGGGCGTCCACTTTATCCTGGATGGGCTTGGTGACCTCGGCGGGTACCTGCTCGCCCATGTCCTTAATCTGGCGCTCCACGCTGTGGGCGAGGGAGTCTGCCTTGTTGATGGCCTCGATATCCTCGGCCTTCTTGCGGTCCTCCTCGGCGTGCATTTCGGCATCGCGCTTGGCGCGCTCGATTTCCTCCTTGCTCAGACCGGAGGAACCCTGGATGGAGATATTCTGCTCCTTGCCGGTGTCTTTGTCCTTGGCCGTCACCTTGAGGATACCGTTGGCGTCGATGTCGAAGGTCACCTCAATCTGGGGTACACCGCGGGGGGCGGGCTTGATGCCGTCGAGTTTGAAGTTGCCCAGCAGCTTGTTGTCGTTGAACATCTTGCGCTCGCCCTGGCAAATGCGGATGTCTACAGCGGGCTGGTTGTCAGCGGCGGTGGAGAACACCTGGCTCTTGCGCACGGGGATGGTGGTGTTGCGGTCAATCATCGGCGTGGCAATGCTGCCCATAGTCTCGATGGAGAGGGTCAGCGGGGTCACGTCGAGCAGCAGCACGTCTGTTACGGAACCGGAGAGCACACCGCCCTGAATAGCGGCACCCACGGCCACCACTTCATCGGGGTTCACACCCTTGTGGGGCTCTTTGCCGGCCAGGCGCTTGGCCATCTCCTGCACGGCGGGCATGCGGGTCATACCGCCCACCAGCACGAGCTCGTTGATTTCGCTGGTGCTCAGACCTGCGGCGGCGATGCAGTTGCGCACGGGGGCGGCGGTGCGGTCGAGCAGGCTCTCGGTGAGCTGCTCCAGCTTGCTGCGGGTCAGGTTGAGCATGATGTGCTTGGGACCCGTGGCATCCATGGTGATGAAGGGCAGGGAGATGTCGTAGCTCTGGGTGGAGGAAAGGGCAATCTTGGCCTTCTCTGCTTCCTCCTTAATGCGCTGCAGAGCATCCGTCTGGCGGGAGATATCCATACCCTCGGCGGCTTTGAACTCGGCGAGAATCCAGTTGATGATGGCGTTGTCCCAGTCATCACCACCCAGGTGGGTGTCACCGTCGGAGGCCTTCACCTCGAACACGCCGTCACCGATTTCGAGCACGGAGATATCGAAGGTACCGCCGCCGAGGTCATACACGGCAATCTGCTCGTTGCTGCCCTTGTCGAGCCCGTAGGCCAGAGCGGCTGCGGTGGGTTCGTTGATGATACGGCGCACTTTCAGACCGGCAATCTCACCGGCGGCCTTGGTGGCGTTGCGCTGAGCGTCATTGAAGTAGGCGGGCACGGTGATGACAGCCTCGGTGATGGTTTCGCCGAGCTTGCTCTCGGCATCGGCCTTGAGCTTGCTGAGAATCATGGCGCTGATTTCCTGGGGGGAGTATACCTTGGTCTCGCCGCCGACTTCCACCTGAATGTGGGCGTCGCCGTTGGCGGCCTCTACGATGGTGTAGGGCACCTTCTTATCGTCAGCGGTCAGCTCGGCATACTTGCGGCCGATGAGACGCTTGGCGGAGAAGATGGTGTTGCGCGGGTTGGTTACCGCCTGGCGCTTGGCAGCCTGACCCACGATGCGCTCACCGCTCTTGGTGAAGGCAACGATGGAGGGGGTGGTGCGAGCACCCTCGCTGTTTTCAAGCACGGTTGCCTGACCGCCTTCCATGACGGCCATGCAGGAGTTCGTGGTACCGAGGTCAATTCCGAGAATCTTACCCATTGTTCTGTGTCTTTCTATGTTCGTGTTTGTTTAAGTGGTTTTGGGCTCAGGCGCTGAGCCCTCTGCTTGCCCTTAGTGTTGCAAATGGCATGCCAATTCCCAATAGTGTATGTCAAAATAGAGAAATGCTTATTTATCAATGATTTGGGAGATTGTGCCAGCTGCTCCGATGGCAAAGAAAATGCGACAATATGCCGCATATGGCAGAATGTCGCACTGATTGCTGCGTAAAAATGCCGCAGTTGGTTGCCGCTGTCACTGCAGGGGCAGTTCGCAGAGGGTAAAGTGTGTGCACACGGCGCCAGGGTAGTCGAGCAGGTACTGCCCGTGGTTGATGAAGCCGAGGCGTGCGTAGAAATCGCAGGCGGCGGGGTTGGTGTCGATGACGTCGAGCCGCATGCTCTTGCAGCCCTGCCGGCGGGCAAGGGTAATGGCATGCTGCACCATGGCTTTGCCCACTCCTTGTCCCTGCATGCGGGGGCTGACGCCGAGGGTGTGGATAGCCATGACTTCGTGCGGCTCGCATTCGACACGCCAGTCGGCCTGAGCGTAGCCGGGGTTACACTCGGAGTTCAGCACCATGGCGCCGGCCATGACTCCGGCTTTTTCCGCCACCCACAGCTCCCCGATGGCGGCTTTTGTTTGCAGGAACGCATCCGTCGGGTAACCTCCGCGCTTCCACTGGGCGTGAGAGGGGGCGCCGTCCATGGCATCGATGATTTCGTTGTACAGTCGGCGCAGGGCGGGCAGGTCGAGAGGGGTCGCGCGGCGGAAGGTGAGGGAATTCATGGGTGGGAGCATAGGTTTTTCTTTGAAAAGGAGGGGAATGCAGCAGAACGGTGTGGTGAATATACCCCAGGCGGCGGTTAGCAGAAGCCAGCCGAAGACCTTACCATCGCTCTGTTCCGGGGGTGCTCCGCACATGTTTATGCTGCCCAGGGCGATGCCGACGGGGATAATCAGCAGGCAGAGCTGCACGATGGTGGCTGCTCGGTTTTGCCTGGGAATGTGCAGCAGGATGAAGGGCATGATGAGTGCCGGTAGGTAGATGATAACAGCCGGTCCATGCCGGAATATAGCGCCGGTAAATGCCGCCAAGGTGATGGCTGCACAGAGGTACAGGGCGGTGAGCAGGCAGCGTCTCATGAGTTGCGGCGGAGTTTTTCGATGATACAGATGAGCAGGTGCAGCACCGCGACCGGCAGATAGACGAAGAGCAGCCCGGTGATGTTCACAATGATAATGCCCTCCCCCATGTCCATGCTCTCATAGAGCGCCGTTGGTCTGGCCCAGCACAGGCTGACAGCTGATAGGGTGATGAACAGGGGAACAATCAGGCAGAGTAGTTGCAGAAAGGAGCCGCGCTTCGTGCGCGCAGGAATGCACAGCAGGGCGAAGGGGAACAGAACCCACAGAATCATGCAGCCGATATAGTCCCATATAGGCGTGTGAAGCCGAGTAAACTCCGCCGGGTAAAGGGCACAATGTATCAGAATGCCTGCCAGCGTGAGCCCGCCGCACACTGCCAGAAATCGCAGCACGAAGCGCCGCCGCGGTGCTACACAGGCAGGCGGTGGCTCGGCGGGTGCCGGGGGCTGTGGCTCAGGGTGGGAAGTCGGAGGCCAAGCGGTCTTAGGAAGA
>JAZRKM010000099.1:0-16193 GCA_045646325.1 Akkermansia sp. | reverse complement strand
TATTACCGGAGTGAACATGGTGAGTGAGTGTTAATGTGTAAATATGGTGGAGAAAGAGGGAATCGGCGGTGCCGTTCTCCGCGGCACCGCCGGTTTGCCGTGCTTTAGCCCATGAAGATGGCCACGAATGCCACACCTTCCACGAGAGCGGCAAGAATAATGGAGATAATGAGCACCTGGGAGAAGGCACCCGGGTTGCGGCCGGCGGACTCGGCGGCCTTCATGCCGATGAGACCGATGCCGAGACCGGCACCGAGAACGGCGATGGCGGACTTAAGAGGAGTCAGGTCAGCAACTGCGTTGGCGATTGTTTCGAGCATAGTGTGTAATGTGTGTGTTGTTATTCAGTTGTTCTTCTGCCGTCCGTCACGTCTTTGCTGCATGATCCGGCGCGGCGGGAAGGGGGTTAGTGCGCGGCTTCTTCCTCATCTCCCACCTGGGTCTTGAGGAACAGTGCAGTGAGCATCAGGAACACCAGCGCCTGGACGAAGCCTACCAGCAGTTCCATGCACATGAAGGGCAGCATGGCGTACCAGCCGATGGCACCCATCTGCTCCAGAATGGCCTCGCCGGCGTAGATGTTGCCGAAAAGTCGGGCTGCGAGAGCGACGGGGCGCACGCAGATGGAGAGCAGTTCAATCAGGCCTACGAAGAAGAAAATGGGCATGAGTGCGTATTTCAGGAAACCGGTCAGGCCGCCCTTCACGCCGAAAATGTGGTTCACGAAGTGCTTGATTCCCTGTTCGCGTATGCACCAGATGAACCACAGAATGGCATACAGGAAGCCCAGGAACAGCGTGACGTTCAGGTCGGCATTGGCACCACGGAAGATAGCCTTGCCGTCGTAGGTGATTTCGCCCACCCCGGGAATGAGCCCCATGTAGTTGCTTGTCAGGATGAGCAGGAACACCGTGGCAAAGTACCAGAAGTACTTTTTCGTCAGTTTCTTGCCGGCCAGCCCCTCGATAAAGTTGTACAGTGTCTCAAACACCCACTCCACAAAGTTCTGCAGGCCGTAGGGGATACGCTGTATACGGCGCGTGGCCAGGCGCAGTATCACTACCAGCACCACCACAGCCAAGGCAAACATAACCAGCGAGTTATTGATGGGGATGGAGTGCCCCTCCCAGAAAGGAATATCAATGTTCCACAGCACCGGGGCGTCCATACTCAGGCCCTCATGGTGTCCCTCAGCCAGTACCGACCCGCCGGCAAGCAGGGTCAACGCAGTCAATTTCTGTGCAATACTCTTCATCGTCGCTTCTCTTACTCTACCACCACCCTCGCGTGGCGTCAAGTAGGAAATTGCGTTAAATCAGATGTTAATTGCCTCAAATTCGAAAATGCAGGGTTTGAGTGGCGCTGGAGGCAATAGCGGTGTTGCCTTGTCGGGCCGGGGCGAAGCGCCAGTGGGCAAGGATGTGCTCTCGGGTGGCCGTGGCAAAGGCCGGGTGCGTCGAGGTCAGAATCTCAACCTTTTCGGGCTTACCTGCGGGGGATATGTGGATGCGTGCCCGCACGGTGCCGCTGCGGTGGCTGCTCCGTAGTGTGGCGGGGTATGGCGGGGGCGGCCCATATTGCAGGACAGGGGGTGTGGTTGAGGTGGCCATCACCTTTTTTGTGGTGCTTGCTGTTCGGGGCGGCGCGATGGGTGGTGCCGCTATTTCGCAATCGATGAGCAGCGGCAGCGGGTAATCCTCATCTTCTGTCGGCTCCGGTTCGAGTGCGGTAAGCTGCTGCGTTTCGAGTAGTTGTGTAGGTTCAATCGTCAGTTGAAACGGCGCTTGAGGGGGTGGTAACTGAGTCAGCTCGAATGGCTCCGCCGGTTTGCGAGGCGGCGGCGCCACGAAGGCGGCCTGTATGGCGGCGGGGGGCTCCGCCGCCGATTGTTTGACGGTGAAGTACAGCCCGCCTGCGGTTAACAGGGCGAGCAGCAGGAGGGTGATTCCTGCTGCACCGGCGGGGGCTGGCTCGTGGCGGCGTATCATGTCAGGGGGCCGCTATCCACAGTTGGTGAGATTCGGCAACATCGTACGGGCCGTGGTAGGAGGCCGGCAGGTGAACATGTTGCCACGTGGCGATGTTGGCTCGGTTTTCCATCCACCCCGGTAGCCAGATGGCGTGCCGGTACACCAGTTCATCGATACGCGCTGCGGCGGCTGCGGCCTCCTGCTGTGTGGTGGCTTGCTGCGCAGCGGTGATAGCGGAGTCCATCTCGGCGTCATGCAGCCCGAACGGTGCATCATGCCCGCCGGCGTGGCTGTGGAAAAAACGCGCGTAGTCGGGCAGGGGCAGGCCGGGCATGGTGGCCCAGAAGGTAAGCTCGTGGCTGCCCTCGGTCAGTTGGCGGCTGATATTCTGCCAGGGCAGAGGCTCGGGGAGGATTTCCGCGCCGCAGGCGGCAGCACTCTGCACCAGCAGGGTGGCCAACGTGTTCAGCTTGTCGGATGGTGTGAACGAGAACCGCACGCTCAAACGCTTGCCGTCGGGGCGGCGCAGAATGCCGTCCGCCCCGCACTCCGTGTATCCGGCGCGGGCAAAACAGGCGCGAGCCTCTGCAGGGTCGTAGTGGTACTGCGGGGTATGGTGTGGCAAATCGCGGTAGCCGATAGTGAATTGCGGCAGCTGCTCCGCATAGCCTCGGAACAGCACCTCGATGGCTGTGGGCATATCCATGGCATGCAGCAGGCCTCGTCTCAACTCCGGCTCCGTGAGTGCGCGGCAGTTGAGGGCGATGCCGTAGGGGGGCATGGGATTCGTAATGTGCAGGCTGTGCAGGGCTATACGGCCATCTTCTGCGGCCGGTACTCCCTCGAGCTTGCTCTGCCAGGCAGCGACGTTGCGGGTCTGCATTATATCGAGCCGCCCGTTGATGAAGGCCTGCCATGTCTGGGCTTCATCCGTAAAGAAATGGTGCTCGATTCGCTCCACATTGTGCGTATGGCGAAATCCGGGTAATTCCTGCGCCCACCAGTTGGGTACACGTTGCAGGGCGATGAGTCGCCCTCTCTGAATTTCCGCCACGGTGTAAGCGCCGGTGCTCGGGGGAATTCGCTGCGCGTAGCGCTCGGCGAAGTTGCTGCCGAATTCCGCATAGAACCCCGGTTCGGCCGGGATGAGCTGTCGACTGATGGTGAGCACATCAGCATAGCGGGGCGGGGTTTCGACTTCCACCACGCTGTCGCCGTAGCAACGCAGGGCTGTGCAGGGGGATTGTTCGCCGAGGCGCAGGCGTAGCAGCAGCCCCAGCGCGAAGTCAGCCGCTCGCACGGGGCGCCCGTTGGTGTAGCGAGCCTGTGGGTTCAGGCGGAAGTACAGGCTACCGCCCTGTCGGCACCAGGCCTCTGCTACGCCCGGCATTTCCTGGCCTGTCGCCGGGTGCGCCCAAACGAGCGGTACGTCAATGCGCTCGAAGAGATTGTAGTGGAAAAACTGGGGTGTGGTACTGCCGAATCTCAGGAAGTTCGCGGGGAATGGCCCGGTGTTACTCAGGCGCAGGGTGCCGCCGCGGCGTGCCCTCGGGTCACCGATACTGGGTGCCGGGCTGCCGTTCTGCCAAGGCAGGTCGGCGGGCAGCTCCGTGAGCGAATGCAGGGATATGCCGGCTCCTTTTTCGCGGGCGAGCTGCACCGCAAAATCGGCGGGGTAAGGGGCCGGGGGGTGTAGTTGTGCAGCGGGGCCTGCTGTGTTGACGTTGCCGGTCGGGGGGGAATGCTGTGCCAGCCATAGCAGCAGTACTGCTATGGCCAGCATCCATATACTGTAACGTATATATTTAAGCATTAGAATTCAATGGTGCAGCCTCCGTACACGCCCATGCCGGATGAGAGCATGGAATAGGCCGGGGTGAAATTGCTCTCCGTCACGAATCGTTGGTCGGTGATGTTCTCCACTCGCAAGTGCAGGGTAGTGTGCTCGCTGAGTTGATAGCGGACAAACCAGCGCAGGCTGTAGTAATTGTCCACTCGGGTCGGGCTGTAGTCCTCATAGTTACTGCGACCGACAGCTGCTACCAGACCCACGCCCGTGGTGACTCCTTCCCATGGGCTGGTGTGCAACTCCGCGCTCCAGGTCTGGCGGGTGCTCCAGGGTATTTGCCGGTCATCAGACGTCTTGGGCTGCGTGTAGGTCCAGGCGATTTTATAGCCGGTGTTCCAGGCCTGTTCCAGTGTACCTTTCAGGGCGAGCTCCACGCCGCGGGCTGTCCAGTGGCCGTCCGCATTGCAGTATGTAGTGTTTGCCATATCAATGGGGTCGGTGGTGATGGCCTGCTCCCGCCGCTGGGTGAAAAAGGTGGCACTGAATGTGTGACCGGTGGCGATATCGTGCTCGATACCGGCGTCGAAACTCAGGCTCTTCTCCGGTTTCAAATCGGGGTTGCCGTGGTAGGTGGTACCCCAGGAGCTGAACGATGAGCTGCTGTGCTGAAAGGAGCCGGGAGCTCGATAGCCCGTAGCGGCAGAGGCGAACAGGCGGCTGCGCTCATTGTTGAAGCGATAACTGGTGGCGGCTCGCACGGTGGTTTGTGAGTCGTACAGGGTGCTCAGTTCCACTCTGGCTGCCAGAGAGCTGCTCCACTGCTCCGTCGGGCTGTAAATATGCTCCGCGAACAGGGCGTAGGTGTGCTCCAAATTGTGGTCAGTGCTCTGTTGTTCACCACCTGATTTTACGGAAAAATCACTGCGGTTCCAGGCGAAGCCGGCCGTGGTGGTCTGGTGCGGGCACCAGCGGTAAGCGTTGTTCCACTCTATCTGCACATTGCGAAGGTTCTGGCAGTAGCCAGTGCCCAGCGTAGCATCGTAGCCGAAATAGCCGCCCATCAGGCTGCTGCCCCATCGCTCGGTGAGCTGTCCCTGCCATTTGGCTGTTACCAGATTTGTGCGGAAGGTGTAGCGATTGTAGTATTCTACAGGGGCGAACCCCATGTCATACAAGCCGCTCATGCCGTATTCGGAATCTTCACGGCGGTAGGTCAGCGTGAGGCTGTTATCCTCGTTGGCCTGCCAATCCAGGCGCAGCGCCTGCTGGTAGCTTTCGTACTCGCCGGCGTTCGGGTGTTCGGGCTGAGAGCCGTTGGCAAAGCGGATGTCATTGTCCGTTCGTGTGTAGGTGCTGCTCAGGAACCAGGCCAGTGATTCCTCCTCACCCAGGGTGGTGAGGTTGCCAGTGTAGCTGTCATGGCTGCCGGCTTCGTTAAAGAGGCGGGTTTTCGGCTTGCCCTCGCCCTTGGCTGTTTCCATGCAGAGCACGCCCCCCATGGCGCCCCCACCATAGACGGCACCCTGACTGCCTTTCAGCACCTCGGCCTGTCCCAGTGAGAAAAGGTCGGTACGCGCTACCGTGTTTCCGGTGAGCAGTCCGCTGCCGCCGGTGTTGAAAATCCTCATGCCGTCAATGATGGGCAGGGTGGCGGTGTCATTGCTCATGCCGCGTATCACCGGGTTGGCAATATTGCCGTGCTGGTTGGCACCTCCGCCGGGTTGAACTTCAACGCCCGGCACCTGTGCGAGAGCTTCGCTCAGGTTGTAAATGCCTTCTTGCCGGAGTTGGGGCAGGTCGAGTATTTCCACGCTTACGCCCGTGCTGTTGCGGGGGATACTCAGTCCCTCGTGAGCGCTCACCGTGATGGGGGTGAGCTCTACCTCCGGCCCCGTTGACTGTGCATAGTTGAGACCGCCTGCCATCGCTATGGCAGGCACGACTGCGGCGGCCCTGCTGAAGAGAGCCTTCTGTTGTTGTATCATTCTGTTGTGTGTCGGTTGGGCGGTGCATCGCCACCCTGTTCGAACCTGGCTCCCGGGCTGGCATTCCGACTGAATCGCCTGCATTTTATAGCTGTCAGGCGGTATCACGGTTGCGGCACAGCGGCAGATTTGCACTGCCTTTCCCATCTATTTCCTGCGGCATCGTCGCCGCCTCCGCGGGAGTGAGCGTGCGGATTTTACCTCGGCTCGTGTGGTATTTAAGCACAATTAGCACCTATATGCAAGCCCCGATGGCGGTTAGGACATAGGTTGCTCTTGAAAAAGCGGGGGGTAGATGGTATAGTGACGGCATGCAGACTGCATGTACGAAGGATGAACTGCGCGCACTGCTGGCACCCGTGCGCGGCAAGAAGATTGTGCTGGTGCCGACCATGGGGGCCCTGCACGAAGGTCATGCTACCCTGTTACGGCAGGCCCGTGCCCTGGCCGGTGATTCCGGCTGCGTGGTTGCCAGTGTGTTCCTCAATCCGGTGCAGTTCGATAACGCCGGTGACTTGGCTGCCTATCCGCAGACCCCCGAGGCTGACTTGCAGGTGTGCCGTGAGTGTGGGGTGGATGTCGTCTTCATGCCCACGCCGGATGTGATGTACTGTGGCGATCGCTCCATCACGCTCGAAGAAACCCACCTTTCTACCGTGCTTTGCGGTGCCAGTCGCCCCGGGCATTTCGCCGGTGTGTGCCTGGTGGTCAATAAACTGTTCAACCTCGTGCAGCCGACGGATGCCATCTTCGGTAAGAAGGATTACCAACAGCTCGCTATCTTGCGCCGTATGGTGCGTGACCTCGATATTCCCATCACCCTGCATGGTGCCGAAATCGTGCGCGGGGAGGATGGTTTGGCGCTCTCCAGTCGCAATGTTCGCCTGACACCCGCCCACCGCGCTGCCGCTCCCACCATTCACCGTGCGCTGTCGGCTGCTGCTGCCGCTTATGCCGCCGGTGCTGCCGTGGCGGATGTGTGCGCAGCCGTGCGCCGCGAGTTGACAGCCATTGACGGGGTGAAAATCGACTATGTGGAGTTGGTGGATGCCGAGAACCTCCACGCCGTGACGGATGAAGCGCGCCCCGCGCTGCTGGCTGTGGCCGCTTTCTTCGGCGATGTCCGCCTGATTGATAACACCGAACTGAGACGCAACGTATGATAACCGCTGAAAATCTGCACCGCAGCTACACCATCGGCCAGAAGACCGTAGAGGTGCTGCACGGCCTGAGTCTGAACATCAAGCGAGGGGAAAAGGTTTTCCTGTGCGGCCCGAGCGGTGCCGGCAAGACCACCCTCATGTATACCCTTGCCGGCCTTGAGCAGCCTCAGCAGGGTAAGGTTATTGTGGCAGGGGAAGATGTGTATGCGCTCAATCTGCGCCGCCGCGCCCTTTTTCGCAACAAGACCATGGGCTTTATTTTCCAGAACTACATGCTCATGCCCGAGCTCACGGCGCTGGAGAATGCTTCTCTCGCAACGGCGGTCGCCGGGCGCGAGGCTACCGAGCGCGTGAAAGCTCTGCTGGAGCGTGTGGGGCTCGGTGATCGTATGGATCACCTGCCCAATGAACTCTCCGGCGGCGAACAGCAGCGCGTGGCCATTGCCCGTGCCCTGGCTCACGACCCTGAGCTTATCTTTGCGGATGAACCGACCGGTAACCTTGATTCCCGCAACGGTAAGCAGATTCTTGATTTGCTTTTCGAGCTGGCGGATGAAGGTAACAAGACCTTGGTTATCGTCACGCATGATTCGCAAATCGCAGCCCGCGGTGACCGTACCCTCATTATCCGCGATGGTGTAGTGGCCAACAGCTGATGGCGCTACATACGCGAACAACAAAAAAGGCGGCCTCGGCCGCCGTTTTTGTTGTAACTTTTCCTTTCGTAGATGTCTGTATTCATCAGAAGGGGAGGTCTACCCATTCCTCCTGTGCGGGTTGGCTTGCCGCTGCCGGTGCTGAGATGGTAGCGCCGGCGGAGGTGTCAACAGTCGGGGAACCGCCTGTCGGCTCGTAGTCATAGCTGGTGCGCACGGTCACGCGAGGTTCAGCCGGAGCTTTCTCTTCGGCAGGCTTTTCAGCGGGTGCGGCAGCCGGGGTACCCTCGGAATTCTCGAAGTCACTCATGTCAACCAGGTCAATCTCACCGAAGGCATAGCGGGCGAGCTTGGGCATGTCTTTCTTAATAAGCTCGCGCGTGGGCACGCGAATCTGCCCTTCGGGGGAGCGCAGGGTGATGAGCTTGCCCTCCAGTCGGTAGATGTAGGCCTCACGCAGAGCGCGGCCGCGGGTTGTGACCGCATCCCCGATAGCCATGCCGGGCAGCAGGCTCAGGGCAATGCTGCGGTACTCTTTATCCGCGGTGCGAATCTCGTACTGCAGAGCCATGATTTTGTCTTTCTGCTCAGCGATGGAGCGCTCGATTTCGGCACATTCAGCCTGAACCTTCTCCATTTCGCTGTCCAGTCGGGCCAGGCTTTCGCGCATCAGGATGTTTTCGTCGGCCTGATAGTAGGTTTCCACCAGTTCCTTGCGTTCGCGCTGCAGGCGGGCGTTCTCCTGCAAAGCCAGTTCAATGGCTGAGGGCACGCTGTACAAATCCATCTGTTTCTTGATGTAATATCCGCCGCATACCAGTACGGCCAGCAGCAACAGAACGAGTATCACATCGAAGAATACGGAGAAAAAGCCGCGCCCGGAACGTTCTTTCTTCTTCGGTTCGGGTTTCTTTTCCTCAGCCGGAGCTTTTTCTGGCTCCTGTGCCTGGGTTTTGTCGGCAGTATCGGTGTCAGGCTGAGCGTCAGCCGGTTTTTCTTCAGCCGGTTTTTCTTTCTGAGCTGCCGGGCGGGGGCGGAACTCAATGTCGGCAAAATCGTCCTCGTCAGGTGCGGTGTTCTTTGCGGAAATACTCATGGCCGGGAGAATCAGTTTTTGTTGGCAGCAGCAGCGCTCTGCAGGTTCTTAAAGGTGTCGCGGAAGGCTTTCAGGCGGGTTTCCATCTCGATGCTGCGCAGTTTGAGGCTGGTTTCGCTGCGGCGCAGGTCGGCTTTGCGGGCAAGTTCGCTGTTGATGGCGTGGCGGCGCTCTGCGATTTTTTCACGCAGTCCGGGTGTCAGCTCGCCGGCCTCGCGTATGCGTTTCTGCATATCGTCTATTTCTTTGCTGAGCTGCTGGTTATGCGTTTCAATGGTACGCTGGCGTTCCAGGTCGGGAGCCTGCGGTTTACAGCCTGTTGTGCCCAGGCTCAGCGCCGCAGTAAGCAATACGGGGACTATACGGAAAGAGTTCACGCTCTCTATCATGCGATATTGAGCGTGCGGCGTCAAGCTTGTTTTGCGTCAAATTGCGTGTGCAGGCGCTTGCGGGCAGCGGGCCACAGGGCAGCCAGGCGCAGCACGGCGTCATCTGCCGGTGGGGTGAGGTGGTTCAGTTCCTGTTCGTCGAACCACCCCAGCGCGTCGGATTCGTCCGATATGGCATACTGCTCATGAGGAGCTTGCAGCAGGTAGCGTACATCATAGTGCAGGTGCTCAGGTTCACCTGTCAGCGGCCGCGCCGGGATGACGTGAATGTCGATGTCGTAAATATCGGCACTCAGGGCGTGCAGTCTGCCAATGCCGCTTTCTTCCTGAGCTTCGCGCAGGGCAACGCGCAGCACGTCAGGGTCGCCGTCCGCATGGCCGCCCGGTTGAACCCATAGCTTGAGCTTGCGGTGCAGGGTCAGCAGTGCTTTGTTACCACCGGGGTTCACCAGCCAGGCCGAGCCGGTGATGTGGCCGGCGCTGTGACTGCGCTCAAAACAATCCGGGGTCTGCAGTACGAACTCTAACAGTTGCCCCGCTGTCTGAGCCCGCTCCGGTGTGCGGGCTATGTAGGACAGCAATTGTTCGCAGAGGTGGCGGCGCTTGTCTTGTGGTAACTCCATGTCCGTTATTTTAACCTCCTTTTTTCATATTGGCAAGCTCAGCAATAAAAAAATGGCGACATCGTGCAGTCGGAGCTTGACATGTCATGGTGCCTTTCTATAATATGGAGCAAGTTATTATGGCTGTCAGATTCAGAACCCGCAAAAATATCACCGCTTTACTAAATGTTCAGAACAAGCGCAGGCGCATGATGGCCTGCTCGTTCTCAGGTGGTTTTGTGCTTGCTCTCGGTTTGCTGTTCTGGATGGTGAATATCTTCTTGGAGAAAGAGCCTGAAGCCACGTTCCTGGTGTACCGTGCAGAGGAGGAATCCTCCCCGAATAAGCGCCCGACCCGCGAGATGTTCAGTAAGCTGCGCCCTGCGCAGCCTAAGTTGGATATCATTGTGGCGGACTCGGCATCCGATGTCGCATTTATGACCGATGTGGAGATTGATACCGAAGGTCTTGAGATGTCAGGTGATTCTCTGGCCGAGGGACTCAGCGGCGGCGGTGATGGTCTGGGCGAAGGTTTTGGCGAGGGTGGCGGCTCCGGTCTGGGTTCATCCGTTAAGACGGAAAATGCGTTTGAAGGCCGATTCTGGGATTTCAAGAAGACACCCGGCGGCGGTCAGTCCAAGCTGAAGGATGTGCAGGGTAACCGCGAGGTGCTCAACCTGATGAGCCGTTTCTACAATGGCGGGTGGAATACCACGGTGTTCTCTCCCTACTGTGAATCCAAAACCCGCCTGTTTTCCTCGTGTTTCTACCTGCCGAACTGCATGGACCAAGAGGCATCGAACGCCTATGACCCCAACGGGAAGATGGGGCTGAAGCCCAGCCGCTGGGTTGCCCTGTACCGTGCGCAAGTGCAGGCCCCCAAGAGCGGGCGATTCCGTTTCGTCGGTGTGGGTGACTCGGTGATGGCGGTGCGCTTCAATGGCCGTAATGTGCTGGCGGTCGGTTATCACGATTTGAAGACAGCCGAATGGAACGGCTTGCATATCATCTCCAACCCGCAGGCCTTGCAGGGCAAGGATGTGGTGGATTACAAGTCCTGCGATTACTGGAATGAGCAGGTGGGTGGTTTTGTGGCCGGTGAGCCGTTTGAGGTGAAGGCCGGCGAATGGTATGAAATGCAGGTGCTTATTTCTGAAATCGGTGGCGGTAATTTCGGTTTCTGTCTGCTGATTGATGATATGGATGAAGAGGGTGGCAAGGCCTCCCAAGACGGCAAGCCGCTCTTCCAGCTCTTCCGTACGAGTTTCATTGCGCCCACGGCAAAAGAGGTGTACGAGACGATTAAGTACAAGGACATGGAGCTCGCAACTGATCCTCCCTATGACGAGGATAGCATGATTTGGCCGGCCAAGCCTCTTAAAATCGGTTCCCGAGGTAAATAATTTCTGTCACAATTTACTGTTGGCAAACGGTTCGATTTGTGATATAAGTTGCGTGTACGAACTCTGAAACCGTAACTTTTCTACATTCATGCAGAAAACAACCTGTACAAGATTGATGATGTTCTGCGGCCGACTGGTGCTCCTGTGCGGCTGCGCCTGCACCCTTTCCTCTTGCAGCACAGTTTCTAACCTGCTGGGTTCCCTGCTTGCACTGCCGTTCAGAATAATCGACTACGTCTTACCCGGTTAAGTATGAATCAAGTCAAAAAGCCTTTCCTGTTTCTCGCTGTTGCGCTGACCATGCTCTTGACTGCATGTCAGCAGCAGTTATTTGTGAGCGGTAGCAGCCTGGGGCTGCGTGATTATCCGGATGCCGTTGTGCATATCAATCAGGTGGACCCGGCGTACCGTGCGCATTTTGCCCAGCAGCATGGCGCCAGTTATTCGCTGAGTGACCAGCGCAAGGCTTTCTCCCGGGCTCGTGAAACGGCGCGTACTCCCGTGCGGGAGTCTGCCTATCGTCCCGCACAAGCAGCTCCCCGCAAAAAATCCGCTCGCTCTCAGAGATATGCTTCGTCCCGAGGCAAAAAGTCTGCCACACGCGGTAAGAAGGCCACACGCGGCAAGAAGTCCACAGGTAGCAAAAAGTCTGCCTCTCGCGGTAAAAAGAAGACTAGCAAGAAGTCAACATCACGCCGTCGCCGTTAACACCGACTTGCTGCTCCGGTGCGACTGCCTGACGTGAGCGATAGTTACCCTGAACAGCCACGATGCAACAACCCGGTGATAAAGCGCAGAAGGTGGAGTCCCCGCCACCGAAGCCCGATGTTCAGGGGATACCGGCTGTGCTTGTGCAGGCCTTGGGCTGTATGGCTGTGCTGATGTTTCTGTCTGCCATAGGGTTCGGGCTTTACCATTATCGGGAAGTCCTCAGCACGCTGCTGAAGGTTTGCAGCCTGCTGGCTGTGCCGTTGTTGCTGTGGAGTGGGTACTACTTGTTCCACCGGCGCGGATTTCGCTCCGCCGAGGTGGTGGCCATGTTGTCATGCCTGACCTGGGCAGATGTGCTTACCGTTGTGCAGACTTGCCTGTACCCCATGCCTTTGTGGGTGTGCGGCTTGATATTTCTGGGCGGTTTGCTGGTGGTGCCTTGCATTCACCCGTGGCGCTCCGCTGTTGTGGCATTGCTGGTCGGAAGTGTGACCGAGCTGGTGCTGCTTTGCCTGGCCGGGGTGGCCGGGCAGATTTCCCCTGCAGCTGCTTGGCTGGGGGTGCTGACCATATTGCTGCTTTGGCTTATGGCGGGGTGCTGGTGCTGCCTGAGTGCGCGTGCTGCCTATCGCGCCTATGCTCCGGTAGCCCCGGTGGCGTTTACTCTTTTTCTGCTGGTTTACTACGCGCTTGTCATGTTCCCGCAGTTCCTGCTGCCCGCCGCCGGCGATTTCTCCTTCACCGGGGCTGTAGCTCTGTGGGTGGTAGCTCTGTTGGTGGCTTTCCCGTTGCAGACGCGCTTTGCCAGGCTGCAGAACCGTGGCGTGTTGACTCCGGCTTTCTTGTGCCTGTGGGGCTGCGCGTTGGTTGGTGTGCCGTTGGTTGTCGTGGCTGATATTCCCTTTGTTACTGCGCCTTTGTCGCTTGCAGCGGCCCTCGCCTTGGTCTACTACGGTGCTGTATACAAGGCGGACCGTGCGTTGCTGGCCGGCTGTATCGCGTTCTATGGAGCTGTATTCGGCAATGTGCTGCGTGCCGGGCTCTCGCCCATTCTTGCCGCCCTTGTTTTTCTGCTGCTCAGTGGCGCGACACTCTACATTACCCTGCGCCTCCAGGCGCGCCGTCGGCAGCTCCTGTCCGCCGTGCGGCAGGCCCAGCGCCGCCGACAGTCGGCTTCTACCCCTGACTCCCTGAGCAATCGCTGACTTTTGTCGCAACAGTCAGATTTTTTTTCTTTTGTTGTAAGTAACAGAAGGTGAACGCTATGTGTAAAATAGTGCTTTTTCGCCATTAGGGAAAACTAACTAAATTAGAAAAAATCTAAAGAAAAGGCTTGCATTGCGATAGGAATTGTGGTAAAAAATGCGCAGCAAGAGCGGGAAGGCCCCGCGAAAGGAACAACAAACAGAAATAAATACCATGTTAGTAGGAAAGAAAGCCCCCGAGTTCAGCGCAAGCGCCGTAGTGAATAGCGAAATTGTCAATGACTTCAGTCTGGAGCAATATCTGGGCCGTCAGTATGTTCTGCTGTTTTTCTACCCGAAAGATTTCACCTTTGTATGCCCGACAGAGCTGATAGGTTTCCAGAATGCTCTGCCTGAGTTCGAGAAACGCAATACGGCCGTAGTCGGCTGCTCGACGGACAGCGAGTTCTGCCACTGGGCCTGGGTCAATACCCCGCGCAATCAGGGCGGTATTCAGGGCGTGACCTACCCGCTTGTGGCAGATATCAACAAAGAAGTTGCCGCGAAGTTTGATGTGTTGGCGGATGAAGGCGACCGTGTGGCTTACCGTGGCCTGTTCCTCATCGACAAAGAGGGCGTGGTGCGCCACCAACTCATCAACGACATGCCGCTGGGTCGCTCGATAGACGAGGCCATCCGCATTGTGGATGCGCTGCAGCACTTCGAGCAGTTCGGTGAGGTTTGCCCCATGGGCTGGCACAAGGGAGAGGCCGCGATGCAGGCCACTCACGAGGGGGTAGCCGGTTATCTGGCTGATAAGTAAGCACCCACTCCCGTGCTATTGCAGAAAATCGTTCATAAGAGATAAGAGGAGAGACGGTCCCGGGAGCAATCCCGGGGCCGTTAATTCTCTGCAATCAAGTCAGCTCAGCGTTTGCGCTTCATTTCCGTGGGGCGCAACACGCAGAGCGCGAGTGCCAGGGTGAGCCAAGTGGCAATGGCCGAGGTCAGGTGAACCCAGTAGCCCAGTTGCATTTCACGGTGGGCTAACCACAGCAACCCGCCAAGGGCTGCCAGCATGGTGAGCTTACAGAGCACACCGGGGAAATAGGGCAACACGCGCACGGCAAAGAGCGCAACAGCTGCCAATATGCTCAGGCTGAGCCAGTCTGTGGCGGGCGTGCGGTACATCAGGCTGAGGCCGGGAGCCCCCTGTTGCGTGTGGTATTCAGTGATTTCAGTGGCGCAGAGCTGGGATATGGTGGCTGCCAGCTGAGCGGGGCGGCGGCCCTCAGCCTTGCCATCCGGGGGGATGGAGAGCAGAACAATGGGCGCACGGGTCGGGGTACTGCCACTGTCAATGAGTGATTCGGGCTTCAGCGAGTTGCTCACGGCCTGTTGCAGGCGGGTACACCCGCGCTCATCGAGGGGCAGGGTGATGGTGCCCAGGCGTATATCCTTGCCCATACGCACTTTGATATCAGTGGGTTTAAGCCCCTTAATCTGCATGGCCAGGCGTAGGGGAAGCGTGGGTAGAATTTCACCATTCCAGCGGGCGAGCAAGGGGAATGAGCGGTCTGAGGCGGCAGTGGGGTTCTGAGTCAGGCGCTCATCGTTGATTCTGTCAGGGGCCCAGGCGAGTTGCTGGGCTTCGTTGAGGTAGAGCAGGTCATTTTCGAAGGCGCGGTTGGCCGCGGGCAGGTCGGTGGTATCGCCCTCAACTTGCTCGGGGGGAATACTGCCCGCACGCAGCACAGCCGGGGTGAAGTCGGCATCTGCCGTGGTACGGCCGCGCAGGCCGATGGCTTTGCTGTCAAAGCGGGTGATTCCCAGAGCTACCATCTGGCGGGCAATGGGGGCGGTATCTCCCTGCCATGTGAGCGGCGCGCTGATGGCCAGGTGACGTGTGCCGCAGCTCTCACCGAGTTTGTGAAGCAGTACGGCAAAATCCTGCGGCCCGAGCGGCAGCGCTGCAAAACAGCGGGCTGCAGTCGAATCATCCAGCTCGATGGAGGTAACGGCAGGGCACTCGATACGTCGCGTTTCCACCGTGGTGTCAGGCTCGCGCGGGGCTGTCTGCCCGGCATGGAGCAGGTGCAGGGTGCGCTCGGCGGGTACGGTGCCCAGTGCCTTGCCGGCATAGTTGTACAGCCGGGCATCAATGTGCTCCGTATGTTCACCGGTCAGCACGGCAACGGCCACCAGTACCAGCAGCCAGAAAAAACTGTGCAGTTTACTCAGACGACGTTTAGCAGCCATGTCGCAACTTGCTTGAAGGGTGAATCTGCCGGTACGGCTGCGGCCACCTGTCGCAGCTTACTCAACCCGGTGGGTATGAGGTTGAGGTACCATTTCTTGTGTTGGTTGTGGCCTATGTTGGCAAAGGCGCCGAGCGCCTGCATGAGCCGCTGCATGGCGCAGGCGGCCAATAGGTGCGGGTCAGGGGAACTGCCGTTCAGTTCGCTGTAGAGCTCGAGCAGCTCTGCGCTTTCCTGCGCGGTGAAATCCATGTAGGGGTCGTAAATGAGCGAGGCAATGTCATACTCAGCCCGACCGGGACGCATGCCTTGAAAATCAATGAGCCAGGCCTGCCCCTCATGCAACATGATATTCTGGCTCTGGCAGTCGCGGTGTACCGGCACTCGCGGCAGGGCTGCCAGCGCATCGGCCATTTGCTGCAAGGCGGGGTGCGCGGTGAAGGCTGCGGAATCCAGGCCCAGGTGGCGACCGACCAGGTGCTCGGCAAAGTAGCTTTGCTCCCAGCGGTACATGGCGCTGTCAAATCCGGGTTGCAGTTCCCAGTCCGGTTGCAGGCGGTGCAGCGGGATGAGGGCTTGGAACGCTTTGGCATAAGCCGCCTTGCGTATGGGCCAGGGGGCGGATTTCAGACTCAGCAAATCCGTGCTGCCAAGGTCTCGCACCAGACAGGCCCCGCGACCTTGCCCGTAGTCTGCTGTGCACAGTACCTCCGGCACGCGCACGCCTGCTGCAGCCAGCCCGCGCGCAGCCGGTACGAAGGAGGCGTTGTCCGCCCGGTCAGCAGTCCAATAAATGCCCAGTACCCCGCGGGCTTGTGGTAGGTCGGCACGCATGATACTCCGCCCGGAGGCTCCCGTGGCTATCAGCTGCAGGGCTTCGGCAGGTACAGGGCAGTGCAGGTATTGCTGCATGAGCTCTGCCAGGGCTGTGGGGGGAGTGTGCATGGGTTTAGTCGATGCGGAAGAAGTTCAGCCCGTTCGGAGTTT
>JAZRKM010000098.1:0-4884 GCA_045646325.1 Akkermansia sp. | reverse complement strand
AATCTCGCCCGACGCGCAGCAATTCACGTCGCTTAGAGGGCGACATGGAAGAATCCACCGCCGCGGCCTTACCGGCCTGCACATGCTCATACCACTCATTCCAATCATTGCAAATGGGCGGAAAATCATGCGTAGCATAGGTAGCAAAGGAACAAGGATTATAAGAATCTCCCTTTATGATACGGTTCTGCTCATCAATCTCCCAATGCGGAATCTTGAAACCGGCTATGCGCAGACGCGATAAATCAGGCCGCACATAATCAGGCACACAGCCCAAATCTTCGCCTCTCACCTTGAGCCCGGGTGCAGCCTGCAACAAGCGCTTCAGCAGGTAATCCCCCTGCATGAGGTTGGCACGGCGGTTCTCGGGCGTATCATCCGGCCGCGGGCGGAATCCCGGGCGATTACCACCACAGCGGGCAGCGGCTTCATCTCCACTGAGCGGCAGAAACTCCGGGTTGCGGTCGGGCATCCACGGGAAAGCATATATGCGGTAGAAGCCCAACACGTGGTCAATGCGGTACATACCGAAAATCTCTGCCAGTTTGCGCAGGCGGCGGCTCCACCAGGCGAAACCGTCGTGCTCCATCACATCCCAGCGGTAAAGGGGTATCCCCCAATTCTGCCCCCATTTCGCGGTAAAGGGGTCTTCCGCAAAATTGCCCTCGGCCGGGGCACCGCCGCTCCACCCCATATCGAAAAGGTGGCGCTCGAAGAAGACATCGGCACTTGCCGCAGACACACCGATGGGCACATCGCCCATGAGCAGCACGCCGCACTCAGCCGCCACCCGGCGCACCTGAGCCCACTCCCTCGCGCAGAGCCACTGCAACCACATGCGGTAGCGCTTCTGGCGGCAGGCGGGCTCGCTGCCATGCACCATGGCGCGTGCGGCGGCAGGTTCCTGCACGGGCCAGTGCCACCAGGCGTTGGTTCCGTAGGTCAGGCTCAGTACGCAGAAAATGGCAAAATCCTCCAGCCACGCCCCCTGCTCCTGCACCCACCGGTCAAACTCACCGCGCAGGTCGGCAAAGCCACTCTCGCGCTCAAATCGGTCAAATGCACGATTGAAAAGGTAACGCTTATAGCTGCGTACACGGGCGTAGTCCACCAAATCGGGGCCACCCGGAAGCTGTCGGGGCGGCAAATCCGTAGGGTACGGCGGCAGGGGCAGCTCGATACCGGGCACACGCTCAGGGCTGAGGTAGAGCGGCTCAAGCGCTACGGAGCTGATAGCGGAATAGGGAGAGGGTGCGTCATCCTCACTCAGAGCATTCACCGGCAGCAACTGCAAAAACTTCACCCCGTGCGCTCCGGCCCAACGCACCCATTCCTCAAGCGCCATCATATCGCCTATACCGCAATCCCCCTCACGCCGCATGGAAAAGAGCGGCATGAGCACACCTGTCATTCGTTGCAACAGCATCACCCTGACAGTCTCGCACAGCCGGCGGTGTTAGTCAATAAAAAAAGGGGCCACGTTGGCAAAAGCATACGTAAAAATAATAACAAACAACGCCACAATTATACTGACATACAATCATAGCTTCTTACCTTTTTCCTTATTGACAAAACAGCCACCATTCGTTAGACTGCACTCAGCGCGTCAACCGCTGACACCTGCAACAAAACACATCAAAATAAAAACCATGAAGAAAACAACTCTCGCCATTGCTGCCGCTGCAGCTCTGCTCGTTCCCTCCTGCATTTCCCCCGTTGGTGTAGCATTCTCCGATGTTACCATTCCGGTGCAAGCCACGTCTGCCAGCGGCAACAGAGTAGGTGTAGCCAAATCCACCACTTACCTGGGCCTGTTCTCCAAGGGCGACTCCTCCATTGCTGCCGCTAAACGCAACGGTCGCATTTCCGCCGTATCTTCCGTAGACGTACACGTGGACAATGTGCTGGGCATTGTCACGACCTTCACCACCACCGTCACCGGCAACTGATAAAATCGTAAAAGATTCATACAAAAAGCCCCCATCTCACACGAGACGGGGGCTTTTTGTATGAGTGATTTTTTTCAGCACGCCGGCTTGGTGCCCGTATAAATGGTAGCAATGCCACCCATGAGGGGCAACGCCGTGGGGGCTAGGTAGCCGCAGCGGGTGAGCAGCTCGCAGAAGGCCGTACCGCGCGGGAAAGTCTCGATACTCTCCCCCAGGTAATCATAGGCACCCATATTGCCCGTTAACCAGCCGGCGATATGGGGCAGTATGTTGTGCAGGTAAAAGCGGTAGGGGGCCGCAAACAGCCCCTCCGGCATGCTGAAATCAAGTACCAGCAGGTGCCCACCCGGGGTGAGAATGCGGTGAAACTCGCGCAAGGCTTTCTCATAATCAGCCATATTGCGCAGCCCGAAGGCAACGGTAGCAGCATCGAAAGCAGAATCCGGCAGCGGCAGGTTCATGGCATCGGCCTCAAGCACATGAGTAAGACCGCGCTCTACTGCTACGTCAAGCATAGGTCGGCAGAAATCCGTGCCCAGCACCTGAACCTCAGGCAGCGCCCGCTGTACGGTCAGCGCCAGATCCCCCGTGCCGGTGGCGATATCCAGCAGGTTACGCGGTTTCCACTCGGCCACCAGTTTGAGGGCGCGCTCACGCCAGAGTATATCCATGCCAAGCGACAACACGTGGTTCGCGGTAACATAGCGCCGGGCTATGGAGGAAAAAGCAGCATGTACGTAGGTTGGATCAGGCATGGTAGTTTCAAGGAGCGAGTTTCGAGGGGCGAGTTTCGAGTTAATTGTCCATGCCGGAAAAAAACTCGTAACTCGCGACTCGAAACTCGTAACTAATAACCGCTTACATTTTACTCACCAAGAGCGCCCCGAATTCGCTTGTACTCAGTGCTGTGGCACCGGGTATCATCTCAGCGAGATCGGCGGTTACCTTCTTGTCGGAGATAGCGGCCTCGATGGCGGCAACAATGTTGTCAGCAGCCTCGGTCCAGCCCATGTAGCGCAGCATCATCTCAGCGGAGAGCAGGAATGAGCACGGGTTGGCTTTGTCGAGATTAGCCAGAGCGGGTGCCGTACCGTGAGTAGCCTCGAACACGGCGTGGCCGGTCTTGTAGTTGATGTTACCGCCGGGAGCAATGCCGATACCGCCAACCTGGGCGGCGAGGGCGTCCGAACAATAGTCGCCGTTAAGGTTGAGGGTGGCCACGACGGAGTGGTCTTTGGGGTGGATGAGGATTTCCTGCAGGAAGGCATCGCAAATGCAGTCTTTGATGACGATACCGTTGGGCAGTCGGCACCAGGGGCCCTTACCGATGACTTCAGCCCCGAACTCGCGGCGAGCGAGCTCATAGCCCCAGTCGCGGAAGGCGCCCTCAGTAAACTTCATGATATTGCCCTTGTGCACCAGGGTGACGGAGGGGCGATTGTTGTCGATGGCGTACTGAATAGCCGAGCGCACCAAGCGCTCCGTGCCCTCGCGCGATACCGGCTTAATACCGAAGCCGGAGGTATGGGGGAAACGCACCTTGCCTGCACGGTCGGGGTACATCTCAGCAAGCCAATTGTAGAACTCTTCGGCCTCTTTGCTTCCCTCTTTGAACTCAACACCGGCGTAGATATCCTCCGTATTCTCGCGGAAGATAACCATATCGACCAGCGAGGGGTCTTTCACCGGGGTTTCGATACCGTTGAAATAACGCACGGGGCGCACGCAGCAATACAGGTCAAGCCCCTGGCGCAGCGCCACATTCAGAGAGCGGATTCCACCACCCACGGGTGTAGTAAGCGGCCCTTTGATACCCACCAGGCAGGTACGGAAAGCCTCCACCGTCTCGTTCGGCAGCCAGGTACCCAGCTCATCGAAAGCCTTCTGACCGGCCAGCACTTCCTTCCATTCAATCGCGCGGGTCGTGCCATAAGCAGCGCTCACAGCGGCATCTATCACCTGCTTAGCGGCGCGCCAGATATCAGGGCCGGAGCCATCGCCGATGATGTGAGGAATAACGGGAAAATCAGGCACCTGCAGTCCCTGCGGACCCATGGTAATGAGGGCGGAGTTGCTCATAATTGTTTGGTTAGGTAAGTAGGTTATGATATGTAATTTTGAGAATTGTCGTATCATTACTCTTGCTCAGCAGCGGCGGCGGCAGGAGCCTCATTCCCGCTCTTGTCGGCCGTAGCGGGCGATGTGGCAGTATAGCAGAAGATGATAACCGCCAGTATCAGCGCCGGCGGCAGAATATAGTACAGGGGGCCCTCGGCCTTCACACGTTTGACCTCAGCCGTGGCAACCTTCAACTGTGACCCGAAAGGACTTTTTGTCTTGGGAGTAGCCATATGAATATGTTTAAGTCGCGCGCATTATAGCACATTGCGCGCAAAAATCAATGATAAAACGCGTGTTACAGGTATTCCCGGCACCGAATAGCACAAAAAAGCCCCGGCATGGCTTGTTTCGGAGTTGACTTTACCCGGCCGAACAGGCATAATAGCCCCGTTATGAAGAAACCCGTAACCGTGACCGTGACCGGCGCCGCCGGCAATATCGCATATTCTCTGCTGTTCCGCATCGCAGCCGGCGAAATGCTGGGTGCTGACCAGCCCGTTATCCTGAAGCTGCTCGAAATCACCCCCTGCCTCGACAAGCTCAAGGGCGTGGTGATGGAGCTTGAGGACTGCGCTTTCCCGCTTGTTAAGGAAATCGTGGCTACTGATGATCCCGCCGTTGCTTTCAAGAACGCTGACTGGTGCATGCTCGTGGGTTCCGTACCCCGCAAGGCCGGTATGGAGCGTAAGGACCTGCTTTCCATCAACGGCAAGGTATTCATTGGCCAGGGCAAGGCTATTGCTGAGAACGCTGCTCCCGGCTGCAAGGTATTCGTAGTAGGCAACCCCTGCAACACGAACTGCCTTATCGCCAT
>JAZRKM010000097.1:0-8148 GCA_045646325.1 Akkermansia sp. | reverse complement strand
AGCTCGACCTCGCCAAGAAGTTCAACATCCCCGTGGAGGTTATCATCCGCCGCGTGAGCGAACTGCATGAGTTCAACCCCATGCTCGGCCACCGCGGCTGCCGCCTGGGTATCGCCCACCCCGAAATCACCGAAATGCAGGCCCGCGCCATCATCGAGGCCGCTATCGAGGTGCAGGAGGAGGTAGGCTGCGAGGTACGCCCCGAAATTATGGTACCGCTCGTCTCCTTCAAACGCGAGCTCGACCTGCAGAAAGAGGTCATCGACCGCGTGGCTGAGCAGGTGTTCCGCGAGAAGGGCCGCCGCGTGTCCTACAAGGTCGGTACCATGATTGAGATTCCCCGTGCCTGTGTCACGGCTGATGAGATTGCCGCGACCGCCGAGTTCTTCTCCTTCGGTACGAACGACCTCACCCAGACCGGCCTCGGCATGAGCCGCGACGATTCCGGCTCCTTCCTGCCCAACTATCGCAACCTTGAAATCGTGAAGGCCAACGTCTTCGCCAGCATCGACCAGGAGGGCGTGGGCAAGCTCATGCAGCTCGCCGTCAAACTCGGCCGCACCACACGCCCCGGCATGAAGATGGGAATCTGCGGTGAGCACGGCGGCGACCCCGCCTCCGTCAAGTTCTGCCACGCTCTGGGGCTGGACTACGTGTCCTGCTCCCCCTACCGCGTGCCCACAGCACGCCTTGCAGCCGCTCAGGCAGCACTCGCGCAGAAGTAACCCTTCGACCAGACACCTACTCATTCTCACACCCGCAGCCCCACCGGCTGCGGGTGTTTTTTACCCTCCTCACAGAATCCCATTTCCCGAAATTCGGGAATCGTACTCCCGAATTTCGGGAAATGGGTGTTTTACGGGCCTTGCCTGCCATGTAAAAACCGCCGCTCTGCTTGTGCAGGGCGGCGGTTGGTTATTGAGGGAATGTAAAGGGTGCTTTACAGGCTCTCACCGAAGTCCTCGCGGAACTTGGCGGCGAGTTTGTCCTGCCAGTCGCTCAGGGGCTGCAGGCGACCGAAGAAGAAGCGCAGCACCTCGGGCTCTTCCACCCACTTCAGGCCGCCGATAAGGTGGCGGTTGTCGTACAACCACTTCACACGGTCGGCGCAGTACTTCACCTGCGAGAGAGTGAACACACGGCGGGGGCAAGCCAGGCGCACGAGCTCAAGCTCGGCGTAGTTCTCGGAACCGTCGGGGTTACGCTGCTCGGAGAGTGAGCCACGCTCCATACCGCGAATACCGCCGGCAATGTAAAGAGCCGTGGCAAGAGCACCGGCAGGGTACTGCTCGTGCGGGATATTGGGCAGGAATTCGCTGGCGTTGATGTGGGCACCCAGACCGCCGGCAGGCTTCACCATGGGCACGCCGTACTCGGAAAGCTCCTTCACCAGGTACTCAATGAAGATGGGGCCCTGGTTGATGATTTCCTCGTCGAGGGTCTCAAGCAGACCGATGGCCATGGCCTCCATGGCGCGCACCTCCATACCACCATAGGTCAGGAACCCTTCGTAGAGGGGGATAAAGGCCTTCATCTTGAGGATGAGGCTCTCGTTGTTGGAGATAATGGCACCGCCGCGGGCGAAACCGAGCTTGCGGCTGGAGAAGTAGATGAGATCCATCGCGTCGGCGAGCTTGCGGATAATCTGAGCAATGCTCATATCCTTGGCAGCGGCCTCGCGGGTCTTGATGAAGTAGAGGTTGTCCTGCAGCAGGGAGGCATCGAGCACGGCCATCACGCCGTATTCCTTACACACAGCGGCGACTTCGAGCATGTTCTCCATGGAGAGGGGCTGACCGCCGATGAGGTTGGTGCCGGCCTCGATACGCACGAAGGGAACGTGCTCAGGGCCTACCTCCTCGATAAGGGCGCGCAGACGGGGGATGTCGAAGTTACCCTTGAAGGGCAGGTCGAGGTTGGGGTCGAGCCCCTCGGCGGTGATAAGTTCCTCCACACGGCCGCCCTTGCGGGTGATGTGAGCCTTGGTGGTGGTGAAGTGGAAGTTCATGGGCACGACATCGCCCTCTTTCACGAAGGTTTCAGCGAGGATGTTCTCGCAGGCGCGGCCCTGGTGAGCGGGCAGGAAGTACTTGGTGCCGAACACCTGCTCAATCACGCGGGAGAGACGATTGAAGGTCTCGGAACCGGCGTAAGAATCGTCCGCCTGCATGGAGGCAGCCACCTGGTTATCACTCATGGCGTTCACGCCCGAGTCGGTGAGCATATCCATGAACACATCTTTGTTCTGCAGAAGGAAGGTATTGTTGCCGGCCTGCTTCAGCAGTTCGACACGCTGCTCAACGGGGGGCAGGAAGAGTTTCTGCACCACACGCACTTTGTGCATCTCAAGCGGTACCTGGTGCTCTTCTTTGTAAAACTTTACGATAGACATGATAATGTGGGGTTTCTGATGTGAATAGGTAGCCTCCTCCGGTGCCGGGCGGTCAGCCGACCGGCGGCGCACAGAAAGCAGCGGGCGCGATTATAGCAGTGGCATTTTGCCTTGTCAACCTGTTTTTAAGGCATTATGACGGCAAAATCAGCGGCGGAAGATGGGGGTGCGCAGCAAGACAAGGTAAACCGCTGCAAAGCTACCCAGTCTGGCAACCAGACTGCCCCAGCCCGCTGCCGGTATAAGCTGCCCTATGACAGCTGCCGCCAGTGCCAGCACAGGTGCCCACAGGTACCAGCCGGCAAAGGTCCGGGCATAAAAGCGCGCCGGGTTGAGCCCCAGGCTGCGGTAGTGAATGAGGTTGAGCATGAAGAGCTGCAGGGTAATGGAACAGGCTGCCCACACGGCCTGGGCCCCAATACCCCACCATTGGCACACAAAGTAGCTTACCACGATAAAGAGCAGGCTGTTAAAGGCGGTGATAGCCACGCGCTGGCGCAGGGCATCGCGCGCTTGGCTGATTTGCCAGCCGAGAGCCTGCACCAGGCTGAAAGTCTGCGGTACAACCAACGCCACGGCCACCAGCCAGCTGAGCTGAGCCTGTTCCCCCAGGCGATGCCCCACCCACAGTGTAAAAAACTGCTGCCCGTAAAAAATCAACGCCACAGCGACCGGCAGCAGAATGAGCAACTGCACCCGACCCAGGCGCGCCATGGCCTCGGTCTGAACCGCCCCGCTTGCCCCGCGCTGCACCAGCCCCACCACGCGCGGCAGGAACAGCTGCGCCAGGCAGCCGCCCAGCAGAAAGTAGTTCGCATATATCTGCAGGCCGCAGGTGTAGACCGCTGCGGCATCTGCCCCGCGGGTGATAGCCACCAGATAATTGCCGGTACCGGCATTGAGCATATTGATGAGCTGATTGAGCAACAACCACCAAGAGAAAGCAAAAAGCCCGCGGCACAAGGTGCGGTCCCACCCGCCGCGCAGGCAGATTCGCGCACGCAGCCCCACGAAGCAGTAGAGCATGTTGAGCACCAGCGCCAGCAGGCCCGTAGCGATGTTGAACGCCACCAGCCCCACACTGCGCCAGCCCCAGGCCAGCAGCGCCCAGGTGCCCAGGGCATTCAGCACGCTTGCCCCTATGGCAATGAGCCCCGGCACGGCAAAACGCTGGCGACTGTCAGCAATGCCGGTCAGACTGCGCGCCGGGAACATGAGCGCGGCATTCACCAGGGTCATCAGGTAAAGAACTCGGTAGGTCGCCAGTTCCGCAGTGGTGAACTCGGGAAAGATTGCCCCCAGAAATGGATACACGGCCATTCCGCCGGCCAGCAGCACAGCCCCGGCCGCTGAATAGAGCAGCGTGAGCATACCCAGAAACCGCGCCGCCCCCTCACTGTCCCCCGCTGCCTGATAAGCGCTGAGGTATTTCGTGCTGGTGGTGCGCCCCAGGTCACTGAGGTAGAGCCGCACCAACAAGGTGCTTGCCAGCATGTAAAGCCCATACTCCGCAGGCCCCAACACGGAGAGCATATAGGGCGTGAGCACCAGCGGCACGCCTATGCGCAGCCCCAGGTTCACGTAGTTCAGCACGGCTCCGGCGCGTATCTCATTCATCTGCGCCGCTTATCGTATCATATCGCCCCCGCCTGTCGCAAGCCCAAAGCGCGACAAGCCCAACTTTGGGTTATCCCGCTGTGTTCACCCTGATGACATGCATTTAACTTCACACCGCCGCGGAAAAAAGCTATAAAAAAGCCATGCCGATATGTCCCAAATGCAATGCCACCATTCACCCGGGTGCCGAACAACAGTGCCCGCTGTGCGGTTATAGTATGCAACGGGCCGATAAGATGTTCGGCAGCAATGATATAGAGTTCACCCGCGTGGTGGATGAAGCCGGCGCGCTGACGCACCGCGAGCGCATGGAGCTGCTGAGCACCCTGGCAAATCTGGAGCGCCGTGTATCACCCGTGGTGCTCTGTATTTATATAACCGACCGTGGTAAGCTGCAGGATTTCCGCCCCCAGGCTCACTGGGTGCTCAACCACGCCCGCATCCACCACCCCTCGTTCGGTCGCCGCGAGCAGCAGCGCACGATTGAAGAAGTCGCCATGAGCGAGCGTAAACCCGGCGAGGCTCGCCCCATGCCGGACGAAGAGGAACCCGGCTGGCTGACCCGCAACTGGCAGGGATTCTGCGGCTGGGTGCGCGACCTCTGCCTGCCCACACCACCCCCCGTCAAGCAGGAATGGATGCTGACGCTCGTGCTGGATGTTCAGCTCGAAGTAGCCTGTTTTTCATGGGGGTACATGCTCGACCCCTACATCAACCCCGACCGCATTACCTCGTGTATCGTAGGGGCACGCCTGCAGTTCCGCGAGCGTGAAATGGTCACCGCCCTGCGCCTGGTGATGAAAGCCGCTACAGCCCAGCTGGCACAGGCCACCCGCCGCGTGAACAAAACCCTGCGCGCCGCAGCCGCCCGCCGCAAAAGCTATGCACTGCCCTGGTTGCTGAGTTGCAGCCTGGCACTGGCCGCGGCCCCCTCAGCCCGGGCCCAGCAACCCGAGCCCCCGGCCGAAAATCCCGCGCCCGCAGCCGCCCCGGCAAATCCTGCCGAAAGCACCCCTGCAGCCGAGCAGCCGCAAGCCGCGCCTGCGCCCGAGCCTGTCGTACCGGGAGTACCCGCTGCGTACAATATCGAGCCCCGCTGGTCATCCGTCGACTATCGCCACCTGATGTCAGGCCGCTTGCCTGAGTGCTACAACCGGCTCATGCCCGGCGGTGTACAGCGCGCCGCCGAACCCGCAGCCGATAAACGCCCGGCCGCCCAACGCCGCCGGGATTCAGGCGAAAACGCCGAGAGCGACACCCGCGTACCCGGCCGCTACTGCCAGCAATACCTCGACCCGCGCGGCACGGTACTGCGCGACCCGCAGCAGCTGCTGACCGAAGTCGAGCGAGCCGATATCATGCACCTGTTGCGCGAGCTCAATGCGCACTCACGCTTTCACATCTATGTGTCCGTTTTCAAAAACGGGCAGGAAATCCCCTGCGAAGTAGCGGCCCCCAACCTGGTGCGCCAGATTGCCCAGCCCGGTCAATACACCGTATTACTTCAATACGCCGTAGGTGAACCGCCCTCAGTAGATATCGGGTACAAAGAAATCGAACCGACCCCGGAACAGGTGCGCGACTGGGCTGACAGCGTGCGCAGCCGTGTGATGACAGCCGGTGGCGGTGGTCAGGGGCTGCTGGAAGCTGTGCGTTGCCTGCACACCATGCTCGAACCTGTTTCGGCCGCCTTCACCCCGCTGAGTCCGGACTCCGCCACCGGTGTGCGCAAGCTGGATTTACCCCTCAAGCCGAAACCCAAAGAGAAAAAAGTCAGCTGGAAAGATAAAGCCCGCGAATGGATAGAAGCCGGCGGTGCGAACAGCTACCTGGCTGCCGGCGGCGTGATGGCTGCACTCATCGGCCTTGTATGGTGGTTCATATACTGGAACCGCAGCTGCGGCCGCCTGCTGGAGTCCGAACCCGACAATCGTCTGGCATCACGCTACGGTGCCGGGGTTTCACGCTATGTGAAGTACCTGGAGGGGAAAGAGGCCGAGAAAGAGAAAAAGCCCTTCTGAAGCACATGAAATTCCATATCAGTGGAGTGTTCGTATGGCTGGCAACAGCAATATGCAGCGCAGCAGCAACAGCACCGGCAGATTTGAACGGCGCGGTGCTCGTGCTCGATTACAGCGCCGCCGAATTCTGCACCGAAACCGCCACCACCGGCAACAGTGGCTGGGTGAGCCTGCAGCAGATTACCGGCCCGCGCCAAGATGTAGCCGCCGTGTTTCACGCCGCCTCAGTACCCCCGAAAAGCTCCCGCCGCCTGCTGCCCATCACCGCTGACGGTCAGGGCGGCACCTACACCTACCGCTGCAAAGGCGGCAACCTGGGCGAAATAGATGTCGATATGCAGCAAACCCAACAGGTCGGCGTGCTGCGCATCATCACCCTGCAATTCACCTCCCCCACCACCGCCGAAGCCATCGAGGGCATTTACCACGGTAGCGCCATCGCCACCGTCCGCCATATCAAAGCCACGATTCAGCCCCCCACCCGCAGCACGGATGACGGGCTGCTCACCCTGCGGCGCGAGCTGGAGAAAAAACGCTACATCACCCCGCTGCAGCGCCTGTACCGCACCCGCCTGCTGCAGCTCCTGCAGCGTATCGAAGCCGGTGAGGGCGTGAATATAACCTACCCCCAAGGCAAGGGCAGCACAGCGCTGCACCTGGCCTGCGAGCTCGGCTACACCGAGATGGTAAGCTGGCTGCTGGCCCACGGGGCCGATGTGCACGCGCGCACCGACAGCGGCATCACCCCGGCGGATTGCGTAGCCGGGCCGGACGCCGCCGCCATTCGCCGCCTGCTCAACACCGCCGCCAAACGCCATAGCAAAGCCACGACTCAGCCCCCCACCCGCAGCACGGATAACGAGCTGCTCACCCTGCGGCGCGAGCTGGAGAAAAAACAGTACGACACCCCGCTGCAGCGTCTGTACCGCACCCGCCTGCTGCAGCTCCTGCAGCGTATCGAAGCCGGTGAGGGCGTGAATATAACCTACCCCCAAGGCAAGGGCAGCACAGCACTGCACCTGGCCTGCGAGCTCAGCCACACCGAGCTGGTGAGCTGGCTGCTGGCCCACGGGGCCGATGTGCACGCGCGCACCGACAGCGGCATCACCCCGGCGGATTGCGTGAGCGGGCCGAACGCCGCCGCCATTCGCCGCCTGCTCAACCGTGCCGCCGCAGGTAAGTAAGCCCTGCAAGCCGCAGTAAATGTGCGGTATGACACACTTTTTCCTTGCTTCAGCACCGACACCCAGTATACTGTGGTCAGGCGGCTCTTAATCCGCAATATCTTGCGAGATTGGCGCAAGCTCTCTCCATTGCATGCGCGCCCGCCGCCTCCACATAGCACACAAGAACTCACAATGGTGCTCCCGCTCCCGGCCTGAGCGTGAAAGATGCAGGTAACGGTGACGCGCGATGAGCACCGCACAACACACACAAACACAATGGCTGAACACCACACGCAAGGACGGCAGGGACAGGGTGCCCGCCGCCGCCGCAACAACCAGGGCCGCCACCGTCGGCAGCGCATGCCGCGCCCCGAGCCCACACCCGCCCGCAAACCCTCGCTGCTGCAGCGTATCCTGAGCTTCTTCGGCTTCGGCAAGAAGAAAAACAAGCCCGAGGAGAAGCGCGAGAAGAAAAACCGCAACAATGCCCCCCAGAAGGTACGCATCGCCAAAACCAACAACCACGGCGGCAATCCCGCCGCTACCGGCAAAAGCCGCCGCCGCGCTACCTCCACCCCGCCCACCCGCAACGCCCGCCTGTACGTCGGCAATCTGTCGTACGAGGCCACGGAAAGCGAGCTTGAGGACCTCTTCAAGGGCTTCGGCAATGTGCGCAGCATCGACATCATCTACAACCCCCGCACCTACAAGAGCAAGGGTTACGCCTTCGTGGAGATGTACCAGCTGGAGGACGCCCGCAAGGCTGCCGAGGTGCTGCACGGCCAGCCCTTCATGGGCCGCGAACTCATGGTGAGCGCCGCCAGCGACCGCCCCGACACCGCTCAGGAGAAAACGGAAAACACCCCCGCCGAACAGCCGGCACCCGCCCCTGCTGAGAGCGAGCCTGCCACCGCCGTACTGCGCGAAGAAGAACCGCAGGCCTGACCGCAAT
>JAZRKM010000096.1:0-18716 GCA_045646325.1 Akkermansia sp. | reverse complement strand
TCTCGGCAGCATGCTCATGCTTGTGCTCCCCTTCAGCGGCGTGGTCATGGCTGCAGCCGGGGCCGTGCTGGTGCTCGCCCTCAGCGGCGTGGTCATGCTTGTGCTCACCCTCGGCGGCATGGTCATGGCTGCAGCCAGGGCCATGCTGGTGCTCGCTCTCGGCAGCATGCTCATGCTTGTGCTCACCCTCGGCGGCGTGGTCGTGGCTGCAACCGGGGCCATGCTGGTGCTCGCCCTCGGCAGCGTGCTCATGCTTGTGCTCACCCTCGGCGGCGTGCTCATGGCTGCAGCCGGGGCCGTGCTGGTGCTCGCTCTCGGCGGCGTGCTCATGCTTGTGCTCACCCTCAGCGGCGTGGTCATGGCTGCAGCCGGGGCCGTGTTGGTGCTCCTGAGCGCTGCTCACCATGGCAGCGGCATATAGCGAAAAGGCAATTCCGAAAAGATGGGTCAGTTTCATTGCTGATTATAAGAGGGGTTAAGATATCGAAGCTGAGTCTGAGTATCAAGAAGGTTTACCAGGCAGTCCAGATAGGCCAATTTGCGCTCGTATGCCAAGTGGCGCGCCTCAGCAAGCTCAAGCAGCTTACTCTCGCCCAGATTGAAGAGTTTTTCCTGCTGTTCGGTGGCCGCCTCCAGCTCAATCAGGCGAGAATACTCAGAGCGACAGTGGGTAAGCAGCAATTTCTGCTGAGCAGCCAGCGCACTGCTCTTTTGCACCAAATCTCGCCAAGTCTGTATTGTCTCGGCCTGTTTGATATCGCGCTCACCGGTGGCGGTGGCAATAGCCTCGCGATTGCGGTTCCAGAGCGGCAAGCTGAACTCCACGCCCAGCACCATCTTCTCGTTGTCATCCTCCACCCCATACAGACCGGAAATACCTAGCTCAGGGTACTGCTTGCGGATTTCGGCGCGCAGCTCAGTTTCCACCGCGCCGTAACCTGCCATGGCAGCCTTCACCACCGGCAGAGCAAGCATAGAATCCGCCGAGGGAGCGGATACTGCTGCAGGAACTCCGTGAGGCAGTCGGCCGGAGGGTTTAAGGCCTGTCACGGAAGGGTGCAGGCCCAGCGAACGGATAAGTTGTTGCTGCAGGGCGAGCTGCTCCGTCTCCTGCTCCTGTACCTGTTTAATGGTTTCATTCAGGCGCTCGGTGCCGGTCTGGTAGTCAGCGAAAGCAACTTCGCCAAGCTCAAGCAGGCGGGTCATGCTCTGCTGCTCATCGCGCAGGGCTGTCAAGCGGCGGCGCATGAGCCCCAGCTTGGCTTCTGCCGCCATGAGCTTGTAGCACAGCACGTCCAGCTCAGCCATGTAACTGCGCTCTTTGTCGCGCATGGTCCAGTAATCAACCTCGGTATACTGCTCGGCAATCTGTTTACGCAGGGCGGGCAACCCGGTGACAGGCAATGCGAGGGTCGGGGAAAGAGAGTGGTTATTGATATCGAGAGCAAACACACGCTCAAACTCCATCCCCATCGAGGGGTCATCCCACAGACCGGCGTACTCGGCTTTCCCCTGACTCTTAGCGTATGACAGGCGGGCTTTCAGCAGCTCAGGGTTCATCAGCAACCCCACACGGCGCAACTCAGCAGGGCTCATGCTGCGACGGCTCTTGCACATATCCGTCGTGAGCTGCCGCCAGTTCGCATCATCCGCCCGCAAATCCACGGGCTTGGGGGTATACTGAGCACAACCGGCCAGCACCAGAGCGGCCAAAACTGCGGTTTGAGTTCTCTTTATCATTGCTTCTTAACAGGAAAATGAATTTAAAGCCCACGCGCTCCCGCCCCTCGGTCAAACTTCGGGGTTCAACACCGGCACCACGTCAGTCTATTCTACTACTTCTCGCCTACTTGTCAACAGCAGACCCCATTTTTTCGCCAACAAAATAACGCGGGCTCAAACCTGTTTTTACGGCACTCTCCCGCGAAATATGACGTTTTGTCGCGGCTAAAAGGCTTGACAGAAAGGCCAAAATACACATAATAAAAGCAAGTTTACTACACCATTTTAAGAAGCATGAGTGAGCCTGACAATGAGTTTTTTGCCCGCTGGATGACGCTGTGGAAGAACATCGACTCCGTGTTTAACGCCGAGTTACACCGAGCCGGCATATCGTATAGCGAGTACCTGTTGCTGGAGAGTTTGCAGGGAGCGCCGCAGGGTATGGAACCCTCCGCCCTGGCAGATGCCCGCGGTATGAGCCGCCAGCACGTCAACCTGCTGCTGCGCCAGCTGGAGGGGGCCGAGCTCATCACCCGCACAGGAGCCACGGTGGACAAGCGGCGGCGTATCATCGCGCTCTCACCGACAGGCGCAGAGAAACTCAGCACCATTAAGGCTAACTGGCTGCAGATGGACAGCGCCGGCTGGGCCGGGTTCGCCTCCTACGAGCGCGGGCGTATTCTTTCCCTGCTGGAGCACTACTACGACAACCTGAAGCCCTGACAGTCAGTGCGCCATATCCCCCCCCGAAATTCGTGAAAATCGACACCGTAGTGAAAGATTCTGTTGCCTTCTGCCGTATATTATGGTAAGAATAAGGACAACCGATGAACTACCACTTTTATAGCCTGATTTTCAGCATTCCTGCAATAATTACACCGGGCATCTGCCATGCCGGCACCGCTACTACCGACCTGCAAAAAGCCGTATGGGGCAATGACTTGCAAGGAGTCCAGGCCGCACTGGCAGCAGGTGCAGACGCCAACTGCCGAGTGAACGGGCAAGCCGCCCTGCAGCATGCCGTATCGCCGCCCTGGCACGATAGCAAACCGGCCATAGCCTATGCTCTGCTGCAGGCCGGTTCTACCCCCGAAGGCGTCGAGTTCGCCACCGATTGGAGCCGTACGGTCTACGCCCCCTACTTTGCCCTCAAGCGCGGCGAGAAGCCCACCCCCGTGCAAGCCGCACAAATGATGGAATATGCGCTTGATAGCGGCGTGCCGGCCTGGGCACAAATGGCACTGGAATGCGGCGCCGACCCGAATGGCAGCTGCACCGGCGAACTCGACCCGCAAAGCGAGGGCTGTACCTACCTGTACCGCGCTATCATCGGGGGCGAATGCCACTATGTCGACAGCGCCGGCACAGCCCGCGTGTTGCTACAAGCGGGTGCCGCCCCGAATAAGAAGAGTCTCAACGGCCTGGTACCACTGCAAAGCTGGCGCTGCCGGAATGAACGAGTTACCGTGCTACTCGATTTCGGAGCCGACCCGAAACTCGCCAACACCCAGCCCCATCAGCCCGGCACCGAGTTCACCAACACCCCACTGTTGCATAGAGCAAACTCAGCCGACATCCCCCGCCTGCTGGCCGCCGGTGCCGACCCCATGCAGCTCAGCATCAATGGCGATACTGCTCTCATGCATGCCGAGACAGCAGAGGCCGTGCAGGCTCTACTGACTGCCGGTGTCCCCTGGAGCGCACGCAACAAAGCAGGCGAAACCGCCCTGCACCTAGCCCTGCAACAGCGACATACCGCTGCCGTTCATGCCCTGCTCGCCACCATGCCTGACCACGAGCGTGACTACACCCACAAACTGCTGAAGGAACAGTTCGCCGAGGTCGTGATGTTCAGCAACAGCCCCGAACTGCCCGAGCTTCTTCTGGCACACGGTGCAACAGTTCATGACCTGCAAGACAGCCATGTGGTGAATGCCCTGCACTATGGCAAACTGCCCACGGTACAGCTGCTCATGCAACACGGTCTGAGCCTGAGCCCGGAGCTGGCCCGAGAGGCGCTCTTCAGTGTGAGCGCCTGTCCGAGCGCCCGCACGGAGGTCATCCACTTCGCCCTGCAACACGGAGCCGATGTGAACGCCCTCGATGCCGACGGTCGCAATGCCGCCATGGTTGCCCTGGCTCGCCGCAGCGGCAAGCAGTGCAGCCTGAACCCGGATAACCTGCGCGCGCTCATCGCAGCAGGGCTGAATACCCGGCAGCGTGACCGCCACGGTAAAACACTGGCAGACTATGCGGAGGAACTCATTGCCAAGCGCCGCACCCCCATGAACAGACTGCTTGAAATCCGTGAAATACTCACAAAGCAGGCCGGATAACGGCTGAGAATCCGGAGCTTCTCAGGTTATCCGGCCATCCCGTGCACGAGCCGGAATTTTATTGCTGAAGCGCCTTGGCGGCGGCAGAATCGCCCTGGCGGGCAGCAGCAGAGAAGTAGGTTCGCGCACGCGCCTCATCCTTCGGCACGCCGCGGCCCTGGCGGTAGCGCCACCCCATCCAGCGCTGGGCTTTCATATCACCCATATCGGCCGCCTTGATATAGAGCTGAATAGCGCGACTTTCATTCTTTGCTTTGCCATTGCGGGCCTCGGCGTAATCCACCCCGAGCTCACGAACCTGAGCCGCACTGAGCCCGGCGGTTTCATCTCGACCGGACGTAGCGTAGCCTCCGCCGACCGATACGCCTATTGCCTGAGCAGCTGCGCTGTCGCCCTGCTGAGCCGCCATGCTGAAGTACTTGCGAGCCAGTTGTTCATTCTTCGGTACGCCGCGCCCCTGGCGATAGCGCCACCCCATCCAGCGCTGGGCTTTCATATCCCCCATATCGGCAGCTTTGATATAGAGCTCAATAGCGCGACTTTCATCCTTGGTTTTGCCATTGCGAGCTTCGGCATAATCCACCCCGAGTTCACGAACCTGAGCCGCACTGAGCCCGGCGGTTTCATCCGGGCCATTCGCATATTGCCTGATGACTTCACACACGGCGCTATCGTACGCCATGTACTCGAGCACAGACTTGCCCTCGTTGTCGCAGGCTGCGGGATCTGCCCCCAGATTCAACAACACACGAGCAGCCGCCGGCGAAGAAATCAGCATGAGCGGGGTCTTCCCCTGCTCATCCCGAGCGTTGATATCAGCGCCCTGCTGCAACAGGAATTTGATGACATTCTCATCTTCATAGAACGGACGACAGAACATCAGTTTATTAGCCTCGACACCATGGCGAATAAATACTTCCAGCAATTTCAGGCGCTCCTCTCGGGTATGCCCATATCGGGTGCTCGAATGCCCGGCATATATCTCCATGGTTTCACTGCTGCAGATACTTATCAGCATATCGCCGGACAAACCGGCGTTGAGCAATTCCTCTATCGTTTCTACCGTCGCTTTGCAGCAAAAGGCCTTCTGCAGCCAACTGATATTCTCCAGCTGCTCATATTTGCCTGTACCTGTCGGATCCACCGGAGGACGACGCACCTTCCCGGTATCAAGCAATCGCACCCCATTTCGGAGCATCGCTACAGCTCGGTCCCACTCGCCACACTGAATATAATAGCCGGGGTGATAGGCTATCTCATTAAAGCCCCTGTTCTCCAGCATGGAGATGGAGGGTTTCTGCACACCGCCGGTTTGCTTCACGACCGACTCCTGCACAGCGGTGAACAGTTCCTCTATGCTGAGAATACCATTATAATCGCAATCCCGCCAGGCGGGCTCGCGCAGAGCCTCAATGATGGAGGCGGTGAACAAACCATTCTGCACGTCACTGGTTTCGAGCGCATACTCCGCACCGGCGGAGGCCGCCAGCATGTTAATACCACGGCGAGTACTGCCGATAGAGAACATCTCTTCGATATAGCGCTTACGGGCGGCATAGGACATAGCAGCCTTGCGCACTTTCATACCACGGTGTTGAATAGCACGCACACCGTGCGGCAGCTGCTCCATGGCCAGAGCCATTTTTTCCTCACCGGCCTCGCCCAGTTCACCTGCGTGACAGGTATCCATCAACAGCAGCTTGCTCTGCGCCGCAGCACTATCCAGACAATCCATGAGGGCATCCGCCGAAATACCGCTCTCGGCCACCCGCTCAGTATCAAAGCCGGCGGGTGCATAATAATAGTCCATGTTGCTGTCCAACATACCATGACCGGCCACATAGAAGACAATTTTATCGCTCAGCGTGGCCGCAGAAAGGAACGCTTTTATTTTCTCCAGAACGGAGGAATCACGCACCTCCTTATCCGTCAGCACAAGGGTACGGGTCTGCATGCCGGAGCAATCAGCCCAGGCCTTTGCCATATCACGGGCATCTTTGGCAGCGTACTGCAAATCCAGCGAATCATCGTCATAATCTGCCACGCCCAGTGCCACAACGAACATGTTGGGCTCAAAACCACCCTTGCGGATGATTCGGAAACGCGTGGGTTCGCCGGCAATTCCCTCGGCATCCACCGGGGTCACCTCAATCCAGTTCTGCCCCGGAGACAGCGGCACCTGCACCGTCACCTCGCGTTCACCGTCGGCCTCGCTCTCACCAATCTGCGGCTGGGGTACGGCAACACCATCTCGCAGCACCTGCAGGCGGCATACATCGTGCGCCGTAGCCCGCAATCTGACCGGCACGCTCAGTGTTTCTTCATTCGTGAACAATTCCGGCAGGGTGACCTCCGCCACGGGGAACGCCGCCAGCTCGGGCTCCGCCGGCATATTGTCCGGGTCATAGCCCAACTTGCGCAGCCAGCGTTGAGTTGTCGCGCGCAGGGCTGCGATATCTTCCTCGTTGCCGCCCAACACCTCCAGCACCTCTGCCGGGCGATTGCGCCACGGTGCCAGCGCGCGCATATTGAGCACCTGGCGCCCATCGCAGGCATCGAGGAAGGTCTCACACCCGGGGCTCCCGGTATAGCGGCCATCTTTCAGCACCACGGCGTAACCATCGCTCTCGGTCAGATAAAGAGAACCGATTTCCTCTGTAGTACCCTCTGCCGACGGGCGAAGGAGGCGATATTCATTGTCGGACTCCGGTAAGAGCAGCAGGCGCAATTCGTCCAGCCAAACAGTATCCAATTCGGCTCCCTTCACCGGCCAACTTTCCAGATATTCCACCTCCTGAGCAGTAAAGTTCACTCGCAGGCGGTGCAATGTTTTGGTACCACCAATCAGCAGATAAGTACACTCATCCGTCCCTCCCGGTTCTGTGACCAGCAGCTCATGGTCATCCCAGCTGAGGATATCCCGCCCACGCGTTGCCTGCCGGGCCACCTCATCAAGGGGCAACAAACGCCCCTTACCCTTTAGAGCCGAGTGAAAACCGAACAGCTCATCTTCCTGCCACGTTTTCAATCGCTCAGCCCCCTCAGGAGCGGCAAATATCCACGCCTGCCCCTTGTGCCATACGCCCATATATTCGCTGCGCCCGTGGGCGAGCTCCGTGTAACCCACTTCATAGCAATTGCGGGCAGAGGCGGCATAGGCTATGGTTTCAGTACTACCGGTACCGACATGCCACTCGCTGAGCACCACTGTATTGGTTTCCTCCCCTATTTTCACTTTGGCAGCAAAAGTCAAGGGCCAGTTAAGGGCAGCACGCAGAGTTTCTTCGTTTGAGCTGTAATCCTGCCCGGCGGCTGCAGAGGGATAATGCTGCAGTCTGGCAGTATCGCGAAGATACTCCACATCATACTCACCCTCACTTTTTGCCGCCAACTGACGCTCGACAGACTCCGGCAAAGGTTGAGATTTCAGCGACTCTGCCGGAACTCGCGTGAGGGTAAGCGTTCGAAGATTCAGCAGCGCGGCATCCCCCCAGCATGTCCTGTAGCGCAGCTCCTCGCCACGCCCCAGTGTTTCCTTAATCCGAACAAAGTGCAGAGGGGATATGGAGCCTTCGCCCTCATTATTCATCGTTTGAATCGCAATACCCAGACCATCAGCAGCCGAGGCTTCGGTCAATTTTTTCTCTCTCTCGGGCCCCGGAGCATAGGTCGCTTGCGCCTCTTCGGATTCGGGATTCGGTATTGCGCTCTTGGATTCATCATCAACGGGCAAAATCACCCCACTCTGCACATTCATCAGGGCCTCCCCTCGACCGAAGCCGTAGTGCCAGTGACAAAGGGTATACGAATCTCCCTGCACGCGCAGCGGCATCAGATACTCAGCCCGATGTTCCGTACGCAGCAACAGACGTTCTGTGCGAGCATCCCAAAAATGGTTGATAAGGGGAGCTGTTGACTCAGCCTCACCGATATCGCTTGCTGTATAGCGATTCTGGTTGTTCAGGCTCACCAGCACCCGCTCATCCGCATAGTGCATCTGCCCATTGGCATAGCGCGCCAACGGACGGAACATCGTCCCCGGGCGTTTGTCCATGCGCAGCAGGGGGCGGGCAAACAGGGACAGATTCTCCGGCTCCTCCGCAATTTTCGCCAGCTGTTTCTGAAATGCCGGCACGGTTTTCGGCACGCCATCTTCATCCGAATTCCGCCCGCTCTCCCACCAATCTTTCACCTGCCCAAGTAGCAAAGCATAATCCATGGGCGAAAGCACACTACGCAGCTTCGCAAGCTCCGATTCCAACTGAGAGTACAGAGAGGCGGGCAGCTGTACTTCCGCTCCACCGTACAGATTCCGCAGCAGAGGAGTGGCACCCTCGGTCGGGGCGGCATATTTCTCGCGCTCAGCAGCAGCGGCTTCCTCGGCAGTCGGCAACTGCTGTACCCCACCGGCTTTCACCAGAATCGGCAAGGGTTCCGGGGCAGGTTCCGGGGCAGGTTCCGGGGCCTGCGGTTCTTCCGAGCTCACCGACGGCTCGGGCGTCACCTCATCGGGCGTTTGCACTGCGGGCTCCTGCGGTGTTTCGGCGGATTCCTCAACGGGCGGGGTCGCCGCCTGCCCGGCTTGCTCAGCAGCCTCGCTCTGCGGCTGCTGCTCTTCCGGTTTGCAGCCTACCAGCAGCAGTGCCGCCAACAAGGGCAGCATATTCCTGTGCAACAACATCTTAGAGCAAATCGACCTGACGGGCCGGAGTTCATTGTCTGACAGCATGGTTTTAGTCTACACTATTTTCGGATAAAAGGAAATGAAAAATGCTAATTCCTGGTTCTAAAAGCATATTTTATTGTTGAAGAGCCTTGGCAGCGGCGGAATCCCCCTGGCGAGCGGCGGCGGAGAAATAGGCACGCGCACGCGCCTCATCCTTCGGCACGCCTCGGCCCTGGCGATAGCGCCAGCCCATCCAGCGCTGGGCTTTCATATCCCCCATCTCCGCGGCCTTGATATAGAGCTGAATAGCCCGACTCTCATTCTTTATTTTGCCATTGCGGGCCTCGGCGTAATCCACCCCGAGCTCACGAACCTGAGCCGCACTGAGCCCAGCCGTTTCATCGCGACCGGACGAGCCGGAACTTCCGGGAACGGACAAACCGATTGCCTGAGCAGCAGCTGAATCCCCCTGCTCTGCGGCCATTCGGAAATATCTGCGAGCATTATACTCATCGACAGCGACTCCACGCCCCTGACGATAGCGCCAGCCCATCCAACGCTGAGCTTTCATATCGCCCATCTCGGCCGCCTTGATATAGAGCTGAATAGCGCGAGTTTCATCCTTGGTTTTACCATTGCGGGCCTCGGCATAATCCACCCCGAGCTCACGAACCTGAGCCGCACTGAGCCCGGCCGTTTCATCACCATAGAGCCTATGTTCATCTATAACTTTACGAACTTCATCGTAATCGCCGGTATGATAATCCAGTGCGCTTTTGCCCTTTTTATCCCGCAGGTTATAATCCGCACCATGGCGCAATAAAACACGAGCAACAGCATCATTCATTGTGGTCATCAGAGCAGTCTTGCCCTGATTATCCTGCGCATTCACATCTGCACCATGGCGCAATAAGCGAAGTGCAATCTCTTCATTCAAAGCCCAGTCCTTTATCAGCGGGGTGCGCCCCTGCTCGTCTCGGGCATTTACGTCTGCACCAAGCTGTAACAACCGATTGAAGTGATTTTCATTCGCAAAGCAAGCGCACATCAGTTTATTAACGTCCACACCCTGGCGGATGAATATTTCCAGCAACTGATCATCTTCGTTTGAGCTGTTCATACACGAGCTTATCGTGCCCGAATCCATCGATTTACAATCCAAAACGGAACTGATTATCTCCTCAACCCTATCCATCGGCAGCTTTCGCTCAAGCGCCTCATGCAAAATGAGCGAGCTCATCAAACAAGGCCCCATCGTTTTACAATCCAGCCCGGCACTCAGTATCTCCTCAAGCCTATCCATCGGCAGCTTTCGCTCAAACGCTATACGAAGCCAGCCGAGGACTTCGTCTTCCCCGTATCGGTTCTTGGGAATTCGGCGCACCTTCCCGTCAGCACGCAAACGAATACCATTTCTGAGCATGGATATAGCCCGGTCCCATTCACCACGCAAAATATAATAGCCGGGATGATATGCAATTTCGTTATAGCCCCTGTTTTCCAGCATGGAGATGGAGGGTTTCTGCATGCCGCCGGTTCGTTTTACAACGGCTTCCTGTACTGCCGGGAACAACTCATCTATGCGCAGAATACCATCACAGTCAGAATCCAGCCAGGCGGGCTCACGCAGAGCCTCGATGACGGAGGCCGTGTAAACGCCATTCTGCATCTCACTGGTTTCAAGAGCATATTCCGCCCCGGCAGAGGCCGTCAACATATTGATACCACGGCGGGTGCTACCAATAGAGAACATCTCTTCGATATAACGCTTTCGGGTGGCATAGGACATAGCAGTCTTGCGCACCTTCATACCGCGGTGTTGAATGGCTCGCACGCCGGGCGGCAGCTGCTCCATAGCCAAAGCCATTTTTTCCTCACCGGCCTCGCCCAGTTCACCGGCGTGGCAGGTATCCATCAGCAGCAGTTTCATCTGAGCAGCGGAGCTGTCCAGACAATCCATGAGGGCGTCCGCCGAAATACCGGTTTCTTTCACCCGATTGACATCAAATGTTGCCGGGGCATAATAGTAATCCATGTTGCTGTCCAACATACCATGGCCGGCCACATAGAAGACAACCTTGTCGCTTGGGGTGGAAGCCGACAGGAAGCCCTTGATTTTTTCAAGTACGGAGGCATCGCTCACTTCCTTATCCGTGAGCACCAGAGTGCGGGTCTGCATGCCGGAGCAATCAGCCCAGGCCTTTGCCATATCGCGCGCATCTTTGGCGGCATACTGCAAATCCAGCGAATCGTCGTCATAATCTGCCACACCCAGTGCCACCACAAACAAATTCGCGGCATACCCGCCCTTGCGAATGATGCGGAAACGCGTGGTTTCACCGGCAATTCCCTCGGCATCCACCGGGGTCACCTCAATCCAGTTCTGCCCCGGAGACAGCGGCACCTGCACTGTCACCTCGCGTTCACCGGCAGAGTCACTCTCGCCAATCTGCGGTTGGGGTATGGTTACACCGTCCCGCAGCACCTGCAGGCGGCATATATCATGGGCCGTGGCCCGCAATTTGACCGGAACGCTCAGCGTATCTTCATTCGTGAACAATTCCGGCAAAGTAACCTCCGCTATGGGGAACGCCGCCAGCTCGGGCTCCGCCGGCATATTGTCCGGGTCATAGCCCAACCTGCGCAGCCAACGCTGAGTCGTAGCGCGAAGGGCTGCGATATTCTCCTCGCTGGCTCCCAGCACCTCCAACACCTCTGCCGGTCGATTGCGCCAGGGTGCCAGCGCACGCATGTTGAGCACTTGGCGCCCATCGCAAGCATCCAGGAAAGTCTCGCACCCGGGGCTGCCGGTATAGCGGCCATCTTTCAGCACGATAGCATAGCCATCACTCTCCGTCAGGTACAGGGCACCGATTTCATCCGCAGTGCCATTCTCCTGCATACGAATCATGCGATAGTGGTTATCAGAGGCCGGCAGCAACAACATGCGCATAGCATCCAACCAAACGGTCGACAGCTCGCAACCCTTTACCGGCCAGCTTTCAAGGTATTCCACAGTTCCGGCAGAGAAATTCACTCGCAGACGGTTTACATTGTTGGTGCCGCCTATCAGCAAATAAGTGCAGTCATCCGTTTCGCCCGGTTCCGTCACCAGCAACCCGCAGTCTTCCCAGCTCAGCAGATCCGGGTCTCGCTTAGGCTGTTGAACCACTTCGTCCAGAGGCACCAAACGCCCCACGCCTCGAACAGAACCATGGAAAGCGTCCACCGGCGATTCAGAATAATCACTTTGCACTCTTTCATGACCGGGCGGCACCGCAAAAAACCACGTTTTCCCCTTATGCCACACCCCCGTATACACGCTTTCCCCGGTTGGTTCCACCGTGTAACCCTCAAAGAACCAGGCAGGAACAAATGCCATAAAGGCGATTGTATCCCTACTGCCAATACTCACACACCAATCTTTCAAGACACCGGGTCTATTCCGGTAGCACTCCGCATATGATGTTGCTGCCAGAGTTATCGGCCATTGAACAGACTCGCGCAGGAGCGATTCATTGTCAATATAATCCTCCCCCCTTGTTGCCGATGGATAATACCTCAGCTGCAGTTGCGATTCATCCAGTCGCTCACTATTGTTATCAGTTGCATCCTCTTCAGCACAACTATTTTCTTTCGTTTTCTGCACCACGCTTTCCGGCACGGAAAACGCAGCGAGTTCGGCCGCCGATATCTTGGTGTGCGTAAGTGAAAGCAAATCCAATATCCCCCCCTCACCCCAGCAGTTGCGGTATCTGAGCTCAGTACCACTGCCGCAGGTATCCAGTATTTTAGTATCATTAGCGGGCCCGCCGAGCCCCTCACCTTCCGGGAAAGCGCAATTCAGCTTAACACCCAGCCCCTCGGGGGCTGCAGCCTTGCTATATGACTGAACCCTCGCTGTCATCACCTCCTCATCCCACGTGTACTTGCTCGATTCTTCCTCATTCGGCAAACGTCGCTTGGCCTCGGGCGACACCGGCAATACAGTGCCGGTTAGAGGGTTCAACACCGAATCACAGTCGGCATCTTCTCTATCGAAGTAACCACCGATACTCTTTATTTCGTGTTTATAAGGTCCCCCCCACCACATAACATAGGAATCCTTATCCACACGAACAGGCATACCATATGTTAAGGGATGCTGAGTCCGCAGCAATAACTTCTCCGTACGCGTATCCCAGAAATGGTTAATCACTTGGCCACAGAACTCCGGATTTTCACGATTCGTGTTATTCAAACTCACCAGCACCCGTTCATCAGCATAATGCATTTGCCCGATTGCATAGCGTGCCAGCGGACGAAACACGGTTCCGGCCTTTACATCGGACAGCACCTGCACACGCGGGAAAAGCGTATCATCTTGGGGTGCAGCTATCACTTTTTCCAGCAACTTCCGAAGTTCCGGAACTGTCTTCTTATACTCTTCACCACGCTGCCCCTTCTCCCAGCAGTACCGAACCTGCTGCAACAGCTGCAGGTATTCCCAGGAAGTCAGGATTTCACGCAGAGTGGCAAGGGGGGCCTCCAACCCCCGATATAGAGAATCCGGCAGCTGCACCTCTACCCCACCGTACAGATTCCGCAGCAGAGGGGTAGGACCATCCGTCGGGGCGGCATACCTCTCGCGCTCAGCAGCAGCGGTTTCCTCAACAGTCGGCAGCTGCTGAACCCCACCGGCTTTCACCAGTACCGGCATGGGTTCCGGGGCTGGTTCCGGGGCCGGTTCCGGAGCCTGCGGTTCTTCCGGGCTCACCGATGGCTCGGGCGTCACCTCATCGGGCGTTTGCACTGCGGGCTCCTGCGGAGTTGCGGAGGGTTGCTCAACAGCCGGGGTCAGCTCCTGCCCGGCGTGCTCTGCAGCCTCGCTCTGCAGCTGCTGTTCTTCCTGTTCGCACCCTACCAGCAGCAGAGCTGCCAGCAGGGGCAGCATATTCCTGTGCAACAACATCTTAGAGCAAATCGCCCTGACGGGCCGGAGTTCATTATCTGACAGCATGGCTTCAGTCTACACTATTTTAGATGGAATGGGAATGAAAAACTGTTTTTTCGGCAATTTTTGAGCACTGCGTCAGAAAAATAGCGGAATGACGAACTGTCCCACAGGTAAGGAATGCGCAGACTCCCTTTACCCCCCATCATCCCGGGATTTGAAAGAGGCTCGCGAATTGACAGGGCGCTCAACCTCGCTATTGCCGAGATATATCTACAGGGAGTTTCTACCCGCAAAGTCGCCAAGGCGATGAATGAGATTTGTGGGGGCAAATGCCTTACCGTCATTGATTGCCCTCCCGAAGCTCAGCGTCGTCTCAGAACGTCCAATATTATGGCAAGCATTAACAGACAACTCAAACGCAGAACAAACGTTATTTCCATCTTCCCCTCTGAAGCTTCTTTGCTCAGGATTGTAACCGCCAAGGCTATGGCTCTCTCTGATGAATGGGAGGGTATTTGCGCTAAGGCTTACATTTCCCCGGAGAAGCTTCAACAAGCAGCTGAAGCGCTGCAGGCAGCCTCGTCTCGGCCAGCAAATCCCGCTGCTTAACCTAAACCGTAAACGAATTTTGCACCAATGACAGGGATTATACAGAAAAAAGCTTGCGCTGCCCCTTTGGGAAGTCCCATCCAACTGCCCCCAGGAATACCTCGATATGCTCGACTCCGAGAGCCGGAGCTACGATAAAGGTCGTTGATCATGGAAACAGATTGGCGACCGACCGAACCACTACCTCGACTGTGAGGCTATGCAGGTCTGCGGTGCCATTATGCTCAAGCTGGTGGGTGCCGAAAGTACCGCCGCCCCCGGTGATGGCTCCGAGTCCGAAACATAAAACGAACAAAAAGACACCTTGCGGGGTAGGAAGCCACCCTGGGTGGAGCCGTTTTCCCTCCGAAAGTCCTTCCTCTCCTTCTTGGGCTCGTTGGGGGCCTTTTTGCTGACGCGGCCATTCCGGGAGCCCGGTTTCCCCGCAATCCGCCGGGGCTCTCGCGTACGCATGGAGGCACCGCCGCTTCATCCCATCGCTAGGCCCATCGCTAGCCGCTTGCTACCTTCAACACGCTCCCCAACCGGGGCTTAGGAATTCGGCTTCTTCTCCCGCATGAGAACACCCCCACAAATTTCCATTTGTCGCGGAGTTGCATTTATCAACTGAACGTTTTGCTTGCGGGGCTATTAGGGAAGCGCAGATTCAGCGGGTTCTACCTCATCATTCATCTGCTCCACATAGCCCGGGCCACTTGGGCCGGAGCGTTCTTTGAGGATGTTGGCCAAATCAATGGCCCCGTAATAATCGGCATTTTTGATGCGTTGCAGCTGGCGGCGAATGGGCAGAGTATCGATGGAATCGTTGTATGGGTTGGGTTTTAACAAATCGATGTGCGAGTATATATTCGCCCCACCAAGGAGGTAGAGGGTTTTGGCGAGGGCAAGGGCCGAGGCGCGGTCGTGTACCCTCGGCAGCTCTTCTTGCAACACCTGCACATAGCGCATGTTTTTTTTCTGTGTGGTTTGGAAACGCCATTGCCGGTATGCTTCTTCCTCATGCGGGGTCAGCTCCATGTTCTGCTCAGATGCTTTGCCCTTGGGGGTATAAAGCAGAATCTTCAGTGCGCTCGACCCGTAACAGTTCTTTGCGCAAATATCGAGCTTGAGCATGTCCTCTGCCGGGGGACACAGTGACTCTTCGGTTAGGAGAGAAGTGCCATACGGCATGAGCGGCGGGGAAGGTATGTCCTCCCATTCCCTCAAAACCTCCGCTGCGGCATCTGCCGTGGCCTTATCATGCACGGATTCCAAAACCCGCAGCTTCTTTTCACGGTTGGCGACGCATTGCTGAAGGTCCGCCTGATACTCTTCCATGGTGGGGATGACGTGCCCATCCGTAAAATCAAGCCACATTTCGTAGTGGTACAGCTTGCCATGCAGCAATACCCGCATCTTTACCGAATGGTACAAGCGGCCATTGAGAAAACCGAAGCCGTGTGTACCCACCTCAGACGCGAACTCGAATCTCTCATCAGGTACCAATATGTTTTTGGTGAGGTCGTATTCCCAGATGCTGTCATCGAACAACCTCACGGCTTCTGCCGGTATTACCCAAGCTGTTTCTTTTGTAAAACCGGGGCCGCCGCTGAAGCTGCGGTGTGCCTCGCAAGGGGAGGCTTGGAGCGCCGCGCGGATGATGTGTTCAATCTCGGCTGCGGCTGCGGGGGTAGGTTCTTGTGGCTCGTATACCCCCAAGGGGTCGTTGAGGAACTGCGCCAGCAGGGTAGAGCCGTAGTAGCGCGCTGCCTCCAAGCGGTCTTCCTCTGCCATATACTCGTTGATGTAGGGCTTGCACGCCTCGAGCGTTGGCTCGGGCAGGTCGTGCATGTGAGCATCGCTGCACAGGTCGGCAAGGGTATCTGCCGCAGCATCGGCATCTTCTTTGTTTTGCACGCCGCGCAAAATAGCGATGCGTTGTTGTTGTCTCTGTGCAAACGCAACCTCAATATCTTTTTCGTTTGCGCTGTACGTGTCTGCACAGTATGTGGCAAACTCCTCATCATTGTAGGCGGGTGCAGCCGTTACGTCTTCCCATATGGTTACTTCATGCTTTTGACCACGGTGAAACAGCGCCACGGTGCTGATGATGTAGAGCCTGCCGTCTATCTCCTTTTCTTCTTGGTGCACAAGGGTGGCATCGTGCCCACCTAAAATGGATTCCGGTACAAAAAACAGTTCTTGGCTGCGGCAATCTCTGCCGTCTTGCGGGCGCGGGGCCGTGCATACCCAAGCCGTTTCTTGCATAAAACCGGGGCCGCCGGTCACCCCCTTGCGTATGCAAGCCGGCAGCAGAGAAAAGCTGTAGCGGGCGCGGGCCTCCAGCTCTGCCATGATGCGCGGTGTTGCAGGCACGGGCAGCTGCACTTTGGTGGGTATATCTTCCTCATTCACCTCCATAGCGCCGGCAAGTGCGGCAGAGCCGTAATAGTGGTAGGGTAGGGCCTCGCAGGCGGCGGTGTATTCGTCATACAGAGCCTCATCGGCATCTTCGGGCAGTTCAAATCCCGCCAGAAGCGCCGCCGCTGCATCCGCTTGCTCTTTATTGTTGATACTGCGCAGAATATCAATTTGTTGCCGCATGGTAGCATTGGCCTCTTCACTTGCCGAGAAGGCTGTGAGGGGTGAGCAAAGAAACAACAAAGGTAAAAAACGCAGCTTCATGGTGTGTAAAGTATAGCAACTTGTTGCAGAATGTCAATGTTGTAAGAGGTCTGAAACTGCCCCGCCCATTCTTTTTTTCTTGCCTAAGCAAAAGAGAATATGGTAGCACGGAGGTATGATGTACCGAGCCTTGATAGCCTTGTTGACGTGTGGCCTTGCCTGCGCGGCGGAGAGTTTTGAGAGCTGCGCCACCGGTGCGGTGAGCAAGCTGCAGACGGAGTACGGCGCCCTCGGGGGTGTTGATTATTCGCGTACGAATCGCGTCTACGCATGAGCGCGGTTCTCAATGAAGAAATCTCCTCTTCGAGGAGAATACTTCATTGGAGGCCAACTGCCCGGGTCGCCGGGACGGTCGCGGCGTGTTGCAAGTCGTTTGGCCAAAAATAAAGAAATAAGTATCGTAACAGTATAACAAACAAAGACTTTTAATGTTTATCCTCAACTTATCCTTTTATCCGCTCAGCTACCTTACTTTGTGCCTCTCTGCTGAAGAGTTATCCCTTGCTTTTATCCCGGCTTATCCCAACGCTTTTGATGATAATTCAACGGCTCAGAAGCCAGACTCATAAACCTTTGGTTGAGAGTTGCGACCACGGGACTCTTGCATGTTTACTATTGTGTGGGACGACGCATCAATAAAAGAGTCACGGCTAAGGGACTATTCAGATAGCCAACGAACAAAAAGACACCTTGCGGGGTAGGACGGCCTCCGGGGTGCTGCCGTTTACCCGGCAAGGCGGCAACCTACCCTTGCCGGGCACGTTTGGTGTTTTTTGGCTGTCGTTTCCTCTCAGGGGCGCCGCTGCTTCAAGAAGGTTACAGTGAACGGCAGCGTCTCGCTGCACCAGCGCTACATTTACCGTGGCTACTTGCAAATCGCCTGCATTGATATCACCCGTAACCACCATCCGGCACTCTGGTATATCACCTGGGACACAACTCAGACAGATGCTTATCGTCCGTTAGCTATTCAAATCAATGGTACTTGGTATACTTACGGATGGGATTCTAAGATTGTAGAAGATAGCACTCTATTCTAAAATAAAATCGGAAGATATCCTACTGAGAGTTTCTGTGTGCGCACGATGTGCGTAATATGACGTGTAATGACCTTGACGTTCAACAAGTCTCATGCTATTCACAATTTTATGAAATATTTTAGTATTACATTTTCTTTTGTCTTTTTTGTTATTGCAACGTACTTGGCTATTTTCTATAAAAAAGTGGAACCCATCTTACTTGATACTTCCACAGGGGAACCATGCTATATAGAAGTATGTGAATTGGTTAACAATCGATGTTTTTTTAGCGATCTTGATAAAATTCTCGAAGAATATAATGTTAGTCACTTCAATATTATGGGAAATATTTATTTCAAAGGCGATATGTCAGATCTAGCTAATTACACAGAACATGTAATCAGAGGACATGTTCGTCATGAATACGATGAGACTAAAAAAAACATGTATGCAGAAATTAGGAAAAAGTATTTGAAGGAATTTTGAATACCTACTATTGTGTGGGGCGACACATCTATAAAAGAGTCACGGCTAAGCGACTATTCTGAGAGCCAACGAACAAGAAGACACCTTGCGGGGTAGGATGGCCTCCAGGGTGCTGCCGTTTTCCCGGCGAGGGGGCGTCCTAGCCTTGCAGGTGGCGTTTTGTGCGTTGCTTTAGCACGCAGTAACCAGCATACAGGGGAACATAAATAGCCGAGGCCAGAATTATCCAGACAAGCCAGGATCTATCAAGATACGAGCGGAGCCCAAATCTCAGAACC
>JAZRKM010000095.1:0-13849 GCA_045646325.1 Akkermansia sp. | reverse complement strand
GGGAGTTTGCGCTGTGGCGGGGGTGCCGGTGCGGGTGTCGATGTCGTGCTGTTGCAGTTCGGCAGGTTGCTCGGGGAAAGTGGGGGGCAGCTTTTCGTGCAGCAGGCTGAGCACGCGGTGGAAGATAGGGCCGGCGCCGCTCACGCCTGATATGCGCTGCATGGCTGAGTTGTCGAAGTTGCCGACCCAGACTCCCACGGTATATTCGGCGGTGAAGCCCAGGCACCAGTTGTCGCGGTAGTTGGAGGAGGTGCCGGTTTTGGCGGCGGCGCGCCAGGGGAAACTGAGTGCGGGGGCGGGGCCGAAGGTGGCGGCACGCGCGGCGCGGTCGCTGAGTACATGGGCTATGCGGTAGCTGTGCACGGCGGGCAACAGTTGCTCGGGGGTGTGGCCTTGCAGGGGCAGGCGTTGCTGCAAGGGCAGGCAGGTGCCGTTGCGAGCCAGGGTGCTGTAGGCTTGTACCAGCTCCAGGAGGGTGACATGGGCATTGCCGATGGCGAGCCCCAGGCCGTAGTCTGCCGCGCTGCCGGGCATGGCGAAGCCCAGGCGGCGCAGGTAGGGAATGGCTTTCTGCGCACCGCCGGCGCGGTCGAGAGCCTGCATGGCGGGTATGTTCTGAGAGCAGGCGAGCGCCTGCCGCATGGAGATGGGGCCGAGGTAGTGGTCGTTGTAGTTCCCCGGTGCCTGAATGCCGTCTGCGCTGCGGTATTGTGTGGGAACATCGGCCACGATGGTGCCGGGGTAATCACCCTGTTCAAAAGCCATCAGGTAGATAAAGGGCTTGAGCGTGCTGCCTGCTGAGCGTGGGGTGGCGGTACCGTTGAGCGCGCCGCCGCGGGGGCTGTCGGGGCAGGCGGCCGGCAGGGCCACCAGTACTTCGCCTGTGCGGTTGTCAGCTACCACAACGGCGGCCTGCGACACATTCCGCCCGTGCAGTTTTTCGACCTCCTGTCGGGCGATGGTGGCAACACGGCGTTGCAGGGCGGCATCGAGTGTGAGCTGTCCGGGCCTGCCCCCTGCGATGGGCGGTGCGCTGATAGTGTGTGCCGTGGCACCGAGCGGGGAGTGGGTGTTCTGCCCCAGGTGAGAAAGGATTTTATTTCGCCGTGCGAGAGCGGCTGTGGGGTGGCGCAGGGGATTAAGGCGTGTGGGGGCCTGCACCATGGCTGCCAGCAGGGCGGCCTGTTCGGTGGTGAGTTCGCTCGCCGGGCAGCCGAAGTAAAATCGAGCCGCACACTCGGCCCCGCGGCACAGGTTGCTGAAGTCGGCGCGGTTCAGGTAGGCGAGCAGCAGTTCTTCTTTGCTGTGGCTCATTTCGAGTCGGCGCGCCTGCAGGGCTTCTTTCAGCTTGGTACGCCAGGTGCGTGGGGCCGACGGGTTGTACAGCTTGGCCACTTGCATGGTGAGGGTACTGGCACCGCCGCCGTGGTGGCCGCGCAACCATTGCCACAAGGCGCGCGCGGCAGCTGCGGCATCGATGCCGCCGTGGCTGTAAAATCGGCGGTCTTCAGCTGCCACCAGGGCGGCGGCGAGCTGTGGCGGCAGCTGCGGGAGCGGTTCGCAGCGGTAACCGTCTGCCCCCGGCACATAGCCCAGCAGCTCACCTTGGCGGTCATACACGGCGCTGCTCGGGGGCGGCGAGATATCAGGTGCGCTCACGCAAAAGGGCAGCAGGTAATACACCGCCGCCAGCCCGGCAAGGGTGAGTGCCGAGCTGACGAGCAAGTATTTTTTCATGCGAGGGCGCATGCCTTGGGGGGGCTTATTCCTGCGGGCGAGGCTCTACCTCGAAGTGCTGCGGTATGCTCAGGCCGTGGAACTCGGGGCGGTACATGAGCTCCGCCTTGGCGGCGGGGGCTGTTACGCGACCACTGCGCACCACGCGGGCGATGTAGCTGAACTCCAGCTGCGAGTCAGACCACAGGTTGTTGGAGAAGGCGCGCACGCGATCTTTCAGGAACTCGCGGTTGCTGATGGTGGTAGGGAAGTACCACCAGCTGCGGTATGTCTGCTCGCTGATGCCGGCGGGCAGCGCCTGCGAGGTCAGGGTGGGGTCGATAGCCTCGAACGCAGCGGGCAGGCGGTCCTCGATGGCGAGGTACTTCAGGTTCGCTTCACCCCGGCGGGCGGTGGTGTTGACGGTTACGCGCACGATGTCGCCCACGCGGAAGGTGCCGGTGGGTTTCCAGGTGCCATCGGGCTGCAGTTGCTCGTAACGGCGCTGCACGCGGAAACCGCGGTCGATGGCCTGCTCGGGCTGTTCTTTGTTGAGATACCCCTCGGCAAAGCCGCTCACATAGACAGTGTTGCCGATGGCGGTGAAGCTGTCGGTTGCGCCGGTAGCGAGCTTGAGGTGCATGGGGGTGGCGGTGGTGATATCGGTGCCGTTTACGCGGGCGCGCAGCTTGCTGAGGTCGCGTATGCCGGCATATTCCGCCACGGCGACAGTAAGCCAGGCATTGCGCCAGGTGGAGTAGCTGCCTGCGCTCTGCTGCAGCCAGTTGCGCAGCATGTCTGCCGTAGCGGGAGATTCCGGCTCGGTGGCAATGGCATAAATCGCGCGCAGGGCCTGTACCGGCGGCAGGGCGTCATGCAGGTAAGTGGAGGTGGCGTTGCTTTGCTGTGCCTGCTTCAGCAGGGCTGCAGCCTGCGGGTGCTTGGCATCCGCCGCAGTGATAGCCAGAATCCAGCGTTCCTGCTGATTGAGCCGGGCGAGATTCTTCTTGGCGTGCTCATAGAAGCTGTTGAAGATTTCGGTGGTGTCATTCACCAGCAGGCTGATGACCAGCATGTTGAGGTAGGTGTTACCCTCGTTCGACTGAATCTGCTCCACCAGAGCGCGCAGATCACTGAGCACCTCTTCATTTTCAGCACCGTTGATGAAGAAGCGCACCATCGCGGCGTAGGCCGAGAACTCGCAGCCCTCGGTGTCGCCGTCCCAGTAGCCATAGCGCCCCGGTGCCACGCGGCGCTTGCTGAGTTTTTTGTCAACCTCTGCGGCGACGGCAGCGGCCTTCTTCGCTTGCGGGAACTCGACCCCAAGTGCCTGCTGCAAGCGCTCTTGCAGCAACCAGGGCAGCACGGTGGAGCTGAGCTGCTCCGTACAGCCGTAGGGATAGGTGAAGAGGTACTGCAGCGGGTAGGCCAAGCCGGCCAGCGGTGAGGTCGAGAAGCTCAGCTGTACCGTGCCGTCGGGGCGGTACGGGTGCTTCAGCATGCTGCTCAGAGCGGTGGCCTGACCAATCGGCAGCTCTGTCCATACATACTCACGCAGGTGGGGGGTGGGCGGTGTGGTGGGGAAGCTGAGCTGCACGGCATCTTTCGCCCGCTTCAGGTCGCAGCCCTGCGGAGTGCCGGCGGCTTTCACCTGCCACTGCAGCTGCACCGGGCCGTTGCCTTGGGGGACTTTCACGGGGAAGTGAATGGTCACGGGGCTCTTACCGGTGAGAGTCACGCTCTGCGTGGTGAGGGGTAGCTCAGCGTTCGGGCTGCTGAGGTTTACCTGCCATTGTATGGCTTGGTCAGCCTTCACTCCGGGCAGGTACTCGGGCAGCATGCTCACGGTCACGGGCAGCTGCAGCTCATCCCCCTCGGTCGCGCTCATGGGAACGGAAGGTTCGAGCATGACGGGTTTGTTCACCAGGTAGGAACTCTGCCCGGAGCCGAACCGATCACCGGCGGCAGCCACGGCCATGAGTCGATAGCGCGTCAGGGTATCCGGGTTGCTGTAGGTGGCGGTAAAGTTGCCTTTATCATCCGTGCGCACGGTAGCGAGCCACAAGGCGCAGGGGTTGAAGTCAGTGCGCAGGTGTTCACGCTCGCGGTCATCGGCAGCGTCGGCACCTTCTGCCTCGGCTTCATATTCATCATCATCACCGCCGCCGATGAATACACCCTTGTTGCCGAAGTCGCGGTGGCGCAGCCCCTCGGCTGCCAGGTGGTCCAGCCCTGAGTAGGTGGCCACGCCATGCTCGCGCCCGACGGCGCTGTAGAAATAAGCGGCGGGGTCGGGTAGGTCATAACCAGTCACCTGCAGGGTGCCTTCATCTTCGGCGTAGAGGGTGATGTCGGCATTCGGCACGGGTTTGCCATCGGCCCCGGTGATGGTACCGCTCACGGTGCAGCTCTCACCGGGCAGCAGGCTGTGGGGCGGGGTTTGCAGCTGTACGTTGAGTTTCTTGTCGGGGGTGGTGATATTCAGCTGACAGGTGCCGAGCCTGAGCTGGGGTTTGCCGTCGCTCTCGCGGTTTTTGTTGGTCTGAACGAGGAAGGCGCTCAGGTAGACGACGGGAGCGTCTGCCGCTTCAAGCGGTATTTCAATCACCGGGCTGTCGACCGTTACACTGCGGCGGTAGTGGCGCAGTATTCGGTCACGCTCTACGGTGATGAGCAGCTCGGCATCGACCGGGGTCTTCACCAGCACCTTCGCGGTATCTCCCGAGTTGTACAGGGTTTTGTCGGGTACGAGCTCCATCTCATAGTTCTCCATGTGCTCCCAGGGGCTGGTGTCATCCCCCCATACATAGTGACGTGTGGCGCTGGCGAAATCGCGGCCGCGGGCATCTTTACCGGTCACGGTGATGTCGTAACGGCCGGCGATATCGACCGGCACCTGCACGGTGGTGGGTGTGCCGGTCAGGGTGGCTGTGATGGTATGGGTTGTGTCTTTGACTTCGGTGTTCTGTACCGAGGTGCTGAAGCGCGAGCCGTACCTGTACTGGTAGAACGCCGAGCGGGTGGCGGTGATGGTGACGGTGACAGGCTCACCGCTCCAGGCCTTGCCATCGGAGGTCACAGCCACCAAATCCACCGGCAGGGTGCCGCCCACCTTGGCCAGGGTGGTGTGGGGGCGTATGCCGACGTACACATCGGCCGGGTGCAGGGTGGTCTTCTGTACGCTGTTAATGCTCTGTTCGTTGCCGTTTGTTACGGTGGTGGTGGCAACGATTCGCTGCATGCGCGGGAACTGTTGTTTGGGCAGGGTGAAGGCTGCGGTGCCACGCCCCTCGGCATCCAGCGTACCCTCGCGCGACAGGTAGTTGCGGTCGCTGCCGCTGTAGCTGTCCATGTAGCGGGCATAGAAGAACTCCCAGGGGTTTTCACGGTAGTCACCGAAGCGGAACTCGCTCCACTCCTGCTGCTCGGGGTAGAAGTTGCGCTCCGTGATGGCGAGATTCCATTTTACTTTACCGTGGGCTACGGGGGTGGTTGTGAGGTTGGTAGCGGTAGCGGAGAGTTCGAGTTTGCGCTCATCGGGCAGGGCGGTCAGTTGGCTGCTGACCTCGAATTCATTGCGCCGGAACTCACGGCAGGTCAGTGACAGCTGGGCTTCGCGCGGGGCGCTGAAGTTGATGTCGTCCTCTCCTTCCCACTCATCGCCTTCCTCATCGTCTGTTACGTCGTCAGCCGGGGGCTGTGCGAGGGTGGATTTGGCGTGGACGACGGCGAGGTCGGGGCTGGTCTTGTCGGCATCCCCCCGGTAGGTGATGGTGAACTCGACGGTGTAATCTCCCACGGCATCGAGGGGGATGTCGAGGGTGAATGAGCCATCCTGTTGCACGGTGACGGGCGGGAGTTTGACGGGCTCTTTATAATCTTTCAGCAGGCGGGCCGATATGCTCTCGATGTCGGGTGTCTGCAGTTCATTGTCGGCCAGCCAGCGGACGATGCCTTTGGTGTGGGCGGTTTCGCCGGGGCGGTAGAGGCTGCGGTCGCTGAAAAGGAACACCAGCGGCTTGGGAATGGCGGCCGGGGCGATTCCCTTGCTGAGCAAACGGGCGAATTCCCAACTTTCGCCCATGTGGGCGCTGTACTCGATATCGCTGCTCAAGTGGGGCATCAGCACGCAGTCATCTGCCGTGGTGAGCATGAGGTAACGTGTGGCCGGGTGGAAGTTGCCCTCGGCCAGACCGTTCGCCATGGGGAGCTCTGCCAGGGTATTGCCCTGCTCATCGAGCAGGTGCAGGGTGGCTGTGGGCAGTTCCTGAGCGTCACTGAGTTTGTAGCCCCAGGCAAGCAGGTGGCTGCCGTTGGTTTTCCACATAAGCCCTAGGTCGGTGATTTGCAGCAGCCCCTGGTTTACCACGGGGGTTTTGCTGTTGCGCACGGGTTCACCCTCGATATCCACGAAGTAGAAACCACCCACGGGCTGATTGTCGAACAGTTCGGCCAGCGGCAGGCTCAGCTCATGTTCTGCCCCTTGCTGCAGCGGTCGCTCGGCGGTGGCAACCACGCCCGGCAGGGTTGCGGGGTCTACGCGGTTGTGCTCGATTTTCTCATCATCCAGCCCGGCTGCCTTGCGCTCTTTTCTCTGTGCATCTTCCTGCTGCCAAGTAGTGTATTCCTGCGCGAAGTAGAGCCGGTAGTAATCTCGCAGCAGGCGCACTTTCTCTGCGGGGGTGGCGGCATTGATTTTGTACACGCGCGCCGTGCCGCGCTCCAGCTGACCGTAGCGGCAGTTCAGCGTGGTGGAGCCACGCAGCTGCAGGTGGTTGGCTGAGAGGTTGGTGTAGATGTAGGGCTGCCTGGGGCGCAGGTGAGTGCAGTCCGCCGGGGTGTCGCTGTCGCCTGTGATGTCGCGTTCCACCCCCCTGGGTGTGCTCACAGTGGGGTATTTGCCTTCGGCTTTCACCAGGATTTCGCGCCCGCCGGTCTCGGCGGTCAAAGTGATTTTGCTGATACCCTGTATGGTGCCTTTGCCGATGATGTTGAGTTCGCGGCATTCGGTGGCAGTGGGGGTGATGGTGATGTCTTTGCCGCGAATTTTGCCACGCAGCGCGCCGTCTTTCCAGGTGAGGGGCTTCCATTCGTTGCTGTGTGCCTCTTCGAGCATGCTCCATTCGAGCGAGGCGATGAGCCCGGCCGCATCTGTCGCAGCGGCGGGCATGCCGAGTTCGAGACTGATTTCATATTGACCGCGAGAGGTACACACGTTGCTCAACATGATTTCGGCCTCCGGGGCAGAGTAGCGGTGCAGCTGCCGGTCAAGCCAGGCCTGCGCCTTGTAATCCCACTCAGCGCGGGGGAGCATGATTTTGATATCCCGGTCGCTGTCGGGAATCCCCGGAGCCTCTACAATCCAGGTGTCAGGCAGTACCTCATCTGCCGGGTGCTTGGCAAGCTCCTCCCGGTCATGGTAGTCGAGGTTGTAACTGTGTACGGTATCGAAGGCGTACCAGTTGGCCAGGGCATCTGCCACGGTGGCGGGGCGGCACTTCAGCGGGCCGCGGGTGCCGTCATCGCAGATATAATAGAGTTCGGGCAGCCTTTTTTGCAGTTCGGGCAGGAACTCCGGGCTCATTGCGCGAATAAAGATACAGTCATTGTCGCAGGTGCCGGTATCGGTAAACTCGTATTCGTATGTCGGGAACGCCCGCGTGCGCCCGGCAAGCACTTCCCCCTTCAGGCCGCGCAGGCCGGCCGGTACTTCGACCCGCAGCGTTTCGAGAGCGGGCAGCTGTTGGGTGAAGTTGAGCCGAATGCTCGATTGGCTTTCCCAGATGGCTTTGTAGGTGCCGGCGAAATTGGTGTTGAAGTATTCCGGCTTCACCTCGCTGCCGATCTGAGCGGCCTCTATCATGGGAACGCAGAAAACGATATGCAGCTTGCTGTCGGCGGTGATACGATAACCGCTGTTGAGGACGATATCGGGGGCGTGGTGGGTAGGTGCCGGCTCGGTAGCGGCCGCGGGTGCGGGCTGCTGCGCGGGCAGGGCTGTGCTGAGGGTCAGCAGTGAAAGGGCACAGGCGATGGGGTGATGGGCATTCATGGTGTGTGTGGGCTGAAAAAAAGGTTTTGGGTTTTACCGATGTGTATTCTAGCACTTCTGCTTACCAAATAAAAGCAGAAAGTGCGCAATGATGGGTATGGGACAGCTCAGGCGTACTGTACGGTGACAGGCAGAACCCCCCGCAACCGGCTGAGTTCGGCTTCAAATTCACACAGGCTGTCGTGGCGCTGCCTGTTAGTCTCGATAGTCACGGTTGCCCCGGCCTGCAGAATATCGGGAATGAAGCTGCTCATATCGAGCGTTCCCAGCCCCAGGGGGGTGTGATCATCTATCAACTGAGTGGGGGTCATCATATCGGCCAGGTGGTACATGGCCGGCCCCAGCGCCTGAAAATCGCGCAGGGTCTCGCTCTGTGCTGCGCGGTGGTAGTTGGCGGCGCAAAGCGCGTGGGGGATATCGAGACAAAACCCACACCCCGACTCCGCCATCACGCGCTGAATCTCAGCCACGGTTGAACCTCGGCACTCCAGAATGTCACCATTGTTGCGCGTGATGGCCGGTTTGTTTTCGATAAGGGCGCGCGGTTCCTGCAGGGCTGCCAGCTGGCGAGCGGTTTCTTCGATACAGCCGAAAGTCCCGCCGTGAAAGATGATATAGTGAGCATCGAGGGCATCTGCAAAGCGGCGGGTTTCCTCATACAAGCGGCGGTTGCCCTGTTCGCACTCGCGCAGTGCCAGGTTGAAGCCATGCTTGAAATGCGGGGCATGGATAACGGTGGGGACTCCCAGCGCCTGCCAGCGCGGCAGGGTATCGAGCGTGCCCGGCACTGCGTAGAGCTCCAGGTAATCGCAGGTTCCCTCAGCGCACAATCGCACCACATCATCCATGCAGCCACCTGTATTGGTTGACCAGAGTTTGACCCCTATCCTGAACATATTACCCTTGCTCATACGTTTATTGCCACCTGTGCGTGTATGGTAACATATTGTTGTTTTGCTAATCAAGTACAAACTGCCCCCCGGAATCAGGGTGATTTTTTTCCTTTACTTTTCCTCGTGGCTTTGGCAGTATAGCTATCATGATGAAAACCTCTCTTATTCTCGCTCTGTCATTCGCCGTGCTGCCATGTGTTGCAGAGCCGTCGGCAGAGCCGGCCACGCCGTCAACAACAGAGCGCCGCCCCATCGACGTGGAGCTGCTTACCCGGCTGTTGCAGGAGGAACTGGACCACTTGCGCTCCGTGCGCGACACCGCCACGGCAGATGCCGCCCCGGCCCTGCTGACGGAGCTGCGTAAACAGATTACGCCCCTGCTGAACGCTGCCGATTTTGAGTCGATGCAGAAGGCGGATACCCTTGCCGGCAGCTGGAGTGAGCAATGGAATGCCGAGGTGGAGCGCCTGCAGTGGGAGGGCTTCTATGGCTCCGCTGCTCTGGCGGAGCACTTCACCGATGACCCCGCCTCTGCCGCCCCGCTGCAGGATTTCCCTGCCGAGTTACTGGAACGCGCCGCAAGCCAATCCCTCAAGCGGCGAGATACGCACTACGACGAGCAAATCCGCCTCATCGGCGGCGGCCCCGGTTTCACGCAGGCAACGGCCTGGGTGCTGCCCGCCCCGCTCCCGCAGCCATACGACATCGATATCGTCTCCGCCTGCGTGGGGTTCCTGGCCGATGTTATGTATGAAGCCCCGCTGCACTCGAGCAATACGGTGCCGGTGAAAGACTACGTGCATAAAATCTTCGCCGACGGTAAACCCTATGTCCGCCTGTCCGTTGACTGCGTAGGCCATACTCCCGCCCCTGTGCGCTACCGCTTGCAGCAATGGTGTGATGTGAGTGCGCTCACCCCTTACCGCAGCACGGAGCAGGTGGGGGCCGATATCGCGGCAACCGCTGCCTGTCTGCCGAAACTGCACACCGCCCTGCAGGGCGTGCATGATACCGCCTCGGCAGATGCCGCCGCCCCCGCCATTGCCGCCATCCTGAGCGAATACGCCACCACCGCCAAGCGGCTCGCAACCTGGATTACGGAGGAGGAGGTTGAGCGTCACCACCTCAAACCCTCCCCCGAACTGGGCGCGCTGATTCAATCACTCATACAAGAACATGACTTCTACCATTCCGCTGCTCTCAAGGCGGCTTTTGAGAATAATCTGTAACAAGATAAGATGCTGAACAAACTCAAAGACAAAGCCCTGCGCGCGGCACTGCCCCTGCTGGCAACCTCGATGGTCGGCCGGTTGGCTATCAACAAAGGCCTGGAGCTCCTTGCCGAAAAAACTGGTTTGCCTATCACCGGCGAGTATTGCTCGGAGAAGGAGTACTGGCACATCACCGTGGGTGAACCCGGCGCCCCCTTGCAGGCCGAGCTCCATGTGAGCAACGATTCGCTCTCCGGGCTGATTGAAGAGCTTACCCCCTATCTCCTCAACAAACAAGAGATACCCGCCGACAAGATTCTCGACCTCATACGCCCCCACCTCCGTAGCAAATAACTGCCGCCGTCAGGCGGCCGTATGGTATTGAGCCACGACCACCTGCCGCCCCGCCTTTTCCCGCGGCAGCCTAGTTTTTGCTTGACTAATGGCCTTGTGAAGGTTATGCTGGACAACGCAAGATTATGTTGGAAACGATAGATACATTTTTAAGTGACGCAAGCAGCTTTCTGTGGGGCTACGTGCTGCTTTTCTGCCTGTTGGGCACGCACCTGTACCTCACCATCATTCTGCGCTTCCCGCAGCTGTATTTCTTCCGCGCCCTCAAGTACTACTTCGGCAAGGGACAGCGCGATAAAGAAGGGCAGATATCGAACTTCAGCTCGCTGATGGTCTCTCTGGCGGCCAATGTCGGCACCGGTAATATAGTGGGTGTGGCCGTGGCTGTGGCTACGGGCGGCCCCGGCGCCGTGTTCTGGTGCATGATGACCGGTGTGCTGGGCATGGCCACCCGCTATGCCGAGAGCCTGCTGGCTATCCGCTACCGCGTGCAGGACAGCGCCGGCAACATACTCGGCGGGCCCATGTATGCCCTGGAGCGCGGGCTGAAATGCCGCTGGCTGGCCGTGCTCTTCGCCCTGTTCACGGCAGTGGCAGCCTTCGGCATCGGCAACGTGACGCAGGCGAACGCCGTCTCGGGCGTACTGGCCGAAAGCGCGCTGCATGTTCCCGGCTGGCTCACCGGCGTGCTGCTGGCCGGTCTGGTAGGGGCAGTGCTTATCGGCGGAATCAAGGGGATATCCCGCGTGTGCTCTGCCTGTGTGCCCACCATGGCCATTGTCTATATGGTAGGCTGTGCGATTCTGCTCTGCACGCATGCGGACTATGTGTGGCCGGCCATCTGTCGGATTTTTGACAGCGCCTTCAGCAATCAGGCTGCTGCCGGCGGCTTTATCGGCTCCACCATCATGCTCGCCATGCAGAACGGCGTGCGCCGCGGCCTTTTCTCGAACGAGGCCGGCATGGGTTCCTCGCCCATCATCTCTGCCCCTGCTCGTACGGATAACGCCGTGCAGCAGGCCCTCGTGGCAGGTACAGGCCCCTTCTGGGACACCGTGGTGATCTGCACCCTCACCGGTGTGACCCTCACCACCACCATCATGGCCGTACCCGAGGTCACCTCCGACAGCGGCGAGCTGCTTACTTACCACTCCTTCGCCACCATCGGCAGCATCGGCTCCGCCATGCTGACCATCTCCCTGGCCGCCTTCGTCATTTCCACCGTTCTGGGTTGGTCTTATTTCGGTGAAAAAGCCCTGCAATACCTCGGCGGCGCCCGCCTGGTGCTCCCCTACCGCGTGCTCTGGGTCATCATGGCCTTCGTCGGCTGCATCATCCCCAAGAGCTCCATCGTCTGGAACTTCGCCGACCTCGCCAACGGGCTCATGGCCGTGCCCAACCTCATCTGCATGGTCGGCCTCTCGGGCGTGCTTATCTCTCAGACTCGCTACTACCTGTGGCAGAACAGGTTGGATGAGGTGGATGAGACTCCTATCCCCACCATCGGCGATGATGATAAACCCTCAGAAAAATGTTAATTTCATTTTTTTAATCTTTTTTTTGAACAAAATGGCTGCTACCGTTGTTTAAACCATATCGGTTCCGCCGATAGCCGGTGAAGGAGAGAGCGCCGGCTGTCACACCAAAGGAGGAATCGAGTTTCATAGGTAGTAAGTTGGAGAAAGCCCCGTCGGATGACGGGGCTTTCTTTATAAGCAAGACTTTATGAAAATTATAAAACTCAATCTTGGCGGGGCTTGTGACAAAATTGTAACGGACTATGGGGAGTCATGTTTCTTGAAACTAATTATTGCCCCGGCGACTGCCCCGGTGATTGCCCCGCCGATTGCCCTACTGATGGCCTTGCCGATTCTCCCTTCGATTGCCTCTTCAATCGACTCAATCGACTTGATGATAGCCCCGAAGATAACCCCGGCGATTGCCCCGTAGATAGCATCTTCGCGTCCATATTTGATTCCCACGATGGCTGCGATGATGGCGCTCAGGCTCATCCCGCCTCCGCTGGTCTCAGAGTCACCCACACCTCCGGCATCCATCTTGTTTAACTCTGCTATGCTTGCTACAGCTCCGCGCACATCCCGTCCCTCGGCACAGCTACTGGCTAAGGCACTCAGCATGGCCATCCGCTCTTGGCGGTTCAGTATCACGCTATGGTCAAGTGGCTTTCGCAGGGTCTCACAGTATTCTCGTATCTCTTCCTTTTGCAGCAGACGGCTCGCGGCCTTGCGGCACGCGGCATCGCTGGTACTATCATCCCGCTGATACGCTTGCCGGTATGCTTTCCCGTGTGATAACTGCCCCGCCACCACCAGCCTGCAAAACTCACGCTGCTGGTCATTAATCCGACTGCTCCACCTCGGAGAAGATGGGACGCCTCCTGGCAGAGTGCAACCGCCGATGGCCAAATCTGCTCGAACGAACAGTACAAAACGGTTACACCGTCTACAAGTTCAAGCCGCATGCAGACTGGCACAATCAGCTCACGCTCGATATCTCCGGTATGGCAATCGCGCAACCCGACCCAGCGCTTCTCGCCGCCGCCGGTCTCACCTCCACCACAAATGACAACAACTAATCACACCACCACAACAATGACTGAATCAATACAAAACAACGCTGTGGCCGCCCAGGCCATCCTCGAACACGCTCCGTTCCTTAGCAATAGCAACCGTTGGGCTCTGCTGCTCAACCTCGCCTGCGTCAACAATAGTACCTTTGACCTCGACTGCAAGGACGGGGTACTCCCACCCATGCTTAGTGACTTACCGGCTCGGCAGTTGAGCAAACAGGAATTGCAGGTCTACCTCATCAGACACGGAATCCCTATTGGTGACATCCAGACCTTTATGGAGCAGCTCTGTTTCTTTGCATGCAGGTCTACCGCACCGGATGACCGTATCGTGCCGCTCATCGTCTATACCGATGATGTCCCCCTATATCACCTGGAGGACTGCTTCGCCACGTCCAACGCCGCAGAATGGGACAACCCCTATCTCACCATCGACGATGAGTGCCTGCTATTGCTTCACCTGCTCAAAATGCTCTATCAGTCGCAGGACGGAAAAATCGTATTCATCGCCCCTCCGTTCCATGGCTTACCGGCACCGGAGTCTCGTGAAGATTTGGCCGATGCTCTCCTCAAGAATAAGGTCGACCCTGATAGGGTGAACGCGTTCATCCACGATTTGCTGGTGCTGCACAAAATGAAGATGCTGTTGTTTGATGTGGAAAATACCCTCATCCTCGTCCCGCCGCTGGCTTATGAGCCCCGGAGCTAACACCAGCTCCACCTAACAAAAATCCCCCGCTGTTGCCCATCCTGGAGCCCTCAGCGGGGGATTAGCTCAGTTGGTAGAGCGTCTCAATGGCATTGAGAAGGTCAGCGGTTCGAATCCGCTATGCTCCACTTAATCCAAGAAACCGAATCAGAAAACAATCTGGTTCGGTTTTTGCTTTGCCTTGATTTTCAATACCCTCGCGCGCATAGGCATTGCACGCTTGCAATCCCCGCCACCGCCCCGCCGGGCGCAAAACGGCTCCAAAAGGCCAAAAAGCCTAAGCATGCCTAAGCCCGTTTTCCTAAGCGCGAACGCCTTTTAGGG
>JAZRKM010000094.1:0-15772 GCA_045646325.1 Akkermansia sp. | reverse complement strand
GCAAGGCCGCCGAACAGGGGTATGACGCCGCTCAGAACAACCTGGGCGAGTGCTACTACTTAGGCCAAGGTGTACCGCAAGATTACGCGCAGGCCGTTCAGTGGTTCCGCAAGGCCGCCGAGCAGGGGGATGCCGTGGCTCAGCTCAACCTAGGCTGGTGCTATCAAAATGGCCGAGGTGTACCGCAAGATTACGCGCTGGCCGTTCGGTGGTTCCGTAAGGCCGCCGAACAGGGGGATGCCGCCGCTCAGGAGGTTCTTCGCCAAATGGGGCAGTAAGTTTTTATTACAGGTTTTCCACCACGCCCATGGCGAAGGGAGCGTGTGGGGATGAGAGCGGCATGAGGCACCAGATGAAGGGGCGGTTGCAGTCGAACGTGTGCTCGGTTTCCGGCACCGGGCGGGCGTCCACCGCAGCTTTGGTGGACTCAGCCATTCTGACACGGCTGTATTGCATAGCGCCGGTGAAGGGCCAGGGGCTGGCGGACGTCAGCTTGCTGAAGGGGGTGGCAGAGGTGAAGAACGGGTCGATGTCGAGAGCTTTCAGCAGAGGTGTGATATTGTGCGGCGGAGTTGCAAAATCGAGCCTGGGCAGCAGGGTGGTGCAGCTGCGGTTACTCTCTCTCAGGGCAGTGCGGATGGCGCTGAACTGCTCAGTGGTCATGCCGGCGGCGAAGGGGTGGGCACTGGGATTGCCGGTTGGTTGAATGATGATGAGGTAGCAATCGGGGGGCTCGGGGAGCGCGCGCGGGGAGCGGTCCAGGCGGATGGCGGCGGCTTTCCAGCTGCCCTGTGGGCACTCGGCATAGCGCTCGGTGTACACACTCATACAGAGCACTTGGGGTAAGCTGCCGTTGGCGTTGTAAAAAGCGGCTGCTCGGGAGTCTGCCGGGTTGACCGGTGTTTTCCAGTGGGTGGTGATGTTAATGCCGTTGAAGGTCAGCAGGTTCGTGCTGCTGCTGATAGTCTCTCCGTTGGCGGGGGTACCGATGTCTTTTCCGAGCGACCCCTGTAGGCGCAGGTTGATTTCGCTGAAGGCTCGCGGGCGATCCGTTGAGAAAGGCTCATCGAAAACATACGGCATATCGGGGGTGAGCTCGGCTGCTGAATCGGCGAAGATGTAGGTGGCCTCGGTATGGTAAGCAGAGCTGACTTGCTGCTCGGCCGGCAGTTGCAGGCCATGGAGCGCCTGTTCTACCTCGGGGGAGGCCAGCGGTAGCATGGCGCGCAGTACCGTGGCCAGAGAATCGGGCGCGAGCACGATGTTGCCCTGCGGTTGGGTAACGGTGGCGGCTTTCAACAGGCGCAGGGTGAAGGCATCGGTGGTGATGGGGGCGCGGTCCTGTTCCGGCTCGATGGGGGTGGTTGCTACCGGGGTGTCGGATAGCCAGCTGTTGATATAGGGCGAGAGCAGGCCGACCAGGAACGAGAGCGAGGCCGCGAGGATGATGGTTCTGGGCGTGAGCTTGAGCATCAGCTATAGAGCGAGAGTTGTTCGTTGAGGCGGGGGGTGGGGGTCACGCGGTAGCGCTCGCCCAGCTCGATACTGGCACGGTTGCCCAGCGAATTGCGGAAGGTGATGTGCACCGGGGTGCGCCCGCTGTGCTCGAGCAAGATACCCTTGATGTGCTGCAAATCAGCCATGGTGTGGCGCGCGGTGTTGAGCACGATTTCGTAGTACGCCGGCTCTTTGGACTTGCCGCGGCGGGGCGCGTTCGTATTCAGCAGCTCCAGGCCGTTGGCCGAGACTTTCTTGCCGCCGGTCTTTTCATCCTCCGATATACGGGCGCGGAACTTCACGAAACTGCCGGCTTGCAGCAGCCCCTCCACGGCGACGGCCTTGGTGTAGGAATCTCCCCAGAGCAGGGCCTCGGTACAGCCGGTGAAGTCTTCCACGGCGATGATGGCGAACTTCTGCCCGCTCTTGCTCACTTTGGGCGTGACGGTGCGCAGCATGCCGGCCATTTCGTGCGAGCCTTTGATTTCATCGCTCGTGAGGTCGGGCAGGGTGCCGATGCGGGTGTATTTCGCGGCGTCGATGATACCGCGCATGCTGTCGAGCGGGTTGCCGGTGAAATAGGCACCGGTAAGGAATTTTTCGTCATCGAGTCGCTTTTCCTTGGGCCATTCCTGCAGAATGACCTTTTCTTCGGCGGCGGAGGTGGTTTCCTCCATCGCGAAGAGCGCCATCTGACCGACGGAGCGGTCTTTGTGCACACCGGCGGCGCCGTTCAGGCACTGCTCGATAGTCTCGAAAAGCTGGGCGCGGCAGACCTGCATCCAGTCGAATGCACCGCACTGCACCAGCACTTCCAGCTGGTTGCGGCGCACATTCTGCGGCGGAATGCGGTAGCAGAAATCCTCCAGGCTCTTGTAGGGGCCGTTGGCCTCTCGCTCCTTCACGATGACTTCCACCGTGTCGGAGCTCATGCTCTTGATGGAAGCCAGGCCGAAGCGCACGGCCAGGTGACCGTTGGGCATGGTTTCGGGCTGGAACTTCACGGCAGAGTGGTTCACGCAGGGGCCGAGCACTTCGATGCCCAGGCGGGTGGCCTCTTGAATGAAGACGCCGATTTTTTCGTTGGTAGACTCATTCGACATCAGACCGCAGAGGAATTCCACCGGGTAGTGGGCTTTCAGGTAGGCGGTCCAGTAGGAGATGTGGCCGTAGCAGGCGGAGTGCGACTTGTTGAAGCCGTAACCGGCGAACTTCTGAATCTTGTCGAAGATGGCGTTGGCGGTCTTTTCGTCAATCTGGTTGACATCCCAGCAGCCCTTCACGAAACGCCGGCGCTGCTCGGCCATCTCCTGCATATCCTTGTGACCCATGGCGCGGCGCAGCAGGTCAGCACCACCCAGGGTGTAGCCGGCCAGCAGCTTGGCCGCGGCCTGCACCTGCTCCTGGTAAATCATCACGCCGTAAGTCAGGCCGGATACGGTTTCGAGCAGCGGGTGCTCGTATTCTGCCTGTTTGAGCCCCTTTTTCACGGCAATCATGTCGTCCATGAACTGCATGGCACCGGGGCGGTAGAGGGCGAGCAGAGCGATGATATCTTCAATGTTGTCGATACCGTAGCGGCGGCAGGTATCCACCATGCCGCCCGATTCGAGCTGGAACACACCCATCGTGTCTCCTCGGTTGAGCAGGGCAAAGGTCTCCTTGTCCTCAATATCCACGGCATCGTAGCGGAAATCCGGCACGCGCCAGCGCACATAGCGCTCGGCATCTTTCATCACCGTCAGGGTCTTCAGACCCAGGAAGTCCATTTTCAGCAGGCCTGCATTGTAAATGGCGCCCATATCGCACTGGGCCACTACTTCACCTTGCGGGTTACTGAGGTCATCTCGCGTGAGTGCCACGTAGTCGTCGAGCGCGCGGTCACCAATCACCACACCGGCGGCGTGCATGCCTACGTTGCGCACGGTGCCTTCGAGCTTCAGCGCGTAGTCCCACACCTCGGCGTAGGTGGGGTCCTGCAGCAGGTTGCGCAGGTCTTCATTCGCATCGTAACTCTTTTTCAGGGTCACGCCGGGGCCACTCTCAATCTGTTTGGCAATTCGGTCACTGTCGGCATAGCTCAGGTCGAGCACGCGCGCGACGTCCTTAATCACCGATTTGGCTCCCATGGTACCGTAGGTGATGATGTGGGTCACAGCGCGTTCGCCGTACTTATGGCGCACGTAATCAATCACCTCGGGGCGGCGGGTCTGGCAGAAGTCGATATCGATATCCGGCGGGCTCACACGTTCCGGATTGAGGAATCGCTCGAAAATGAGGGAGAACTTGTAGGGGTCGATGTTGGTAATCTTCATGCAGTAGGCCACCAGCGAACCGGCGGCTGAGCCACGACCCGGCCCCACGGGAATGTCGTGATCTTTGGCCCAGTTGATGAAGTCTGCGGTGATGAGGAAGTAGCTGGGGAAGCGGAGCATGTTGATGATGCTCAGCTCGTAGTCCAGACGGTCGCGCAGGTCTTTGTCGTTTTCGACTCGTTCTTTGCCGTAGCGTTCCTCCAGTCCCTTGTAGCAGATTTTGCGCAGGTATTCCTCGCGGGTGGAGCCGTCATCGGGGGCGAACTCCGGGTAACGCTCGGTGGAGGTGGAGTCGAGCTTAATGGAGGTATTGCAGCGCTCTGCGATGATGTTGGTGTTTTCGTAGGCGTCGGAGTATTCGGGGAAGAGTTCGCGCATTTCCTCCTCGCTCTTGAAGTAGACACTGCGAGGGTAGCGCATGCGCCTGCCGTCCATGCGCTTGTTGCCTGTGCCCACGCAGATGAGGATGTCGTGGGCATCGTGGTCGCTTTCTTTCAGGAAGTGGGCATCATTCGTTACCACCAGCCCTACATCATGCTTGCGTGCCAGGCGCACCAGCTCGGGGGTGCAGCGGCGCTCTTCCTCCAGCTCATGGTCCTGCAGCTCCACGAACACGTTGTCTTTGCCGAAAATATCCACCAGCTCCAGCAGCACCTCCTCGGCTTTCTCCGGTTGGTCCTGCAAAATCCACTCCTGCATGGGGCCGGACACGCAGCCCGTCAGGCAGATGAGCCCGCGGCTGAACTCACGCAGGGTGGCCAAATCCACACGCGGTTTGTGGTAAAAGCCCTCCAGGTGCCCGCGCGACACGATTTTGATGAGGTTGGCCCAACCGAGGTTGTTCTCGCACAACAGCACCAGGTGGGTGTATTTCTTGCGCCCGGGGATTTGCTTTTTCACATCCAGCGGGGTGGGCGACAGGTAAATCTCGCAGCCCAGAATCGGTTTGAAGACCGGCTTCTTTTCATCCGGGTGTTCTTTGTTCCAGGCAAGTATGTCTTTGTTGTGCTTCTTCACGTTCACCATGAACTCAATGGCTGCGAACACATTGCCGTGGTCGGTGATGGCGACGGAGTTCATGCCCAGTTCGGCGCAGCGCTTGATGAGATCCTTCGTGTGAATCATCCCATCCAGCAGTGAGTATTCCGTGTGAACGTGTAAGTGTGTGAATGCCATGGTACGCCGCAGAGTATACCACACCAACGGAGCAAAAGTAAAGGCCAGAGTGTGTTCAGACCGATGTGGCTGTACTTTAGGCTTGCACCGCTCCCTCGTGCATGCTAGTATACCCCCGTGCAACCCCAATTACCATTCTATACCTTGCTCAGTGCCGTGTTTTGCGGGTGCTGTGTGCCGCCGAGCCTGTTGTTCTGGCTTCAGCGAGGTATGCCACCGGTGCCGTGGGATGTAAAGGTAGGGCTGTGTGTGGCTGTGGCGGTGGCTACGGTGGTGTTGGCCGGGGTTGCGAGGTTTATTTTCAGTCGCGAGGGGTGGAGCCACCGGCGGCAGGATGTTGTGCTGCTTCTGCTGGTGAGTTTCTGGTCGCTGCCCCTGCAGGTGCTGGCCTGGCTTACAGATGACCCGGAGTGGATGAAAATGCCGGGATTTCTCCTTGGGGTGCTGGTTTCCGGGGTGCTGTTTTGCTGGCCTGCTGTGGGTGCCATTGTGGCGCGGCGTTGCAGCGCGGGGCGGCCTGAGTGGGCGGCGTTCCGCTACCTGTTGGCGGGGTTGGTGCAGCTGGAGCTTATCATCTGCCGGTTCTGAGTGGGACTGCTGTTGGCACTTGAGATACAGGTAAAACAATGGAACCCACTACTCCCACTCCCCGTTTCCTGCGCATGTTTTGCGCTGTATTTTGCGGTGCATGCCTTTCGTTAGTCGTGAGTTGCCTGGTGGGGTGGACTCGTGTGTCGACGGTGGATTCGGAGCTGGTTCAGATTATTGTAGGGATGGTGGTTGTGGCGACTGTGGTATTTACGGCGTTTGTCTGTCCGCTGTATGATGTATGGCGCTATTCCCCACGGGTGGCCGATGTTGTTGTGTTGCTGCTGCCGCTTGTGGGGTGGGTGTTGCTGGTCTTCGGGGTGTTGCTCATGCGTTACCTGAACTGTACGAAAGGCGAAGGATTGTTGGCAGAGGAGGTGATAGAGCATGCGGAGGGAGCCCTGTTGGGCTGTGTGATATTTTGCTGGCCCGGCGTGGCCGCTATTGCGGCGCGGCGCTATGCGGGAACGCGGCGCTGCATTGCGCCGCTGAGTCTGGGGGCTGGGGGACTGCTGATGGCGGTCTATTGGCTGATGGTGTGAAAAAAATGCAGACGTGCGGCGCCCTTTTCTTGACCTTACTCGAAAATATTGGTATAAGGGTGGTATGATGATGCGTAACTTAACAATGGCTCTGATGGGAGCCGTGGTGTCGGTGGCCTGCGCAGCTGAGCCGGCGGTGGAGACTGCCGCGCTGACTGTGGGGCAGAGTTGGAGTGTGACCCTGCCCGGGAACCCCACGACGGGCTTTGTGTGGCAGGTGGCCGAGTGCCCGGAGGTGGTGCAGGTGAACCTGGCTTTCGAAACTTATACACCGACCCCCGGGGAGCGCCCGCTGTGTGGCCGCCCCTGCGGCACCGTGGTAACCCTCACCGGGCTCAAAGCCGGGCAGGGGACTGTGAAGCTCATTTATTCCCGCCCGTGGGAGAAAGGAACAGCCCCCCTCGAAACCCGCACCATCACCGTAACCGTCAAATAATATATAGAGTATATGGGATTATTACAGAACCTGGCCGCCATGGCCATTCGCAAGAAAGTCGTTGCCGCTCTCGAAGCTAATTGCCCGCCCTCGCTGAAGGAGCCCCTCGCTCAGTTGCTGGCCGATAAAACCGCCGTGACCGCTATTCAGAACTTCGTAATGGCTAACCTGAAGAACCCCGCCGCCATCACGCCCGATGCTCTGAAGGCGCTGGAGGTTCCTGCCCCCATTAAGGAGCTGTTCGAGGCGACGCCCCGACTGCTCATCTATCTTTCCAAAGTCGCCAAGGCTGGCGTACCGAAGTAAGGAATTCGTTACTTCAAAGATATAGTTTTTGGCATTTCGGGCGGCTTGCAGATGGTGCAGGTCGCCCGGTTTTTATTAACCTTGCCTGATTATCATAATAATCAATCAATATATGGACGATAAGTAAAGGCAGATTTGCCCCGTGACGGCATGTTTTTTGCTTGACGCAGGGGATTAGACGTGTATAGTAGAAGGGTACTTGCATATAGTGTTATGAAGCTCAAACACAAGACTCCTTTACCTAAGAAGTTGATAAAGCGGAAGAAACATGGTTTCGCTCTTATCGCTTCGCTCACGTTGATGATGCTGCTTACCCTCTTGGCAGTGGGTATTTTGGCCATGGCGTCATCCCAAAACCGCATTGCCATGCAGACTGCCCTGCAGTCCGAGGCGCGACAGCAGGCCCTGGTGGGGCTGGATGCCGCTATCGGTGAGCTGCAGATGGCTCTCGGGCCGGACCGTCGCGTGACGGCCAGCTCGGCCATTGTGTCTGAAGAGGAAGGGAGCGTGGCGCAGCATATCCTCGGTGTGTGGGACAGCTGGTCCGGCCCGATTTACGGTAAGCCGGTTACAGGTAAGGGCGGTGATATCCGCTCCACATATGACAAGGGGCGTTCCTCCATGTTCCGCCGCTGGCTTATATCCTCCCGCCGTCCGCAGGAGCTGAGACAGCTGCAGGCTGTACAATCGCTGGGCAGCCGCGACCCGGGTAACCGTATCTGCCTGGTGGGTGAGGGTACACTCGGAAACCGCCTGAGCGGTCGCCACTTGGTCTACGCCGACCTTATTACCATGCCTTCCAGCGGCAAGAACACCGGTTGTTTCGCCTGGTGGATTGGCGGTGAGAACCAGAAGAGCAAAATAACCATCAAAGACCCTGAGGGCTCCGATAAGCCCATCGATGTGCTGCACCGCACGTGGAATACGCCCTCGCCCCTCTTTGTAGACAGCGAATATCTCTCCTTCTTGCCGCAGGAGGGCCTGCCCGCGCCTGAAAAGCTGCTGACCATGGCCAGCATTCCGCTGACCTCCACCTCGTCGCAAGAGGCCGGTATGCCCTACTTCTTCGATGTGACCACCACTTCGTATTCGCTGCCCATCAATGTGCGCACCGGTGGCTTTAAGCAGGACCTCTGCCTGCTGCTCAACAAGAAAACGCTGAAGAACACCGACTTTGCAGCGCGTTCCAATCAGGATTGCCCCTTGGTGGAGGGGAATGATGTGCCCCGCGGTACAGAGGAGAACATGCCCATCGGCTCCTGGCAGAACCTGTATGCCTATTACAACTGCTGGCCGGATGGTACCGCGAAGGATTCCGCCAACTTTACAGCACGACTGCTGGGCAGTGTGGACAACTGCTACACCCGTATGAGCGGTGTTGGCTATCCGCATGGTAACCCCGAGGCTGCGACCTCCAATCTCGATGAACTTACCCCCACCGGCGAAGGTACCATGTATGACTCCCGTTCGCTCATGGATCAGGGCAGTGAGTTCGCCGGTTACGCACGTACACCGGTTATGCTGGCCTTCATGAACACCTTCGGGCTGGTGACGGATCCGGTGGAAGGCTCGGAAGAACAGCCCAAGTATAATCTGCGCCTTTGCTTTGCCCCCATGTTCCTGTGGTGGAACCCCTACAACGTGCCTATGAAGATTCGCGGCAAGCAACTCTGGTCCCAATCTGCGCCTTATAAGGCTACATGGCTGCAGGGGTGGTCCAACAGCGGCGGAAATTATCTGTGGCAGAACTACGGCTTCAGGCAGGAGACCAGCGATAAGGGGTTCGGTCTGGACTATGGTGATTACTTCCAGGCAACACTTAATGACCAGACCGGTGATATCGTATTCCAACCCGGTGAGATTCTCTTCTTCTCGCCCGGTCAGGCTCGTGCAACGGATAGTTACACCAAGCCCTATTCCAACCCGTGGACTTTGGGCTATAATGCCAGTGCGGTGTCCGGCTACAAGGCTCACTTCTACGCCAACAAGCCCCAAAGTGAACTGGATAATGGCAGCTGGTATATACGGATTCGTCTCGGTTTAAGCCACGAAGGTGGTCAGCACCAGACCGACGGTCAGTGGTTTGCCCCGCGTAACAAGGAGGCTATTACCCTGTTCAACGGCTACAACGGTATGGCCGAGGCCAGCGGTGCCAGTGGTGGTGTCGGCAAGCGCGGTCAGAGCCCGCACCGTGGCCTGTTGGGCTGGTATAACCCCGATGACCCTGCACAGAATACCGTATTCTGCGATGAAAACCGCAATGACGCGCGCTGGAGTGCAGACGGCTCTCAGAGCGACAGCGCTGTGCCGTACTTCGTAGCTGCTCTCGGTATTGTGCCCAAGTCTGCCAACCGTAACCTCGATGCCCGCCTTTTTGAAGGTAAGGATTACCGCACCAAGTCTTGGCAGCACTCGAGCCCTGCATTCTGGGGTAGCATGATTATCAACCCTGATGATCAGCAGCGCCAGTACCACCCCTATCAGCTTGCCGCTCTCGACGTGGGTGCCGGTATGAATGCCTGCCCCATGGACAACATCGGCAACAATGGTATGCTGGGTATTACCAGCGATGGAGAGCAGGTGTCATTCGTCTCCGTGCTCGAACTGCCGGTGCACCCTCCGTTCTCCCTGGCCGGCTTTGCCGGTATGCGTCTGCAGCCCGGCTGGTACAGTGCCGGTGGCAGCTCCGACTACAAGACCCAGGCCGCCCTGCGCCGCATGCAGTACCAGGCCGGTGTGCCCGGCGTAGGTATTGGTAACTCCTTCGCCGACCCCTGCCTGCCTGCTACGGATGTGTATGCTTTCCATCAGACTAACATCAACAGTCAGCTTGGTGGTAATGACAAGGTATTCGGTGATTTCTACGACCATGCCCTGCTGATTAACGATGCCATGTGGGACCGCTGGTTCTGTTCCTCCGTGTCCGATATGCCCGACACCAAGGGCAAGCGCGAGGCTAAAGATGTGCTCAGCAGTTTCCTGAGCGGTGCAGAGGCTCTGCCCGTGGCTCGCTACGTTAAGACCAACACCCCGTACAGGGATGCCGATGTGGTGAAGGAAATCATGGCTGATGATGGTTGGAAGAAGATTGCCCAGTTCCTCATGATTGATGGCGGGTTCAACGTGAACTCCACATCGGTGGAGGCCTGGACCTCCGTGCTGCAGGGCTTGGCCAAGCGCAAACTGGTGACCAATGCCGGCGGTAAGCTCGCACTTGTGGAGCCCGGTAAGACCAACAGCCAGGTGCTCTTCTCCCGATTCATGGTTTCTACCGCCGACAAGAGTATCGACTCTCTGGGTGGTTACAGCATGATGCAGGGCTCCTCCTCCCTGCGTGGCGGCAGCGGCATGCTGGCAGCCTGGGGTGAGGTTCGCGCGCTCGATTCTGACAAGATTCGCGAACTTGCAACCGAAATCGTCAAGCAGGTTAAGAAGCGCGGGCCCTTCCTCAACATGTCCGACTTCATTAACCGCCGTCTCGACACCAACAAGGAGAACGCTCTTAAGGGTGCCCTGCAGGCTGCTATCGATGCCACCGACATCAACAGCATGTTCATGGATGAAACAACCTCCCCCGTTGCGAGCGGTGATTTCTATAAGTTCAAAGAGGCCGAAGAGGGGTCTATTTACACCGCTGCTCCCGGTTACCTTATTCAGAGTGACGTGCTGGCTTCCCTCGGCAACATCCTTACCGTGCGAGACGACACCTTCACCGTGCGTGCCTACGGTTGCGTGCGCAACGGTCGCAAGGCTATTCTCGCCCAGGCCTGGTGCGAAGCCGTGCTCCAGCGCACGATGGATTATGTGGATCCGAGCAATGACCCATCGGCGGTCGAGTACGAACCCGATGGCCGTAAGGCGAAGGGTCTCAGCCCTGCCAACAAGGTGTTCGGCCGCCGGTTCCGAGTGGTCTCCTTCAAATGGCTCGACGCTTGGGATATTTAACGTCTGAAGTCTGAACCAAACGTAAAAGTCCCGCCGAGGTAAGAGCCTCTGCGGGACTTTTATTCGGTAGATGGGGCAGGGGAATGGTACCTTATATACATTAAAACACACGCGTACGCGTGCGCGCGAGAGAGAAAATGCTGTCATTATGCAAAAAAATGCAAAAAAGTTGGTATTTTCAGAAGAAAAGGCTTGCCAAATCGGCAAAATAAGGTACAATGCTGCACCCACTATGTGCAGGAATGCACACAGTGACAAGTATTTATCGGGCTCGCTGAGAGAGTGAAATGCCGATTCCCAAGAGGTAATGAGGAACGGAATAAGCTCTCTAAGCCCCTGAAACACAATAAACTAATAGGAAACATGCCGCCCATTAATCAGCTCGTCCGTAAAGGGCGAATCGTACCGGAAGAGAAGTCGAAGTCTCGCGCTCTTCATAGCTGTCCGCAGCGTCGTGGCGTCTGCCTTCAGGTGATGACTCGTACGCCGAAGAAGCCGAACTCCGCTCTTCGTAAAGTTGCTAAAGTCCGTCTTACCAATGGCGAAGAAGTGATCGCCTACATCGGTGGTGAGGGTCACAACCTTCAGGAGCACTCCATCGTGCTTGTTCGCGGTGGCCGTGTAAAGGACTTGCCCGGTGTTCGTTATCACATCGTTCGTGGCGCTCTGGACTGCCTGGGCGTTGACAAGCGCCGTCGTGGCCGCTCCAAGTATGGTGCCAAGCGCCCGAAGGCCGGTGCAGCCGCTCCCGCTAAGAAGAAGTAAACCATTGAACCTTTAAGAATTAACTATTATGGCTCGTCGCAAACGCGTCTATAAGAAGATTGAACGTCGTGACTCCCGTTACGATTCCGTGCTCGTGGGTCGCCTGATTGGCAAGGTGATGCTTGCCGGTAAGCGCTCCTTGGCTGAGCGTATCGTTTACAAGGCTATCGACCTGGCTAACGAGGGTACCGATACCGTAAGCCCCCTCGAGGTGCTGACTCGCGCCATTGAGAACGCCAAGCCCCGTGTGGAGGTCAAGAGCCGCCGCGTGGGTGGTGCTACCTATCAGGTGCCGCTTGAGGTTGCTCCCGACCGTTCCGAGGCTCTCGCTATGCGCTGGATCATCAACTACGCCCGCAACCGCAAGGGTATCCCCATGGCTAAGGCTCTCGCCAACGAGATTAAGGAAGCCGCTGCCAATCAGGGTGCTGCCGTGCGTAAGCGTGATGACGTGCACAAGATGGCCCAGGCCAACCGCGCCTTTGCTCACTTCCGCTGGTAATGCCGGCGAGGAGTTTTTCTCGTAATCTCTGAAAACCAAAACATTCATATTACTCAAAATAATTTATGGCTAGTGTTAGCAGTCCTGACCGCAAGGCCCCGCTTGAGCGCTACCGCAACTTCGGTATCGCTGCCCACATCGACGGCGGCAAAACTACGCTTTCCGAACGCATCCTTTTCTACACCGGCATGATCCACAAGATCGGCGAGACCCACGAGTGTTCTGCGACGACCGACTGGATGGAACAGGAGCAGGAACGCGGTATTACCATTACCTCCGCTGCCGTTACTACAAACTGGAAACAATTACCTGCCGAAGGCTGCTGCAAGCTTTTCGAGAACGAGAACTTCCAGCTCAACGTTATTGATACCCCCGGGCACGTAGACTTCACCGCTGAGGTGGAGCGCTCCCTGCGCGTGCTCGACGGCGCTATCGTGGTGTTCTGCGGTGTGGCCGGCGTACAGCCCCAGACCCAGACCGTGTGGCGCCAGGCTACCAAGTACAACGTGCCCCGTATCTGCTTCGTCAACAAGATGGACCGCACGGGTGCCAACTTCAACAACGTTCTGAACGACATCCGCACCAAGCTCGGTGCAAATGCTGCCCCCGTGCTCATCCCCATCGGCGCCGAAGACCAGCTCTGCGGCCAGATTGACGTGGTGAACCAGAAGGCTATCTACTACTCCGACTCCGACCGCATGGGCTCCACCTACGAGATCAAGGAGCTCGAAGGCGAGCTGAAGGATATCGCTGAGGAGGCTCTTGAGGAGCTCAAGGGCGCTGTGGCTGACGTGGACGACGAGCTCGCCGAGCTCTTCCTGATGGAGGAACCCATCGACGCCCCGACCCTGAAGGCCGCTATCCGTCGCGCCTGCATCGCCAACAAGTTCATCCCCGTGACCGGCGGTTCCGCCTTCAAGAACAAGGGTGTACAGGGCCTGCTCGACGCCGTGGTAGACTACCTGCCCTCCCCCCTCGAGGCTAAGCTCGCTACCGTGACCGGTACCGTGGCCACCGGCCTCGACGAGAACGGTTACGAGACCTTCGAAACCCGCGAAATCATCCCCTCCGACGATGACAAGCCCGTGGCTCTGGCCTTCAAACTCTGGGCCGACAAGTTCGTGGGTTCCCTCGTCTTCATCCGCGTGTACACCGGCGTTATCCGCAAGGGCGACACCGTTTACAACCCCCGTACCCGCAAGCGTGAGCGCGTAGGCCGTCTGCTCCAGATTCAGGCCAACGTCCACACCGACGTGAACGAGGTATACTCCGGCGACATCGCCGCTATCGTGGGTCTGAAGAACGCCACCACCGGTGACACCCTCGCCGCTGATGACTTCGACTTCACCCTCGAGCCCCCGACCTTCCCCGACACCGTGATTTCCATGGCTGTGGAGCCCCTTACCAAGGCTGACCAGGAGAAGATGTCCAACGCTCTTCAGCGCCTCTCTGCCGAAGACCCCACCTTCCGCGTGAAGACCGACGAGGAAACCGGTCAGACCATCATCGCCGGTATGGGTGAGCTTCACCTCGACATCATCGTTGACCGCCTTAAGCGCGAGTTCAAGGTAGAGGCCAACACCGGTAAGCCCCAGATCGCCTACCGCGAAACCATCACCAAGTCCGCCGACCGCGTACAGGGCAAGCTCGTGAAGCAGTCCGGTGGTCGTGGTCAGTACGGTGACGTGGTTATCGCCATGCGCCCGGGTGAGCGTGGTACCGGCCTGAAGATCGCCAACAAGATTGTTGGTGGTGCCATTCCCAAGGAGTACATGAACGCCGTGTACGCCGGTCTGAATGAGGCTATGAACTCCGGCTCCGTTGCCGGTTATCCCGTAGAGGACGTGGAGGTAGACGTGATTGACGGCTCCTACCACGAGGTGGACTCCAACGAAAACGCCTTCAAGATGGCTGCTATCTTCGCTATGAAGAACGCCTTTGCCAAGTGCGCCCCCGTGCTGCTTGAGCCCATCATGGCTGTGGAAGTTGTGACCCCCGCTGAGAACCAGGGCGACATCATGGGCGACCTCAACCGCCGCCGCGCTATGGTTAAGAACATGGAGCACAAGGGTGCCGAGTGCGTACTTACCGCCGACGTCCCCCTGGCTGAAATGTTCGGTTACTCCACCGACATCCGTACCCTCTCCAAGGGTCTTGCCTCTTACTCCATGGAGCCCTCCCACTTCGAACAAGTACCCCAGAACCTTGTCAACGACATTGTCAAGGCTCGCGGTGGTAATAAATAAACCAACTGAATTACTAACCTAAACATAAACCGCACGTTCATGCAAAGTCCCAAAATCCGCATTCGTCTCCGTGCCTTTGATAGCCGCGCTATCGACCGCTCCGCTTCCGAGATCGTCGAGACCGCCAAGCGCACGGGCGCTAAAGTCGCCGGACCGATTCCTTTGCCGACTCGTATCGAGAAGTTCTCTGTGAACCGCTCGGTCCATGTTAACAAGAAATCTGCCGACCAGTTCGAAATCCGCACCCACAAGCGTCTTCTTGACATTGTGGAGCCTACCTCCCGCACGGTTGAGGAGCTCAAGAAGCTCAACCTGCCCGCAGGCGTGGACATCACCATCAAGATCTAATCCCCGATTCAGATCCCCATCATTACGAACCTTAACACAGATTTCATATTAACATGTCTTTAGGACTTATTGGTAAGAAGGTTGGCATGACCCGCGTCTTCAACAAAGAGACCGGCGCCATGATTCCCGTCACGGTTATCGACGTGACCGGCAACACTTACGGCCAGATCAAGACCGCTGATAAGGATGGCTACACCGCCATTCAGGTGGCATTCGACGAGCAGAAGGAGAGCCGCCTCTCCAAGCCCGTTGCCGGCCACTTCAAGAAACTCGGCATCGCCCCCGCCAAGCTCCTCAAGGAGTTCCGCGTAGATGCCGCCGAGCTGCCCGCTGAAGGTGCTGCTCACCCCGGTTGCGAACTCTTCGAGGAGGGCGCCTGGGTTGACGTCATCGGCACCAGCAAGGGTAAGGGCTTCCAGGGCGTTGTGCGTCGTCACAACTTCTCCGGTTCCCCCATGACCCACGGCTCGATGATGCACCGCCGTACCGGTGGTGTGGGCGCTTGCGCCACCCCCTCCCGTGTGTGGAAGGGTCAGAAGATGCCCGGTCACATGGGCAACGAGCGCAAGACCGTGCAGAACCTGAAGGTCGTTCAGGTGCGCAAGGACGACAACGTGATCCTCGTGTCCGGCCCTGTGCCCGGCGCCAAGGGTTCCTACGTTGTAGTTCGCCCGGCCAAGAAGAAGAACGGTAAATAATATACGAACTAGGAGAACCTATCTATGTCCGCTACAGAAATGACCATAGAGGCCGCTACCGCCGCGAATATCGTGACGGTAGGGCCCGAGAAAGGCAGCCAGGCCGTGCATGACCTGGTAGTAGCCTATCGCGCCAATCGCCGTACCGGCTCCGCCAACACCAAGACTCGTGGTGAGGTTGCCGGTAATAACCGCAAGATCTACCGCCAGAAGGGCACGGGTAACGCCCGTCACGGCGACCATCAGTCCCCCATCTTCGTGGGTGGTGGCGTGGTGTTCGGCCCCCGCCCCCACGATTACAGCAAGAAGGTGAACAAGTCCACCCGCAAGCTCGCTCTGCGCCGCGTGCTCGGTGACATCATCTCTGCCGGTAAGGTCTGCACCGTTCCTTCATTCAGCATCGAGGAC
>JAZRKM010000093.1:0-20766 GCA_045646325.1 Akkermansia sp. | reverse complement strand
CGGCTCGCTTTCGGGGCGAGCGGGGGCAGGGGCGGGCGCTTGGTTGCCCGGTTGAGCAACACGCGGCATCAGCCTGCTGCGGTTATCAGCCCGGTTGGGGGTGCCGTCGGGGCGTTCGTCATCGAAGCCGAGCGGTTCATCGATTTCGGAAGTTTGGTTTTGTATGGAGCTCTGCTTCCAGTCTTCGTCCTGCTGTTGGCGGGCTTCCTGTTTCTGCCTGCGTTTTTCGCGGATATTGTGGTAGAGCCTGCGTACATCGCCTGCAAAAAATCGGCCGATGGTGACAGGGGTTTCGCGGGTGAAATAAATGAGCGCAACCGCATGGCCGACCACCATCAGTACCATGGCCCAGCGGGCTCCCAGCAGCGGCTCCGCCACGCAGGTGCCGTCCAGGTGGCCCAGCATGCCGCCGGGGCCTTTCAGGTAAAGGGTGTTTGCCCAAGTGGTCCATATCCATGGTTGAATGGAAAGAAAGGCGCAGGCGCATATAATCATGATAATCAGCGCAATCCAGCGCCCCATCTGCGCTTGTGTCGGGTGGGTTATCATGCTGACTCCCATGGCCCCCAGCAGAATCAGCGAATAGATGGAGGCCGCTCCGAAGAAATAATACGTAAGCCCGGCCAGGTACAGCCCGACATTCCCCAGCAGGTTGGTGCAGGGGGCGGCCTCGGCCGCCTCGTGGCCTTCGGGGTTGAGAACAGCCCAGCCCATCTCGTTGATGTTGTACGTCAGCAGGCTGAGAATCAGTATCAAACAAAATAAGACGATGCCCGCCCCGATTGTTCGGGTAGGCCAGGTTTTCACCGGTTCCTCCGGGGCGCCGGTGTAGCTGTTGGGGTCAATATTCATCCGTTCGGAAAGATGTATATTATCGTTATTGCCTGTTTCGGGCAAGTCTAAATTGCGTCCTACACGGTGCGGGGCGGGTGCAGGCGGTCACCCGCATATCTGCTATATCGGACGTTGCCCGGTACACGATTGTTCATAAAACGAAAAAATAATTTTCTTCACTTGACAGTGAGTGATTATCACGATATACTGGCCCGCGTTAACTCATTGCGCCATGGCCAGAAGAAGACGTACCTACAGCCGCTCGGCTCCGCTGTACCACAGGGTGCCGATTATTCCCGGCATTCTCTACCTGAATATCAGTCGTTCAGGGCTTTCCCTCAGTTTTGGTAAGAGTTCCGTGGGGCGCGCAACCGTCAGCAAAAGCGGGGTGCGGCTCAATAAGAGTATAGGTGGGTTCAGCATCGGTAAGAGCTTCAGTTTCTCCAAAATTGCCCGTTGGTTCGGCCGTGGCTCGCAGAAGGATGACGAATCGTAATAGATTGATATAATTATGTATAAGATGAGCAGAAATCTCATGGCACTCCTTCCCTTGGTGGCGGCGCTCCCGGCGCAGGCTGCGGAGCTCGCGCAGCCCCTGCCCGAGGTGGCGCTGCAGACTTGCTGGGGTACGGTACTGACTCTGGCCGCTGTGGTGGGTATTATCGGTTTTGTCGGTTTGTTGGTAGCCACGGCGCAGAAGGTTGATTTACACTACGGAATGGGGGATGTCTACCTGTCGGTACCTCTGGCTCTGGCCTGCTGGCTTGGGTTGGCCGGTGCGGCATTCATCGGCCACCGAGGGGATGATTTGTTGCCGTACATGCGTGCTGAGCTGTGGTTGGCCGGTGGTTTGTTTGTGCTGGCGCTGGTGTTTTCTTTCCTGTTGGTCAGGCGCTGTAATCCCGGGTGCGGTTTTATCGGCCTGGTGTTTGCGGCTTTCGGGCGACTTTTTGTGGATATTCTCAGCCAGCTGTTATCACTGTTGACCTTGCTGGGCGGGCTTTGGGTTATTTTCGGCGGGCGTAAGCATGATGGTGAAAAAGTCTCATTCCTGGGGCGCCTGGGCTGTGCCGCGGCGTTTGCCTGGATGTTCAATCTCGTGTGGGGCTCTATCCGCACCACTACGCGCGAGTCGGTATCCTCTACGAACGGATATCTGCTTGGCGTGCTGAATGTTCTCTGTGTGGCCGGCGTGCTGTATGGCGGTTATGAATATGTGCACCGCATGGCCGTGCTGCCCCCTTCGGCCCTGGTGGAGTCCGTGCGGGCAGGGAACCGTGAACAAGCCCTGCAGATTATTGCCGATAACCCCATGATGTCGCGCGGTCCGGCTATCGAGGTGGCTCTGCGCAGTCAGAATTATGCCATGCTCAATCTTGTTATCCGTAACAAGAGCGACCTGACTCTCGCGATACAGCATGCCGAAACTCACGGCCTGAAAAACATGCTTGCTTTCCTGCAACAAAAATACAATTCTTCCATAGCTGCCAATCAGAGCGCAGAATAACGGATGGCGCCGGAGCCAAGTTTTGAGTCGGGTATAAATTTGCACGGTGGTGCAGTTTATGCTCGACTCTCTGTTTGTAATTTGCTATAGGGGAAGCATGAAATTGCTCAATGCTGTTATTGCTGTGGCTTCGTTGGCGCTTTCCTCTGCCTGGGCCGGGCCGGATGCTATGAAAAACCTGCAGCAACCGCAGGCCGGAAAAGCAGCTGTTCTGACCTTCGGTGGTGAGGGCGGTCGGGAGTTCATGCTTGACGGCGTTCCTTTTCAGATTCGCTCGGGTGAGATTCATCCCCAGCGCGTACCCCGCACGCATTGGCGGCACCGCATTCGTTCGGCCAAGGCCATGGGCCTGAACACCATCGCTTTCTATGTGTTCTGGAATGCGCTTGAGCAGCCCGACGGCAGCTGGGACTTCAGCGGGCGGAATGATATTGCCGCTTTCATTGATATGTGTGCCGAGGAGGGCATGTGGGTGCTGTTCCGCCCCGGTCCCTTTGTTTGCGGTGAGTGGGATTTGGGTGGTCTGCCGACCTACCTGATAAAAGATGATGTGACCCCGCTGCGCTATACGGGCAATGCTCAGTTTATGGAGGCGCAGACCCGCTACCTGGAGAAAATGGCCGAGATTGCCATTCCGCGCCTGAGCCGCAACGGTGGCCCCATACTCATGGTGCAGCTGGAGAATGAGTACGGCAGTTACAAGACAGAGCACGATGAGATGGCTTACATCGAGTGGCTCAAGAATTTCTGGACGCAGAAGGGTGCCGGGCCTTTCTATCTTTCCGAGGGCTCGGCTGATCACCACCTGCGCTTTGTGCCGCGGGGTGTGGCCGTGGGGCTCGACCCCGCCGACAATGCGTGGCAGATGCGCACAGCCCTGCGCGTGGCTCCCGGTGTGCCGGTCTTTTCGAGCGAGACGTACCCCGGTTGGTTGCGCCACTGGGGGGAGGGGAACTGGACCCCTTCGCGCCAAACGCTTAATTCCGTGCGCTGGTATATGCGTGACGGCGTGTCATTCAACATTTTCGTGTATCACGGCGGCACGAGTTTCGGCCTTACCGCCGGGGCGAACAGCAATGCGCAGGGCGGTGAGTTCCAGCCGGACCTCACCAGTTATGACTATGGTGCGCCCGTGGGCGAAAACGGCAATCTGACCAAAGAGTACTTCGAGTACCGCGACATCATTCTTGCCGCGCTCCCCTCGGGGCAGCAGCTCCCCGACCCGGTGCAACCGGTTGCCATGGAATTGCCGCCCTTCCGCCCGGTGCATGTGGCTGATTTCCATACGCTGGGAACGGAGACAGAGCCGCAGCATTACACGGCGCCCCCCACGCTGGAGAGCCTGGGGCAGAACCAAGGTATCGGTATTTACAGCACCACGATTCCGGCCGGCCCGGCTGCGACCCTCACTTGCCGCGCGCATGACTATGCACTGGTTTATGTGGGTGATAAATATATCGGTTCGCTTGACCGCCGCCTGGGGCAGACCTCCCTGCAACTTCCTGCCCGTGAGAAGGCGGAGCTCTTGAAAGTGGTGGTCGATACCTTCGGGCATGTGAACTTCGGTTCCTATCTCGAGAAAGATCGCAAGGGCCTCATTGGCAAGGTGACGCTGGGGGCGGCCGAACTGCAGGGGTGGCACGTGCAGCGCATGCCGCTGACCGCCGTGCCGGCTCCTGTCCGCAAGACCGGGCACGCCCGCTACCGCGAGCAGGGGGCTCTCTATCGCGCCCAAGTGCAGATAGACCGTGAACCGCAGGACACGTTCCTCGACATGACCGGCTGGAAGAAGGGCTATGTGTGGGTGAATGGCCACCTGCTGGGGCGCTACTGGCACATCGGCCCGCAGGAGCGCCTGTACTGCCCCGGTGAGTTCCTGAAACAGGGGGAGAACATCGTTGAAATCATTGACCTGCACATGGTGACGGAAACGCCGCCCGCTATCTCGGGTAAAACGGAGCGTAACATGGAGGTCAAGAAATACACCGAGTCTCTCAATAATCAGTGGGATTGACCTGCTTTCCCAAAATCTCTGTAAACAAAATGGAAAATCCCACCTCGCATGTCGCGGCGGTTGCTTGACATTGAGGTGTTTTTGTGGTAGTTTCGCGGCATGTTCTCGCTCCTTTCCGACAAGCTTGATGAAACCTTCCGTAAACTGCGCGGCCTGAATAAGATATCAGAGTCGAATATCGCAGAGGCCATGCGTGAAATCCGCATGGCCCTGCTCGATGCCGATGTGGAATACACGGTGGCGCGCGAGTTTATCGCCCATGTGAAGGAACAGGCCATGGGCGAGGCCGTGCTTAAGACTGTTAAACCCGGTGAGCAGATTGTCAAGATTTTCCGTGATGAATTGGCCGAACTGCTGGGTGGCGATGCCGCAGAGCTTGATCTGACCCCGCCCGGGCGAATTCTGGTCGTGGGTCTGAACGGCGCCGGTAAGACAACCACCAGCGCCAAGCTCGCCCGCCGCCTGAAGGCCGATGGTCGCAAGCCCCTGCTGGTGGCCTGTGACCTTATACGCCCCGCCGCTATCGACCAGCTGGCTACCCTGGCCAAGCAGATTGAGGTGCCGGTTTACACGCCGTCCCCCAGCGAGAAAGACGTTATCCGCGTGGCGAAAGATGCCCTCAAGTGGGCGAAAGAGCAAGAGCACGATGTCATCATTTTCGATACAGCCGGCCGTCAGGAGGTTGATGAGGAACTGGTTGAGGAGCTGCGCCGACTGGCTAAGTTCCTGGAGGCTCAGGAATCCCTGCTCGTGGCAGATGCCGCTACCGGTCAGCAGGCTGTGCGCGTGGCGCAGGCCTTCGACAAGGCTGTGGGCCTGACCGGTATCATCCTTACCAAGCTCGATGGTGATGCCCGTGGCGGTGCCGCTCTTTCCATGCGCGCCGTGACCGGCAAGCCCATCAAGTTCGTGGGTGAGGGCGAGAAACTCGACATGTTCGGTCCCTTTGTGCCGGTGCGCATGGCCGACCGAATTCTCGGCATGGGCGATATCGTCGGCCTGGTGGAGAAAGCTGCTGAGAAGATTGACCAGGAGTCAGCCATGAACTCCATGAACCGCATGATGAGCGGCGAGTTCAACTTCAATGACTTCCTGTCGCAGATGCGCATGATGCAGAGCCTCGGCCCGCTGGAAGGCCTGCTCGGTCTGCTGCCCGGCTTCAGCAAGATTAAGAAACAGCTGCCCGAGGGGGCTCTCGACCCCAAGAAGATGAAGCGCATGGAGGCTATCGTGCTCTCCATGACCCCCGCCGAGCGTGCCAACTATAAGCTGCTCATTCCCTCCCGCCGCCGCCGTATTGCCAAGGGCTCCGGTGTGAGCGAAATCGAGGTCAACCGCTTCATTAAGAACTTCAAACAGATGAAGGAAATGATGAGCGGCAAGGGCAAGATGGGCGGCCTGATGAAAGCCATGGGCAAGATGAAGGGCGGCATGCCCGGTATGCCTGCCATGCCCCAGGGCGGCGGGGCTGCCGATATGCCGGACCTCTCCTCCCTCATGGGCGGTGCCGGTGGCGCCGGTATGCCCGACCTTTCCTCCCTCATGGGAGGCGGTGGCAAGAAGCCCAAAGGCCCCGGCATGGGCAGCATGGGCGGTTTCGGCGGTCTTTTCCGCCGCCGTTAATGGGAAAGGTGCTCATTCTCAAAAGTTAGCTCCGTATTTTGCCCTGCCCGGGGGCAGGCGGGAGCGAGGCCCTGCCGCATCTTCTGCCGGGCATAGGAGAGTTGAACGGTGGGTCGCCGGTTGTTATGCTGTGAAAACTCCAAAATCGCATTGACTTATCAACACTAAAATGCTATAAATTTTTCTTGTAAAGAACGGCTGGTATTGGTTCTCTGAGTGTATATAATGTGTTGTAATGCAATGAAAAGGCTCTCTCTGATAGTTCCCTGTTATAATGAGCAAGAGGCTTTAGAGCCATTTATGTCTGAGATTGTCCGGGTGCGTGAATTGTTGTTGCCATGTTTGCTGGAGCTTATTTTTATTAACGATGGTAGCAAAGATAACACCCTGAACATCATTCGACAACTGGCAGAGAAACACGATTTTGTCAGGTATGTATCATTTTCCCGTAATTTTGGTAAAGAGAGTGCCATCATGGCAGGCTTTTCCATGGCTGAAGGGGATTATGTCGCGGTGCTGGATGCGGATTTGCAAGACCCGCCGACTTTGTTGCCGGACATGTTGCGAGCAGTGCAGGTGGAAGGCTACGACTGTGCCGGTACAAGACGCATTACGCGCAAGGGTGATCCGCTCATTCGTTCTGCGTTTGCCCGTGTGTTCTACAGGCTTATAAATGTTCTTTCGGCTACTAAGATTGTCGATGGTGCTCGGGATTATAAGCTACTGTCCAGAAAAGCGGCGAATGCTATTCTGAGTATGCCGGAATATAACAGATTCTCCAAAGGCTTATATGAATGGATTGGCTTTCGAACAAAGTGGTTTGAATATGAAAATGTGGAACGAGTGGCAGGGAAAACAAAATGGTCATTCTGGCATCTTTTCAAATACTCCCTTGAGGGCATTGTGTCATTTTCAACGCTACCTTTAGCGTTGGCTTCCCTGTTGGGGATAATGTGTTTGTTTGTTGGAATAATTATCATTATTCTGTTATGTGTGCGGCAGATAATTTGGCACAATTCGGTAGATGGGTGGACCTCAATGGCATGCATAGTTGTATTGTTGAGCGGTGTTCAATTATTCTGTATGGGTATCATTGGTCAGTATCTGGCCAAGATGTACATGGAAATTAAACGTCGCCCCCACTACATCATAGCTGAAAAGTCCGATTGAATTGACTTCGCGTGCCGGCAGCGGCGCTGTGGCGTATATTCAAGAGTTGTTGCGCAAAGCCTCCGTTACGGCTGCTGAGCCGGGGGATTAGCCTTGTTGCGCCGGGCGCGTATGACGCTGAACAGCAGTATGATGCCGAGCTCCACCAGACAGAAGAAGGCGAAAAGCGGAGCGGCGAACATGGCCATGGGGAAATTGAACGGCCCGCTTGTGGAGGCTGTGACATCCCCGGTTGCGACAGCGACCACCGGCAGCCAGGTGATACCCCACGACAGGAGTATATAGCGCAGTGGGCGCCACCGGCAGTCCCATGCAACCCAGGCCAGTGCCAGGGCGCCTGCCGCAGCAAGGTATTGAGCCACGGCGAAGAGCAGGTTGACGTCAAGAAGGACGTATTTCCAGTCCCAGAGGGAGGGCGATTCGCCATGGGCAATCCAGGCCTGCTGGTGGAGGTGCAGGAGCAGGGCGGTGGCGCTCACAGCCACGACAAGCAGCAGGGGCAGCGATATGAGTAAACGGCGTATTGCAGGTGGCATGTCAGGGTAGTAGGGTGCGGAATAATCAGAGTATCAACATGCAATCTCCGTAGGAGAAGAAGCGGTAGCGCTGCTCCACGGCCTGGCGGTAGGCCTCCATGATGAGTTCTTTGCCGGCAAAGGCGCACACGAGCATAATGAGCGTGCTCTGCGGCAGGTGGAAGTTCGTGAGCAGACCGCCCACCACCTTGTATTCGTAGCCGGGGTAGATGAAGATGTCCGTATCGCCGCTGCATGGGGGCAGGGGGCGACCATGGCGGGTGGCGAGGGTTTCGAGCACGCGCACACTGGTAGTGCCCACGGCCAACACGCGGCGGGCTTGCTCGATAGCCTCGGCAGTGTCGGCAGGCAGGGTGAAGCTCTCGCGGTGCATGTGGTGGTCCTCGATAAACTCAGCCTTTACGGGGCGGAAGGTGCCTACGCCCACGTGGAGGGTTACGAAGCTGTGCGGCACCTGTGCGAGAATCTCCGGCGTGAAGTGCAGGCCGGCGGTGGGGGCGGCGATAGCGCCCTCGTGCTCGGCGTAGACAGTCTGATAGCGCTCTTTGTCTGCGGGCTCGCTTTCGCGGTTCATGTAGTGGGGCAGAGCCAGGCGGCCATAGACTTCGGGGTCGATGAATTTATCCCATCGGATGTAGCGGTAGCCTTCATCATCAATGCTTTCCACGACACCCGTAGCATCCCCCACCTGCACGGTGCGGCCGACTTTCATCTTCTTGCCGGGGCGCACCATACACTTCCACACCAGCTCCTGTGCCAGCCCTGCGCGCACCAGTTCAATGCTGCCGTCGTTGCTGAAATAACGGGCGGGCACGACCTTGGTATTATTGAGCACAAAGTGGTCGCCGGGCTGCACATACTCGAGGATATCGCTGAAATGGCGGTGCTCGATAAGCCCGGTATCGCGGTGTACCACAAGCATGCGGCTCGCGGCACGGTCGGGCAGCGGGTGGTCGGCTATCAGTTCCTCGGGCAGGGCGTAATCAAAATCTACTGTGCGCATATCCGTTCGGCGGTGGGGGGTAAAAAGAGCAGGGCGCGACGGGCGCGCCCTGGCTCAGTTAAGTGTTTATCGGTCAGCAGGGGAAGACGGAGATTCGGCGCAGCACCTCCTCGCGCCCCAGCACCTGCATGATGACGTCGATACCCGGGCCGGCGTGCGTGCCTGTGAGCGCCATACGCAGCGGGAACATGGCAGCCCCTACCTTCACGCCGTTGGCCTTGGCCAGCGGTTTAATGACCTGGAAGGCGGCCTCCCCGCTCCATTCCTCAATGCCGTTGAAGGCCTCCACCAGCAGGTTGAGCATCTCGCGGGCGTTGTCCTGCAGCTTGGCCATGTTCTCCTGCTCATACTCCAGCACCTGTACCCACTTGACCCATGCGGGCACCTCGCTGAGCAGCTGTACCTTGGTCTGAATGGCGGGCAGCAGTTCGCGCAGTCGGGCGGTGTCCTCCAGCCCGGCAGCGGTGCAGAAGGGCATGGCCAGCTCGGTGAATTTCTCGGCGGGCAGGCGCATGATGTGCTGTTGGTTCATCCACTTGCACTTGGTGATGTCGAACTTGGCGGCGGCGCGGTTCACGTTTTCGAGGGAGAAGAGGTCGATGAGCTCCTCTTTGCTGAAAATCTCGTTGTCGCTCTTGCTGCTCCAGCCCAGCAGGGCGATGAAGTTGATGACGGCATCGGGCAGGAACCCTTCCTCCGGGTAGTTGCCGAGCTGAGCACCCACGTCGCGCTTGCTCATCTTGGAGCCGTCGGGGTTCTGAATAAGGGGGATGTGGGCATACACCGGCGGCTCCACGCCGAAGGCGTCGAAGAGCTGCAGGTGCTTGAAGGTGTTCATGATGTGGTCCTCACCGCGGATGACGTGGGAGATTTTCATCTCGATGTCGTCCACCACGTTCACGAGGTGGAAGATGTAGGAGCCGTCCGTGCGCTTGACCACCATGTCGGGGGTGTTCTCCTCATTCGTGTAGTCCACGGAAATATCGCCGCACACGAGGTCGTGCAGGGTCATCACACCATCGCGCTTGAAGCGGAACCTCCACACCGTACCCTCGCTGGTGCCGGGGATTTCATCGCCGTTCTTGTCGCGCTTGTTGGGGGCAGGGCACTCATACACGCGGCCCATTTCCACCAGCTTGTTGAAGTAGCGGTCATAGATGTCCTTGCGCTGGCTCTGGAAGTAGGGCTCGCAGGGGCCGCCCTTGCCTTCGCCTTCATCCCAGTCGAGGCCGAGCCAGCTCATGCCGGTGAAGATGGCCTTCATGGCGTCTTCCACGTGGCGCTCCTGGTCGGTGTCTTCGATACGCAGGATAAAGGTACCGCCCATCTTGCGGGCAAAGAGATAGTTGAACAGAGCGGTACGTGCACCACCGATGTGCAGATAGCCGGTGGGCGACGGGGCAAAACGTGTGCGAATGGACGTTGACATGCGCGCCTTATACACCATATACCCGCTTTTTTCAAGCCTTAATTCAAGCTGTTTTTCCGAAAAATGTCTTGCTGAAAGCTGATTTTTTCCTTATAATACCCGCATGAGGTGCATAAACTACCCGAAATGGTGCATGTTAATGCTGTTCTGCCCTGTTTTGCTGTTGGCGGGCTGTCAGTCTCACCCCGTGCAGGACCTGGCGCAGAAAGTGAGTGCCGACTGGTTTGAGAAAGATGCCGATATGCGCAGCTTTCTTCCTCTGCCCTGGACGGCAGAAGTGTACGGGCATGAGCCGGTGTCGTTGGAGGAATACTGCCGCCGCAAGCCGTCGCTAGATGCGCCTTATGTAGCCGCGCTCATGCTGCAACAGATGACGTATGAGGAGAAGGTGTACCTCGCGCTGCTCTACAGCATAGAGTTCGGGAAATCGCTCAGCCGCCTGGGGCTCGACCCTTCATCCTGGGAATTTGCAACGGAATTTAAGGTGGCATCCTACAGCAAGAAAGCGGTGTTCGAAGCCGACAAGGCTATGTGGCGCCAGATGTCGGACTGGGATGGCGTGTGGCAGCGCACGGTGGCTCAGCTACCGCCCGAGCAGCAGAAGGTGCTCGCCGGCAAAGGTGCGGTTCGGGTGATGGATTGTTATGGCGGCTATATGCTTGCCCGCTATGTGGAGCGCAACCCCAGGCTCGACAGGCACCACCGCGATGTGGCACGCTCGGTTGTCAGCCTTTTTGACTCGCATGCCGATGGTGAGGTCGGCTACCGTAGCAGTGCACTGGGGCCGCGGGAGGCGTATCGCCCCATGCGCTCTGACCCGGTTCGCACGCGGAAGGCGTATGAAAACAGGCGTTTTAAGCGGTGATGCCCTGCGCGCTGTATGGATTGCAGGTCACGGTGTCGGCAGAACCGTGACTGTTGCGAAATCTGATTGTTATCTGCTGTTAGTCAACTGTTCGGTGTCAATGATACCGATATGACTACCCTATTCTCGCGCGCTTTGCTGCTGACTTTAATCAGCATCGGTATCGGTAGCGGTTATGCCCAATCGCCGATAGATAACTACGGAATCAGCCTGCCGAACTATACGGGGAAGGAATTACCCATACCGGATGTGTTCCCGGATGATGTGCCGTTCCCCGATTTTGTACCCGAGTATATGCAGAACACCGTGGGGCGCCTGCCCGAAGGTGGGCTTTCACCCCGGCTGAGTGGTGCAAATGCCCGCGCCGGTGCCTGCCTGCTGGAACGTGCGGCACAAGCGCTGCACCCCCATGAGAACCGGCAGCGCTATCCCAAAGTGGCTGAAATGGTCGATGTGGTGAGCGCTTACCTCATGAATGACGATGTGCAATCCGCCGAAGAGCTGGCGGCTCAGGTCGGTGGTGACGGGCTGGGTAACCTGCATGCAGCCTGGCGAAGCCTGATGGAGCGCCGATTGCGTGCCTTCGGGCGGCAGTTGCCCTGCATGCCCTCCGCCCAATTTTTGGAAAAAGACGCTGCGCAAAATCGCCCCTGGTCATTCTGGGCGAATGCTGAAATGGACCGCTACCATGTGGACTCCCGGGAGCAAACCCCCGGTTACCGCCTGCGCAGTTACGGTGGTACGGTGGGGGCGGCTATGGTGGCGAGCGAGAGCCTGACTCTCGGGGTATCCATCAGCGGCGGCCATGGGCGGCTGAGGAGTGTCGGCGGCTATACCGACATGCAGGGGGAGCTTGATAGCCTGTTTGTGAGTGCTTATGCACTGTGGCAGAGCGGCCGATGGCAGCACAGGCTCTCCGGTTGCGTTGGGGTGGCAGAGCTGAGTTATAACCGCAGCGTTTACATGCCGACCGGTTATGCCGTGCACGGTTCGACGCACGGCCAGGGGGTGGGGCTTTTCTATGAACTGTCGCGTGATTTCGTGATAGCGGCAGAACCCGGCGACTGCATGAGCTGGTGCCCCTTTGCTAATGTCAGCTACCTCTTCACCCGCCTGGGCGGTTGTAGCGAGAGCGGGGGAGATGCCGCGCTGCAGCTCGCGGACTCCAGCAGCTCCAATGGCATCTTCGGCCTGGGCGTGCGGTTGCGGAGCGTGTTCACCCAGTCCGGGTTCGGCTCGCCGTTTGCGGTCGATATCCGCGTGCAGGGGAAGGCTGTAGCCGGCCCCCGCAGGGGGGAGGCTGAGGTGAGCCTGCCCGGGGTGCCGGGCTCGGTAACAACCTATGGGGCAGACCCCGGTGCGGTCGGGGTGGAATTCGGTATGGGCTTTAACCTGCCGCTCAGGGCGGGACATGGGGCGCTCTTTGCCGATGGGGCGGCATTTTGGGAGCCGCACGGTTGGGCCATTGGCGGTGTGTTGGGCTACCTCTGCCCGTTCTGATGGCGGCGTTATGGCCGGAAATGGCGCCTGCCGTATTTACAAAATCACGCACTGGCTCAATATAGGCTTGTGTGGCGCGCTAAAGTCGTGTATAATGCGGCGCGCGCATGATAGGAGAAACGCTTCAGTTAGGCCTCGCCGGCCTTGGTACTGTGGGTTCAGGGGTATATGAAACCCTGTGCCGTAACCGCGAATTGCTCGAGGCCCGGGCTCAGATTTCCTATGCCATCAAAAAGGTGGCCGTGGGTAATCTGAACCGCAAACGCGATGTGGAAATCGCCCCCGAGCTGCTGACGGATGACTGGCACGAGCTGGTGAATGACCCCGATATTGACATCATCATCGAGCTTATCGGCGGTACGGATGAGGCTTACCGGCTGGTGAAGGCCGCCCTGCTGGCCGGTAAACCGGTGGTGACCGGCAACAAGGCTGTGCTGGCTGTCTATGGCAGCGAGCTCTTCAAACTCTCCGCCGAGATGAATGTGCCGCTGTATTTCGAAGCCTCCTGCGGCGGTGGTATCCCCATTATTCAGAGCTTGCAGAACTCGCTTATCTGCAACAAGGTGCAGAGTATTGCCGGTATCATCAACGGTACCAGTAACTACATCCTCACCAGCATGAAGGAGCAGGGGCTCGCGCTGAAAGATGCCCTGGCCAATGCGCAGAAACTGGGCTTTGCAGAGGCTGACCCCTCTTTCGATATCAACGGGTGGGACGCCGCGCACAAGGCGCTCATCCTCGCCATGCTGGCCTACGGCACCCCACTCTCGCCCGACAAGATTCATGTACACGGCATTGAAAAGGTGGAGAGTGTGGATATCGCCATGGCCGAGAAGCTCGGCTACACCATTAAGCTGCTCGTGGTTATTAAGCACCATGAGGAGAACGGCTCGCTTGAGCTGCGCGTGCAGCCCAGTTTTGTGCCCCAGCAGCACCTGCTTGCCAGCGTGAACGGCGTGTTCAATGCCATCGCAGTGAAGGGGGATATTGTGGGCGAAACCATTTTCTACGGTCGCGGTGCCGGCAAGAACCCCACCTCCAGCGCGGTGATTGGTGATATTGTGCTGGCTATGCGCGAGTGTCGTCTCAACGGCTACCACACCGGGTTCCAGCCTTACACCAAAGAGCTTACCGTGCTGCCTATGTCGGAGACCGTCACACCCTACTACGTGCGCTTCGTCATCCACGACCGGCCGGGTATGATTGCCGCCATTGCTGCTATGTTCGCCAAGTATGACGTGAGCATATCGGCCACCAGCTCGAACTTCGGCTACATAGATGAAAACGGCGTGCAGCATAACCACCTCATCTTCATGGTGCATGCCTGCAAGTGGGTGCGCCTGAAGTATGTGCTGCGCGAATTGCGCGAAAACAAGGTTATCGACCGCCTGCCGGTCGTCTTCCGCATCGAAAACTTTAACGATTGATTACAACTATATGGCACTCATCGTACAGAAATACGGCGGCTCCTCCGTGGGCACGATTGACCGCATTCGCAATGTGGCCCGCAGGCTGATTGAAACTCAGCAGGCCGGCAACAAGGTAGTGGCTGTTATATCAGCCATGAGCGGCGTGACGGACAAACTGATCGGCCTGGCTCACCAGGTAATGGATAATCCGCCCGAGCGTGAGCTCGATATGCTGCTGGCTACCGGTGAGCAGCAGTCTATTGCTCTGCTCTGCATGGCTATCACGGATATGGGCTTCAAAGCCCGCAGTTTCACCGGTGCTCAGGCCGGTATCTGCACCTATGGCAGCCACACCCGCGGGCGTATCGACTCCATCGACCCCAAGCTGGTGCTGGGGGCGCTTGATGAAGGCTGTATCGTCGTCTGCGCCGGTTTCCAGGGCGTCGACAAACTCGGCACGGTCTACACGCTTGGTCGCGGCGGCTCTGACCTTTCCGCCATTGCCATGGCGGCTGCGGTGAAAGCCGATATCTGCCAGATTTTCACAGATGTGGACGGCGTGTACACCTGTGACCCGCGCGTGGTGAAAGACGCGCGCAAAATCCCCGTGCTTTCTTACGAAGAAATGCTGGAGATGGCCTCCAGCGGCTCGAAAGTCATGCAGGCCCGCTCCGTCGAGTTCGCTAAGAAGTTCGGCGTGGTGTTTGAAGTCCGCAATTCCATGAACAACAACCCCGGTACCATCGTGCAAGAAGAAAACTCAGCTATGGAGAGCCTCGTCGTACGCGGCGTCTCAATCGAACGTAACCAGGCCCGTGTGACAGTCTCGGGCATCACCGCCCCCGTGGCCTATACCGCCCTTATCCTCACCGCCCTCTCCGAGGCCGAAATCAATGTGGATATGATTGTGGCCAACACCGCCCACGACGGCCAGGCCCGCCAGTCCTTCACCATGAACATGAGCGACCTCGGTGCCGCCCAGGCCGCCCTCAAACCCGTGCTGCCCAAACTGGGTGACAAGGCTAAACTTGAGACCGAAGCCGGGCTGGCCAAGCTCTCCGTAGTGGGTGTGGGCATGCGCTCTCACTCCGGTGTGGCAGCCACGGTGTTCCGCTCTCTGGCCGAAGCCGGTATTCAGACCGGCATGATTGCTACCTCTGAAATCCGTATCACCACCACGGTCGATGCCGGCGATATCGAGCAGGCCGCCCGCGTGGTACATGCTGCCTTCAACCTCGACCAGGTGATGGCCTGATACAACTCAGTCAGTAGTACACATGCAGTCGGAGCAACCGCAGTCTGTTAGGGAAGAAGAGCTTAGCGAAGAGGACCTGGAGTTCAAACCGGTAGTGAAATATGCTGCTATCGGTCTGGCACTGGTCGCTTTGCTGGGAGTGGAGTACGCCACCTATCACCTGGGCTTCAACCAGGGCTTTAATGATGGCGTGAACTCTGAAATCGTGAGCGAGGCCGTGAATACCGCGGCCGTGGAAAACCTGACCCACTTCATGCAGGCCGCCACGGCGGATGACGCCACCCTGCTGGCCACCGTGCGCGAACGCGCCACCGGTCTGGCTTGGATCAGGAACGAACAGGTACGCCGGGAGGCCGAGTGGACCCTCGCCATGGCTCTCATCAACCGCCGGAAGGCCCCCGAGGCCACCGAACTGTTGGAGTCGCTCTTCAGCGCAGCTCCTGCGGATGAGCTTTGGACCAACCGCGCCGTCATCACCGCCCGTGCCATGGCCGATGCCGGTAAGACTGAAACTGCTCTGCACTACTATCGCAAGGCCGCCGCCGCTTACGGTCAACTCGGTCGCAGCCGGGAGCAGCTCGGCATGTTCTCCGAAATCGCCGGGCTTGTGGCCGCCCCCACCGATAACCCCCAAGAGCAGCTCCCCAGGCTGGAGGAGTTGCTCAAAGATGTGGACGCCCTGGGCGAAACCGGTAAACCGCTTCGCGCCGACTTGTTGGCCCACATAGGCCGAATTCACCGCGCCCACGGCCGTAGGGAGGAGGCTTTGCGCTGCTTTGAGCAGGCCCTGACCGACGCCGACCTCAGCAAGACACCCGCCATGGCGGCTGCCGCCGTGAGCATGGGGTCAGCCCTGCTGGAGAAGGGGGATTCCGAGCGTGCGGCTCAGTTGCTGCGCGATGGCGTGAGCCGACTGGGCGAACACCCGGGGGACGCCGCCTACCTTGCCGCCGCCCTGCGCGACCTGGCACGTATTGAAACGGAGCAGGGGAATGCAGACAATGCGCTCGCCCTGCTGTACCGTGCAGAAGGGGCTGCCATGGGCCGAATGAACGATGAAAGCGTGTACTGGCTCTGCCTGTATGACCAGCGTGGGTGGATTCAGCTCACCAAGGGCGCGTATGAGGCGGCTCTGGCAGACTTCACCCGTGCGCTGGAGCAGAAGAATGCCCCCGAGGAATTGCGCGCCCTGCCGCTCGAAGGAGCCGGTATATGCTGCCTGCACCTCGGCCGCTCCGCCGATGCGGTGAAGTACCTGCAAGAGTGTGTGCAGCTGCGCACCCGTCATTTTGCGGATGACAAAGCTGCCTTCGGTCGGGTGTACCTCAGACTTGCCCGCAGTTTCGACCTCGGTGGCTCCACTCGCGAAGCAGCTGATACCTACGCCCTCGCCATTGCCAACCTCCCCTGCGAAGGCGGCGAAAATTCCGACTTCTTCCAGGCCACGCTTGCCCGTGCCTATGCTCTTTCACAGTTGAAGGACTGGGGCGCCGCTATTCAGGTATGGAATGCCCTGCGCCCCTTGACGGACAAGGGCGGTTCCTACGCCCGTGAGATTGAGGAGCAATTTGCCATTTGCCAGAGTCACGGTGCTGCCCTGCCTGAAGATGTGGATGCCGATGACGCCGCTGAAGTGCCTGCTGACGGCAGTGAAGAACAGGCTGCCCGATAACTGTTAACTACGCATATTTTCTCAACACATGTACCGTCGCTACAGACCCCGTCGCAACAAAAATACCGGCCACACGCTGCCCCTGGCTGCCGTGGGCTTGACCATAGCAGCCCTTCTGATATGGGCTATTTTTGCCAAGGGGGATGACATTGTGCGCTACTTCAAGGGTGAGGTGGTGTTCGTGCATGATAATTCCGAGGCGAACGACAACCTGGAGCGACTGATGGCCGACCTGTCGGGTGACAAGGCCCGCCTGCTGGAACTGGCAGAAAAATCCAAAACCCGCCTCGGCTGGATTAAAAACGCCGAAACGCGCCGCCAATTCCGCTGGTTCCTGATGTGCCGCCTGATTGACAAGGGGCTGTGGGACGAAGCGCTTACCATTTTGCCGGAGGTGGAATCCCTCGCCCCGGTGACTGACTTGGATCGCCTGGCCGCCGCCGCCCTGGAGCACGAGGATTTTGACCTGCAACTGCGCCTTGACCGCCAGCTGCAAGAGAAAGCCGCCACCATGCCCTCTGCCACAGCCCTGCTGCTGCGCTCCATACGCCGCTCGGCACAGACCTACATCCGTATGGGTAAGAAGGATGACGCGGTGAAGGTGCTCTCGCAGCTCGAAATGTCCAACGTGTTGGCCCGCCTGGCCGACAACCCCGCCCTCGCGGCTGAAGCTGCTGAGCTGCAGATGCTGCGTGCCGAAAACGGCGGCGTGCGTGAGCATGCCCTGCAACTCGTGCGCAATACGCTCGAGGCCGCCAAGTGGCCCTCTTGTCCGGCCTCTGCCAAGCTCATGCTCGAAGAGGTAGCCAACACCCTGCGCGACAACCCCAACCTGTCCAACTCCGCTCTTAAGGATGTGGAGGCTAAGCTGCTGCGCTGCCGGGATGCCATGCTCGAATACCCCGACCGCGAGCACAAGCTCCCCCAGTGCTATACCATGCTCGGTGAACTGCGCTACCGCATGGGTGAGTACGAAGGGTGCGCCCAGGCCCTCAGCCTGGCCGGTGCCTTCGCCGAGGGCTATGGTGAAATGACCCCCGAGCTGCAGCTGCGCCACGCCCGCCTGCGCTCCCGCGCCAACGAGGCCTGCGGGGCTGTAGCGGCTGCCATGGCAGACTGCCGCTACCTGCTTGAGCACGAGAAAGACCAGGTGGAGGTGTTCCGCTGCCTCAATTTCCTGGCCAACCATTCCGAAGGCGCTCAAAAGATTGAGCTGCTCACCCGCTGTTGGGACATGATTCGCAGCAACCCCGAGCTTGCCAAGAACAGCCCTATCTCCATGGCTGAAATCGCCGGTTCCATCGCGGGCTACTACAAGGAGCAGAAAGATTACACCAACGCCATCAAGTGGGTCACCGAAAGTGTCAACCTGGTCGAACAGTCCAACCCCGACCTCTCCGACGGTAAATTGCTGCGCGCCCGCATGGAGCTTGCCCTCATCGAGCGTAAAACCGGCAAGAATGACTGGGGTGCTGTGGTGCGCCTGCGTGATGTAGTGCGCGCCATCGAGAGCATGAGCGAGGAAGACCGCGCCCGGCTCGATGCCGCCGACAGCAGGCTTTACCGCACCGCCGTGCGCGAGTTCGCCCGCACCTACCTCTTCACCGGCGATACCAAGCTCGCCAAACAGGTTATCCGCAAAATCAAAGAATCCGTACCCGAAAAAGTGCGCTGATTCATACCACGCACCTAACCCCGACCGGCCATGTCATCCCTGCACAAAAAAAGTCTGATTGCTACGGCGGCCATCTTCTGCTGCCGCTTCACCGGCCTGCTGCGCGAGGTCGTCTACACCGGCCTGTTCGGTGCCACCGGTGCGTTGGATGCCTTCCTGACCGCCTTCCGCGTGCCCAACATGCTGCGCGACATGTTCGCTGAGGGTGCTCTATCTCAGAGCTTCACCAGCGTGATGAGCAAGGTGGAGAAACAAGACGGCCCCGATGCCGCCTGGCAGTTGGCCAACCGTGTGGTCAGCCAGTTGGTATCGCTCATGCTCTGTATCGTGGCCGCCGGTGTGTTGCTTTCCGGCTTTTTCATGCAGCAGCTCTACCCCGAGCGCGCCGCTCTTTACCTGGAGTGCGCCGACCCCGCCGCCGCTCCGCTGAGCGTAGTGCAGGCCACTTACCAGGGTACCATGAAACTCGAAGACGGCCGCACGCAGGCATTCTTCACCCTCCCCGCCCCCTTGGCTGATTGCCCCGCCACCGCTGTCATGCGCCTGAGCACGGTGCAGAACCTCGCATTGGGCAGCACGGTACAGCTGAGCGCCGGGCAGGTGAGCGGCGCCCTGCGGGTCGAGCAGCGCGACTTCATGGGCCTGGCTGCCGACCTGTGCCGCATCATGTGGCCCTTTATCCTGCTGGCCTCCCTTTCAGCGCTCAGCATGGGCGCGCTCAACGTCTTCGGCATTTTCGGCCTGCCCAATCTCGCCAGTGCCGCCTTCAACCTCACCACCGTTGCCGTCGGCTGCCTGGTGGGCTGGCTGATAGACCCCACCTTCGGGCCCGATGCCCTCTACGGTTTTGCCATCGCCGTGGTGCTGGGCGGCCTGGCCCAGTTGCTTGTGCAGCTGCCCGCCCTGCGCCGCAAGGGGTACCGCCCCCGCTGGAGCCTGGGGCTGCAACTGCAGGCCGGTAAACTGCTTATCACCGACCCCGCCGCCCGCCGCGTGTGGCTGCTCATGGTGCCCGGCGTTATCGCCGCCGGTATCACCCAGACCAACATCTTCATCAACACCTCTTTCGCTCTCTACCTCCCCGGCGGAGCCGTCACCGCCCTCTCCGGCGCCTTCCACCTCTGGCAGCTCCCCGTGGCCCTCTTCGGCGTGGCTGTCGGTATGGTCGTGCTCCCCTCTGTCTCTCGCATGAGCCTGGAGAGCAATGCCCAGGGGCACCATGAAATTGCCCGCCACCTCGCAGCCGCCATGCGTTTTGTGGCCTTCTTCGCCATACCTTCCGCCGTCATCCTCGGTATATGGGGGCAAGAAATAGTCAGCATCTTCTACCAGCGCGGCAGGTTCGATGCCCAAGCCTCCGCCCTCACCGGCCAGGTACTCAGTGCCTACTGCCTGGGGCTGCTCGGCTACGCCGGCATGAAAGTACTGCAACCCGTCTTCCTGGCCCTGGAAAAACCCTGGGCGCCCGCCGGGCTCGCCCTCATTTCTGCCACCATCTCCGTTGCACTCAACTACTGCTTTGTGCACGTGTTCGGCTTCACCGAGGCGGCTTGGCTCGCCCTCACCACCTCACTCGTCACCACCCTTAACTTCCTCTTCTACTTCTTCTACCTGCGCCACCTGCTCGGCACCATGGCCTCTCGCCACCTCATCCCCGGCCTGCTGCGCATACTTGGGGCAGGGGCCGTGCTTGGCGTCATCTGCTGGCAGGTTCGCGGCCTCTTCTTCACCGACTTCCTGCACTGGGGCTTCTTCCCCCGCCTGGGCGCCCTCGCCCTCGCCGGTGCAGTGGTCGGCGGTATCTACCTCGCCGCCTGCTTCCTCTTCCGCGTCCCCGAGCTCGAGGCTTTCTCCAACCGCTTCCTTAAGCGCCGCAAGTAACACTCCGCAAACTCGCGCCCCGCGCGCATGTTTGCGTCCGCCCACTTTCGCCCTTCCTCGATTTCTGTCATCATCATACACGAAATCTCATTTTTTCTTGACTTCACCCCTGCGCCTTGCTATACTCACCACGGCCCTGTAGCTCAGCGGTCAGAGCAGGCGACTCATAATCGCTTGGTCGCGGGTTCGAGCCCCGCCGGGGCTAGCACAAAAAAGCGCACCATTCGGTGCGCTTTTTTGTGCTTTATTCCAGCGGGGCGAGAACGAAGTTCGAAAGCGGGCGACGGCCCCGTTAAGGGCGCTCGCGGAGCGAGCGGTAAGCCCGCTTGGACAAACAGCTCCGCTGTTTGCCCCGCAGGGGTGAGGGCTCGTGAGGCGAGCCCGAATCAACCC
>JAZRKM010000092.1:0-5674 GCA_045646325.1 Akkermansia sp. | reverse complement strand
CCCCCCGCCGATTATGACTTCATTTGAAAAACGGACAGCATTTTTCACTCGCCATGCGGGCGCGAATATGCTAGTATAGTAGCATCAACGTAACTTACGCCATGCAGAGATTCATGTATCAAATCGCCCTGGCATGCCTTGCCGGATTCGGTTGTGCAGCGTTTGCCCAGCAGGCAGAGCCCATAGCCCCGGAGCCGGCAGCAGCCATCGCAGCCCCCGCCGCCGCAGCAGCTGAGTCGGCCCCTGCTCCCGAGCCGGTAAAAACAGAAGAACAACTCAAGGAAGAACTTATTGCCGGCGCTGATCACCTGAGCGATCAGGCCAAAGCTGCCCTGCGTGCAGCCGCACGCGATATGAGCTACAAGTTCCTGCAAGGCTACATGCGATACAGCGGCCACCATGCCTTCGACGGCCACAGCGCGCTCGACCACGCCAAGCTCAAAGAGAAGTTCCTGCCCCCCTCCAACGGCATGCCCTGCCCTGACTGCGGCGAAACCGTATGGAACCGCGACAAAGACGAAATCCCGGCCTGGACCACCCACTACACCGGCGGCAAAGAGCAGTACAGCCGCTTCCCCATCCCGCTGGGTATCTACGCCCCCGAAGAAGAGGGTATGGGGCTGTGGGACAAGCTCTGCCACCGCGTCGCGGTTGACAACTTCAACCTCGCCGCCACCATCATCTTCCTGTGTGCCATTCTGCACACCTTCCTGGCACCCAAGTTCCAATCACTGGCTCACAAACTCGAGCACGCCCACAAACAGCGACTCAAGCAGGAGAAATTCCGTATTCTGCACCCCGAGCAGCGCGTACCGGTATCGTTCGCCTCGACCCTGTGCCACTTCCTGGGTGAAGTGGAAGTGGTGTTCGGCCTGTGGATTATCCCCTTTGCGTTGGTGTGCCAGTCGTACTACTCGATGGAGGATTTCCTGCTCTACATCGACCACGACACCAGTTTCACCGAGCCGCTGTTCGTCGCGGTGGTGATGGTGATTGCCTCCTCCCGACCGATTTATCGCCTGGCCGAAAACACGCTGAAGTTCGGCGCCTCTCTGGGCAAGGGCACGCCGGCGGCGTGGTGGCTGTCGGTGCTGTGCATAGCTCCGCTGCTGGGCTCCTTCATCACCGAGCCTGCCGCCATGACCCTGGCAGCCATCCTGCTGGGTAAGAAATTCTACCAGCTCAAGCCCAGCGATTCGCTGAAATATGCCACCATCGCCCTGCTGTTCGTGAATGTCTCCGTCGGTGGCACCCTGACACACTTCGCCGCACCGCCCATCGTGATGGTAGCCGGTAAGTGGGATTGGGGCATGGGCCACATGTTCCTGCACTTCGGGTGGAAGGCCGTTGTGGGTATTGTGCTGGCCAATGTCATCTACTTCATGGTGTTCCGCAAAGAATTCACCCGCCTGGCCGAAGTGCAGCGCGCCAACAGCGCTTTCGACAGCGCCGTGCCTACCACCTGGGAAGACCGCCAGGACATCATCCCCGTCTGGGTCTACGGCGTGTCCATCTTCTTCCTGGCCTGGACGGTATACTTCGCCCACCACCCCGCCTGCTTCATCGGCGGTTTCATGTTCTTCCTGGGCTTCACCATGGCCACTCCGCAGTACCAGAACGCCTTCTCCATCAAGGTACCCATGCTGGTAGCCTTCTTCCTGGCCGGCCTGCTGATTATGGGCGGCGTGCAGGGGTGGTGGATGCAGCCCGTTCTGCAGGCCCTTTCTGAGCTCGGTGCGACCGCCACCATGGGTGTAGCCAGCATACTGACCGCTTTCAACGACAACGCCTCCGTCACCTTCCTGGCCAGCACCGTACCCAACCTGCAAGAGGAGATTAAGTACGCCATCGTGGCCGGCGCCGTGACCGGCGGTGGTCTGACCGTGATTGCCAACGCCCCCAACCCGGCGGGCCAGGCTATCCTGGGCAAGTACTTCAAGAGCGGTATCAGCGCGCTGAAGCTCTTCCTGTGGGCCTTCCTGCCCACGACCATCATGTTCCTGTTCTTCATCCTCATCCGCTGATAAAGCCATGTTTACCGGAATCGTAGAATGCACGGGCAAAGTCATCGCGCGCACCCCGGTCGAGAAGGGGGCTCGCTACGGTATCGACATTCCCTTTGCCGCCGAGCTGTCGCTGGGGGATTCCGTAGCCGTGAACGGCTGCTGCCTGACGGTTGACCGCATAGAGGGCACACGTGTGGAGTTCGACCTGCTCACACAGACCATGCGGGTTACCTCGCTGGGCTGCCTGAGCGAGGGCTCGCTCTGCAACCTGGAGCGCGCCATGGGCACCGGCGGGCGTTTCGGCGGCCACCTGGTCATGGGGCATGTGGACTGCACGGGCGAGGTCACAGCCATCACCCCCGTCGGGCAAGACCACATGGTGCGCGTACGCATACCCGAATCTCTCACCCGTTACACCATCGACAAGGGCAGCATCACCATCGACGGCGTATCGCTCACCATCGCCGCCATTCACCCGGGCGGTGAACTGGAGTTCTGGATTACCCCGCACACCTGGCAGCGCACCATCATGCACTGCTATGAGGTCGGCAGCACCGTGAACATCGAGGTCGACATGATTGCCAAATATGTCGAAAAGATGTTCCCGAACAAGTGACAGACTACAACAAACGAATGAAAAAACCGCTCGCACTCACCATGAGTACGAGCGGTTTTTTTACTGAAATCAGTCTTCTCAGCTCAGTGCCGCAATAATGGCATCACCCATGCCGGTGGTACCCACGCGGATTTCGCCCTCGGCACCGGTGCTCAGGTCACCGGTGCGGTACCCGGCAGCGATGACGGCACGCACGGCGGCCTCGACGGCATCTGCCGCGGCGCTCTCGTGGCAGGAGTAGCGCAGCATCATGGCCATGGACAGAATCTGCGCGATGGGGTTGGCAATGCCCTGCCCCGCTATATCGGGAGCCGAACCACCGGAAGGCTCATACAGGCCGAAGGTGCTCTCGCCATTCTTGCAGAGAGAGGCGCTGGGCAGCATACCCAGCGAACCGCAGACGATAGCCATCTCATCGGTAAGAATATCGCCGAAGGTGTTTTCCGTCACCATGACATCGAACTGATTGGGATTGCGCACGAGCTGCATGGCGGCGTTGTCCACATACATGTGAGTGAGCTGCACATCGGGGTATTGCGGGGCGATGGCATTCATGACCTCGCGCCACATGACGGAAGAGGCAAGCACGTTCGCCTTGTCCACACTGCACAGGCGACCACTGCGACCGCGGGCAGCCTCGAACGCCACGTGAGCAATGCGCTCCACCTCGCTCTTCTTGTAGAAAAGGGTATCCAGTGCCACAGTCTCACCATCGCGCTCGCCGTAGAACTTGGGCTCGCCGAAGTACATACCGCCCGTGAGTTCGCGCACGCAGAGGATATCGAACCCCTGCGGGATGATGCTGTTCTTGATGGGCGAGGCATCCACCAGCTCAGGCAGGCAAATACCGGGGCGCAGGTTGGCATACAGCTTGAAGTGGCGGCGCAGCGGCAGCAGAGCACCGCGCTCGGGGCGCTCATCGGGCGGCAGCGTATCCCACTTGGGGCCGCCGACAGAGCCGAAGAGGATAGCATCTGCCGCCTCGCAGGCTGCCAGGGTTTCGGCAGGCAGAGCCTTGCCGCAGTTGTCAATCCCCGCACCGCCTACATAGCAGGCCGTGCGCTCCGTGCGGAAACCGTACTTCGACTCCACGGCATCCAGCACGCGCAGAGCCTGCTCCATTACCTCCGGGCCGATACCGTCACCCGCCAGCACAGCAATTTTATATGTATTCATGTCTGCCGACATCATACTACCTCTAAACGCTCATGACAAGCGCTAAGTGAGCTCATGCCATACTTGATACTAACAAAAATCAATGACGTTTGCAAAAAATATTTTCGTTTTTTCTGTAGAATTTCAGTCGGCTGCTACGTTCTCCCACATGTAAGTAGCCCGCAAGGCTCAAAACTCTTAAACGACAAACAAGATTATGAAGAAATCCATCATCATCGCCATCGTAGCCGCTCTGCCGGTTTTCGCTCAGGAGGCCCAGCAGGCTCCCGCTCAGGCTCCCGCTCCCGCAGTTGTCGCCGCCCCCGCCCCTGAGGCCGCTCCCAAGCAGGACCGTAAGGCTTTCATGGAGGCTCGCAAGGCCGAGTTCATGGCCAAGTTCGACGCTAACAAGGACGGCAAGATCGACGACAATGAGAAGAAGGCCGTGCGTGAGCACTTCAAAGCCGAGTTCATGAACAAGTTCGATGCCGACAAGGACGGCAAGCTCAGCGATGAAGAGAAGAAAGCTGTGAAGGCTGCTTTCGAGAAGCGTGGCGACCGCAAGGGTGGTAAGTTCCACGGCAAGCGTGGCGACCGCAAGGCTCCCCAGTTCCGTGGCTTCCGCCACCAGGGTCCCAAGTGCGGCATGAAGCGTGACTTCCGTCGCCCCATGGCTCCCCAGTTCCAGGGCTTCCGTCCCCAGGGTCCCAAGTGCGGTATGAACCGTAACTTCCGTCGCCCCATGGCTCCCCAGTTCCGCGGCTTCCGTTACCAGGCCCCCAAGTGCAACTGCGGCTGCGCCAAATAAGTAAGCTGAACAGCTGAAGCAAAAGATTACAGGGAGGAACCCGAAAGGTTCCTCCCCCTTTTTTTGCCACCAACCGAATAGTCTTCTGACTATTCAAGCACCGTTGAAGAAATCGGAATTTGACGGGCAATCCCGTGGGCGTACCGCCCGCCGAACTCAAAGCCCGTCAGGGCGACAGAGAGTAGCGCGGGGCAAGCGAGCCAACGGGCTCGCGCAACCCCGGGTATGGTGGAAAAAGTAAATGCGAGCCCCGACGCGGAACGCGGAGGCCCGACAGATAGCCATGGCTCAATCCCATGCGGCGGTCTTCTGTCGGCCCGCCATCCGGCGGGGCTCCGATATGTTTTTCTCCGGCTACCGGAGACTTTGCTGCTGACGCAGCTCCGGCTCCGGCTATTGTCTGTCGTCCTACGGACTCAAAATTCCGCGAGCGCTACTGCAAATCATTGACATCGCCTCTCATAAATGCTAGTCTACAGACATGAAGGGCAAGTGGTATATTTCCCGCACCATATACCTTTCCCCGACACACGTCGTACCGTACAGTAACACATTTTAACCCTCATCAATCACCGGCCACCATGTCCGAAATCCTCTCACCCGCCCTGCCGACAGGTTACATGCTGCGAGATACCTATACCATCACCGCACTGCTCGGACAAGGCGGGTTCGGTATCACCTATCTGGCTGAGGAAGATATAACGGAGCGCCGAGTGGTTATCAAAGAAAACTTCCCCGGTGAATTCTCCCTGCGCAACAGCGCGAACCACATGGCCGGCCCTGCCGGACAAAGCAGGCAAGAGAACTACGAATGGGCTCTGGGGGCCTTTCTGAATGAAGCTAAAGTGCTCACGCGCCTGCGCCACCCGAATATTGTGCCGGTGCTTACGGCGTTCCGGGCTCTCGGCACTGCCTATTATGTGATGGATTACATCGGCGGCAAGCCTCTGCATGAAGCAGCGCCCCGCCCCCAAGACCTCACTGAGCAACAGCTGCTCTCCATCCTGCAGCCCTTACTGAGTGCCCTGCACTACCTGCACACGCAGCCCGAGCCCCTGTTGCACCGCGACATCAAGCCGGCCAACATCC